>JAPLSY010000035.1 GCA_026398415.1 Kiritimatiellota bacterium | reverse complement strand
CCCGCCTGCTTCAGCAGGTAATTAAGGCGCGCCAGGGCTTCGAGCGTCAGATCGAAGCCTTTGTTGCGATACTCATAGCGGCCGGATGTGAAGACATACAGGGTGCGGTCCAGGTTGAAGCTGTAACTGGGGAAAAAGTGACCGGTCACAAATTGATGGATCTTTTCCTTGTACACCTTGTGCAGGTTTTCCGACTCATGGCGGGCAATAAACCGTTCGATATTGAGCCCGTTCGGCAAAACCAGATCCACCTCCCGGCTGAGCAGGTATTTGCATTCCATGGCCGTCACGTTGCTGACGGTCGTAAAAACATGGGCGCCATGCGCGGCGGCGCGCTCAATTTGAACGCGCGTTTCAATATTGAAACGCCGCGCATCGTTTTGCCAGTTGACGAACGGGAGGTGATCGTAAAACCAGGGATCGCTCATGGCCAGGTAGCGGCCCAGGAGCGTCGCGTGGGTTGTAAAGACAATCCCCACCGGCAGGTTGTCCCGCCGTATTTCGGGGATGGCGGCGCCCCCCATCCATTCATGAAAATGGGCAATCACGGGAGCGGGGCGCGGCTGTTGACGAGTCAGCCCCCGGAAAAATTCGCACACCATCAACCCAAAGGCCAGGACCTCATTAATCTCGTGGTCATCCTTTGGTGTGCTGATCTTGTGATGTTCCCAGAAAAAATACTTAAATTCGATCAACCGGGGCATGGCGCTGCGAACATCCAGCAAAATCACCTGGGGCCGCCCCGTGACCAGCCAGTGCCCGAAATGCGCCTGGTAACCCATGGCGTTCAATGCCTGGAGCGCGGGGCGTAAAAGTTCCGGCGGTTCGGCCTCATCGAATTCGATTGCCGCCGTGGTCGGATTATAGGGTCCAATCAAACAATACCGCTCGCCCCAGCGTTCGATCATGCTGGGGATCTTGGATCGAATCACCGTATAGATTCCGCCCAACTGCTGGCATACTTCCCAGGCCACTTCAAATAAATAGCCCTCCGGACCATCCCGCGTCCCTGTCGGAGGGACAGTGGATCGTTTTTCAGCGCCGGTATTCGACATGATGACCATCCTCCATACTCAGGTTCACGGTTGCTAGGCTCCGGCAACTGCCGGGCAATAGCCTGAATTTGCTTAGTTCGGAATCTTTTTCACACGAAGCCACAAAGTCACGAAGAAAAACTGAAATGATGGGCGTAAAATTGACCACGGATTATTATGCCGGGTTGCTTCTTCGTGCCTTTGTGTGAGCATTGCTTTTCCAGTTTGCTGTTTTATCTGCTTCTCCGCACCATGATCGTTAACCTGACAACTTGTATTAAGAATAATTCATTCTTCCATGGTCAAACAAGCTTAAATATTATTAACTTGATTGTGGGTTATTTTGGCGCTATGCTCTGCGACAAAATATCACACCATATTGGCATTTACCATGAAATCAGGATTTTTGGACAAGTTGATTGAGCGGCTGGCTAAGCTGGATCCTGCGAGCCTGCAAACCCAATTTCTGCGATTGACGCAGGAAAAGGGGGTGTTGGAGGCTGTCTTTAACGCCTTGCATGAAGGCGTTATCGTGCTGGACGGCCAGGGGTACATCAATTACGCCAACAGTGCCGCCGCGAACCTGCTTGGGTTTTCCTTGGCCTCCGCCGCCAGGCAACCCATTGCCCGCATCCTCAAGGACATCGAATGGGATCGCATCCTGAACCTGGATGAAAAAGCCTGGTCGGAATTGATCAGCCGCGAAATTGAAATCACCTATCCCGTCCGCAAAATCCTGAATTTTTATGTCATGCCCATTGCCCTTGAAGCCGATCAGCGCCGCGGCGCCGTGGTGATCCTGCGCGATATCACCGGCGCGCACGAAAAGGAAATGCGGGTGCTCACCTCCGAACGCATGCATGCGCTCACGGTGCTGGCCGCAGGTGTGGCCCATGAGATCGGCAATCCCCTGAACTCGCTTCACATCCATTTACAGCTCCTGGAGCGCGAACTCCAACACCTGCCGAAAGAAACCGGCGATACCTGCCGGGACCTGGTTGGCGTGGCCCGCAAAGAAGTGGAGCGGCTCAACCTGATCATTACGCAGTTTCTGCGCGCCATTCGGCCGACCTTGCCCCACTTGGAAGTTTGCCGCATTGAAGAAGTCCTGCAGGAAACCTTGACGTTCATGCGCCCTGAAATCGAGAACCGTGACATCCTGGTGGAAGTCAAGTGTCCGGATCCCGTGCCGAAAATTTCCGTGGACCGCAACCAGATCAAGCAGGTGTTTTTCAACGTGATCAAAAATGCCCTGCAGGCCATGACCCAGGGCGGGCTTCTGACCATAACCCTGTTCAACAATGACCGTTACCTTGGCCTCTCTTTCAAGGATACCGGCAAGGGCATTTCGGCCGACGACCTTAGCCGTCTGTTCGAACCTTTCCGATCCGACAAACTGCAAGGCACGGGACTGGGCCTGATCATCGTTCAGCGGATCATACAGGAACATGGCGGCAAAATCGAAGTGCACAGTCAGCCCGGCATCGGCATGACGTTCACCCTTTTCCTGCCGTTGGATGAGCGGCGCATCCGGTTGCTGAAGGCGCCGCGCAAGCCGCGCGCACGGGCGGCGCGTCCAAAACCGGAGGGCGTCGCATGACCCGCCGTCCGACCATCCTGATTGTCGAAGACGAAAAAAACACGCGCGAAGGCCTGGACCGCGCCTTGCGCCGGAATTACCAGACGCTTCTAACGGACAGCGGCGAACGCGCCCTGCAGGTATTGGATGAAACGCCCGCGGATATAATTCTGAGCGATTTACGCCTGCCGGGCATGGATGGTTTGACGCTCATCAAGCGCGCCCTGGCGCACGATTCCCAGCCCATCTGCATTCTGCTGACGGCTTACGGCAGCATCGAATCCGCCGTCGAGGCCATGAAAGCCGGCGCTTACGATTTCCTGACCAAGCCCGTTAATCTGGACCAGCTGGAGCTGATCCTTCAGCGTGCCCTGCGGTCGCGCCAGTTAGAATCGGAAAATAAAACCCTGCGCACGCAACTGGACAACAAATTCGGGCTGGAAGCTATCATCGGCCAAACACCAGTCATGGAAGAGCTTTACAAGGTAATCCAGCAGGTGGCGCCCTCGCGCGCCACGGTGCTGATCCAGGGCGAAAGCGGAACCGGCAAGGAACTGGTGGCCAACGCCATCCACGGCCTCAGCCCGCGTGCCCGTGGGCCCTTTATCGCGGTGCACTGCGCGGCCCTGCCGCCCACCTTGCTTGAAAGCGAATTGTTCGGGCACGAAAAAGGCGCGTTTACCGGCGCCGTGGAACGCCGGCGCGGCCGCTTCGAGCTGGCCGAAGGCGGCACCCTGTTCCTCGATGAAATCTCCGAAATCGATCCCTCTACCCAGGTCAAACTGTTGCGCGTGCTCGAGGAGCGCAAGTTCGAACGCGTCGGCGGCCAGGAAACCATAGATGCGGATATTCGCCTCATCACGGCGACCAACCGCGAATTGCGCCAGCTGGCCCAGGCCGGCAAATTCCGTCAGGACCTTTTTTTCCGGCTCAACGTGGTTACCATTACGGCGCCGCCATTGAGGGACCGGGTCAACGATATTCCGCTCCTGGCGCGGCGTTTCATGGGCGAGTTCGCGCGCGAAAATAACAAGCCGATTGACGACATCACCTCCGAGGCGCTCAATGCGCTCATGGCCTATGCCTGGCCGGGCAATGTCCGCGAACTGCGCAACGCGATCGAGCGCATGATTGTGATGGCGCACGGCGCCAAACTCACTGTGCACGATCTACCCGCGATTATCCGTCCGGCAGCCGCCGGACAGGGCGCATCCAGCCTCGGGATCAAATCCAATGCCTCGCTCCGCGACGCGAACCGGCAGATGATTGTCGCCGCTCTGGATACCGCCGGCGGCAATCGCACAAAGGCGGCCCGGCAATTAGGCATCAGCCGGCGCACCCTGCATCGCAAACTGAACGAATTTGGATCGCCCGCGCGAAGAACCAGACCAACAACGCCGTCACCGGCAAGTGCGGCAACATGAACAATATTATTTTTGAAGTTCGTGCCGCTGAATTGCTAACAACCAACCAAAGTTCAAGGGAGAGTGGAGCGTGAATTTATATATTGCGCCGAATGGTAATGATCGCTGGTCCGGAAGTTTCCCGAATCCCAATGCCGGTAAAACCGATGGGCCCTTGGTGACTTTGCCAGGCGCCTTGGGGCGACTGGCGGCGTTAATTTCCGGCCGAACCTATCATCCCGACCAGTTTCCTGTGAAGGCAACACCTCAGGGTCCCATCACGGTGTATCTGCGCGGGGGCGTTTATGCGCTTGATCAACCCCTGGTTTTCGGTCCGGAACATTCCTGGCCGGTGACGTTTAAAGGCTATCGCAATGAAAAACCGGTCATCAGCGGGGCCAGGCGCATCACGGAATGGCACAAAGGATCGGTGAATGGTAAAACCGCCTGGGTTGCCGATCTGCCCGAAGTGGTCGAAGGGCAATGGGCGTTCCGCGAACTGGTTGTCAATGGCCGCCGCGCGGAACGGCCGCGGCTGCCGGGCAAAGGTTTTTACCGGATGAAAGAGGTGCCCGGCGCCGTTCTCCCCACGGGCTGGGATAACCGGCATTTCGAGCGCTTTATCTGCAATCCCGGGGATGTCCGTAATTTCAAGAACTTGAAAGATATTGAAGTGGTGTATGTTCATTTCTGGATTGAAGAGCGCTCGCGGATCGCGGCCTTTGATCCCAAGACCAACCTGGTTTCCATGGAACGTCCGAGTTTTACAACCCCGGTGGGTTCCTTTGGGAATCAATTGGCCGATTATTATCTCGACAATGTGATGGAAGAGCTGCTGGACCCGGGACAGTGGTATCTGGACCGGTCCGCCGGTAAACTCTATTACCTCCCGCGCCCCGGCGAAACCATGCAAAAGGCCGAGATTTATGCGCCCCGTTGTCTGCAATTGATGGGCGTTATCGGCAATCCGGAAGAGAATCGGTTCGTAGAACATATCCGCTTTGAAGGCATTACCTTTGCCCACACCGACTGGCGGCACCCGGATATTTCGGATGGCGCGGCGATATTGGGTACCGGCCAGGATCAAAAAATCCACAGCCGCCGGCATGGCCGTGGTCGTTTTGCCGCGGCGGCCCAGGCGGCCTGCGACGTGCCTGGGGTCATTTACTTTGAAGGCGCGCGCCATTGTACCATTGAAAACTGCACCATCGAACACGTCGGCTGGTATGGGGTGGAGATCAGCGATGCCTGCCACGGCATCCGGGTGGTCGGCAATACCCTGCGTCACCTGGGCGCCGGCGGCGTCAAGATCAACGGGGCGGCGGCCAGCGATCCGCAGGTGCAAGTGCGGCGAACCGGTCATCACCGCATCACCGATAACACGATCTGTCATGGCGGGCGCGTCTTCCATAGCGCCATCGGGGTTTTAGCGATGAACGCTTTCGCGGTCGCGATTTGCCACAACCATATCTTCGACTTCTTTTATTCCGGCGTCTCCTGCGGCTGGGAATGGGGCTACCAGGACAATATCAGCCGCGACAATCTGATAGCCTTCAACCATATCCATGATCTGGGCCAGAAAGTGCTCTCCGACATGGGCGGCATTTATACCCTGGGCGTCCAGCCGGGAACGGTATTGAAAAATAATCTGATCTACAATGTCACCTCGGCGCATTACGGTGGCTGGTGCATTTATCCGGACGAAGGATCAAGCCACCTGGTGATCGAAGATAATGTCTGTTATAACGCTGACCGCCAGCCTTTTCATCAGCACTATGGGCGCGAGAATATCGTGCGCAACAATATCTGGGTGTTCGGCGGCGAGGCGGTGGGAATTTACAGCCGCAATGAGCCTCATCCTGGATTGGTCTGGATCCGGAATATCATGGTCAGCAAAGGCGAGCCGATATTCAAATCAATTTTTCCGCCGGAATCGGAAGCGCACCGGATGCTGGCCGACGGCAATCTTTATTTCGACACCACCGCCAAGCCGCATTTTCTCATGGGTGGGAAGAAGTATTCCTTCAGGCAGTGGCAGAAGTTGGGACGCGATCAGCATTCGATCATTGCGGATCCCAAGTTCAAAAATCTGGCCAAGCGGGATTTTACCTTGGCCAAGAATTCGCCGGCTTTCAAACTGGGATTCAAGGCGATTGATGTTTCCGCCGTCGGCCCGCGCCCGCCTTCAAAACGCGAACCGGCGGATTAAACCCCCGGTTTTCCCTAATAGTCTACAGTCTATAGCCTACGGCCTGAGCATCCTGCGGGATGCTACAGGGTCAGGTTCCAATCCCTCAGTTTCGGCAGAACAGCGGTATGGGTCAGGTCAAACCAGATGGGCGTCAGCGACACCAGTCCATCGGCCAATGCCTGGATATCGGTGCCCTCGGTATCCCCGATGATCTTCAGTTCGCCGTCCATCCAGTAATAGGTGTCCCCGCGCGGGTTGGTCCGCTTGTGAAAAATTTCGGCGAAGCGCGAGCGCCCCATGCGTGTCACGGCCAGGCCCTTGACCTGGTTCAGTGGCCGGTTGGGCACGTTGACGTTGAGCAGGGTATCTGCAGGCAGGCCGCGGACAATAATTTCCTGCGTCAGCCGGCGCGCGACGTGCGCGGCCGTTTCCCAGAGCGGGTCCTCAAACGTCGCCAGCGAAATCGCCATGCTGGGGATGCCGAGAATCGCGCCTTCCGTGGCGGCCGAAACCGTGCCGGAATAAATCACGCTGATGCCCGCGTTCGGCCCCAGGTTGATGCCGCTGATGATCAGGTCCGGCGGACGCGCCAACAATACCGTGACGGCCAGCTTGATGCAGTCGGCCGGGGTGCCCACCACGGCATAGCCCTCGAACTGCGCATTGCGCCGGACCCGCTTGATTTTAATCGGATTTGAAAGCGTGATGGAGTGGCCTGCGGCGCTCTGCTCGGCATCGGGCGCGACCACGGTGACCTCGCCGATATCCCGCACGGCCTCGTGGAGCGCCATAATCCCGGGCGCGTAAATACCATCATCATTGCAAATCAAGATGTGCGGTTTCATGGCGTTCCAGCAATAGATCGGCAGAATAGCACGGCTCAGGATTTAGACCAGCGGTTTTTTATTTTTGGTTCTGGATATCGGCCGGGAAGAATGGTATTTCTTCCTTGCACAGTCATGGAGGAAGCCCCTCGCGGGAAGGCGCGTCAACAGGAGGGCGGGTATGTGGGAATATACGGATAAAGTGCTGGATCACTTCCGCAATCCACGGAACGTGGGAACCATTAAGAACCCGGATGGCGTGGGCGAAGTCGGCTCCATGGCCTGCGGCGACGCGTTGAAGCTGGTCTTCAAGCTGGATAAGCAAGGTCGCATTGCGGACGTCAAGTTCCAAACCTTTGGCTGTGCCAGCGCCATTGCCTCCTCCTCGGCCCTGACCGAGATGATCAAGGGGCTCACACTGGCGGAAGCCGAAAAAATCACCAACCAGGACATTGCTAATTTCCTGGGCGGCTTGCCGGAGCAGAAAATGCACTGCTCGGTCATGGGCCGCGAAGCCCTGGAGGTGGCCATCGCCAACTACCGCACCGGCAAAACCTCCAAAAAAATACTGGAAGGCAAGGTCGTTTGCCACTGCTTTGGCGTGACCGAGGATGAAATTGTGCGCGTGGTCCGCGAAAACCGGCTGACGACCGTAGAACAGGTGACCAACTACTGCAAAGCGGGCGGCGGGTGCGGTAAGTGCCGGGACGAGATCGAGGCGATCATCACCCGTGTCCGTGGCGAAGAGCCGGCTGCGCCTGTGGCGCCGCAACCGGCACCGCGCCTGACCACGCTCCAGAAGATCAGGCTAATCGAGGAAACCATGGAGAAGGAAATCCGGCCCGCGCTCAAAAAAGACGGCGGTGACATCGAGCTGATGGATGTAATGGACAACCGGGTGGTGGTGGCCCTGCGCGGGATGTGCGCCAATTGCCAGGTGGCACGGTTCACCTTGAAGGACGTGGTGGAAGCCAAGTTGCGGGAATTCGTGGCGCCGGACCTGGTGGTTGAGGAGGCCCACCCATGAGAACCGTATACCTGGACAACAATGCCACCACCCAGCCGGCCCCGGAAGTTATCGAGGCCATGTTGCCATTTTTTACGGAGCTGTGGGGCAATCCCTCCAGCATGCATGTGTTCGGCGGCCAGGTGCGCCGTCATGTGGAGCTGGCGCGCGCGCAGGTGGCTGCGTTAATCGGCGCGGATCCTTCGGAAATCCTGTTCACGAGTTGTGGCACCGAAAGCGATAACATGGCCATTCGCGGCGCGGTCGAAGCCGCTAATGCCCCGGTCAACGTCATCACCTCCCGCGTGGAGCATCCGGCCGTCCTGGAGCCGTGCCGCATGTTGAAGGAACGAGGGGTTCCCGTTATCGAGCTGGAGGTGAATGGCAAGGGCCAGATCCGCCTTGACGATTTACGGCTGGCCCTGAGCCGGGGCCGCGCCGTGGTCAGCCTGATGTGGGCCAACAACGAGACCGGCGTGATCTTTCCGATGGCGGAAGCCACTGAGCTGGTCAAGGCCGCCGGGGGAATTATGCACACCGATGCCGTCCAGGCGGCGGGCAAACTGCCGATTGATGTCCGGCGCTTGCCGGTGGACCTGCTTTCGCTTTCCGGCCACAAGTTGCATGCGCCCAAGGGCATTGGGGTGCTGTTCATCCGCCGGGGCACGCGCATACGTCCTTTGCTCCTGGGCGGGCACCAGGAAAATGGCAAGCGGGGCGGCACCGAAAACGTGCCGTACATTGTCGGCCTGGGGCGCGCTTGCGAACTGGCCGCCCGGGCGCTGGGCGACGAGACGACCCGCGTGGCGGCCTTGCGCGATCGCCTGCAGGCGGGTATTCTGGCCGCGTGTCCGGACGTGCGTGTAAACGGCGATGAAGTGCAGCGCCTGCCCAACACGCTCAACATCAGCTTTCAGTATATCGAGGGCGAATCCATTCTGTATCACCTGAGCGATTGCGGGATCGCGGCCTCATCCGGCTCGGCCTGCACGTCGGGTTCGCTGGAGCCCTCGCACGTGATCCGGGCCATGGGCGTGCCGTTCATGGCGGCCCACGGCTCGATCCGGTTCAGCCTCAGCCGCTACAATACGGCGGCGGACATTGAATACGTCCTGGAAAACCTGCCGCCCATCATTAAAAAACTGCGGGCCATTTCCCCATTCGCCGCACTGTGACCTCAAAGTATGGTCGATGGTAAATGGTTGATGGTCGATGAAGAACATCGGCGACACTTTCGTTATAAGTTGCCGATTTTTGGCTGCGAATTGCGTTTGCGGATCCAATTTTCCATTAACCATTGACCATTGACCATTTCCCGATATAATGCGCGTTCATGAATACAATGTTTTTTTTCCTGCCAATGTTTCCCCAGGCCGACCTGGTGGACGCCTTCCTGCGGGCTAACACAGCCGGTAAAGCGCTGGTGGTCCTGCTCTTGATCGGGTCGGTGGTGGCCTGGTCCATCATGGTGACCAAGTTCAGGGAATACCGCCGGGCCTACCGCGAATCCAAACGCTTTTTGGCGGTTTACCAGGGCGAGGCGCAGCCCCTGGCCCTGATCATGAAGCGCCAGAGTTTTCCCGGCTGTCCGTTATACATGATATACCGCGCGGCTTGTCGGACTCTGCACGGCCTGATTGAGGCGCGCGGCATCAACCCGGCCGAGTGGTTCGGCGGCCAGCCGGACGCCTCCACGCCGAAGCTAAACGATACGGACATGAAAATCGTACGTAACATTATTGACCAGACGGTGGATGAGCAGGTCATTCAGATGGAGAAAAACGTCGTGGTCCTCGCCACGGCCGTGACGGCCGCACCATTCCTCGGGTTGATGGGCACGGTGTGGGGGGTCATGGATGCCTTCGGCGGGCTGGCCATCCAGGGTACGGCGACACTTTCCGCCGTGGCCCCGGGCATTTCCGGTTCACTGATTGCGACGCTCGCCGGCCTGGTCGTGGCGCTCCCGTCGCTGATCGGCTACAACATGCTGACCAGCCGCATCCGCATTCTGAGCACGATGATGGAACATTTTGCCGAGGAACTGATGGCGGACCTTGAACGTCACAGCCTCAGAAAATAGGCGAGGAGCCCTTTGTGGCCAGACGAACCAGGACAACACTCCACGCAGTCGGCGAAATTAACTTGGTCCCCATGCTTGATTTCGCGTTCCTGCTCCTGACCGTGTTCCTGATCACCTATCCCCTGATGGAGCAAGGGGTGCATGTTAATCTGCCCCACGGCAAGGCCTCGGAGCTGAAGCCGGATCGCTCCCGGACCATCAGCGTGCGGTTGGACGGCGCCATCTTCCTGGATAACCGGCCGGTCACGGAAAGCCAGATGACGGCGGAAATGAATCGCCTGGGCAAAACGGATCCTGCCATCACGGTGTTTGTGCGCGCGGATAAGGACCTGAAATACAGCCGGGTCATGGATGTCATGCGCATTCTGCACGACGCCGGCCTCAGCAAGATGGCGCTGGTATCCCAGGCGGAATAATCTTGGGGCACAGAAACGCGCCATGAAGAATGTTTACCTGCGTAACCTGCTGATCAGCGTGGCGGTGCATGTGGCCTGCGTGTACGTTCTGATCGCGTTTTCGCTCTGCTCCTGCCATTCCCGGCGCCCGCCCAAGGACCTGGCATTCTTCGTGGATTTCCAGCCGGGCCCGCCACCCCCGCCGGCATCTACTCAAGCATCCGAACCGGAGAATGCCAAAGCCGAACCTGCTCCACCGGAACCGGTGGATGTTCCCGAACCCATCCCGGAACCTAAGTTGAAAACGACTCCGACCGAAAACGCAAAAAAACAAAAAATCGAAATAAGCACCAACCTGGTCAAGCGTGCAGCCACCCCCGGCGCCAAGCGACCGGTTAAACAATTATCCGCGAACCAGATTCGCCGCATGCTGGGAACCGCTATGGCGAACGTCGGTCCCCCCGCCGGGGTACCGGGCGCCGTGTATGGCACCGGCTCGGGATCGGGCTCCGGTGAAGCGACGCCCTACGGCTGGTATCTGGCCCAGGTGCGTGCGGTCATGTACGATGCCTGGCAACAACCGAGCGCCCTCGCGGGCAAACGTGGCCTGGTGACGCGGGTCCTGGTTCGCGTCCGGCAGGATGGCCAGATTGTCCAGAAAAAGATGGTGGACACATCCGGCAACGGCCTCATGGATACGTCCGTCATGACCGCCGTGGAATCAGTGAAAACTTTACCGGAACTGCCCTTTGGCTTCGGCGGCGCTTACAAGGACATCACGATTGATTTTGAACTGGAAGACACGGGGCCGTAGAGCAAAATACAGACGACAGACGGCGGACGACAGACAATAGTCCAGATAAGACGAAGAACGAAGAACCAAGAACAACGCCCCAACCTCTTACCCCTTATCATTGCCGGCCGCCGCTTTCGGGTAAATTTTCTGCGAGCACTTGGGGCAGAGACCATGGGTGAACACAGCGGAAGAATGCTGTTGAATGTAAGATTCCACCTGGTGCCAGTAGCCCTTGTCGTCTCGAATATGCTTGCAGGAGGCGCAAATCGGCAATAAGCCGCTCAATGTTTTCACGTCGGCCAGTGTCTCCCGGAGTTGACCGATCAACAGGTCTTTCTCCAGGAGCGTCCGCTTACGCTCGATCGAGTACCGGATTGAACGCGCCAGCATGGTGTAATCCACCAGGCTCTTCACCAGATAATCCTGGGCGCCTTCTTGGACGATCCGGATGGCCATCTCCTTGTCGTCCATTCCAGTCAGCACAATGACGGGCATCGTCGGGACATGCTTGGCGAGCATGGCAAACGTGTTATGCCCCGAGCTATCCGGCAGGGTCAAGTCGAGGAGCACAACGTCAATTCCGCCGCGCTCCAGCGTCTCCAGGCCGCGGGCCAGGTTGCTCATATGCAGGATTTCCATCGCGTTCTCGGGTTCTTCCCGCAGGATTTCCATGATGAGCTGGGCATCGGCCGGGTCATCTTCGATCAAAAGCACCTTGCTGGTTTTTGTTGTCATGTTTTTTGCCCTCCTTGTCCGTCTTGCGACGGGATTTTCGGTGTTTGGACTACCATCAGGAACAGACCTAACCGTTTCAGCATATCCGTGAACTTTTCATATTCCATGGGCTTTGTAATGTAGCAATTACATCCGAGGGTGTAACAGCTCTCAATCTCCCGCGGATCATCCGTCGTGGTCAGCATGATAATGGGCAGATTATGCCACTGTTTTTCGGTCTTGATGCGCCGCAGGATTTCCAGTCCGCCCAGCTTGGGCATCACAATATCCAGGAGCAGGAGAAAACCATGGCCGCCATACCTGGACGTCTGCCGGCCTGCGGCCATCAGGTAGTCCCAGAGTTCCTGGCCGTCCCGGAAACGTATGATTTCATTGGATACGCCGGCGCTCCGCAGTTGTTCCAAAATAAGTTCGGCATGGCCTTCATCATCCTCGGCAATCAGGATCGTGACGTTGGTATGCTCGGTGGTCATGATTCCATCTCCTTTGCGGTCGCCGGCAAGGCCAGGAAAAACCGACTGCCCTTGCCGATTTCCGAATCCATCCATACCGTGCCGCCATGCCGTTCCACAATCCGCTGAACCGCTGGCAAACCGATACCCTCCCCCACGCCGCTGCCTTGAGGGTTGAGCCGATAAAACAAGTTCCATATTTTCTGCTGATGCTCCGGCGCCACGCCCAGTCCATTGTCCTCGACGCAATATACCACGCGCGCGCCTTTTTCCAGGCGGCCCCCGCCGGGGTGCCGGCCCTCGCCGGGGTGCCGGCCCCAGACCCGCACGCGCAGGGGCCGGGCGGGATCACGGTACTTGATGGCATTATCCAGCAGGTTCGAAAAGACTTGGTTGATCAGCGCTGCATCGGCCCGGCAGTCCGGCAAGGCGTCCACCGCCACCTCTGCGGCGGCCGTCCGAATTTGGAATGTCATGGCTTCCAACACGGTTTGCACCAAGGCGTTCATGTCCAGCGGCTGAAGTACCAGCGGCGCGCGGCCCAAATGTGACAGCCGCAGAAGCCCGCTGATCAGGCCGTTCATTTTTTCCACACCGGCATTGATGAACCGCATTGATTTTACGGCTTTTTCATGGGACGCGACGAGGGCCTGCCGCGTCTCGTCCGGCAAAACCGCGTCCGCCAGAATGCGGAGGATTGCGTCACAGGCCTTATTCAAGAGTTGATTGAATCCCTGGATGTTGACCAGTGGCGAGCGCAGGTCATGCGACGCGATGCGAATCAGCGTTTCCAGCTCCTGGTTGGCGTGCATCAGTTCGGTGGTGCGCTCCTGGACGCGCTGTTCCAGGGTTTCATTCAGTTTGCGGACTTTTTCGTCCGCCAGCTTGCGCTCGGTGATATCGCGGAAGAAAGCCGCAAAATATCTTTTGCCCTTGATACTGATATTTGCGGAAGAAATATCTGCAAAAAAGATACCGCCATCTTTTCTTATGACAGGGATATTCACTGAAGATGAGATTTCTCTGCTAACATGCCTTTCGAACTCTCTTCTCACAGAATCCCATTCATCTTTGGGATGCAGATCCTGAACGTTCATACCGACAAGCTCTGCTTGCGCAGCGCCCAATAGCCGTGCCATCGCGTTGTTGACGAAGGTAATCTTCCGCGTGTCAGTCTCGCAGAAAATAATTCCGTCGTTTGAACCCTCAATAATAGTTCTGAATTTGGATTCGCCCTCCCGCATATCCTCCTCGGCCAGCTTGCGTTCGGTGATGTCACGGCCTTCGGGGATCAAAAAGATCACTTGGCCGGCTTCGTCTTTCACCGGCTTGAGCGAAAAATCTATGTAATGGATAATTCCGTCTTTTGCGGAATGCGTCGCTTCAAAACGAACAAACTCGCCCTGTGTTGCCGTTTTTACAGCTTGGCGCACTTTTTCCTGCAATTCAGGTGAATGTGTCCACCAGGGAGTCTCCCAGAAAGGTTTGCCCAAAACACTGGATGCCTCGATACCGCTGAACTCCAAGGCGGACCGGTTGGCCTCTATCAAGGTTCCGTCTGTGGTCATCATGCCGATAAATTGGAAGGTCTGATCAAAAATGGCGCGTGTTTTTTGTTCACTTGCCTTTAGCGACAACTCCGCTTGCTTGCGCTCGGTGATATTTTCGTGCGTCACCATGATATGCGCGTGTCCATTGGCGATGAAGCGCGTAACGCGTCCCAGAAACCAGCGTTGTCCAACCGGCGAGTGGAGGGAATACTCCATGGAGAACAGGTTGCTCCGTCCCGCCAGCACCTGGCGCAGGCCGTCTGCGAATTTTCCCGCTTCGCCGGATTCCGGTCCAATTACCCCATTGCAAACCGTAAGGTAATTAGCGCCCTTGGTAACAGTCGGCGACCGCGTCTGGTTGGATGCGACAAATTTGCGCCAGGCGGCGTTGGTCGTGATGATGGCGCCAGTTTTGTCGAGGACACAGATATACGTCGTCAGCGCGTCAAGGGTTGCCTGCGCAAATTGCATTGAGCTCCGCAGCGCTTCCGCTTCCTTCACACGCGCTGATTTCCCTGGCACGCCGGAGCCTTTGGGCGAAGGCGGCTTGCTCTTCATCCGCTTTTTGGCCCGGCGCCAAGGTTCGGCGGTGTTTGATGATTTATTTGTGTCCTTTTTCATGATGGACTATCCTGTCCACCCCATAGGCAACGCCTTAGGATTGACACCGGCCGTCCGATCATCCGTCCTACGCCTCTCACTATGTGAATAATATTGTTGAAATGGCGTATTGTCAAGCCTTATTACCGTTTCTACATGTAAGAACGCAAGAGGTATTTATTAGGAGGAGAGTATAACGGCCATGATAATCCATTACGACGCAATGTTATTCAGCCGCGCCAGGGCGAGGATCAGGGCCTGGGTGCCGAGCCGCGCGCCGCCCCCGGCGCGAACGGCCTCGTAGAGTTGATGGGCCAGTGCGAGTCCTGGCAATTTCAGGTTCAGGCGCGTGGCTTCTTCCAGCGCGATCTGCAGGTCTTTGATGAAATGCTCCACGTAAAAGCCGGGTTGATAGTTGCCGGCAAGGATGCGCGGATAGAGATTCGTCAGGCTCCATGATGCCGCCGCGCCGCCGCCTATGCTGGCCAGCACTTTGGCCGGATCCAGGCCGGCCTGACGGGCATACAGCAGGCCTTCGCAGACGCCCATCATATTTGCCGCGATCATGATTTGGTTGACCATTTTAGCGTGCTGGCCGCTCCCGGCCGGTCCCTGGTGAACCACGGTCTTGCCGAGGCAGTTCAGCATGGGTAATGCTTTCTCGAATGCATCTTTCGTTCCGCCAACCATGATTGAGAGGCGCGCTTCACGGGCACCGATATCGCCACCGGAGACCGGGGCGTCGAGCGCCAGCACACCGCGTTCCGCCGCGGCATTCGCGATCCGGATGGCCAGGCTCGGGCGGCTGGTCGTGAAATCCACAAGTAGCGTGCCGGGATGCATCGCCTGCAAGGCGCCCTCGGTGCCCAGCACAACCGTCTCGACATCCTCGGGAAATCCCACCATGATGCCCACGCTGTCGGCGGCGGCCGCCGCCGCGCGCGGGGACGCAGCCCAGTGCGCGCCGCACTGGAGGAGTTTGGCCGCCTTGCTTTGCGTGCGCGAATATAGCGTCAGCTCATGGCCGGCGGTCAACAAGTGATCCGCCATGGCGCTGCCCATTACGCCGGTTCCAATCCAGGCAATCTGCATGGGTTAACCTCCCGGGTTTTCGATGCGTTGAATCAGGTTCTCTTTTTTTAAGGATGGTTGCGGCGCCGGTGGCAAATACCGGACAATCAGCGTAATCAGCGGGATCAACAGAAAGAAAAACGCTGCCGCGGCAAGAAAAACCGCCCGCAGGCCGAACATCCAGGCCAACACGCCACTGGCCAGCGGCGCGGCCATCCAACCCAGCGAACGGGCGGTCACGGCCCATCCGAAAATAAATCCGCGCGATGCCGCCGGCGTGGTTTTGGCCAGCCAGATCTGGAAGACCGGGTCCAGGCCGCCTGCAAAAAAGGTGGCGCCAAATCTGCCCATGAAAAGCTGGCCAAACCCGTGAGCTAACCCGACGACAATCATCATTAACCCTGCACCAAAGGCCGAGATCTTGCCGATGCGCGGTGGTGCGATCCGGTCGGCAATGCGTCCGATAATGGGGCCGGCCAGGAATCCGGCAATACCGCCCGTTGCCGCGAGCGAGCCGGTCCAGAATGCGGCGCCCTTCAAGGAGCCGTGAATTTCCTGGACCAGTAACGGCAACCAGGCGCCGTCAAACGCCAACACAAACCCCATGGCCGCCATCAGTGCCAGGATCGGAAGGGCCGGGCCGATTTTACCCCAGAACATCCGAACCCGGTCTTCCATCGAATCGCCCTCTTCTTCGATCGGCCGCACAAATTCCTCGCGCGTACCCAGCAAAACCAGCAACCCGGCCACCAGCAGTAACACGCCGGAAACCAGGAATGCCGTTCGGTAGCCGAACCATTCGGCAAACAGGCCGCCCACAAACGCGCCGCACATACTGCCGGAAAAGACCGCGGCACTGAGCGTGCCCAGGACCATGCCGCTGCGATGCGGCGGACTTTGCACGGAGACAAACGTCTGGGCGGCATTTACCGTTCCGGTGAGCACGCCCTGTGCCAGGCGTAAAACAAGCAACATTTGTACGTTGGTAACCAGGCCCATTGCGGCCAGCACGAGCATGCCGCCGAAATTGGCCCGCAACATCATGATCCGTCGACCGTATCGATCGCCCAGGGCGCCCCAAATGGGCGAAGCCACGGCCAGGGTCAGCGGCGCCGCCGCCGTGAACAGGGCCACCCACATTTTCAGCTCGTTCGGTTCGGTGATGCCTAATTGCTGGATGTAATACGGTGCAAACGGCATGGCGAACGAAAAGCCCATGATCGAGAAAAACTGGGACAGCGCCACCATGACAAAATTACGTTTCCATTCGATCATCATTTGCCTCAGCAGGCGGTTATGCGCCATGCACTCCGGGGTCCGGTCGGCGGCGTGGCATGGATGAAGCGGAAACCAGTGCCTGCGTGGACGCCTTGACTTCACGGGATCCCAGCGAAAGGCCGCAGGTTATGCATCGGTAGTCATACAGTTCGGCATTGGGCAGAACCAGCAGGAGGCGCTCGCGCACGGGCTGGAGCTTCCGGCAGGTCGGGCAATACAGTTCCGAGGCCCGCAAGTTTTCAAATTGAGCTTGTCTGCGCATAGGGCTACAGTAGGTACTTGTATGATTGGGTATCTTTATTAGAATGATGCCGGGAATTGTCAACTTAAAAAGGGGCTCTATTGAACGTTTGCCTTGATATTCAGCCGGCGGTCGCCCAACGGGCCGGGGTTGGCCGCTATACCCGCGCACTGGTCGAACACCTCGGTGAAAGCCGCGGCGCGGACCGGCTCCGGTTGTTCTATTTCGATTTTCGGCGGCGCGGGTTGACGTTCGCCACTCCCGGCCTGGACCAGCAAGCCATCCGCTGGTGCCCGGGACGGCTTGTCCAGAAAAGCTGGAAAACCCTGCATTGGCCGCCTTTCGACTGGCTGGCGGGGCGGGCGGACGTCTATCACTTCCCCAATTTCATCATTCCGCCGCTCGCGTCCGGTCGCACCGTGGTCACCGTGCATGACGTCAGCTTTCTGCGCTATCCGGCCATGGCCGAGGCCAAAAACCTGGCCTACCTGAAGGCCCGCATAGCCGATACCGTCCGGCGCGCCGATGCCGTCATTACGGATTCGCGTTTCAGCGCGGGGGAAATTATCGAGCTATTGCGGGCGGACCCAGCCAAGGTATTTTCCATCCCGCTGGGTGCGGCGGACCACTTGCGCCCTCCGGATCCGGAGACGGTAATGCGCCTGCGCCAGGAGCGCGGCCTCACGCGGCCTTACCTGCTGACGGTCGGCACGCTGGAGCCGCGCAAGAATACGGCTTTCCTGGCGAGCGTTTTTGAAGCCATGACCGCTTTCGACGGTGACCTGGTGATTGCCGGTATGCGCGGCTGGAAATACGAGCCGATCCTGGAGCGTCTGCGCGCCTCGCCGCGCGCCGGCGCCATTCGCTATCTGGAATATGTCGGTGACAACGAGCTCCCCGCGTTATACGCGGGAGCCGAATTGTTTCTGTTTCCGTCGATATACGAGGGGTTCGGGTTTCCGCCGCTGGAGGCCATGCTGTGCGGCGTGCCGGTGCTCACCTCGACGGCCGGCTCGCTCCCGGAAGTGCTGGGGGAGGGCGCCCGGCTGATCGCGGAGTTCGATGCCGAGCGCTGGGCCGGGGAAGCCCTGCGCCTGCTGGCGGACAGCGCCGCGCGGCGCAAAATGATCGAAAAAGGCCGTGCCTGGGCCCAGCGCTATACCTGGCGCGAAACGGCCCGCCAAACCTGGGCTATTTACCGGAAGGTGGCAGGATGAAAATCGGCATTGATGCGCGTTGGATTTTTAAGGAACTGTCGGGCATCGGCTCCTATACCCGCGAACTGATCCGGCACCTGGCCTGCCTGGAGCGCGCGCATAAGTTTGTGATTTATTTCAGCGACCCGGAGCTGCGTGACCGGACCGTGGCGGAGACGGACTTGCTCCGCGCGCCTAATTTCAGCACGTGCCTTCTGCCCTTCGGCCTGTTTTCCATCCGCAACCAGCTCCGCCTGCCCGGCCTGTTGGCGGAAGCCGCCCTGGATATTTTTCATTCCCCGAACTACATGATTCCCCTGCGCGCGTTTCCCCGCGGCAGGCCCGGGCGCATCCGGTGCGTGACGACCATTCACGACCTGATCCCGCTGATGTTTCCCGGCTACGCGCCACGTGCCTGGAAGCGGCGATTCTTCCTGTTGTATCGCTGGCTTATGCACGAGGTGGCGGTGCGCTCGGACCTGGTCCTCACCGATAGCCAATCTTCGCGGGACGACGTGGTCCGCTATTTGCGTCTGCCGCCGGAACGGGTGCTGGCGATTCCATTGGGCGTATTGCCGAAGTTTCAGCCCCCTGCAATAAGTTCTGGCGCTCAACGCCTTGTCCCCCGTAGCTTTAGCGAAGGAGGATCGACGCTCGACGCTGCACGCGCTTCCGGCTGGACGCCAGGCAGTGCCAGGACCGAACAAACGATCCTCTGGGTGGGCCGGGCGGACCCGTATAAAAACCTGGTGGGCTTGATCGAAGCCTTTGCCACGTTGCGCAAGCAATACCAGCTACCAGTTGAGTTGCGCATAGTGGGTCCCAAGGACCGGCGTTACCCGGAAGCATCACGGCGTGCCGCCAGCTTGGGTGTCGCCGACGCGGTAACATGGCTCGGCTACCTGCCTGATGACCGTTTGGTGAGCGAGTACCAGAATGCCGATGTATTCATTCAGCCCTCGTGGTATGAAGGGTTCGGCCTTCCCGTGCTGGAAGCTTTTGCCTGCGGCACACCGGTCATCTGCAGTAACAAGGGGTCGCTGCCGGAAGTGGCGGGGGGCGCCGCGCTGATCGTTCAGCCGCAGGACATGATCGGCCTTACCGAAGCCATGCGGCGGGTGTTGACCGATTTCCGCCTGGCGCGGGATATGAGCGCGCGCGGCCTTCGGCAAGCGCAGAAATTCACCTGGGAAGCCACCGCGCGTATGACCCTGGAAGCCTATGAAAAGGCGGCATCGCTATGATATCATTTACCGAACAATCAAATCAGCAATCAACAATCAGAAATCAGAAATTCTCCCAGCGTGTCATCCTGGCCCATGACTGGCTGACCGGCATGCGCGGTGGGGAGCGCGTGCTGGAAGTCTTGTGTCGCTCCTTTCCAAGGGCGCCGATTTACACGCTAATCCACAATCCAGCGGCAGTTTCCGAAGTCATCAACGCGCATCCGGTGATGACCTCGTGGCTCCAGCGCGTGCCGGGCATTCGGCAACACTATCGCTATTTCCTGCCATTTTTTCCCGACGCCATCGAACGCCTGCAACCGACGGCCGCGGATTTGCTGATCAGCACGAGCCACTGTGTGGCCAAGGACCTGCGCCCACCCAAAGGCGCCCGGCACCTGTGCTACTGCTTCACCCCCATGCGTTATGCCTGGCTGTTTTACGAGGAATATTTCGGGAAAAACCCGTTTAAGAAAAAGCTGCTTAATCCGTATCTGAACCGTCTACGCGCCTGGGACCGCGCGACCTGCGACCGCGTGGACCGGTTCGTGGCCTTGAGCCGCCATGTGCAGAAACGCATTTTGAAATTTTATGGACGCGAGGCCGACGTAGTGTATCCGCCGGTCAACACATCGTTCTGGACACCAGCCCCGGCTACGAGCTCTGACGCTCAACCCTCCACGCTCCACGCTTCACGTGCCACGGGCGCTTATGACCTGATTGTTTCCGCGCTGGTGCCGTACAAAAAAATTGAAGTGGCCGTGCGAGCGTACACCCGGTTGGGATACCCGCTGAAAATTGTTGGCGTGGGCACGGAATATAAGCGGTTGCAGAGGATGGCGGGTGCGCGCATTGAATTTCTGGGACGGTTAGATGACGAGCGCATCCGCGATTTGTACCGCCATTGCCGCCTGCTGGTTTTTCCCGGCGAGGAGGATTTCGGTATTGTGCCGGTGGAGGCCCAGGCCTGCGGTCGGCCGGTGGTGGCTTACGGTATCGGCGGCGCGCTGGAAACCGTCGTAGACGGCCAAACTGGTATTTTTTTTCATGCTCAAACCGAGGCGGCTCTGTTGGGCGCCGTTGAACAGGCCGCAACCATCCGGTGGAACCCCGCTGCGATCCGGGCCAACGCCGAGCAGTTCAGCGAAGCGAATTTTATCAGCGGCCTGACCGCAAGCATTGCCCAATGCATGGGAACATGATAACGGCACACATATCGTGCGGAATGCGATCATGAATCGACACTTCGCAAAACTCGGAGACGTGTGGAAGCACTTACTGCTTGCTGAAGTGCTTAGATTGAACCCACCGCTTCGGTACTGGGAGACCCATGCTGGGTCGGCAACCTATCCCCTTAACGAGAACTCCCCTCGTCTACACGGTGCCCTGCGATTTCTCTCCCACGCACACACGGAGTCACAACTGGCGCGTTGTGCGTACCTACAGGTTCTCCGCACAATGCCGGGCACATACCCGGGATCATCGTTGTTGGCAATACGCGTCTTGGGGAAAAATGCGAGCTACGTCTTTTGCGACATTGACCCGGATAGTTCTCGAAGCCTTCGCGAGGTTGCTACGGATCTCGATGTACGCGTCATCGCGCAAGATGGGGTGTCGACGATTGCCCGAGAGGCAGAATTTGCAACCTTCGATCCATCCGGTGTGCTCGTTCACATTGACCCCTTCGAACCGCACGAGCGGATGGCTCCCGACAGCATGACTCCTGTTGAACTCGCCGCATCGCTCGCGCGAAAGGGGTTCCGAATCTTCTATTGGTACGGTTATGACGAAGTCGCCAAGCGTGGTTGGGCAAGGTCAGAGATCTCCAGTTTGGCTCCCGGCGTGGATTTGTGGTGTGGAGACGTCTTGATTCCCGCTCCGTTTGTCTATCCTGAGCGGAGTGGGGTCTGGGGTTGTGGAGTTGTGTTGGCCAACATGACCCCAGAAGAGGTGGCAGCGTGCTCTATACTTGGTCATGCCTTGGAGCGCGTAAGTGCGGACGATATGCTCAAAGAAAATGACCCGCCGCGGTTGACATTTGGAGTGATTTAAGTTGCTTACAGACAGGAAAAAGAAACAAGATAGAGCTTGTCACCGCATTTTCATCGGGGTAAAGTAATCTAATGAATTACTCGAAGATCATAACGATAGAACCCGGCAAACGAAGCGGCAAACCGTGTATTCGCGGCATGCGTATCACCGTGGCGGATGTTCTGGAGTATCTGGCATCCGGAATGACCGAGGCGGATATCCTGCGGGATTTTCCGGAACTTACCCCGGATGATATTCATGCCTGCCTAGCTTTCGCTGCTGAACGCGAGAAAAAACTGGTGATGGCAATCGCGTGAAACTGCTGCTCGACCAGAACCTTTCCTGCCAGCTCTTGCGAGATATTGATGCCGCATTTCCCGGCTCACAGCATGTCGCCGATTTCAATCTGACGGTTGAAGACGATGAGATCGTTTGGAGATTCGCGGCTGATCATGGCTTTGTCATTATCTCAAAAGATTCGGATTTCTTTCACCGGGCACTTCTTCGCGGCCACCCTCCTAAAGTCATTTATCTCAGAGTTGGGAATTGTTCTACACAGCACATCGGAAATTTGCTCATGGATAATGTGCCACTGATTTATGAGTTCATTTCCGATCCCATGGAATCATTGTTGATTTTGGAGTAGCAGAAGAAACAGAATCCGAACGGGCGGGGTAACTTCATCCCTCTCAGTGGTCCCTGCGGCACTGCGCGCTGCAGGAGTCTCGCTGGCCTGCGCATCTCATGAACTACCGCAACACCTATTCATTCGCGCCGGGCCTGACGCCGGCGGTGCGCTTTTTGCTGATTGGCACGACGGCGGCCTACCTCGTGCAGGCCATTGCGGACCGGCTGACTGGCGGCGGGTTCACGGCCCTGTTCAGCCTGAGCCTCGATGGCCTGCTTCGCCTGGACCTCTGGCAACCGGTAACCTACTTGTTCCTGCACGGCGGACTCTGGCACCTGATTTTGAATATGCTGGGTTTGTTTTTTTTCGGGCCGGAAACGGAGCGAACGATCGGCACGCGGCGGTTTCTGGCACTGTATTTTGCCTGCGGCATCCTGGCGGGGCTGGGCTGGATTTTGATCAGCGGCACACCGGCCAGCCACTGTCTGGGCGCCTCGGGAGCGATCTTCGGCGTCTTGGGCGCATTCGCGGGATTGTTTCCACAACGGCCCGTGACTCTGCTCGTCTTTTTTGTGATACCGGTAAGCTTGCGTGCGCGGACGCTGGCGATTGCCCTGGGCCTTTTCAGTCTGCTGGCGATCATCAGTCAGCCGGGTCAAATTGCTTACGCGGCCCACCTGGTGGGCGGACTGGCCGGTTATCTGTACGGCCTGTATGGGATCAATGAAGGGTTTGGACGCGGGTCCTTTAATCCGCGCCAGTGGTGGAACGATCTGCGCTGGAGTTGGCACCGGCGCAAGTTCAAAGTTTTGCGCGGGTCCGACCGGGATTGGGAAACCAAAACAGAAGAGCCACCCTCGCCGCAGGAAGTGGACGAAGTTTTGGCCAAAATATCCAAGTGGGGTCTTGGCCGGCTGACCTCGCGCGATCGGGACATATTGGATCGGGCCAGTAGAAGAAAATAATGAAGAATGTAGAATGAAGAATGCAGAATTATTATAGTGGGCAACAGGAGGTGGCCATGATGAAGAAAGCCCTGGGTTTCGTTTTTATCGTTTTTCTTGGATTTACCCCTTGGTTGGGAACTGCGGCGAACGTTGCAACCAACGCGCCCCAGCAGCCCGCGGATACGAGTAAAACAAAGGAGGCAAACATGAGCATCAGTGAACATCGCAGTGGCACCTGGTCACCGGGACTGACGGTCGAGGAAAAAGCAACGCTCTTTGCAATTGCTAAAGACACCCTGGCCTGGTGCGTAAATAAAAAAAAGGGGACGTTTCCGATCGAATCCTACACGATCACGCCAAAGCTCAAGATAGATACCGCCACATTCGTGACGCTCAAGATCCGCGGTGACCTGCGCGGCTGTATCGGGTCGCTGGCCCCGGTGGAACCATTATATCTCTCGGTGCATCGTAACGCCGTAAATGCGGCCATGCATGACCCTCGATTCAGCCCGGTTCAAAGCGCTGAACTACCGGACATCACGGTGGACGTTTCCATCCTGAGCCCGATCAGGGATATTCCGAATCTGGACGCTTTTAAGTTGGGTCAACACGGAATTATCCTGGGTAAGGGTATGGCGCGCGCGGTGTTTCTGCCGGAAGTCGCCACCGAACAGGGTTGGACAAAGGAAGAAACGCTTGCGTACCTCAGCCAGAAGGCGGGCTTATCCGCCGATGCCTGGCGCGAAGGCGCTCAATTCCAAGTGTTTGAAAGCGTCGTGCTGTCGCCGGGAAAATAGGTCAGGTTTTCTTTTTCTCGCAAGAGGTCTTCTGCCCCAGCGAATGATGATACTCCTTGCACTCCCTACAATCAGCATGGCGTGGGCATCCCGGGTAGGTGCAGGGGCAATCCTTGTTTAAAACTTTTTCGTCATTCATGGTTTTCTCCGCTAGTGCGGACTTTACCCGCGACCCAAGTGTCTCGAATTCGGTTCGCAAAACACGGCGGCGATTCCGACTCATCTGTCCCGTTGTCGCCCTCGCGCATCCGCGAGGATAGCGCTTCGTGCGACGCCGGAATATCTGAGCCGGACTTGCCTTGTTTTTGCGAAGTCCGCTTCGCGGCCAACCGAATTCGAGACACGCTGCCAACGCTAACGCGGAAAACAGCGGTTGTATATATATCCGTATCTTTTCTGCTTATACCTTCTTTTTTAGTTTCTTATGCGATGCCTTGGACCGGACGGCCGGCGTGTGCCGGACTACCGGCTTGGCTTTGGGCTTAACCCGCCCCACAGCCTTGGTTGCTTTGATGATTTTCTTCGGCCGGTGTTTGTCTTTTGCTTTCGGAGCTGGCACCGACGCCGCTTTATTGGCGGGTGCCGGGACCTTTCGGATGGTGGACTCGGCCTGACGTTCCGGCAGCTTGGCTTTCTCCGGCTTCGGCGCCGTACGCTTGCGTTCATAGGGATGATACGGCTTGTAATAGTCGGTTTCCAAATCGCCGCTGGGACACAAAGCCAACACCGCCCGCTCTGCAAAGTACGCCCAGTCTATGATTTGTCTAAAACGCGACTCAGTGAAACGAAATACACAGCGGTGTCCATTGGCCAGGATATCCGGCTGCCACGTGAGCATCAGGCGGGCCGACGGGATAAAACCTTCGCGAAAGCGGCTGTTATTATTGGCGCAAAAACCGCCAGTTCCGTTCCAGCGCGACACAGGTTGGAACGAATCGCCGCCAAACAACACTTTCTGGCGGTCGACAGTGGTCAGGTAAGCGGCATGCCACCAGGTCTGGCCCGGCCAGTGTGCCACGCGAAACGCATATTCGTTCCAGGTCCACGTTCCGTTTTCAGGCAGTAACACGTCAGCTTGCACAGGTTTGGCCGGAAGGTACGGCGTGGGCCCTGATGGTGGTTGGCCTATTTTTTCAGCTACTTTAGGATGCAGGTAAGCGCGGGCCTGATACGTGGCCTGCAGATTGGCCACACCACTGCAATGGTCTGCGTGGCAGTGTGTGATCAATATTGCGGTCGGTCGCACATTGCCCAGCCGTTTCAGCAGGCTGTCCAGAAACGGCAGGTCAGCCAGGGCCGGGTCCACAACCAACCCCTCGTTGGTCTTGGATACAAGCAAGTAGCCATTGGTACCGAATTGGTAAAGAGAATCCAGGTAGCGTCGAGTCCCGCCAAAAGTCTGCGCGGGCGCTACAAAGTGATCCTTTTCGCCCGGCGCAATACAGCCTTTGGCCGTGTAGAAATTCAGCAGCTTGTCGGCCAATGCCCAGAGCGTTTTGTTCGGCGCAGACTCAATGAGCGGTCCGTGTGACGGCAACAGCCGGTCAATGCCGATGCCGAGCAGACGCTTGATGCCCTGCCAGGCAGCCAGCGCACCTTCACCGGTCCAGTGATCCCATTCCAGGTGATAGGGTTCCCAGATGGTTGCGCCGGCATGCGCTGCATCGCCGCAGAAACAGAGCTGCAGGTCGCCGGCTTCGACGACATACGAGCAGGCGTGCATCCCGTGGCCCGGTGTATGCACAATGCGCAGGCAGAAGGGGCCAAACCAAAGCTCCGAATCGGGGTGCAGGTCGCAGATAATGCCGGGCACGCCTTGCCAAAGCGCCGCGTTATGAAAATAAGGGGAATAGGTAAGCTTTTTCCATTCCTGAACGCGCCGAGCCAAATCCGCCGGATCGATGTTTGGCTTTTCGCCGGCTGGCGCTCGTACAATAAACTCGCGCTCGGTTGTGCCAGCCAGGCCGGCGCACTGGTCGGCATGATGATGGGTGAGCAGGACCTGTTCAATGCGCTCGATGCCCAAGGCAGGCAAACGTTGCATCCAGGCGCCGGAACCGAAATCAATGGCAAGCCCGGATTTGCCGGCCTTTAACACATAAACGTTGCATTGGTCTGGAATCATCCAGACGTCCTGAGCAACTTTTACGGGTTTGGATAAAGATTCACCCATACCATCACTTTACAGGAGACTTGCCGGAAGTCAATATTGCCATCAAATCCGCAGGCAAGCGAACCGGGCGCGAAATATTTTGGGAAATAGGGCTGGACATTTGCGATGAATGGTTTATAAATGCTGGTTTTACATAACAGGGGAGCAAACCTATGCCGAAAATGAAGACCAGGAAAGCGTTACGCAAGCGGTTTCGCAAAACCGCCACCGGTAAAATAATCCATCTGGGCGCCGGGCGGGGTCACTTAATGACCGGCAAGTCGCGCAAGCGCAAACGCAATGCCCGTAATAAGCGCGCATTGGGCCATATGGAACAGAAACGCATCGCACATCTGTTTTAACCGTTTTTTGTAAATCGAAGGGGAGAACGCGTCATGCCAAGAGCCACTAATGCGCCGGCCTCGCGCCGCCGGAGAAAACGCCGCTTGGAGCAGGCCAAAGGATTTTACGGGTCGCGCAGTAAATTGATCCGTCAAGCGACGGAAGCCGTGGACCGGGCCATGCGTCTGGCCACCATCCACCGCAAGCTCAAAAAACGCGAATACCGCAGTCTGTGGATTGCACGCTTGTCGGCTGCCTGCCACTTGAACGGCATCACGTACAGCCGTTTCATCGAGGGATTGACCAAGGCCCGCATGGAGCTCAACCGGAAAATGCTTTCCGAAATCGCCATCCACGATCCGGAAGGTTTCGCCAAGATCGTGGGCGAAGCCAAATCTGCCCGGGCATGAGGCAAGTCGCCGAGGCAATAAGGCTGGTCCGCATTCCACCTTCGCGCCATCAGGATGTGGAAAAAAGCACGCCTTAGCCCGGATTATTCAGCTCAGAGCGCCACTTCCTGTCCGGACTTGGCGGATTTATAAATGCCGTCCATCAGGCGCATCAAGGTCAGGCCTTCCGCCGAGGTAGCCGCCGGGGGACATTCCCCACGGCAGGCTGCCAGGAACTTGGCGGTCTGTATGTAAAACGGATTGCCGTTGGCGTTGAACTGCGGAGTTATATCCACCACACGGCCCTCGTATTCGGTCATGATTTTCAGCGGCTTGCCGTCCATCGTCCGGATGCCGCCTTTATCGCCCATCAGTTCGATGTATGCGGATTCTTCGGAATTGGCGGCCCAGGCGATTTCAAAGCTTAGCGTGGCCTTCCGGCCGAAACGCACCAGGCCGGTGGCGAAATCCTCAACATCGCAAACGCCGGCGTAATTCGGCGGACCGGCCCACATGCTGACATATTTGTAAGCCCGCATGTTGGCGCCGAATTTGGCGTAGGTCATGGCGCTGACACTCGTGGGATGCCACTGGCCGCTCAGGTACATGCACAGGTCCAGCCAGTGCACGCCGATATCAATCAGCGGCCCGCCGCCGGAAACGGCTTTGGTCGTGAACCAACCACCCAGCCCCGGAATGCCCCGCCGCCGGATCAGCACGGCGCGCATATGGTAAATTTCGCCCAACCGGCCGGATTGAACTTCTTCCCGGATCAGTTGCGCTTCCGGCTTCTGGCGATTGACCATTCCGATTTGAACGACCTTGCGCGCTTTCTTCTGGGCGGCGACAATGTCAGCGGCCTGGCCGGCATTCAGGGTCATCGGCTTCTCAAGCAGAACATGCTTGCCGGCGCGCAGGGCGGCCACGGCCACTTCGCGATGCAAATGATTGCCGACGCAGATGCTGACCGCTGCCACGTCCGTTTTCAAGAGGGCCCGATAGTCCGTGAAACGGGCCTTGACCTGATATTTCTCACCCACTTCCGCCAGGCGGCCGGCATCCACGTCGCACAGGGCCGTTATCTCGGCATCGGGACAATGCGCGTAGGCATCGGCATGAACTTTACCGATCGCTCCCAGTCCGACAATACCAACTTTGACTTTTTGCTTCATGGTGTGAATTTCCGCTTTTGGATGTTCGCCGGCTGACGCCCGACGGTTATCGCAGGGTCTTGAGAAAACCGGCAATCCGTTTCATGACCGCAACTTCATTGTCGTCTTTACCTTCATACTCGACGGAAAGAAATCCGCGGAAACCGGCACGCTGAAGCAGGCCGTGGATGCGTTGCCAGTCAAATTCGCTGTCGCTCCCGTCCGGTTTCACGTTGAAAAACTTGGCATGCACGATGGCCGCCTGTGGCGCACAGCGCTCGATGGACGCATACGTTTCCGGGCCAACCTGGCTGGCCGGCGGAAAATTACCGGTATCCATGGTCAACTTCAGCCACGGGCTGTGCACCGCGCCCATCAAGGCCAGCAGTTGGTCGGCGGTCGTGCCGCCATGATTTTCCATGGCCATCACGATGCCGTGCGCCGCTCCAAGGGCCGCCACCTCGGTCACGGCCTGTTTAACCTTTTGAAACAGAGCCGGTCCGCCGGCCGTGAGTTCCGCGCCACTGCCGCAGAAAAACCGCACCCGGGGAGCGCCCAGAAATGCGGCCACCTCAACCCATTTACGAATGGCTTCGATTTCCTTCTGCCGCTGGACATCGTCCGACACCGTCAAATGACCGTCGGCGGACACCATGGCGATGGTTAAATACAGGTCCGCGCACAGTTTTTTAAGTTCCACGAGATACGCGCGATCCGTCCGGGGAAAATGATAGCCGAGCAATTCTACGCCATCCAAACCCAGCGCGGCGCATTCCCGCACCCAGGCCAGCTGATCCATTTTCTTGGCCGCGATGGTGCGATGGTAACTCCACGAACTACAGGACGTATTCATACTGCTCTCCGTTAATTAACCGACACTTTTAGATTGGCTGACCGTTGAGGGCGTAATATAGGCGTCCTTTTCCGTTTGTCAATCCGGCATGCGGACTCAATCATGACCCTATGAAAAATCGAAGCAAGACGGTTCAGGCTTGTCTCCGATCCGGGCAATGTGGTAAATGATAATGGTCGTTCGTGGTTCTTTGTTCTTGGTTCCTGGTTATGGTGTGGTTGGCGCGCTCACATATTAACGAGGCATACTTATGGCGGGAATTTTTAAAGCATACGATATCCGGGGCGTGGTCGGCAAGGACCTGGACGATGACCTGGCCTTTAAGATCGGCCGCGCGTTTGCGAGTTTTCTTAACTGCCGGCGCGTGGTGGTCGGGCAGGACATGCGCTCGAGCTCGGCGGCCATGTTCCAAGCGCTGACCCGCGGGTTGACCCAACAAGGCGCCGACGTGATCCGGGTGGGCGTCTGCTCCACGCCGATGTCCTATTACGCCAACGGCAAGCTGGGCGCCGATGCCAGTATCATGATCACGGCCTCGCACAATCCCGGCGAGTGGAATGGATTCAAACTTTGCCGTGAAAAGGCGATTCCGATCAGCGGCGCAACCGGTATTCAGGAAATCGAACGGCGTGTAATGCAATCGGATTTTGCGCCGGCATCGGTATCGCCCGGCACGATCTCGAGTTACGATATCCTGCCGGAATACGTGAAGCACGTGCAACAGCTGGCCGCCCTCCAACGCCCCATCGCGATTGCCGCCGATTATGCCAATGCCATGGGCTGTATCGAATCCAAAGCTTTGGCGGGCCTGATGCGGGTGGATGCCATGTATGACACCCTCGATGGTACGTTTCCACACCACGAAGCCAATCCGCTCAAGACCGAGACGCTGGCCGATCTCCAGCAGAAAGTGCGCGCGGGCTTGCCCGGCGTAGCCTTAGCGAAGCCGGATTGCTATGATTTCGGCGCCGCCTTCGATGGCGATGCCGACCGCGTGGGCTTCGTGGACGAGACGGGCGCCATCGTGCCCATGGACATGATCACGCTTCTGATCGCGCAAAGCATTTTGAAAAAGCAGAAAGGCGTCATCCTTTACGACCTGCGCAGCAGTTGGACCGTCCGGGAAGTGATCGAGGAGAACGGCGGCACGCCGCAAATGTGCCGGGTGGGGCATGCCTTCATCAAACAGCAAATGCGCGCGGCGCATGCGCTTTTTGCGGGCGAACTCTCCGGGCATTACTATTTCCAGGAGAACTATTTTACGGAGAGCTCCGCCATGGCGGTGCTTTATATCGCCAACCTGCTGAGCCAGTCGCGGGTGCCGCTTTCCGCGATGATCAAGCCCTTTCACCGCTATTTCAAGAGTCCGGAGATCAATTCGGAGGTCAAGGACCCGCCGGCGGTCCTGGCGCGGCTGAAAAACCAATACCAAGGCGGCAAACAGTTTGAACTCGACGGGCTCAGCGTGGAATTTACCGACTGGTGGTTTAACGTCCGCTGTTCCAATACCGAGCCGCTGGTTCGGCTGAACCTGGAAGCCAAAACCCAGGCGCAGTTGGATCAGCGTACGCAGGAGCTCCTGGCCCTCATCCGCGCTTCCGGCATAAGAAAGGAAGAGGACAGACGACGGACGACAGACGCCAGCCCGGATAAGAAAGGTGGTGCGTGCCATCCGTAAAATCCGTGTAATCCGTGGTTACTCTTTGTGTATCTGACCCACGCATTTTGCTGAAGAGTTGTTTTTTATGGTTATGGTTTTGTCTCATTATGAATACGGCCTTGATTGAAACCATCAAGCAAGCGCATACCCAACGCTTTGGCGCTCCGCCCGCTGTCGTGGCCTATGCGCCCGGGCGCGTGGAAATTCTCGGCAATCATACCGATTATAACGAAGGGTTTGTACTTTCCGCCGCTATTGACCTGGGTGTTGGCCTGGCGCTGAGTCCTGCGGGGGGCGCGGCATGCACGGTGCAGGCTCTGGATATTCCGGAAGAGATTAGCTTCGACCTGCCGGTTACCGCGCCCGTAAAGCGGCCGCTGTGGGTCAATTATGTGCGCGGCGTGGTAAATAAACTGGGTGCCCGCGGCCGAATCGAACCGGGCTTCCAAGCCACGTTCGCGGGCGATATTCCCATGGGCGCGGGCCTTTCCAGCTCCGCCGCCCTGGAAATTGCCACAGCCTTGGCGCTCGCGCGGCTCTACAAGATTGCGGTGGCGCCCCTGGAATTGGCCAAAATTGGCCAGGCGGCCGAAAATGACTTTACGGGCGCGCGCTGCGGATTACTGGACCAGATTTCCAGCCTGAACGGCGAACCGGAAGCCCTGGTCTTCACGGATTTCAGGTCGCTGAAGGTCGAGACCGTGCCATTGGCGGCGGAAATCTGCTTCCTATTGGTTGACACATGTGTCAAGCACAGTCTGCCAGGCTTTGCCGACGCGCTACGCCCAGGCGAGGTGGTATCGGCCTATAATGACCGCCGGGCGCAATGCGAACGCGCATCCGCTTTTTTCGCTTCCGTGCTCGATCATCCGGTCACGGCCCTGCGCGATGTCTCCGGGGATGAATGGCATGCGTTTGCCGCGCGCCTGGATCCCATTACGGCGCGACGCGCGGCGCACATAATCTGGGAAAATGCGCGGGTGCTGGAAGCCACCCGGCTCTTGCGCGCGGGCGATGTGCGGGCATTTGGCGAACTGATGTTTCAATCCCACCACAGCTCGCAGACGAATTTCGAAAACTCGTGCCCGGAACTGGATTTTATCGTGGCGCAGGCCCGGCTGTTGCCGCAGGTCCTGGGCGCGCGCCTCTCCGGCGGCGGCTTTGGCGGGAGCGTGGTGCTGATGCTTGATCCTCGCGATGCGGATCAAGTCGGCCAAACCATCGCGTCCGCTTTTGTGCATAAGTTCGGACACACCTGCACCACACGCGTGATCCGGCCCGCAGCCGGGGCACGCGTGCTCTAATCCGGATTTTAATTTGCCACGGGCAGGTTGGTCTCCGGCGCCCGGCTACCGCGCGCCTTGTTGACCCCCGTTGCATCGTCATTTTTCGCGACCGTCTTGTCCTTGTTGGCATCCATGGCCGTAAAGCGCTTATTGGCGCCCGCCGCAAATTCTTCGGGCGTCAGTTTGCCATCGCCATTGGCGTCCAGTTGCCGGAAAATGACAATGCGATAAACCACAAATTCCGGGACCGTTACGAAGCCGTCGTCATTGGTATCCATGGTTTCAAACAGCGTTGGCTTGTCGGTCTTGGCCGGCTTGGCTTCTTTGTCCACCTTGGCGTCCGGGCCGCAAAAGAAGGCTACGTATTCCTCCGCCACGACCACGCCATCACTGTTGGCGTCCATATCCTTGAACCGGCCTTGCTGATCCTTTGCAAACTCATCCGCCGTCAGTTTGCCGTCACCGTTGGCATCAATCTCCTTGAACCAGGCATCCCGGAGTGCCTGGAACTCGGCCGCCGTGATCTTGCCGTCGCCATTAGTGTCCATTTTTTGAAATACAGCCGGCTGCCTGGCTGGGACTGCGGTTGGGGTCGCGCCCTTGTCTTCGGCCAGACTGCCTATTGCCATTGTCATGACTGCCGCGCCAGCCATCCAGGTAGTTATCCGTGTGCGCTTCATGTTCGCATTCCTTTGGTTCATGCCGCTTTCCCTGCGGGTCTTGTGCCAGGGGGCAAGGCCCCCACCCGATCCGCAAATTGCCGATTTTTTTTACTACGGGAAGCGTGCGTCTGTCGAGCTTTCTTTTTTACACCATCGTCTTCAAGAGCCAAGCCCCGCTTCCAGCACATTGCCGCGGTTCAGCAGAAACAGCGGGTCCACCGCCGCTTTGCATTGCCGCACCTGCTCCGCCGCCGCCGGACCATAGCAACGGATGAAATCGCGCCGCTTGCGTTTGCCGGTGCCGTGCTCGCCGGAATAGACGCCTCCCAGGCTGGCCGACTGGGCGATGATCCGGTCATAAATTTCCGCGCCGAGCGCTACCTGATTCTTTTCCGGAAGGATCGTGAAATGCAGATGACAATCCCCAAAATGGCCGAAGGCAAGGTAATCCAACCCGGCGTCCCGTATCGCACCATGCGTGAAACTCAGGAATTCGCGGAAGCGGTGCGACGGGATAACCGTATCGGTCATGATGGTGAATGTGCCGCGCTGTTGGACCAGCTCCACGGCCTTGGCCGGCATGGAATGCCGCGCCTCCATGAACAAGGCCCGGTCCCGCTCGTTATCCAGGAGCAGAATTGCATTCTCGTCCACTCCGCAACCGGCCGCCGTGAGGCGTTCCAGCCATTCCCCGGCCGCATCCTCCAGCGCCTGCCCCGCCAGTGGCGCCTGTATATAAATGCCCACCGGATGGTCGCCATGAAAGAAACGGCTTTCGTGCTTCATGAAACGGCGGCTATTGGCGCCGAAATATTCCAGCGCGGAGAGGCAACCCAATCCGCCCGGCAGAGTGGCGCGCAAGACATCGAGTAAATCCACGGCGTTACTTTCGTCCGGCAGGGAGAAGAAAAGATCCAAATAAGCCGGGGGATGCGACGCCAGACGCAGGACACAAGCCGTCACCGCACCGAACAGGCCTTCGCTGCCCACGATGAGATCCACGAAATCCATTGTGCCCGCCGGTGAAGAATACGGGCCGCCGGCATTTTTAATTGCCGGGCGCGGATAACGCGGTACCGGGAAGGCGACGACGCGGGAGCCGTCGTGTAATTCGAACCGGCCATCGGCCGACACGTAATCCCCGCGCCGGGCAGACACTTTCAGGCCATGGGGCAAGATGAACTCCACGGCCTCAACCCATGGGCGTGTGGCCCCGGCTTCGCCCGGCGTGAACCCCGATGCGTTGCAAGCGATCGCCCCGCCGACCATAGCATCGGACCGGCTTGTCGGGTCAACCGGGAAAAACAGGCGCCCCGCGCTCTGTTCCAGCACCTGGCGGCGCATGTTTTCGAGAATAACGCCCACGGGCGAGCGTACGGTGCGGGTTTCAATATCCACGCTAATTTCCGGCTGCAGCATCCGCGCCATGGAAATGATAACGCCCGTCAGCGGCGTGGCGCTGCCGGTCAGGTTTGACCGCCCCGCGGTCAGGGTAAAAGGAATTCCGGCCGCGAAGCAGGCCCGGAAAATGACGGCGCATTCGTTTTCGGATTGCGGCCGGCCCAGGGCGTCGGCGTGCCCCGGCAGATTGGAGCTGTCGGCGGTAAATCCCTGGATGATATCCGGATCGAGGACCAGTTCCGTGGCGAAATCGGCGCGGAGCAAATCCGCAATAGCGGGCAGAGCCGCGATCCCGGCATGATCTTTGCAAAACCGGTCAATGCGCTCGTATTCATCCGGCTTGAGAACCTGGATTAGCGGCACATGGTGCGTCGGCATAGTTCAGCATGCTCCCCGGGCCGGATATAGGAACGTTCGGCGGCCTGGCTGAAATATGTATCAATTCCCGATGGAATGATCCACACTTTTCCGCATTGTTCAGGTAAAAAGCAGTTGACGCCGATCTTCGGCTTGATACCATGAGGGCCAGTTTTGTAAGCTGGCAGCGAAGTCATTTCTTCAAGGCGCGATAGCCAAGCGGTTAGGCACGGGTCTGCAAAACCTGTTAGACCGGTTCAACTCCGGTTCGCGCCTCCACCTTGAACCCGGATTAGCCGCGGTGTCACGACGATCACCTTTTTGACGAGCTTGACGTTGGGGGTAAAGTCCTCGACATAACCGGGTGGCGGATATCGCTCGTGAGCCATGCGGCCCATCATGCACCAGGGGAGAGACCTGCGCATGGCGGTCTCAATTCAGCCGGCGCCAGCTTACGCGTTCCACGACGATCTCGCCCGGCCCGATCTTGAGGCCGCGGAATTCGGCGGTGCCCACGCCAGTCAGCCGCGCCAGCAGTTTAATCTCGCGATAGCCGCCAGTGTCGCCCGCCAGCAGATGTTCGGCGCGGATGAAGCGGCCGTCATTTTCAGAAACATCGAGACGGGCATAAGGTAAGTTGGTGCTTCCCGTGCCCCGCAGGCGGAACGTGATTTCATAGTCGCCGGCCGGCAGATCGCGATAATTACCAAAGATAAAAAAACCATCGCTATCCTGCGGCTTGCACCGCCAGGCGAGGCCGCCGCCAGCCTGGTCGTCGTTGATGCGCGTACCGGTTTGATGATGAAATTCCGTGGCGCGGATGGTGTGTTCGAGGCGGAAAGCCAGCGCCGCATTGGCGGTGGTGGGCGCCCCGCGGCGGAAAATGGCCACCACATCGTTTTCGGCAACAAGACCGTAATCAGAGTTAGTGGCAAGCATGGTGCCGATAAGCCAGTCAAAGTGCTCGTCATTCGGGAAGGGATAAGTCTCGCCATCCAGCCGCGTAGCCAGCCATTCGGTTTCACAGGAGGGTGACAGAAGCAAGGGCAGTTGTGGGCGCCGCGCCAGGTGCGGCGCCAGGGACAGGGCGGCGGTTAAGGGAACATCCGGAGGGATGCACTCGAGCAAGGCGCGGCTTTCACGCAGAACATGTGGATTGCCGCTACCCGAGGCAGCGGTTAGGCTCGGCGCTTGAGACCAGCCGAAATAAAGGCCGGCAAGCAACAAAGCTATGCTGAGCGCGCAAACAGCTTGGTGAGCGCGGCGCGAACGACCTTGCATCCATCTAACAACCTGTCCGGCGCCCGCGAGCGCGGCCAGGAAAAGAAGCGGGGTAAATGTGAGCGGGTAATGCACGGCCAGACCAGATTGATAATTATTGGCCGAAAGCCACATGACCCCCAGGGACATGCCGGCGGGTAAAACGAGTGCGCCGGCTAACAACGGCAGGAAAGCCATTGCTCTTAAAATTTGTAAAAAGGGCATCCAGCGTTCATTGTCGCAGGCAATTGTAACGAACCATGACCAAAGTCCACCGCAATTTTTGGGTGTAAGCAGGCGGCTCATGTGCAACGGCTGGCCCGTGATCGAAAAGGCGGGAATGATGTAAAACCAAGCGGCCCAAGCATATATCAGCGCAAGCGCGGCGAGGACTGTGCCTTCCGTGCGCCGGCCACTGTGCCATCCGAGGATTGTCGCGATGACCGCGAAATAAATCGGGGCATCCTCCTTGCAAGCCCAATACAAGACGGCCCAAAGCCAGTTCCAGCGGTTGCCGGCCAAAAAGGCGGCGGCGAAAGCGAAGAGGAACAATGGCTCGAACGCTTCCACGTGAAAATCGTAAAGGGCCGCATGCCAAAGGGAAGGTTGGGCCAGCCATACACATCCCGCGAGCGTTCCAAGGGCCGCTGAACCCGTCATGCGGCGGGCCAGCACGGCGGCCGGCCATGCGGCTGCGGCGATGGCCAGGGCCTGTAATACCAACAAAGCCTGTGGACCGCTGGTGAGTGCGGCGGGCCAAGCCAGCAGGTACATAATGGGGGCAAAGTGTTCGCCAAAAAAATCATGGGGATACGTAAGCGTGTTAACACATCCCAAGGTGACATGGAAGCCGTTGCCGTGTCGGAAGCTCCAGAGCGCCGAGTCAAAAAGTGCCAAGTCGAAAGCCGATGCTATCTGTAGATGACGTGTCAAGGTGATTACCGCCAGGGCCACGGCCGTTATGACCATGACGCCGACCAGCAGACCATGACGCCTTAGAAAAGTGATCATCAATTGCTTGTCTCCTGGCCTGCCCGCCCGCCCGCAACGCTGTCGCGCCCGCCTGCAGCGATATGCGCAGCATTTCGGGCAGGTAGCGACTGCGGGCAGGCAGTGCTATCCGTCGGCTGACGGATTGCAGGCGGGCCGAAGAAACGCAACTCGGCAATCGTCCAACAGAAACGGGGGTCTGAACCGGTCTGGGTGATACGGACATAGCGTGCCTGCACCGGCGCAAACGTGCAGGTAAAAAAATCACCGTGGACCAGGAATCGCGGCTGGTCGTTGTTCCAGAACAGACCGCAAGCAACGTCACCATACTCAAAGGCTGTTTGCCATAGCTGGTTATCCAGGGAGACTTCGATTTTCGAGCCGCGCAAGTAATCGCACCAGACCGTACCCAGGTCGAACCTGATCCTGGCCAGGGGATGAACCGCGCCCATATCCACGGTGACCATCATGCCGGGCTTCTGCGCCGTATCGCTGGCCCAGATTGTATTGGTTTTGCCGTCTATCATCAAGGGGGCCTTGGCGGGTTTGATTGAGGCGGTCACCTGCCAGCGGTCGCGCGGAATTTCCCGGAGGGTACGTTCAGCGCCGCAGGGCGGCAGGAAATCGTAAAATACGGTGAAACAGGTAAGATTAGTTTTCTGCCAGGTGCCGCCGATGCCGCGCAGGAGCGTTTCAAAATCATCGGCTTTGATGCCCAGGGTCGGGTGCGTAATAAAGGCAACCTTTTCCGCTGCGCTGACGATGTCCAAAAATTTCACCGGCTTATCGGAAAACCGCTCGTTATACGGTTCGGATACAATGAGGGCTTCTTGCGTCTCATAGGTTAGCCGGTAGGAGAGCCAGTAGTGCGCGTAGGCGTGGCGGATGCCGGCGTCCTGGAGGAACCGGATCAGGGGGCGGGTATCTGGCAGTTCCAGCGGCCCGGCGACGAGGGCGGGATTATTCCAGGCCTTGGCCAGCAGGACGTTGCCCCATACCTGGGCAACCAGCACTATGGCCATGAGTACGTAAAACAAAGGCTTGGCCCACTGTCGCAGGCGCCACAGGCCATATGCGAACAGTATGGGCAGGGCGGAAAGAATCGGCAGAAGATAGCGCGCGTCATTCGCACCCGAACGCTGGCTTTTGGCGAAAACGGCGATACTTACGGCCGTCGTTGCCAACAGGAGCGCCGTGCCGTCCGTGTTTTTCAGCGACAGGTAACACAGGCGCCACAGCCGTTTCCAGCTCACGATGAGCACCAGCACCAGTACCCCGATCCAGATTGCAGCCAGCAGGTAATACAGCGCCGGCGGAAGCGTAACATTGTTGCCGTTGTCGCCATACAGCATGACGCGCATGCCGGTAAAGAATTGCACGGTGTACATCAGGGCAATCTGAAACATGGCGAGCGTCTGCGCCCAGTTACTCTGCCCACCCACGTCGTTGAACGTGGCGAAATCGTGCGTCCAATTGAACCACCAGAACGGCAGGCTGGTAACGCAAAAGGCCAGCGCCAGGCCCCAGAATTCCTTGCGCAGGAGCAGGAGCTTGTCCTTGAGAAATAAGAACAGGACGGCCACCACGATATAGCTGATGATCAGCAAGTGCAGCCAGAACGCGTAACCCAGCACGGCGCCCAGCAGGATAAAAGCCGGAAGGTTACGCCGCTCGGACGCGATGATCCGGCTGGTCAGCAGGAGCGCGATACTGCCCAGCGTGGTGACGGCTAAATAATTATCGGGTGGGATGGCCACTCCGCACATGGCCAGATAGGGGGCGGGTATCGCCAGCAGGACGAGCGTAATCAGGCCGACTTCGCGGTTGTAACTGCTCCGCGCCAGCCAGTAACTGACCGCCAGGAACAGGAAGGCAAAGGCCAGCGGATAGATGCGGATCGTAAGCGTGTGGGCGCCGAACAGGGAAATAAGCGCCGCTTCAATGAACGATTCCTGGGTGCCCATGTAGGTCTGGCCCCAATAGACCACCGGGAATTCGCCCTTGAGCATGTGCATGGCCATGAGACCAGGCCAGGCTTCGTCGGACGACAGCGGCAGCTTCTGATAGGCGAAGGCAAAAAAGAACAGGCGAAAGATGATGCCGATAACGAGCACGCCGAGCATGAGCATGGCAAATTTTTTATTCATAGGCGCCAGGTTGTGAAGCACCCCGCGGCAAGCCGCGGGGCATCTTTGCGAAACCCTGCGAAGCCAGGAACGTTATTCCTCCCTGTGGCAAGCCACAGGGCTTTTTGGCGAAGAAGGGTGATTTTTGGGTAGCTAATGATTGCCATAGAGCGATAATAATGTTGAAATAGACTGGAAAACAAGGGAAATATCGGCTTGATCCGGATGGGGTTTATGGTAATGCATCCTCGTTATGAATAATACGTCCACCATTGTCGCGGCGGATGGCCATGTACATGTGTATCCCGCCTATGATATTAAGGCCATGTTTTGCCACCTGATCCAAAATCTGGACCGGCTGGCGGGCGCCGCCGATTGTGTAGAATCAGGAACGATTGGAAACGGAATTCATAAACTGGCGTTCCTGGCGGAAAGCCGCGAGCACGATTTTTTCGGCCGCCTCAAAGATCGGGATAAGGCCATCGTGGCCAATGGCCTCGAGATAACGAGCGGGCCGGATCCGGTTTGCGTGACGGTTGGTCTTCGCGGGGTTGGTCGGGTGGGCCTGGTGGCGGGCCGGCAGATTGTGACCCGCGAGCGGCTGGAAATTCTCGGGCTGGCCATGTGCGTGAAAATCCCGGACGGCCTCCCCGCCATTGAGGTGATTCAACGGGTAGTCGAAGCCGGCGGTATTCCGGTCCTGGCTTGGTCGCCCGGCAAGTGGTTGTTTGCGCGCGGACGGCTGGTGCGGGATTTGATTGCAAGCGATCAAGGCCGGGTCCTGCGCTTGGGCGACACCACCTTAAGGCCGACACTGTGGCCCGAATCGCGGCTCATGCAGTTGGCCCGTGAGCGCGGCATGGCGGTCATCCCCGGTTCCGATCCGTTGCCCTTTGCCGGCGAGGAGCGTTACGCGGGAACCTATGGGTTTATTTACCAGGGTGCGTTTGATGTCTCGCAATCAGCGGCCTCCATCGGCCGCATGCTGGCTGGGCCGGCGGCGGCTAGCTGGGCCGGCTACGGTCTTATACCGGCGGGTGTGCGGTGCGGAGCTTGGGATGTTGCCCGGCGACTGTATAAATTGCGGACGACGGACGACAGAAAGTAGAATGTTGGCAATCAGAAATCATCAATTTCCGATGTCTTCTCCCATTGCCCATAGTCTGATCGGCCTTGCCCTGGGCCTTATCCGGTTCCTGCCGCATTATCGACGCTGGGATGAACTGGCCGGTCAGTTCCGCGCGCTATGGCGTCCCCTGCTATTCTGCGTCCTCCTGGCCAATGCGCCGGACCTGGATTATTTTTTTGGCATCTTCCGGGGCAATGTGAACTATTACCACCAGACGGTGACGCACACGCTGATTTGGATTGGTGTGACAGCCCTGGCAATATGGGCCTACGGCCGGTTCAGGGAGCGGCGGGCATCATGGCTATCGCTCGGCCTTCTGCTGGCACTCCTGGGCAGTCATTTGCTGGCCGACTGGCTTACGGTGGATTGCGCGCCACCCATCGGGCTTACGCTGGCCTGGCCGTTTTCGGATCGCCTCTTTAATGCGACCTGGGCCTTTTTCCCCCCGCCGGCCAAGCAGACTTTGGCCGCTCTGTGGTCGTTGCAGAATCTGCGCCTGGTCCTGGTGGAATCGGCCATAACCTTACCTTTGGTGATTATCGTGCTGTGGTTTAAACATGGCCGCGCGAAACACTGAATTCGGTCTCGACACTCTGTGTGCCGTAACATAAAATGCTGATCAAAAACATAGAAATGTTGTCTGGACAACAAGATGAAAACAGAATCCTGTAAATCCTGTTAATCCTGTCGAAAATATTTTCATGAAAACGGAAAGCGTCATCATTCAGCGCGAAATGGCCGCCGAACAAAAATCCCGGCTGGCACGCTATAGCGACCTGATCATCGGCCGGCGCGGATTCGGGCCGCTGTTGAAATACGAGTTGATCGTCCTGCTTTGCGCCCGCCTGCCGGGTTTGCTGGGCCTTTGGTTGCGTGCCAAGCTCTATCGCGGCCTGCTCGGGAAATGCGGCCGGAACGTTGTGTTTGGCGCCAACATTGTGTTGCGGCATCCGCACAAGATTGAAATCGGGGATAATGTCATCATTGACGACAACTGCCTGCTGGATGCCAAGGGCCAGGATAATGCGGGCATACGCATCGGGTCCGGTGTTTTTCTTGGCCGGAATTCCATCCTGAGCTGTAAAAACGGCGACATCGTCCTGGGCGAGCGGGTGAACATCGGGTTCAATTGTGAAGTATTTTCCGGTAGCCGTGTCGAACTGGGGGCCGATACCCTGGTGGCGGCCTATTGCTATTTTATTGGCGGCGACCACGATCCCCACGATATCGAAGCTTCCGTCACCCAGCAGGGATCGCAATCCCACGGCATCGAAGTCGGCGAGAAGTGCTGGTTTGGCGCCGGCGTCAAGGTGCTGGATGGCCTCACGGTCGGCAGTAACGTCATTGTCGGCGCGGGTGCCGTCGTTACTCGCGCGGTCCCGGCCTATGCGCTAGCCGTTGGTGTCCCGGCCCGCGTCGTGCGCGACCGCCGAACACAGGGTTGACCCTGTGCTTCGTGGGTTGTTGGCATTCCTCGGCTCCTAATCCTTGATGTTCCCCGCTTGCTCCAGGGGGATCGGATCATTCTTCTGGATATCACTGGCGTTCTTGCGCTGGCGGGCGCTAACCTGAACCCTATGGTTAGAAGCGGTTTTATTTGCCTTCTTTCCAATTTCCAGGATAGCAAACGTAAATATGCTTTACTCGGTCTTTTACGGTGTATTGTTGCCTTTCACCGGCGCGCAGGTACGCGAAATCACCGGCCCGGTAAGTCTTGCTGATGCCGTCTGATTCAATGTCTATCGCTCCCTCCAGAATGTATAGGACATCATCAACCGGGGCTTTTTCAACAATTGTCACTGAGGCAGGAATTTCATGAATACCGCACGACATGGTTGTTGCGCCTGAGGTGTCAAACACTTCGGCAATGATTGAGCCCGCAAACGGTCCATGCGTAATTGGCTCAAATACGATCTCTTCCTTTGACCTTTTCAAAATTCCCATCGTGCTTTCCCTTTCGCAAAAAGCTCGCGCTGTTATTCTAACGTCAGTGTTGAACCTCCGAGGATCCGGGCCGAGGTAGGTTCCGGTACCTTGTTCGGAATCGGTGATTATTTTCCGGCAATCTTTTCCATCTTCCCGATCTTCCATAATTGACCCGAAAGGAGAAGACTCAAGAAAAGCCCTATCGCAATGCCACCTATGTAATCTCGCGTAACGTAGATGGCCCAGACCGTGGGATAGGCTAAATTAAGATGTTTCCAATAAAGAGGCACATCCATAACGGTGAAGCAGATAGTGGCCAAACCGAGGCAAAAAAGAATTCGTATTACCCACCTTTCAGTTTTACCATGTCGGTAATAGTAGGGCACAATCCAAAATACCAAGAGCAGTCCGCAAATCAGGATGACGTCATTTCGTATTATGTGGGTCATATTCAAATCCGTGTCCTTCCGAATGGCCGGTCGCCCCGACCATTCCGCGGCGCTGCCGCGCGCCGCAGAACCATTGATTGACAGGCAAACATGCCCTGATATTATTATATGGGCATGCTATTCAGGTAAATATGCCCGATGTAAATATCAAGACCTTATGACTTAATATATGGAAAATGTTAGGAACTTCCCGATGCAGAGTCAAGACCAAAACCCAAAGTTACTGGGCGAGGTGGGGGACATCGTGACCCCCCTCTGGCCAAGCTAAGGGTTGTGAATCATAGACGGATGAATGAGATCAGGGGCCACCTCCGGAGGTGGCCCCTGAGAAGCCCCGATACGCTATGATTGGGGAATGATACCTT
>JAPLSY010000062.1 GCA_026398415.1 Kiritimatiellota bacterium | reverse complement strand
GCACTTCTGAGCCAGCGGTCCATTGACTTTGCCAATGATCAAGTCTTCGCCGGTGAGGTCGGCGTGCTTGAAGAAGTCCTCGCGAATATACTCGGCATTTTGGCTGAGACACACATCACCCTCCCTGAATCTGAAAAAAGCCTTGTCGCCGCTCAACCTGGCCTTGACGGTTACACCGCCATCATACGCATAGTATGGGTTCCAGTATCCCACATACACCGAATACCAGCCCGAGACCTTCAGCGGGAGGGTTATCTCAGGAACCGTGATGTACGATGCGGCGCAGATCATCTTGCCGGTAACTCCGTCGGCTTCGTAGGGTATCAGGCGCCATTTGCCCTTGGCCTCCTCGGACGCCAGCAGGGATTTGGGCGTGCACAGGCCCATGTCGGATATCACGATAGGCTCCGCCGCCCGAGCGTTCGACGAAGCCGAGAAACCCAGCATACACATACCCGCGCCCATATAGGTCAAGAACTTGAACATAGCCTGTTACCTCCGCTTTGTTTTTCGACCCCGGAACTGAACAATATAATGCGTCAGCGCCGCTTGACCGTAAAGAAAGTTCCGACTATTTCTGTTAAGATCTCTCCGGTCTTCGGGTCCTTTTCGCCGTCCCGCTGATAGATTGCCAGGAATTTATCTTTTCCGACCGTGGCCACGTAATTGTACCACTGAATAAATTTGTTGGGACTGTAAAAGCAATGATGCCCTTCCCAGGTCTTGCCGTCATCGGCGCTGAAGGCCAGCCACTGGAACGGCCGGCCGTAGGTAACCGCCAGGATCCCGCTTTCGCTGCGGCACGCATTGGGCCAGACGCCCCGATCCGCAATGGGTTCCGGCTTGCTCCAGGTCTTCCCCTGGTCGGTGGAACGGGACAGGTAAAGCGGCGTATATCTGCAAGGCCAACCGCTGCCGCCGGTGCGCATGAAGCACAGAATGTCGCCATTGGGGAGTTTCAGCAAGGCCGGTTCGCAGAAACTTTCCAGGCCGATGCTGGGGTCATAGGCGATTGTGGAAAGGTAATTCCAGGTTTTCCCCTGGTCGGTGGAACGCATGGCCCAGCAGCGTGTCTTGTAACATTTAAAGTCAAAAGTCGGTATCTGTACTTTATCATCCCTGAAACGCCCGTACATTACGGCAAGGAGACTGCCGTCGACAAGAAGAATGGTGCCGTGGTCAAAGGCGCCGGCAGAATCGTGGGACACCCCCTCGTCATTTACCCCGCTTTCCGCACCGTCCGGAATGAACGCCTTGGCGTCTTCGGTCACGGTCTTCCCGTCCGGTGTCGTCCGGGAGATGGTTGTTTTGTACTCCCCCTGCTTGCCGCTGTAAAGGGCCATCCAACCGGTGTTAAGAACCGTTCCGTCGGGAAGCTCCACGGCACCTACCCCCGGACCGCCTCCGCCTTTCTCCCAGGTTTCGCCGCCGTCTTTAGACCAGTAATTTTTGACCACAATCCGGCCGTCCTTATATTGGAAAAAAGAGAACGAGGATTCCGGTTTTTCGGCCGGAGGAACAATCGAAACCGTCCGTCCCACGGTTATTGCCAAGTGCGGTGTTTGGATAATCCCGATCCTGGCCTGTTGAATGTTTTCCTCTTGCGGTGTTTGGAGAATCCCGGTCTTGGAAGGCTGCATGTTTGTCCCCGAGTGTTTATAGCGGATAAACTGCCAGATACCCTCGCCGGCCGCTCCGGAGGGACCGGAGCCAAAACTAAGCATATCACGGTTATCATAGACTTTTTCCGTGCCGGTGACCAGGCCCTGGCCGTCCAGCAGAAGCTTGTCGTCGGCCAAAAATCTAAAATCCTTGTTTTTTAATTCCACCCGGTAAACGTGAAACCCGTCCGCGGTGTTAAAGGGCACAACCTTCTTGGGTTGGTCAAGTTCGATCCGGTCTGGGAAAAAAGTGAAAACGAGCTTATACGTTCCGTTGGCCAGCCCGAGACTATTGCCGGAATCGGCCGAACCGGAAATGATCTTTAATTTTGCCTCCACCATGCTCGCATAATTGGTCGAGGCGCCCCAGGCGACGCCGTAGGAACATCCGCTGCTGCCCTTGATTAAAGGGGCGGAAATCCTCAGGCCTTCGCCAATTAATGTGACCAGGGTGCGCTCTCCTTCCCAGGCGGTTCCGGTCGGCACCGATTTGCCATCGGTAAGATATGTCCAGCCGCCTTCTTCCGCCCGAAGCGAAGAAAGGGCGGGAAAGAACAGAAATCCAAAAAAAACCGATAAAAAGCCCACGCTTTCACCTATCCTTTTCCAACTCATGCGTTACCTCCATTTTATGGTATCTATCTACATTTTCAATTTCAACGTCACGATCTGGAACGGTTTAAATTCCAGCGACAATTTGCCGTTCTTCATGCCAAGCCGTTTTTCTTCCTTCTCCATCAGGTTGGTCTCTACGACGCGCTTGACCGGAAGGTTCGTGACAAATTCATACCGGCCGCGGCATCCGTGGGCTTCGTACATTCGCACGATTATGCCGTTGTCATACTCGGCCTGCTTGACCGTGTCGATCACGATGTTGTCTCCCGAAACGCTCATCCGGCTAATCCTCGCCGGCAACCTGCCGCCTTTGGCATTCACCACCGCTGCCGTTGCCGGCACATTGAGTTCATAGCCCGCCCGCACCACGCCGTTCGTATAGGTCCCGGCATGGGGGAGGATTGAATACGTGAACTGATGGGTCTTGTTGACGTCCGCGTTCTTGCCGGGCGACTTCGGCGCCCGGAGCAGGGTGAGCCGCATGACGTTGTCGCGGATGTCGTGCCCGTACTTACAGTCGTTGAGCAGCGCCACGCCGTAGTTGCCCTCCGACAGGTCAGCCCATTTCTGGGCCGGGACTTCGAACATCCCGAAATCTTGCGGTCGGTTCCAGTGAGTCGGACGCTCGACGTTTCCGAACTGGATCTCGTAGCGGGCCTTTTCGGCGCGCACATTGACCGGGAAGGCCACTTTGAGCAATACGTCTTTCTCGTCGCCCCATTCCACCGTGGTGACAAAGTCGACGCGCGCCGAGCCCGCCGTCAACACCACATCCTGCCTAATCGTTGACTTGCTGATCGCACGCGTAAAACGCACCACGGAACGGACTGCGCCGCGTTCGATAACCTTGGCCGCGATGAGCTTCCCGTCCGTGATCAACGGCTTGTCGTTGTAGTATATCTCCATGTCCCAGGCCGGGCCGCAGGTTGCCATTTTGTCTTCAAAGAGGATGAAGCGGTTGCCGGGCTTTCCGCGTTCCAGGACTTCCCGTTGTTCCTTTTTATCGAAGATGCCGCGAACGCGGCCCTGTGCGTCAAAGTCAACCTGCACCAGGTCGTTTTCCATGCCCTGTTCGGTTGCCGCAATTGTCGAAGCGTTGGCCTTTCCGGCGCCAATGTGGAAGACGCTGTGCCCGACCGACGGCAGGCTGCCCGTGAAACGGGCGAAACCGTCGGCGCACAGTTGGACCGGCGACTCCAGCCCATCCGCGTCAACCGCCACATATGACGTTCCTTGGCGAATGCGGTTCGATTCGAATGTTACCGTATCGCGGCGTTCCCACGATAGCGAGTTGATGACCAGAACGGGAATGCCGTCGCCGCGCGTGTCGATCCTGGCCGCCAGGGAGGCAACGGCGCGATCCTTCACCGCCCGGCCCTTGGCGAATATCTCGTCGTATTGCCGATACGAATCGGCATAGACCTCGTCGATGGAACTGCCGGGAATGATGTCGTGGAACTGGTTGAGCAGAACCAGTTTCCAGGCGGCATTCAAGGTTTTCTGATCATAACGGTCGCCCTGTGCGCTGCCGAGCGCGGACAGCATTTCCGCGTCGCGGAGCAGCAGTTCGGCCCGCCGGTTGAACTTCTTGTTGTCGGCCTGGGTGGTATATGTGCCCCGGTGCATTTCCAGGTACAACGCGCCGATCCATCGCGGGAGATCGGACGATTCCTTCCGGAGACGCCGGAAGAATTCCTTCACCGCCATCGGCTCGAGTTTCGGCATGCCCTCCAGATTACGATACCGGCGCATCCGTTCGAGCATGGGACGGTTGGGTCCGCCGCCGCCATCGCCGAAGCCGAACGGCACGGCCTGGATGGAACAGCGGTCCTTCTCGTGGTAGTCGTTGGCGGCCGTTATCATATGGGCGGCCTCCAGCCGCGAGTTGTAGTCGTCGGCCGGCGGGAAGTGGGTCAGGACGCGCGTGCCGTCGATCCCTTCCCAGTGGAACGAATGATAGGGGAATGAGCTGAATTGGCTCCATGAGATCTTCTGCGTGAGGAAGCACTCGATTCCGCTGCGCTGCAGGATTTGAGGAAGGGCGGCGCTGTAGCCGAACACGTCGGGAAGCCAGAGATCGGCAACGTCGTAATTGAACTCTGCCTTGAAGAACCGCGTGCCGAAGAGGATCTGGCGGACGAGACTTTCGCCGCTGGTGACGTTGCAGTCGGGCTCAACCCACATGGCGCCGGTCGGGACCCACTGCCCGGTCTTCACCTTCTGCCGGATGCGCTCATACAGCGCCGGATATTTCTGGCGTGTGTACTCATAGAGTTGCGGCTGGCTCTGGACAAACTTGAACTCCGGGTAACGGTCCATTAGTTCCAGGACATTCGAGAAGGTCCGTCCGCATTTGCGCATTGTCTCGGCCAGCGACCAGAGCCAGGCAACGTCAATATGCGCGTGGCCGAAACAGGCGATGGTCTGCGCCGAGGCGGTTGCTTCGCAGCCATAGACGGGCTGGAGGGCTCGGCGCACTTTTCGTGCCTGGGAGCGGAGTTCAGCGTTTGACGGGTTGCCGTAGTCGAACAGGTCGACGGCCTTGTTCAGGGCGAAGATGATCCGCGACCGCCTCGTATCGTTTTCGGGCAGACTGCGAAACATGTGGGTGCCAAGCCAGTTCATTTTCTCCGTCGGATCGATCATGCCGTAGAGGGCGGAAAGATCCCAGAATGCGTCCCATACCTCGCGGTTGAAAACGAGAAGTTCCGGCTGACGCGCCAAACGCTGGGCATAGTCGCCAAATGCCGCATTGGCTCCCGCCTCGACATACAGTTCGAGTCTTTCGCCGCCGCCGGCCCGGTCGAACAGAATGTATTCTCCCCGGTTGCGGTCCAGGCCCTGTACCGGCTTGTCGTCGCGGAAGATGATGCATTCGCCGTCGGGGAGGAACCTCAGCGTGACCGTCTCGCCCTTGAAGGCGGCGGGAATCCGGATACGGAGCCGGAACCAGGCGGTGCTCCACGGTTTGCCCCAGCGCAAACCGTCCTTGGCCGGCCGATAGCGTAATTTTTTCGCCGCGGCGATTGGCAGGTGATCCATCGTTTCCGCGACCGCGAAGTCGGTTACGGGCGTCGCTTTTGTCCAGATAAACCGCTCGTTGATCTCGCCGATGCGGTTTCTGATTTTTGAGATATACAACTTCTCCAATCGTTTCATTCCTTTTTCGGACATGGGATCGTCTCCATTATGTCGTTAAACGTTCAATTGCTTGCGTTCTCAATGAAACCCGCGAGCCGGTGGCTTGCCACGGGGAGTCTTCACTGGTGCGGGGTGACGTCTTTGTTATTGATTGAGGGTAAAGTGCCGTGCCCAACGAGGTAAGTCAAGGAAAAGCAAGTGCAATAACCAGGTAAGCGCTTGCATTATATGGCTTTTTTGCTCATCATGCGCTTGGGAAACGATGGAGGTGAACATGAAGAGCGCGGCGTTCTGGCGAACAACCGAAGCGGGTAAAATTCAATGCGAGCTTTGTCCGCATCACTGCGTGATTGCCGAAAAGAAGACCGGTTTGTGCGGCATTCGGCGGGTGGTTGATGGCAGCCTGGTGGCGGCGGGGTATGGTCTGCTCTCGTCCCTGCATGACGATCCGATCGAGAAAAAACCGCTGTTCCATTTTCATCCCGGGAGCGCCATTTTCAGCATCGGCGGCTGGGGCTGTAATTTTGCCTGCCGGTTCTGCCAGAACTGGCAGATTTCCCAGGCCGTCAATGCGCAAGCGCAATCGTTCCGGCCGGACGAGGTGGTGCAGGCCGCCCGGGACCAGGATTCCCCGGGCATTGCCTATACCTACAACGAGCCGCTGATCAATTATGAGTTTGTTAAGGATTGCGCGCAACTTGCGCGCTCGCGGGGACTGTTCAATGTGCTGGTGACCAACGGGTTTGTCGAGGAAAAGCCCGCGGCGGAGCTATTGCCGTTGATTGACGCGCTGAACATTGACATCAAGAGCATGGAAGAGGCCTTTTATAAACAGCAATGCCGCGGCGCATTGGCGCCCGTGCTCCGGTTCGCGTGCCAGGCCGTAGCGGTCGGTCGTCACGTGGAAATTACCAACCTGCTGATCCCGGGGTTGAATGACGGCGCAGAGCAGGTCGGCCAGGTCTCGGCCTGGATGGCCGCGAACCTGGGGCGGCTGACGCCGCTCCACCTGAGTGCCTACCACCCGGAATATAAAATGGATATCCCGTCCACGCCGACGGCCGTGCTGGAGCGTGCCTTTGCCCGGTGCAAACGGGACCTGGCCTACGTTTACATGGGCAACGTGCTGACAAGCGCGGGGCAGAATACACTCTGCCCGAAGTGCGCCCAGGAACTGATCGTCCGGCAGGGATACACCACGCGCATCGTCGGCATCGTCAATGGCGCCTGCCGTCAGTGCGGCCGTCCCGCCGACGTGGTGATGTGATTCAGAGTATGGTTCAAGGTTCACGGCTGAAAAATTAGATGTAAAAATCGGCAACCGTTGAACCATGCCCAAAAATAACTTTTGCTTTTTCCCTCCGGCTTGCTTAAGGTAATCGTCAATCGCGGTTTGTGAAGTCAATTCAGAATGGAGCCATTATGAAAGCAATTGTTTTAGCCTATCATGATATCGGTTGCGCCGGACTCGAGGCGCTGCTGCGTAACGGGTTCGACGTGCAGGCGGTCTTCACGCACAAGGACAATCCCGGCGAGGTTGCCTGGTTTCAGTCCGTGGCGGAGCATGCGGCCGCGCACGGCATCCCGGTCTATGCGCCGGAAGACATCAACCATCCGATCTGGGCGGAAAAAATCCGGGCCTTGAAGCCGGACATCATTTTCTCGTTTTATTACCGCCAGATGGTGAAGCCGGTGATCCTGGATATTCCACCCCGGGGTTGTATCAACCTGCATGGGTCGCTCCTGCCGAAATACCGCGGGCGCTGTCCGGCAAACTGGGTGCTGATCCACGGCGAAAAAGAAACCGGCGTGACTTTGCATTACATGACGCCGCATCCGGATGATGGCGATATCGTGGCCCAGGCCAAGGTGCCGATTGATAAGGACGACACCGCCCTGACGCTCTTTGGCAAAATGACCTCGGCCGCCACACGTCTCCTGGACGAGACCCTTCCGCGCATCAGCGCGGGGAAGGCGCCGCGCACGCCGCAGGACCATGCCAAGGCTACCTATTTCGGCGGGCGTCGCCCGGAAGATGGTGAAATTGACTGGAACAAAAGCGCGGCGGACATCTGCAACCTGGTCCGCGCCGTGACGCATCCCTATCCGGGCGCCTTCACCTGGACCGGCGACCGTAAACTGCTGGTATGGTCGGCCACGGCAAAGAAATCGAAGACGGATGAAAATCCCGGCACAGTGCTGACCACCGATCCGTTGACCGTGGCGTGCGGCCAGGGTGTCGTGCAGATTGACCAGACCCAGCCGGAGAAAGACGTTATCATGGCGGGCGCACAGGCCGCCACCGTCCTGGGCCTGGCGAAGGGGACGCGCCTGGGTGCGCGGCGGCAGGTCAAAGCCAAGCGCAAAACCTCGGTGCTGATCCTGGGCGTAAACGGGTTTATCGGCAATGCCCTCAGTGAGCGGCTTCTGGATAGCGGCCGCTATGTGGTGCATGGCATGGACCTGCACTCGGACAAGATCGGGCGGCTGCTCAAGCGGCCCGATTTTTATTACGACGAAGGCGATATCTCCATTTCCCGCGAGTGGATCGAGTACCACGTGCGCAAGTGCGACGTCATCCTGCCGCTGGTGGCCATTGCCACGCCGATCGAATACGTTCGCAATCCCCTGCGGGTGTTCAACCTGGACTTTGAGGAAAACCTGCGCATTGTGCGCTATTGCGCCAAATACGGCCGGCGCATCATTTTTCCCTCGACCTCGGAAGTGTATGGCATGTGCGACGATCAGGAGTTTGACGAGGACAATTCGCGCCTGATTGTGGGTCCCATCCGCATGGAGCGCTGGATTTATTCATGCTCCAAACAGCTCCTGGACCGCGTCATCTGGGCCTACGGCCGGCACGAGAAACTGCGTTTTACCCTGTTCCGGCCGTTCAACTGGATCGGGCCGCGCTTGGATAGTCTTATGTCGGCGCGCATCGGCAGTTCGCGCGCCATCACCCAGTTGATTCTCAACCTGGTTGAAGGCAGTCCCATCCGGCTGATCGATGGCGGCGAACAGAAACGGTGTTTCACGGATGTCAAGGATGGCATCGAAGGCCTGTTCCGGATCATCGAAAACAAGGATGGTAAATGCGATGGCCAGATTTTCAACATCGGCAATCCGGTCAACGAGGCCAGCATCAAGGAACTGGCCGAAATCCTGATCCGCAAATTTGAAAAGCATCCCTTGCGGAAAAAGTTTCCGCCGTTTGCCGGCATCCAGGAAATGGAAAGCGGCCGCTATTATGGCGCCGGCTACCAGGATGTGGCGCATCGGCGGCCCAGCATTCGCAAGGCGCAAAAGCTGCTCGGCTGGACGCCGGCGATCCCGCTCGAACAGTCGGTGAGTGAAACCCTGGATTTCTTCCTCCAGGAAGCTGTCGCATCCGGCGAATTCGGCATCGAAGACGAAGCATGAAAATCGGATTGCGCATCGATGTGGACACGCTACGCGGCACGCGCGACGGCGTGCCGGCCTTATGTCGTCTGCTGGAGGCTCACGGCATCCGCGCCACGTTTTTCTTTTCGGTGGGACCCGACAACATGGGGCGCCACCTCTGGCGGTTGGTGCGCCCGCGTTTCCTGGTGAAGATGTTGCGCAGTCATGCCGCGGGACTTTACGGCTGGGACATTCTTCTGCGGGGCACGTGCTGGCCGGGGACGATCATCGGCAAGCGCCTTGGCGATTGCCTGCGCCTGGCCGCCGGCGCCGGACATGAAATGGGATTTCACGCCTGGGACCACTACGCCTGGCAGGCGCACATCGAACACATGCAGCCGGAAGCCATTCGCGCCGGCCTGGTCCGGGGGGTTGACCTTATGACCACGATCGTCGGCACACCGCCGACCTGCTCGGCGGCGCCCGGCTGGCGTTGTACGGATGCGGCCTTGCGTGAAAAAGAGTGCTTTCCTTTCGCATTCAACAGCGACTGCCGCGGGCAGACGGTTTTCCGTCCGGTGGTCGCAGGCATTCGGTTGAACCAGCCCCAGGTGCCTGTGACCCTGCCGACCTATGACGAGGTGATCGGCCGTAATGGTATTGACGCCGAACGCTACAACGACTGCCTGTTGGCCAAAATCCGCTCCGATGGCGTCAATGTCCTGACCATCCATGCCGAGGCCGAAGGCATCGTTTGCCGGGATCTCTTTGAGCAGTTTGTTTGCCGGTTGCGTGCGCTCGGTCATGAGTTTGTCCCGCTGGGCAGTTTCCTGCCGGCGGCGGCGATCATTCCTGCAGGCTGTATCGCAAAAGGGAATGTGCCGGGGCGGGAAGGTTGGGTTGCGATTCAACAGCCGGTCGGATAGGGTCCTAATGATTGATAGGCTATTGAGTTGTGCGATTGTTTATTAATAGGAGCCACTGACATGCGCAAACAGCCCCACATCCATTTAACGTCCTCGCGTCCTTGGGCGCCACGGGATGCACTCGCGCCCCATGTTCGGCGCGACGGCAATGCGTTCGTTGTTGCCAGCAACGGGAGCCCCGGCTGTTACGGCGGTTGGGAACTGGTCTATCCGGCAGTCAGGGCTGGAGCCTGGGTTAACCTCCAAGTCCAAGCCCGCTGGCAAAATATTGAGCGCAGCTACGATAGCGTGAATGTGGCCGGGGTCTGGCTCGACAAGAAGGAGAACATGGTCGGGTGGGAACCGATCTTCCCGCAGCCGGGATTGAGCAACGGTTACGTGGTTTACCAGGGCCGGATGCGGGTGCCGGCGAACGCATCCATCCTGGTCTTCAAGTTGCTCATGGCCTATTCGAGCCGGGGTGAGATCCGCTGGACCAGTCCCGAGGTGCGTCCGATGGCCGCGCCAAAGCCGCGCATGGTCCGGCTCGGCGCGGCGGGCGGCCTGCCGCCGGGCAGCACGTACACCGTTGAGTCGAACACCAAGTTCTACCTTGGGCTTTGCCGACAAGCGGCGGATAAGGGTGTCGACCTGCTCTGTCTGCCGGAGGTGATACTGCACACCGGCATGCCCACGACGGCCGAAACCCTGCCGAAGCTGGCCATTCCGGTGCCGGGAAAGGAGATCCGGCCGTTCCAGAAATTTGCGCGCGCAAATCGGATGGCGCTCTGCTTCTCGGTGTGGGAGAAAGACAAGAAGCTCATCTACAACACGGCACTCCTCATCGATAAAGAGGGCGAACTAGTCGGCAGGTACCGCAAGGTCCATTTGGCGCAACCGTTCGAGGTCTGGTATGGCGTCACGCCCGGCCACGAGTTTTCGGTCTGCGACTTGGGCTGGGCCAAGGTCGGCATGAACATCTGCATGGATTCGTCGGCGGCGGAGTCCGCACGTATCCCGGCGCGGCTTGGCGCCGAAATAATCTGCCTGCCAATCATGGGTGACCACCGTGCCATGACCTCGTTCTTCGAGACGACGCACGACTTTTGTGTCGAACGCTGGGTCATGATTCAACGCATGCGTGCCATGGACAACCATGTTTACATGGTCGTGGCGCGCAACAGCGGCCTGGGCACCGGCATCTTCGGCCCGCGCGGTGACACGCTTGGCCTTTCCGGCGGTTGCAAGCAGGTGGTGCATACCCAGGTCGATCTCGAGGATGTACCGTTGGACTTCCTCGGCGCCACCTTCCGCGGCGTCTGCTGGTACGAGCGGCGCGAACCGGCGTATGGCCCACTAGTCAAAGCCCTGCTCAATGATCCGTTCGCAAAATAGGCTTGCAACGGTTCCGCCGATAGAGTGCGGCGAATGGTTCGCGCAACAGGATCTTGCCTGTCTGAATTTATGACTTCTCGGAGCGGTAAAATTTTCGATCGCACTTGATATCCGTATTGCATCGGGGTATGTTGCTTTCCAGCATGCAAGGAGAATTCCTGTTGATTGCGTATCGGATGACAAGCTGAAGCGAAAAAAGAAAGGCGGATGGCAATGAAGAAAGTCCTTTTCGTAATCTGCGGAATCTTTGTGCTTACAGCGGCTTTTGCCGAAGAGGAAAAATGGATCTACGTGCTTAATGGCAAAGAATTGGCCAAAGACATCGGCAATTGGATTGGGTCGCAGACTTCAAACGAGGCTACCGCGGAAGGACTGAGGATCATGGACCCGTCTACTGCAGGGGGCAGTGGACACCTTTACACGGTCAACTGGAATATTGATCCGGCGGCCGGCGCCATTGTCGAAGCCGGCATGAAAACCATCAATTGTTCCGGCGATTCCGGTAATTGCATCGGCTTTTCTGACGGAGTGCACGGAGGTTCTTTCACGTTTTTTCCCAATCGGATTACGTTCTCCAAGCCTTCGACCGAAGTTTCCTTCCAAACCGATGACGCGTTTCACGCCTATCGCATCGAAATCAAAGGCGAAGATGTGAGGCTCCTGGCTGACGGGCAACTCCTTTGGGATGGGAAAGGACAGTTTGTCGAGCCTGCCACGGACAACCGGAATAACGTATGTTTTGGCTCCGGTTCTTCGGCCGCCACCGGCGAAGCCATATGGAAGTTTTTTCGTTTCCGGAGCTTGGGCATTGCAAAAGAAACGAAGATTGAAATTCCGCAGGCGCCGGATCTGGACATCAGTATAGGTAAGACCGTAACCATCGTTCCCGCTGATGCGCCGGATTTCTTTTCTTTTTTCCGCTATAAAGATGGCCGGATGGTGGTCAATGGCAATTACTGGTCGGAAGATGGCGGCAACACCTGGAATAAAAGAAGCCAGTCCAGCCCGGGAATCAGCGCCATAGAGCTTCCGGATGGAACAATTATCGAGCCGGGTTGGCGAGCCAATTATGTATCCCCCGGGGTATATGAAGTTGACCGTGCCACATGGACGCCGGACGGGAAACTTTCACAGGAAAAAGGAAAAGCCTTTATTCCGGATGGAGCTGAAGTGGGTGTCGACGATCAAAATGTTGAGCACAAATCGGCAGGCGTCTTTGACCATGGCACCGTCCAGCTTTCCGATGGCAGCCTGTTATCCGTCATGTACGGCAATTTCAAGGATGATAAGGTCCAGATTTCCGAGTATAGTTATAAAATATACAAAACCCGTGTATGGGCCATGCATTCAACAGACAAAGGCAAGACTTGGAATTATCTTACCACGGTCGCTTATGATCCGGAAATCGGCATGGAAAGCTTCTGTGAACCAGCCTTGCTCCAACTCCCGAACAAAGCAATCCTGTGTTTCATGCGCACCGGCGGCGGGAATAAGCACACGCCCTTATATCTTTCCCGTTCAACGGATGAAGGCAAGACCTGGTCGAAGCCGGTGCCCATTGCTGACCGCGGCGTTTATCCCAATGTCGCCCGCGCCCAAAGCGGGGTTTTGGCCGTGATTTATGGCCGCCCCGGGAACTGGGTTGCTTTCAGCGCCGATGACGGCAATACCTGGCAAGGGCATTTATGCTTCGGCAAGGAACCGAGCAGCTTCTATGATTTCGTCGCCGCTGTGGACAAGGACACATTCCTGCTGATTTATCCCAGGAAAGGAATATTAAATACTGAACAAGGCAAGATCGTCAGTGATGTGGTCGGCACTTTTATCACGGTAAAGCCGAAAGTGAAACCATCCAACTGTCCCGTGGTGCGTGCTTTTCAACGTTTCAATAATTTCGTGCGATCAAAGTTGCGCTTTTAACCGGAATGGTGATTCAGGCCAACGTTGGGCATTTTACCAGCCGGAAGACTCCTTAAGGATAGAAGCTCCCGGGCCGCATGGAGCCACGTTTGAATGCTGGCAACATACTTGCCTTCCTCCGCCGTCAGGGGCGTAAGGCCGGATGTGGAAAGGTTAAACTTCCGCCCGCGGCAGGCCTCTTTGATAAACTTTATTTTTGACCGCATGGTCTCCGCCGAATCGCAAAGCACATTATTCGGATGCACCGAAATCCATAGCGGCCGCGGTGGCGGCAGATTGATGAGTGTTTGCGCCAAGTCCGTCCACGCGCTGACTTCAAAACCCTGCAGGCTTTTGATTTCAAGCAGGTAGCACTGCAACGGGACGGTATTGCCACACGAATGAATTCCTCTGATTCCGCCGTGGTATTTTTCAATTTCCAGGTAGCGCGGCAGCACAAACTCGGCAAAGATATTGGGCGAAATGAAGGGGACGTTGATCCAGTCGTCGCTGATGAAGGTCGAACTTGGTTTAAGGCCGAAATGGCGATAATACATCTCCCACCAGCGACAGCGTTGTTCGGTCAGAAATTTCAACAGGTCATGCACAAAAGCCGGTCGCTCGGCGGTGTCGGCGACGAAATTATCATAACCCCGCAGTTGGATCGCAAGGTCCAGCGGACCGCGCCCCCATGTCATGTTGAATGGCACTTCCAGCCGGCCGCCAACGATGGCTTCAATCTCGTCATACCACCGCAGGATGCGCGGCATCCAGCCGGACGAATAGAAATCGACGGGCTGCAGGAGTGTTAAGTCGGGCGCGCGCGTCAATGGGTGATCATCCTGAATGTGCGGCACACCGCCCGGCGTGAATACCACCTCCATGCCGACAAACGTGTATTCGGGATAGTGTCCCAGCCACGCGGGAACATCGCGCGTGAGCCCCGCATCGTCGTCAACATTGTCGAATTTCCAGAGCTTCTGCCGCAACGTTTGCTCGACATAGAAGCGCGGGTCTGAAAAGTAGCGATTGACATCGAAATCGAAGAGCATTGTCCAGGCAATCGGCTCTTCGATGCCAATCGTGACGGTCGGAGCGGACTTGTTCTTGCTGCGGTTCCTGTCGCTTGCCTCCTTAAACTTCACTTGCTCAATCAAGTCGGCGACATTTCCGGATGCTGCCTGCATCATGGCATTCCTCCGATCATGTTTTTCAGCGGTATTCGACGGCGATCATCTGGAGCGTATTCAGACGGGGCACAGCGATTTCGATCATGTCGTTTTTCTTCATGGATTTCAGGGGGCTGCCATTGGGCAACAGCACGGCGCGTTTGAATTTCCGCCGACCCGGCCGCACGCGCACCTTGATACCGTTGATCGGGATGTTCGGCAGGTCTTTCTGGAAGTTGACCAGACTGACGATCCAGCGTTTACGGTCCGGTTGGTCGAACATCGTTACTTCCACAACGGCGGAAACGTCGGCCTCGAAGCTGAACTTGGCGTTCAGGCTCTTGATCAGGTTGACAAAAATGCCGCGCGCAAAATCGGCGTTTTCGAGCTCGCCGACGGCGTAAATGGCCCGGCCTTTGCCGAACCGGTTCATCACAATTGCCGGCTGATCGGTCGGCTGCCACGGCGGGTTGCTGTGGATCGAGGCGAACTTCGTCGGATCGGGCGCCGGCCAGATGGCGACGATATTGCCCAGCACCGTCGCGCCGGGGCGGGCTTCGATTTTAAGCCGGGGACATTTCAGCATGACGGGGTACTTGACGCTGTAATCGTCAAACAGCTTTTCATTGCCGGGTGCGGGTGCAATGTAGAAATTACCCTCGGGCAAATCATCGAGGCGCTTGATTCCCAATACATCGCCGAGCATAAAGTCATTCCTTTTGTTGCCGGCCGTATCGACGAGCGAGGTATAACCGCCGGCATAGAGACAGCCGCCTTTGCGCACCCACTGGCGAATGGCCGCGCATTCATCCTCGTCCATCATCAGCACGTTGGGCAGAACCAGGACGCGATATTTCCCGAGGTCCTTGAGGTCTTTCCGGGTGATGACGCCCAAGGGAATGTGCGCGCCAAAGAGCGACCGGCACGCATTCATTGCGGCATTGAGATGCGGGTCGCGTTCCACGGCCGGCAGGGCGATGTCCTTGCCGTTGCGCGCAAAGTCGCACTTGGATTGGGTGCTGAAATAAATGGCCACATCTTCGACGCGCGCGCCGCCCATGTGCGCGTAATACGGCATGAGTTTGCCGAAGACTTTGCCCATGCGCGCGTACACCTCGGCGTTGAGCGTGCCGACCGGATTGATCGCGTCGATAAAGATGAACGCGCAGCCGTCGGCGATGGCCGTTGCCGCCTTGGCTTCCAAAAGCGCTTCCGGCTTCATCGTGGTATGGTACACGAGGCTCATGGCCGAGCTGGTCTCGAACCCGATGGGCCGGTTGGGACTCAGGTGATCGAGAAGTTTCCGGACGAACGAGCCCTGGTAGTTGTCGCCATAGAAATCGCCCTGCAAAAAATCGTTCTGTGCGGCCAACGCGTCGGAGATCCCGATGGTCCAGTCTGCCACGAGGGTGGAGGCCTGGTGTTCGACGCTCGCTCCGGGCTTGCGCTTGCGTACCGTTGCGGTGACTGCTTCGCGGGTCCAGGCAAGCACATAATCGCGATACGGCGTATTGGGGCAGCAGGTGCCATGGCGCGAGTTGCCCTTGCGCTCCACGCCGGCCCACGGTTTGCCATCGAAGCTGATGATGCGCCAATCCGGATGCGTGTCGGCTGCCCAGCGGTCGAAGATCAGGCTCACGTAACACACGACGGCGATGCCGTTTTCATGACAGCCATCAGCCATTTCGCCGAAGATGTCGCGCCCCTTGAGATTGGCGTGCTGTTTGCCGATCCTGGTCGGGTAGTTGAAAAGCCCGGTATGCGAATGCGCGTACACGACCGCTGATTGGGCCTTCGCTTGCTTGAGCATCCGGACATATTCCGCCGGATCGAATTCACTAAGGAATTTTTCGTCCCAGTCGGGGATGTGCATGTCGACCACGCAACGACGCAGGGCGGTTTTGTACCAGGGTATCGTCATTTGCATTGTGTGCTTCATGGGTGCCTCTTAAAAATCTGCGTTTGACAAAAACACATTAAACGTTTTCCGCGCCTTTCTTCCCCGATATCCACGCCAAGTGCTTCATGTGCGACGATTTGGCTTGCTTCAGAGCGCGCTCCGGCACCACAATATGTGTCAAAAGCTCGCGTCGCGCCCTTAAAAAACCCTCGGCGTACTGCGTGCCGCTGAACCAGCCCTGATGCCCGATGTCCGTCACCATTCTTGTGCGCGCAAAAGTCTCGTCATGTCCCTGGGTGGCAAAGGCCGCCTCCGCTGCCACACGCTGCTCAAACCAGTCGGAAACATCGATGTGGAAATCGACCTGATTCGGGCTGCAAAAGACGCCCATGTAATAAACGGCCGCCACGCTATGGGGCACCGCCTTGGTTTTATAATTCGGCGTCCCCGCTAACATTGCCGCTTCAGAATAAGCAAACGCGACCTCCGTGTGGTCCTCAGGCGCGGCATATGCCAAATCATTGCGCCCGTTGTAGCCGTTTAAGTACGGGCTGTGTGTAATGACGACTTCCGGACGCACATCCAAAATGATGTCCCGCAGCTTATGGACGGCCTGATGATTGGTGTTTACGCGAAACGGGTCGGGTGCCGAAAGAAAGCGAATGTCGGCAACGTCAAAATAGCTGCATGCCTTTCTGAACTCCGCCTGCTTTTGAGCCTCATATGCTTCCGGTGTCATGCTTAAGACGGCGGGGTCTCTCTCGCTCTCCGGCTTGAGAAGTTCACTGCTCAGTTTTTCGTTATGTGTCGCGCCGCCGTTTGTTATCGCGACGACGGTGACCGCGTCGCCAAGCTTTCTGTGAATACCGCAGGTGCCGGCGCAGTGGGTAAAATCGTGGGGATGCGCAACCACGACCATGATTTTGAGGTTTTGCGATTGCATCGCGTTGTAATTCGTTACCATACTCTTGCTCTCCTTTTTTTTATTATCCTGAATTCGTGACAGGATTTCCTGTCACCTTGGTTTTACTCGCCTTAGGCGAGTTTATCCGATTTCGTTCGTTAACCGATGGTCCAGCGCCGGATTTTTCCCTGGCCGACGCTCGGGCAGGCACTGGATGCACTGTCTTCCGATCCATTTCCGTCAATTTCGCCTGGCCTTCGTAGCCGCTTCGGCGCAGTAGGCTAACGCGCTCATATGGCGCCGCACCCATCCAGCATGTTTACGCTAAAAAGTAAATCACATGATTAACTTAGCGCCATTGGGGACTTCTGCCCCCTTTTCCCTCCCCGATAGACGGTTAGAGCCCCGGTTCGACGGCCACGACCCGAACGCGCACGGGGTCCTCCTCCAGGAACGACCGATAAAAGACACATGTGCCCGGGTCGGTGGAGGTGACCAGGGCGTCCTCGCCGTTGCCGGCCAGGTCCACGGCCTCCAGCTTGACATCGTGATGGGCGTTCAGCAGGCTGTTGAGCCGGTCCATGGGCTGACGCGGACCGAAGACCGGTGCGGTCTTCGTCCCGGTATTCATGAAAAGGTCCACGGCTCGGTTGAATTCCGCATCTTCATCCGAGTTTGCCGCGGAGAGGATCAGGTCCACGCGGCCATCCCGGTTCCAATCCACCGGTGTGATTTTGGTGCGGATATGGCAGCGGAAGGGTGTCCCGTCGGTATGCTTTAGTGGTATGCCTTCACCCCAGCGGGGTTTGGCGGCCGTCCCGACGTTCGGAAACAGGATCAGCACGCCGTCTCCCCAATTGCGGTGTTCCGGTTCTGACCCGCTGCCGTGGCCGCGGCGGCCGTCGCTGATCATGGCCACCATGTCGGTCAACCCGTCCCCGTTGAAATCGGCGTAGCCGGGGGCACACCGGTATCCCAACTTGGTGCGGGCCCCGGATTGGCCCTGTGCGGAGTCGGCGTTCCCGTTGAAGGCAAGGGTAAACAGCGCCTGCCCCTTCGCGTTGCGGATCTCGAAGTCGTCCAGCACGCCGTCGACCGGATCGGTCATATCCACTGGATGGCATTTCCATCGGCCCGGGTATTCCCGCTCGCGCTGAACCCCCATCCACGCGCGGCTACCCACCCACATGCGGCGGCCGACCGGTACGCCGGTCACCGGTTCGGCAGATTCGGCCAGGCGCCGGCCGTCCACCGCCACCGAGCAACCTTCCTTGCCCCAGTGCGTTTCCACGCGATGCCATGAGCCCGTTTGCCAATCCAGCACGGGGGTCTCGACACCCAGCTTGCCCATCTGCAGTTGAAGGGTCCCGGCCTTCGTCTTGAACAATGCAAAGGGTTTGGGCAGAACCAGGTCAGGCTTGATACCCTCGTAGTAAGATGCCAGATCACCGGAGTTAATGCCTGCCGCCGCGGGCGTGGGCGCGGTATAGAAGAAATAATGATCATTGCCGTCGGTCGCATCCCAGTCGGGCTGGAACCAGAACGACAAGCTTCCCCCCGCGGAATCCAAGCTGTCCTTGGTGCGGTAGGACAGGAAATCCAGGAAGGTCTTTGCGTCCACATGGGCGCCCTGGCCGTTCTTGCCCTCGACAAAACGCACGTAATCGCAGGTGGCCATGGGCCGCCATTCCACTTCCGGGGCGTATCCGTTTGTTCCCAGGTTCTCGTAGTAATGGATATAGCCGAACCGCCAGGAATGTTCCGAGGTCGCTGCCACGTCCAGATCGCCGTCCCCATCGAAGTCCACCAGTTGGACATTCCCGTACAGCGCATAGTATTCGGTCAGATCCGGGCACCCGTACCAATCCTTCTTCTCGGGATCCACGTTGACGACGAAACTGCGGCGGAAGAGGCCGTCCTGCCACTCATCCACCTCCAGATCCATGCAGTAATACGCCATGAGCACGTGATCGAGGTCGCCGTCCTTGTCGAAATCCACCATGTCAAAAGCCCGCAGATTTGCCCGTTCCATGCGCTGCTGCTGTTTAAGCACCGGGCGGACCAACTGGCCCAAGCGCAGGGTCTTGGCATTCCCCTCGTTGAGGTACACCTCTACACCGGTGGATTTGACCAGGTCCAGGTCGCCGTCCCCATCGTAGTCCGACCAGGTAATCGAGGGGTAATAGTAGCCCACGTCCAGCGGAACGCCCTCGCGCTCGACCAATCGTCCCTCGGCAAACTTTGGCTCCTTCGACGTGCCGATGTTCTCATAAAACCACACGTTGGGGGCCACCACGAGGAACACGTCCAGGTCGCCGTCCGCGTCTATGTCGGCGAGGGCCGGCGCGGGCCGGCAGTATGACCGGTCTAACGTGCCGGGGAGCGGCAAGGAAATCCCCAACGGCCGGGCGTCCGCGAACCGGGGCGCCCCGTCCTTGCCCAGGCCACGGCCGGGTTGAAGCAGGAGAGAACAGACGTTGCTCGAGGAGGTAATGACTACCGCATCGGCCTGCCCGTCGCCATCCAGGTCCCCGAAGGCCATCTTGTCACCTGTCAGGTTGACCGGAGCGGTTGGGGACGCCACCACGGGAAAATCGCTGGGGCCCAGGTTACGGTAGAACGCGGGTCTGCCGGATAAGTAGCGGCTCATAAAAAGATCCACCCGTCCATCGCCGTCGAAGTCCACCGGCTGCACGACCGACATGGCTATCCCATGATGGTCGGCAGAGGCCGCGATGGGGGCGCCGGTGACGTCGCGCACCAGCCAGTGCTCACGTTCACTGAAGACCGGCTTATCCTTCGTGCCGATGTTTTTCCAGAAGTGGCAAAAGTCGGGCCCGCGCCCCGTGATGGCATCCTGCCGGCCATCCCCGTCCCAGTCCAGGAACACCGCCGACCAGGTATTCCCGGGAAGGGTACTGTCGGGAGCCGCATCAAAGTAGAAGCCGTCCCCATCGCCCACCGTCATCATACCCTTTTCCGGCGGGGCATCCGGGCGCGGGCCGAACTCCACTACATAGCGCGTGTGCTCCCGGTCCGGAATTGTCCAGACGAGGAATCCCCGGCATGGTGAAATGCGCTCGAAGCGGCTGGCGCATAGATTAAGCTCAGCACCTTTGCGGCCGGGATGGATGTCGGCCAGGTGTTTGCCGTCCGGTTCGAGGGCATAGACCTGTATGACATAGGGGTCCACGGGGCGGCCCCAGAGCGCCTCCAGTACGCGTAGATCCAGCGCGCACGACGCCGGATAAGATTTGTGCGGGGTCTGGCCCGGGTCCACGCTGAGTTCCAGCCGGCCGACCGGCGAACCAACGGCCGAAACTTCGACTTTGCCACGATGGTCAGCCATAAACAATTGCCAAGGCATCAGCCACGTTTTCCAGTCTGCCCACCGGCTGGCCACCAGCGGACGCCAGGGCTCCAGCCATGCCTTCAGGTCTTCCCACCGGCGGGCCGTCTCGGCATACTGGTCTTCCGCATCCGGGCGTGCCAAGATCGCCACCTGATTGCCAAGTTGCCGTAATTCTTCGGCATACAACGTCTTCAGGGTCCGGCCCATTGTCGCCCCATGCCGGTCGCTGAGCGCCTGTCCCCACCAACGGATTTCCTGCCCGACGGTGCTTTGCCATTCCTTCATCCGCACACGGGCTGCAGCTACATCGGCAACGCTGTACCACTGGATCTCCCGAATAACCGTGGCCCGGTCTTCCAAGGGCTCGTCGGGCGACCCGGGATGATCTACCCGGAATCCACCGTCATGCAGCGCGGTGATGTATAGTCGAAAGCGCTTGAGGGTCACTGGCGGCACATCCACCGTTACGAAGAACGAACCGGATATGGTCGTATACCGGGGCACCTTTACTGGCGGGGCCAGGTTGCGCCAGGATCCCTGGACCCAACCCTGCAACGTGAATTCCTCTGGCGAGCACTCGGTGCTGGGGAATGCCGCATATTTCCGGTTGCCCGGGTGAACCACCACGCGGGCCAGCTCCACCGGCTCGGGCAACTCTACCTCCACCCATACCGGACAGCCAAACCCATTCCACACGCTGGCATCGCTGGTATCCCCATCAATTACGCGTTGAACGTTTCCTCCGGGATGCTTAGTAGTCTGCAATGCCGAGGCTATCGGCCGGGTGATGACCGGCTTCGGGGAGACGGCCGGTTCTTTCCCATCCCCGGAAACCATCGTCCATCCGATCAGCGTCAATACCCCAATGAGCAGTCGTGCTTGCATCGGTCGTCTTCCCTATCTATATTTTTCGAACAATGACACTTGCCTGGGCCTGCTTGCGCGATCTTCCTATGTCCACCGAAGCAAGCGCTTCGCGAGCCTACTCCGCCGTAGTAAAGCTCTTGGCTACGAAGGCCGGAAGGCGGGAGCGCTCCCCGCTACGCCGAAGCGTCAAGCTACATTAATGGCCGCTGAAAACCGCGCCTTTACTGAGATACTCGTAGGCGCCGATATCAACGGTCTTACGGAAATTATCAATGCGCCGATAGCCGTAAAGATCCTTTGCGTCCTCCATCCAGGCCTGATTCACGCCGGCATTGATGCAGGGCGAATCCGGTTGCAACCGGAAATCAGTAGCGTTATTCACAAACCGCGGATCGTTGGTGATGGTATTGACCCAGGTGATGACAATAGTGTTGTCAATTCGCGGCGAGGTGCAGCAGTTGGTAAATGTATTTGTGCCCAAAGTTATGAAATAATTAGAGGAAGTTCCGCTCCCGCTATTACCCCATATTGTAGTATTTTCGATTGATGCGTAACCGGGGGTTTGAGCATAATAAATTCCACCTCCACTTCCTATAGTTACGTTGCTGGCAATCGTGCAATTTTGAATTTGAAAACTTAAATCAGTTTTTAATCCGCCACCATTGCCAGACGCATAATTATTAACAATCAAGCAATTTCTGATCAAGGCGCCGTTACCAGACATACGAAAGCCACCCCCAAGACCTGTACCATCAGCTGTATTGCCCATGATAAATGAATTATAGCATGCCGTGCTGGCAGTCATGCGTATTCCGCCAGCGCTGTATGATCCTACATTGGATACAATCCAGCAATTGCTGATAATCGCAGTCCCACGGGAGTCAATCGCTCCGCCCTCCCCGCCGGATCCAGTAGAATTGCCGGCGATTGTGCAATTTGCAATCCACCAAGGGCCTCCCCCAGTGTCGATCCAAAACCCTCCTCCCGACTGCCCTGTGTTTGATGCTATGTTGCCGCTAATTGTGCAATTCCACACGCCGCCACTACCGGTTATACATCTCACACCACCTCCGACGGAGGAATAGGCAACATTGCTCACGATTGTGCAGTTCGTCACCATTCCATTCTGCAGATAGATTGACCCGCCGTCGGTTGCGTACCCCTTGGTGAGCGTCAAGCCCGCCACGGTGGCCCCGGCATTGTTAAGCGTAAAATGCCGGTTGATTGCGTTGGGATATCTGCCGCTCAGGATCGTGTTGGTCGGGTCCAGGATTCCGCCCGGTCCCCAACTCCGCACCATCATGGCGTAGCTGACGGTTATTTGATTGGTGAGCCAATAGGTAGCGTTGTTGGTTACATACACCGTGTCGTTGTCGCGGGCAACGGCAACGACTTCGATCAGGTTGGTGTGCGCCCATCCCCAGTTGGTCCATGGCCATGTCGGTGACGGCTGCTGGCTCGACGCCACCACGTAATAATTCGTCGCCGATGTCCAAGGCACTGCCAGGAACATTGCCAGTCCCAACCCGAGCAACATCCGTTGCAAGTATTGAGTTTTCATAGAATGTCCCCTGTATCGTGCTTTACGCCGATTTGGCCTCATTCCAGGTTGGCGTGGTTGGTCCATAGTTGTTCGTTGGTAATTCCCTTTTGCTGTTGGATTAGCAGGCAAACCGCATCGCCATAGAGATGCAGGGCCTGGTCAAATAATGTGCTCATGGATTGGATGGAAACAATGCCGGCGGCGGCATTGTTTTTAGTTGGACACGGCAAATGCACGGTGAAATTGCTCATTGTCTTGAGCGTGGATTGCTGCGCCGAGGTGATCAGTCCCAAACGGGCGCCCCGGCCCTTGGCGATCCGGGCGATCTCAACCGGGAGCTTGCTTTCACCGGACCCGCTGGCCACAAGAAGCAAGTCGCGCGGCGT
>JAPLSY010000086.1 GCA_026398415.1 Kiritimatiellota bacterium | reverse complement strand
AAGCTCCTCCAGCGCAACCTGCTGTACACCGCGCTGACGCGGGGGCGCAAGCTGGTGTGCCTGGTGGGCTCGAAAAAGGCGGTGTCGATTGCCATTCACAACAACTGCACCGTCGAACGCCGCACCCGCCTGAAACAGCGCTTGGCCGCTATTGTTTAACGCGGGCTGTTTGATGTATCTCCCCCGGCAGTGTGATCGGGCTTCGCTTAGAGCTACGCCCGACACGTCGCCCTCGCGGAAATCAGCGGTTGTTAATTATTATGTTGTTTGTGTCTTGACCCTGAGCAGCCAATTCCTTGACGTTATCTTTTTCAGGGGATACAAGCGCTCAAGACGAACTAACTTCTAACAACGGATATCCATGGATAGGTATCGCGCCCGCCTACGGGCGCGATGGCGTCCGCGACGCGCATTCGGTTCCCGCCCCGGGATTCGAAAATGGCCGGCAAGTTTGCCGCAAATATCGGCGCGCGGCGCGAAGCGCTGGATATGTATCCGCGCGAGCGCCGGAAGCCGACAGATGCGGCGAAATTGCCGGCCCGTTTCGAAAGAAATGCGTGGCACGGCATGCCCCACCAACCCAACCTTGCCCAAAATAATTTTCCATCAACCATTTCCCATTGACCATCAACCATGCTCTGATTATAATGGCGCCTTCCAATGCATACCAGCAACCCATAGGAGAAAAGTTCCATGAACTACGGCCTGACTGAACAGCAGGAAATGATCCGGGACTTGTGCCGCCAGGTGGCCCAGGAAAAGATGAAGCCGATCCGCGAGCACTACGATGAAGCCAACGAGTTTCCGCATGAAATCCTGAAGATATTTGCCCAAGCGGATTTGTGCGGGCTCTACATCGAGGAAAAATACGGCGGACTGGGCGGCGGGGTCATGGACTGACGAGCAGAAACAGAAATACCTGCCGCGCGTCGCCTCCGGCCAGTCCCTGGCAGCCTTCGCCCTGACGGAAGCCAATGCCGGCAGCGACGCCGGCGCCATCGCCACCACGGCCACCAAGGACGGCGACGATTATATCCTTAACGGCACCAAGCAATGGATCACCAACGGCGGCGAAGCCGAGATTTACTCGGTTGTCACCAAGACCGATAAATCCAAAGGCTCGCGCGGGGCCACCGCTTTTATCGTGGAGAAAGGAACACCGGGTTTCACTTTCGGCAAGAAGGAAAACAAGATGGGCATTCGCGCCTCGGCCACGCGCGAACTGGTCTTCCAGGATTGCCGTGTGCCGAAAGCCAATATCCTCGGCAAGGAAGGTTTGGGCTTCATCGTGGCCATGAAGACCTTCGATATGTCCCGTCCGGGCGTGGCCGCCCAGGCCCTGGGCATCGCCGCCGGCGCGCTGGACGAAGCCGTTAAATACAGCCGCGAGCGACGCCAGTTCGGCAAGCCGATCTGCTCCTTCCAGGGCGTGCAGTTCATGCTGGCCGACATGGCCACGCAGGTCGAAGCCGCCCGCGCGCTGGTCTATGCCGCCGCCCGCTACATTGACACCGGCGCCAAGGACGTCAGTAAGATTTCCGCCATGTGCAAGCTGTTCGCCTCCGATACCGCCATGCGCGTCACTACTGACGCCGTCCAGGTGTTGGGCGGTTACGGCTACATGAAGGAATACCCGGTTGAGAAAATGATGCGCGACGCCAAGATCACCCAGATTTATGAAGGCACCAACCAGATTCAGCGCGAAGTCATCGGCATGAACCTGATCAAGGAAGCCGCAAGCAAGAAGGCGTGAGCCTGACGACAGACGACAGATGACGGACAACAGACAACGGACTCTTAATATCGCGGTTGGAATCACTAACCGGCTAAGTCGCGTTTGGCCGAGGCCACGGTATTGAAGAGCAGCATGGTAATGGTCATGGGGCCCACGCCGCCGGGGACCGGCGTAATCAGGCTAGCCTTTTCCTTGACGGCTTCAAAATCCACATCGCCCACCAGGCGGTAGCCGGCTTTCTTGGAAGCGTCTTCCACGCGATTGACCCCCACGTCAATCACCACCGCCCCGGGCTTGATCATGTCGGCCGTGATCGTGTTGGGATGCCCGGCTGCGGCCACCACGATATCCGCCTGGCGCGTGAAATAGCCGATATCCCGCGTGCCGGTGTGGCAGATCGTCACCGTGGCATTGGCCTGATCGTTTTTCTGGACCAGCATGTTGGCCAGCGGTTTGCCGACAATGTTGCTCCGTCCGACCACCACCACGTGCGCGCCCTTCAGCTTGACGCCATTGCGCACAAGCAGTTGGACCACGCCATGGGGCGTGCAGGGCAAGTAGGCTTTCTGGCCCAGCACCATCCGTCCGACATTCACCGGGTGGAACCCGTCCACATCTTTGTCCGGGTTAATGGCCAACAGCACTTCGCTTTCGTTCAGATGCTTGGGCAGGGGTAGTTGCACCAAAATTCCGTGAATCTTCGGATCGGCGTTCATCGTGCGGACCAGCGCCAGCAATTCGGCCTGTGTGGTCGTAGCCGGCAGGCGATGGTCGTCGGAAAACAGCCCAATTTCTGCGCAGGCCCGCTCCTTGGCCGTGACATACGACTTGGACGCCGGATCATCCCCAACCAGGATGACACCCAGGCCGGGTGTGATGCCGCGGGCCTTCAGTTTTTGAACTTCAGCCGTTAACTCCGCGCGAATCGTGATTGCCACCTGTTTGCCGTCAATGATTTTTGCCGTCATGGTCGTTTCCTCAATATTCAAAGACTACGATCTGATGACCCTGCAGTTTCGGCACCGTTACCGTATAACCGTCGGCAGAGCGCCTGAATTTAAGTTTGAAATCCTGTGGCGCCAGCCGGACGTTTTTAACCGGCTCCGGCACACGCAATTTCAAGGGCACATTATATAGCGGCGTAAAATCCTCAATTACCAGACAGCGTCCGCGCTGAAGTGGAGGACTGTACAAAAGATGCGCCACATACCGGCGGCGGTGCGGCTGATGCAATAAATTAATCCGGCCTGAGCTGGGCAGGGATGTTTCGATTGCCGGTTTAGCATAAACCAGCCGGAGGGCATTGATGAAATAATCGCGATGCAGGCGCGCCCCATGCTTGTAATACATCTCCCCCAGCGGATGCGCCAGGCACACAAAGCGCCCATGCTTCCATGCGGCGGGATGACCGGCGGAATCAAGCCGGTTCGGCGTATTCTGATGCGAACAATACTTTGCATAGGTCCGGTTAAAATACGGCTCTTTAATCGCCGCCAGCACTTCGCATTTTCCCGGCTGCGCTCGCAACGCCGCCGTATAACACAAGACCGGCGATGCCACCAAACCGGCAACCAGTTTTTTGCCGGCCACCAAATAATCATCTTCATAGCGGGCAGCCCCGATAAATTTTGCGCCCACCGGCAAAACAAACCGCTTTTTTGATAAATCCAGCAGACTTTCGTAGAGCGCGACCACCGCACCGCCGCCGTGGACATAAGCTGTCAGCCGTTCCGCTTCATCCGTCTTCAGGCACGCGCCGCCGGGCAGAATAATCGTTTTAAACTTTGAAAAATCTCCCGCCGGCTGGACAATGTCAAAATCCAACTGGCGCTCCATAAGCATATTCGCCACACCCTGATTGTGCTCATTCTGACCACAGAACCAGAGGCCAAGATTGGCGCATTGCCGGCCATCCAACCCATATTCTTCAATCTGTTCCACATAGCGGTAACCCTCGCCGATATTGCGGTAGGTGGCCATATCCATGGCGCCGCTGGGATGAAGCTGGTCGCCGAAACCGCAGCGGGCCCCGTACGCAATCATGGCGCCGGCCTCAAATCGGATAGCGTCGGGATGCTTAAAGCCGCCGAATTCACCCCACATGGTATGAAATTTGCCGCTCTGGGCGACATATTGTTTGCCGGAATGAGCAAAGTACTTGGCGCGCAGAGGGAACTTATCATACCCGCCCCATGTGGTCGGCAAGTCCTCCAGCTCAAAATGGGTTTGACCATAATGCCATTCGGGATGGTATTGATCGGCGCCGCCGTTGAAAAAAATCGTGGCTTGCGGATGCCGCTCCAGAATCACCTTGCGGCATTGATCCATAAAATTTTGCCAAACCCGGCGCTGAAATATTTTAACATCGTTATCCTTGCCGGGGTTCAGACCGGTGCGCCGCATTTCCGCCAAGACCATTTTGCCGTAACCGACAGACCCGAAACAAATGTCATAAAAAAAGCCGTCCACATCGAACTGCTCACATATTTCACGGGTCTGGTCCAGCATCAGCTTCAGATACCGGCCCATCGGCAGAAGCCCGACCCATGAAACAATCGGCCGTTTGTCGGCCGGCTTGGCTTTAAGATCGAAATTGCCCTCCGGTTTGCCGTTTTTTTCGTACCGAATACATTCCGGAAATTTTCTGGCGTCATTTGCAGACCAGCCGACCGTATAATAAATCGGCGCACGAACGCCGACGGCATGCGCCGCCGCAATCTGCTCCGCAAGCAGATTACGCTTGAGCGTCGGGTGCCTATGGCCGATTGAAGTCGGATAATAACTCCAGCCGTGATGGCATTTTGCGAAGACGGTAATGGAGTTTAAGCGTCCGGCCTTAAGCGCCTGCTGGAATTGTTTGCGATCGAACTTTGCGCCGACTCCGGGAATATGTTCGGAGGTATGGAAATCAAGATGAACTTGGCGCGACGGCAATGACAACATGATGTTTTCCCTTTTTTGACTATTTTGACGCGCAACCAGCCTGAAATGCGGAAACAATAGCATAGGCGATTTGAGTGTCAAGCAAGGGAACCACGGATCTCGGCACGGGGCTGTTTCCTGCTTCAGGTTGTGGATTGGAGGGCGGCATAACAGTTTTGGTAGACAAATTCCATCAAAGGTTTCAGATGGCGGACGTCTTCCGCATTATAGGCCACCAGCAGGTCCAGCGCTTCCTGACTGCCGCCCAGATAGGCCTGCCACAACCGCACGGCATCCCAGCCATCCAGTTCGCGCGTGGCTTCACTGCGCAAAATGCCCATTGCCCTCTCGATGCCCTTCAAGCCGCCTGAATATCCCAGCCGCCGCAACGGATACCGCAGATCAATATGGATATGATTCCGGCAAGCCGCCGCAAATTGGCGCTGGATGACCGGGATATCGAAACAGGCGCCGTTATACGTCACCAGGATGGGATAGCGATTAATTTCCTCGACGGCTTCCCGCAGATTTCGGCCAAGCACAAAGGTTTTGGTTTCACGGCCGTCATAGGTGCCGATGATCGTGATGGCATCGTCCCAAGTCAGGCCGGTGGTCTCAATATCCAGGTACAGGGTCCGGTCTTGAAAATCTCCGAAAGCGCGCCATTTATGTTCGGACGGCAGGCGCTTGTCGAAAAACGCCCACGCCGCATCGCGATATGCCTGGAGGGATTGCGCCAAGTGCTCCCGCGTCCGCTCGATCAAAGCAGCGTTCCAGGGCAACTCCGCGCCGGAGGCCAGATAATCGTGCCAGGTCCGGATACCGGCGTCCCAGAGACACCGTTCCCGAGCCAGCCCGATGCCGGGTACATGTATAAAAGTCTTTTGCAACATGATATAACCTTCCCTATCAGCCGGTCAATAAAACGCCGAACGCAATAAAGCGTTCGCCGCCTTAACCCAGCCCTGGTCATAGCGCTGGCGGGATTGAAGCCACAGCATGATGCGCCGAGCCGCCATGCGCCCGGCCGCATCAAGCAAAATCCAACGATCGCTCAGGTGCGGCGGACATTTTCGCAATCCGGCAATCAAGCTATCAAGCAAGTCTAATGGTTCCTCCCGCTCAGGCGCCAGAATAAATTGCCAGAGTATATGCGGTTCGCGGCAAACTGCGCCCCGGATGAAATCCCCGATCCGCTCCCGGCAGGCGAACAAATCCGAACCGTGGAAAACAATGGCCCGGCGCGCTTGCCGGCCAGGTGCATATTGCGGCCACCGTTCAAGGGACAAATGCAAATGGATTTGCTCCGGAAACAGGTCAGGTAAATCGCGCCCGACAAACCGACGCGTCGGGCAATCCGCGATCACACCAATCTGCTGTTGAATACAAGCGAGTATCGATCGCATGCGCGGCGATGGAATAGTTGATGTGGCCGTCACCGCGTAAGGCGGCCGATCATCCGCCACCAGTTTCCAGCGCTTCCGTTCGCGGCGAATGTCTGTGCCGGGCAACAACAAGGTCTGCAGGCATTGCACGCGCGCCCCTTTCAAACGGGCGGCCCAGGCCACCGACGACCGAATATCATGGCCGGTTTGTCCCGGCAAGCCGGCCATCAGATCCAGCGTGACCCGAATCTTGCGAGCCAGCAACGCTCGAATGCCCCGATCCAACGCCGCCAGCGGGGTCGGCCGCCGGATAAGGCGGAGCACCCGCGGGTTCCGACTTTGCACGCCAACTTCAATTTCCTTGAAATGCGCGGCAGCCAGCAGGCGGGCCTGATGCGGGGCAAGGCGATCGGCATTGATTTCGGCGAAAAACTTCAGGCCATGGCAGATGGACCTGTCATCGCAGGTGGACCGGCCATCGCCGGTGGACCTGTCATCACAGGTGGACCGGCCATCGCCGGTGGACCTATCGGCCAGCCGGTTGAGTATGGCTTCGAACGCCGGATTGTAATTGAAGGATGGATCTATAAACCGGATTTCCCGCGCGCCCTGTCGCTGAAAGGCGCGCACACGCGCCAGGATTTCGTCCGCCGTGAGGAAACTGACCCCTCCCCGCTGGTGATGGTAGCGGCAATAGGTGCAGCGCATCGGACACCCGCGTGCGGTCTCCAGGTAAGCCATGCCGTTGGCATCCGGCTGATAATGCGCCTCCGCAGGCGATGGCAGGCAATTCCGGAGCGGCAATACCGGTGGCGCGCACCGCCCCCAGCAATAGCCGCGTTTTGTTTTCCAAGCTACGGTGGCAACATTCGTGGTCCGGCCTTTTCGCCAGGCAGACAGGAGCGATTCCCAGACGGCTTCACCTTCACCGCATACGGCTATATCCGGAAGATGCGACCGAAACAGGAACGGATGATAGCGCGCCACCTCCGGCCCGCCCACGATGATGGCAAGACGGGGATCAAGGGCGCGAAGGCGACGAAGCACATGCAGGGATCGTTCGATATTCCAGAGGTACAGCGTACAGGCAACAAGATCGGGCTGGCGCCGGGCAATCGCCTTAAGCAGATGCTCATCATCCAGCCGATAGACGGCATCCGGCAGGCAGAGCGCCTTGAAATAACGGCTTTCCGCGGAGCGTTCTAAAAGACTGCGCAAGTAAACGCCTGCCAGTCGCAGATGTTCCTGCGGCCCGGCCGCGTCATTATCCAACCGGGGCAGTTCAAGAAAGAGAAGTGTTTTTTTCATGGGCAATTCCGGAAGTCGCGGAGCATGGTACGACATTGCCCGGAGAACCAAAAGGAGAAAGGCTATAATGGCCAGACTTGAATTTGCCGACCTTAATCCCGCCGCATCCAGACCGAGGCGGCTGCAGAATTCTCCCGATCGCTGACCCATAACACGGGTATTCGGGGGTTGAAGTTGCCGTCCGCTTCCTGTTATAGTTCCACCTATGAGCACCCAAAAATCAACCGTTGCCATTTTACGAACAACGCCGGCCACGGTCCTGCAGGATTATCACCGCCTGCTGAACCTGGCCGGGTACCAGGCTGTTTTGCCAAAGGCCAGTGAAACGGCGCTCAAGATCAACATCAGTTGGCATTTTTTCTTTCCGGGCTGTTCCACCACCCCCTGGCAACTGGACGGGGTCATTCGCGCGCTCAAGCAGGATGGTTATGCTCCCGCAAAAATTCACGCCTGCCATAATCGCACGGTGGTTATCGATGCCCGCCTCGGCGAACGGGAAAACAAGCAGGTGAACGTAATCCAGGCCCACGGTCTCCGGAACGTACATCTGTATGAGCCGGACGTGGAATGGATTCATATCCGCGACGCCGTGGGCGACCTGGCGGACAAGTTTATCTGCCTGAACCAGGTCTATCCGGACGGGTTCCTGATCCCAAAACGCTTCATCGGGGAGAACATCATTCATTTGCCGACGATTAAAACCCATGTGTTCACCACGACAACGGGCGCCATGAAAAACGCGTTCGGCGGCTTGCTCAACGAGCGGCGCCATTGGACCCACCCGGTGATTCACGAGACCCTGGTGGACTTGCTGAGGATTCAGCAGAAAATTCATAGCGGCGTGTTTGCCGTCATGGACGGCACCTTTGCCGGCGACGGTCCCGGTCCGCGCTGCATGATTCCTTACACCAAGAACGTCATCCTGGCCTCGGCCGACCAGGTGGCCATTGATGCTGTGGCGGCCAAGCTGATGGGCTTCAATCCTTTGCGCGATATAAAATTCGTCCGCTTAGCCCACGAACAGGGATTGGGATGCGGCGATCCGCGCGACATTCAAATTGTCGGCGACACGGATGCGGCCGGCGAAAACTGGAATTTTATCGGCCCCTTCCGGAAGATGACCTTTGCCAGCCGCATGCAACATAAAATTTATTGGGGGCCGCTGAAAAAGCCCATGGAATGGTCGTTAAAAACCGTGTTGGCCCCCTGGGCCTATATTGCCAGCGTGCTTTATCACGACTTCTTCTGGTATCCCACGCACCAAGCCCTGCTCCAAAAAGCCCTGCAAAGCGATTGGGGCCGGCTGTTCCACAACTGGGAGCAGAAGACAATTCCACCTGACAACCTGACCGCACCCGGCTGGCCGGATGTGGGGCCGGCACCGTCGTCCATTGACCCGCAACATAAACGGGCAAGCAAGCACCATTACATCCAAGCCATGCAAATACTGGCCGAATGCATCAAGGAAGCACCGGAATTTTCAGCGCGCCGGCGAAAAACCACGCGAAGCGCGGGGCAAGCGTAACGTTTATCCCGTATTGCACGGGACGGATTCCAAATCACATCGCGTCCAACAATCCCACAAACCGCCCCACTATCTCGTGCAGACTGCCAAAGCCCCGGTTCCCGGCGCCCAGCACCAGCCGGCCTTCGAAACTTGCGCACTGCAAAATGGAGATCAATTCCTTGATTTCCGCGTTTCCATGGGCTATCGGCTGGGGTGTACCGTCGAACAGGCAATCTTCCACATCGAGTTGGTCCACGAACCGCCGCAGTTTCTTCTTGTAACTGCCGAGAAAGGGCTTTTCCCCCAGCCGCGCAAACCCTGTCGCACTGAACGTGAAACCGGGATTCCAGCCTTTGTCTTTCAGACGCAATAGCATGGCCGATGTCTGTTCGCTGTCGAACATCGTATTATAGAACGAAAGTGCGAGCCCCTGGTCCTTTGCCGCGGCCAGCGCCTCTTCGGCCCGTTCCGCGAGCGGCAAGACAACGCGCGTGACGCCGCACCCCCGTGCCCGCTCGATCAAGACGCTCGGTTTCGCCCCCACGGCCCGGGCGCGTAGAGCCGTGACCTCCAGCTTGCCTTCCCGCAGGGCTGCCACGGTCGCCATTAATTTATCGGCAGCCATTAATTCCACCGGTTCCCCTTCCAGGACATCAAGTTCGACGCCGTGGATCCCGGCCCGGGCGCATTGCTCGATGATTTCCGGAACATAGCGACCAGCCAGGTGCGTGGAGGCCGCCAGACAAAAAGATTCACCGGCAAACCGGGCGCGCCATAGATCGGCCCGTTGCGCCACGCAATCGGCGCAGTTGGGATTAGCGCACAGCACAAAGGCCGGGTCCTGCCGCCCCGCTTCCAGAGCCAATGCAATCAGATCCTTGCCTTTGATCAGCCGTACCACGGCATGACCGATCCGGACGATTTTCATTTTACCGCCCTGGTCGCCTAAGGCGCCGCCAGAGGCGGGTAAACTCTCCCGGAACATCCGGTCAAGCCCGATGAAATCGCGATGCGGACCAGGAAAGAAAGGCCACGCTTTAGTGACTTTGCCCCCGGGCGTATCGAAGGTCTTTGCGGCCGTGGTTTTGAGGTAAGGCAGACGCAAAACTTCTTCTACGGAGTGCAACATGGTGTTGCGGTCCTGGTCCACGCCCAGCAGGCAGACATAGCCGCCCAGTTCCGCAAGGCGCATATAGGGCGTATCTTTTTCGTGCGCCAGTTCGGCTTGCCAATGATCCCGGCAGATCGCTTTGGCCTTGGCGCCAATCGCCGCCACACCAGCCAGCGGATGCAGACTCTGCACCGCTTTTGGGTGCGCCTTGACCACATCGGTAATCGCGCCCAGCGCCCCAAACGTCGGCACCACCAGTGTGCCGGTCGGATTGAGCACGCGGAGAAAGGCGTTCACCACCGTTTCCGCGCCGCCGGCCACTTGGCCCAGACTGGCCAACGAACTGTGCAGGATAACCGTGTCCCCCTTCTTGAGCCCCGCCGTCTTTAATTCCTTTTCGATCTCAGCTTGCTGAATCATGAAATACGCTCCCAAAAATTACTCCTTGATCTGTGGTTCAATTAACTCCGCCACGACCCGGCAGGGCAATTGGGTCACCGTTTCAAACCGCACGGGCAAAGCGGTCAGCCGCACATAAGGAGTTGTCAGGGCCGCCAGATTGATCGGCAGACAAACCGTGGTAATACCCGCCCCGAAAAGGTCCAGGAACACGCCTTCCAGCGCTTGCGATTCATAAATATCGGACACCAGCAAATGAATGTTGCGCTCGATAATCCAGCGCCGCGCATCCCGACCTAGCCAGACACTGCGCCAATCAATCGCGTCAAACCGGCGTGCGCCGAGCGCGTTCAACACGAGCGCTTGTCCCCGGAAGGGACGCGGACAGGCGGCCGCCAATTCCGCGGCGGTCACGGCGCCCGAGCCCCCGGCACGGTCCAGGTGGATTACCGTGGCTTCCACCCGGAATAATTTTTCCATCGGGTAATTGGCGGCATCGAACCCGTCCGCCGTCTCCTTGATGTGTCCCGGGAAATCAATATATGTTCCAGCCATGCTGTCGTGCAGAAAATGAAAAATCATTCCGGTATAGTTCTGAATGCGGAGTTCCTCAAGAGTAACGGTGGCCGAGCCGTCAGGCGCCCGGGCCGGAAGGGAAAGACTTAAATCAATGAGGGGCATGGCGTTTTGTGCCTTGTTGAGCATTGAGACGTAGAGGATGTTTTTGGGTATGGCCATCATCATATCTAAACCACGCCACGAATCAATCATTGAAACGGCCCCTTTTCCATGTTACCAAGTACCTTCATGGCCCCGGTTAGCATACCAATTACGGATCCCCACTGGCGCGCGCAACCGGCTTCGGCCATTCGCCCGGAATTGCCCTTGCCCATGACCCGCAAGGAAATGGACCAGCGCGGCTGGGATGTTTGCGATATCGTCCTCATCACGGGTGACGCCTACGTGGATCACCCGTCGTTCGGCACGGCGCTCGTCGGCCGTTGGCTGGCATACCTGGGTTACCTGGTCGGGATCATTGCCCAGCCGGATCCGTTAAAAATTGAAACCTTCCGCATACTGGGCAAGCCACGCCTGTTCTGGGGCATCACGGCCGGGAACCTTGACAGCGAACTGGCCAACCTGACCGTCATGCGCAAACTGCGCCGGGACGACCCCTACTCGCCCGGCGGCCGCGCGGGACGTCGGCCCCGCAACGCCTCGATCGTCTACACCGCTTGCGCGCACCAGGCCTTTAAAGGTGTTCCCGTCGTGCTGGGCGGCGTGGAAGCCTCCCTGCGCCGGTTCGCCTATTATGATTATTGGACCGACCGGGTCCGGCGATCTTTACTCTTCGATGCCAAGGCCGACCTCATTGTATACGGCATGGCTGAGCGCGCTCTGGCCGAACTGGCCCTGCGCGCACGCGAAGGAAAACCGTGGCATGGCATCCGGGGAACGGCGGAATGTCTGAACACGATTCCCGATCTTGCTGCCGTGCAAGAACTTCCTTCCTACGAGAACGTTGCCGCCCCTACTCCCGATGGCCGCCGCGCGTTCATGGAGATGGCCCGAATGATCGAGACCGAAACAGACCCTCAATCCGGCTGCGCCCTGGTTCAGCCACATGGCAATCGCCGGCTCGTGGCACATCCGCCGGCGCTGCCGCTGGCAACCGAAGAAATGGATTTAATCTATGCCCTGCCCTTTACACGCCGGCCACACCCAAGTTACGCAAAAGATCGGATTCCGGCTTATGATATGATCAAGGATTCCATAACCATCCACCGCGGCTGTTACGGCGGCTGTGCGTTCTGCGCCATCGGCCTGCACCAGGGGACGACCATCAGCTCGCGCAGTCAGGAAAATGTTTTGAGTGAAATCGAGCGTCTGACGCGCGCCCCCGATTTCCATGGCACCCTCAGCGACCTGGGCGGGCCAACCGCCAATATGTACGGCACCGGATGCCGGCACGGCCGTTCCGATTGTCGCCGCCGGAGTTGCCTCTATCCCGGGCTTTGTCCAAAATTGCAAACTGACCCCGCCGCTTTTACGCAACTGCTTCAGGCCGCCCGGCGGGTCCCGGGCGTCAAACACGTGTTTGTGTCCAGCGGCATCCGTTACGACCTGGCCCTGGCCGACAAAAGCGAACCATGGCTAAGGGAATTGATCGCGCACCATATCGGCGGACGACTCAAAATCGCCCCCGAGCATATAACCGAGCATGCATTGCGCGCAATGCGCAAGCCTGCGGCAACCAGTTACCTGCGGTTTCTCCAGCGGTTCCGCGAATTGTGCCGGGATGCCGGCAAACCACACGACATTGTGGAATATTTCATCAGCGGCCATCCCGGGTGCACACTCGGCGATATGGTTGATTTGGCGCAATATCTGCGCCAAGCCCGCATCCAGCCAATCCAAGTCCAGGATTTTTATCCCGCCCCCCTGACCATGGCTGCCGCCATGTATTACACCGCCCTCGACCCGGAAACGTCCCAACCCATTTACGTGGCCCGTACCGACCGTGAAAAGGTCCTCCAGCGCGCCCTGCTCCTGTGCCACAAGCCGGAATTTCACCGCAAAGCCCGGGAAGCCCTCCGCGCCGCCGGGCGCACAGACTTGATCGGCCAAGGGAAGCATTGCTTAGTGCCGCCGGAGAAAAGAGAGTGATTAGTAATCAGTGATCAGTCATTAGTCATCAGGCAAACAGTTAAACCTGACAGGACGCGCGCAAATGCCTCTTGTCTACACTGCGGCAGTTTGCAATACTCGGCACCATATTTGTAGCACGGATAATGATTGACGAAATTTAAATCGAGGATGCCGCGGGAGGAGATTATGCCCACATTAAAGGTACTACAGCAACTGGCGCAGAAGCACGGGACGCCCCTGTTCGTCGTGGACCATGACGAACTGCGCCGGAATTATGCCACATTCAAAAAATATCTGCCGCGCGTCCAGGCCTACTTTGCGGTCAAGGCCAACCCGGATCCGGCCATCGTGAAGACGCTTTACGAAGCCGGCGCGAGTTTCGACGTGGCCTCGATGCCGGAGTTCATGATCGTGCACAAGTACATCAAGGACCTGCCGGCCAAACAACGGCAGGATTGGATCTGGGACAAGATCATCTACGCCAACCCGATCAAGGCCAACGAGACGTTACAGGCGCTCGACCAATACAAGGCGCTGGTGACTTACGATAACTCCGAGGAAATCAAGAAAATCAAGCAGTACGCCCCGCACTCGGGCCTCTGCTTGCGCCTTAAAGTCGCCAATACCGGCGCAATGGTGGAACTCTCGTCCAAATTCGGCGCGGCATCGGGCGAAGCGGTGAATCTCATTCTCGAAGCCGACCAGGCCGGCCTGGTTGTTGAAGGGCTAAGTTTCCACGTCGGCAGCCAGACCACCAACTTCGAGAATTTTGTGCAGGCCATCAACCTCGCAGCCAACGTGTTCAAGGAAGCGCGCGAGCGCGGCTACACGAAGATGAACCTGCTGGATATCGGGGGCGGGTTTCCGGCGCCCTACGACGCCAGCGTGAAACCATTCCGCGAACTGGCCCGGAAGATTAATGCCGAGCTTGACCGGCTCTTTCCCAAGGATGTCCAAATCCTGGCCGAGCCGGGACGGTTCATGGTAGCGACGGCCGGTACCGCCATATCGAAGATCATCGGCAAGGCCGTGCGCGACGGCAAACTATGTTATTACGTTGACGACGGTGTTTACCAGACATTCTCAGGCATCATCTTCGATCACTGCCAGTACCACCTGAAAGCCTTCAAAAAGGGTCCCACCCGGATTTGCACTGTTTTCGGGCCAACCTGCGACGCGCTGGACGTGATCTCGATGGCCGAGGAACTTCCCGCCGACCTCGAACGCGGCGATCTGCTCTACAGCCAGAACATCGGCGCCTACAGCAACGCCTCCTCAACCCCCTTCAATGGGTTCCCGCCCGCCAAGGTTGTCCACATCAACCGGTGAAAGTCTTATCGCTCACCGTTCAGGCTTTAGCAATGATTCGAGGTTTTCTCTCGTAATCAATGCCGCATCCCCCGGGCACTCTAGGAACGGCTGAACGTCTGCCCTGATCTTACCGATATCCAGTGTGGCGATCTTGTCACACACGATTGCCTTGGCTCACCCGACAGTTGCACCACAGTCGGCAAGTCAAAATACGGCAGATTCCCAATTGCGACAACAAGCTGCTCTAATCTTATATCCGTTAATATACATTGTTGTATATTATTGCAAACACAATTTCGACTTGCTCCGTCAATTTGAACAGAGGCTAAAGCACAATTGCTCATGATTCCGCAAGTGGCGCACAGAATTCTGTAATTACGCATATTGCGCAGAAACTTCAGCCGCAATGCGCGCCCACTCCCAGAGGCGCTCCGGTTGATGCCGCACCGTGCTGATGTCCTTGAGGATGATTTCTACAACGCACGACTTTGTTATCTCGAGCTTTTCTGCAAGATATTTCCTCACGTTTTCCGGGTTCCAGGTGTCAACCGCAAGCAACGCGGGATTCGGCTTGAATGAAAAAACATAATTGCGGCCAATATTAGCCACGGCCTCGTTGAAATTTATCCACGGGCTCATTGAGATTTTCCTGAGATTGGGAACTTTTTTCAAAATGCCGACCTTCTTGTGGAGCGGCTCGCAACATCCGTAATAAGTCACGCCAAACCGCTTGAGCCATTCCATTTCATATTGCAGGGCAAATTCATCATGCATTTCCGGTGAGACTTCCGAAAATATCTGGGACATGGACCGTCCCCAGCAGTCCATGGGATGCACGGTTTTTTTATCGCTATCTAATTTGGGAAGCGCTTCGGTATAACCCAGCCCGCCCGAAGTGCTGTAGCTGTTGTCGTTGTTCTGCAAAATGAGACCCAGCGCATCATATTGATCAAGGCGCGCGAGGTAGGCCCGGGTTAAACGCCGCATCAGCACGTGGACATACTCGGGACGAATGGCCATATCCATGAGCACCTCCTGGACGCCAGTCCACCGAACAAGTTCATCCCATGCGTTAAAACTGAATTCCTTGACCCCTCCCCTTTTTACCCGGATTATTCCCTTGAATATATCGGCAACAAATTCCAGGATTTCCGCGCTCTTTTTTACATCATGGGTTATAACCGGCATCTTGATCTTTTCAGCGTCGGCTTCCTCCTTTATCTGGATATTAAAATGCCTTGAGACGACATCGTTTTTTTCGTCTGTTTTGGTAACATCAACATCCTCTTCGATGCCGAAGCCGCTGTCCGTTAACGCAACGGGAGCACAGATCACGGGCTCAACCACCATATCTCCCGGCATGTGATCCCACCGGTAGATTGTCATCCTGAGATTCTGTTCCAGTGCCCCGCAAAGCGGATCCTGGGTGCGGACGGTCAACTCGTCATTCACATTCATTTCGCACCAGGGAATTTCGTAAATGCAGACCGGAGGCTTTACGCGCTCAATGTTATTCAATCGCTTCCATAATTTTTGGCGGGTTTGATTTACGGGATTTGCCGCTATTTCCGCGTATTTCCTTCCCAATTCCCGCAAAACAGCCTTGTCATTCTTTGATATTTGCTGAATGGACATGATAGCCCTTCCCCCTAACCCGTATATTTCATTCCAAGCGCGGCGATTTCAGTTCAACTATTTCTTTTTCACCACGGCTTTCTTGGTTCGCTTAATTTTTGCGGACGAAGGTTTGGGCGCGAGCGCGATCATGGGGTTGGCGGCGGAGACCGTGACCGTGGCAGTTGATTTCTCAAGTTCCTTCTGAAGGTCACCAACGGTGCCGTCGAACGAGTCCTTGCTGCCGGGTTTGATCTCCTTGACGTCCGTGGGCAGGCCGATTTTATCGAGGATGGCGATGAACGGCTCGGGATCGAGTTCCTCGACATTCACCATCGTCTGCGGATCCCAAACACCTTGGGCCACGAGCATGGCGGCAGCGACCGGCGGGACGCCGGCGGTATAACTTATTCCTTGGGACTCAACCTCTTCAAAGCATTTTTTGTGGTCCGAGACCTGATAGATCAATACCTCCCGCTTCTTGCCGTTCTTCCAGCCCTTGACAAAATTGCCGATGCAGGTCTTGCCCGTATAGTTTGGAGCAAGGGTCTTCGGGTCAGGCAGAAGCGCCTTGACCACCTTGAGTGGCACGACCTTCTGGCCCGTGGTCAGGGTCACCGGCAGATGCGAGAGGAACCCGAGGGTGCGGAGCACCGTGAAAACGTTGATGTAGTGGTCGCCGAAACCCATCCAGAAACGAATGCTGTTCGCGTCAATGTTCTTCGAGAGCGAATGCAGTTCGTCGTGGCCGTTCAGGTAGATCGGACAGCGGCCGGCAACCGGAAAATTGTAGACGCGCTTGACGGAATGCGTCGGATACTCCTTCCACTGACGATTAATCCAGGTCCAAACCTTGATGAACTCGCGAAAATTGATTTCCGGGTCGAAGTTCGTGGCAAAATACTTGCCATGCCTGCCCGCGTTGACGTCCATGATGTCAATCGTATCGATCTTGTCGAAATAGCGCTTAACCGCCAGCGCACAGTAGGCATTGACCACGCCCGGATCGAACCCCACGCCGAGGATGGCGGTCAGGCCCCTGGCCTTGCAGCGGTCCTTGCGCTTCCACTCGTAGTTCGCGTACCAGGGCGGATTCTCGCACACCTTATCCGGTTCCTCGTGGATGGCGGTATCCATATAGACCGCGCCGGTCTCGAGGCAGGCCTCAAGGACCGACATGTTGATGAATGCCTGGCCGAGATTGACAATGATCTCGGAACCGGTTTCCTTGATCAATTTTACGGTCGCCGGGATGTCGAGCGCGTCGATCTGCCGGGAATAGATCTTCTTCGACTTGTCCTTGATGTGATTCTTGCGCTTGATGCTCGCGATGATCTCGTCGCACTTGGCCTGCGTGCGGGACGCGATGCAGATGTCGCCGAGCACATCGTTGTTCATGGCCGCCTTGTGGGCCGCCACGTGCGCAACACCGCCGGCACCGATAATCAATACGTTCTTCTTCATGCGATCTCCTTCTTGTTACTTTTTCATGTCATTCCCGATTTAATGCTACGCTGCGAAGTAAGCCTTCGCTACGAAGCACGAGTCGGGAATCCAGATTCATGCGCCGCCAGCGGACTGGATTTCCGCTTCCGCGGAAATGACAGCCATAGGAGGCACATCCAACAAAATTTCTCCGCGTTATGAAAGACTCGCAATAAAATCATTGTACCCGAACTTGCGAACCGTCTTCACGGTTCCATCCAACCTGCGCACACAGATCGCCGGCATGGGCAATCCATTGAACCAGTTCTTTTTTACCATCGTATATCCGGCAGCGTCCGCGATGCGCACCACATTCCCGGTCTTCAGCCTGGTTTTCAGGCGGTATTGACCGAACACATCGCCCGCCAGGCACGACCGGCCGGCGATCACGACTTTGAACCGGCCTGGCCCCGGCGACGCGATCTTCGCGCTGGTGCGGTAGACCAGGTGGTCCAGCATGTGCGCTTCGGTCGAGGCATCCACAATGGCGATATCAACCTCGTTATGCACGACATCCAGGACCGTGGTCACCAGTTCCGCGCAACCGGTAATGGCCGCCTCACCGGGTTCCAGATATACCTGGACACCGAATTTTTCACTGAAGGCCTTCAAACACTCACAGAATTTTTCAAGCGGATAACCGTCTTTAGTAAAGGCAAGCCCGCCGCCCAAGCTGACCCATTCCAGCCGGTCAAGCAGATCGCCATAGATCCGTCCAACTCGATCCAGGGATTTTGAAAAGGCCGTAAAATCATCATTCTCACAGTTAAAATGGAACATCACGCCGCGGATGAGGCCGGCCGCTTGACGGAGCGCCCGGATATCCCGCACCCCGAGCCGTGAATACCGACGAGCGGGATCGGCAAGATCGTAATGGGAATAACTGAAACCCGGGTTCACCCGCACCCCGACGTTCAAGCCGCGAACCTCGCGGGCAAACGACCGGAGCTGGGAGAGGGAATTAAAGATGATTTTATCCGCGTATTGCCGCACTTCCCGAATATCCTGCCGTGAAAAACCGACGCTGTAGGCATGGACCTCTTTCCCGAATTTTTCATGGCCCAGCCGGGCTTCGAAGAGGGAACTGCTCGTGGTCCCATCCATGTACCTGCGCATGAGCCCGAACACACACCAAGATGAAAAACATTTAAGCGCGAGCACTGACTTCGCGCCGGAAACCTCGCGCACACGCCGGATGATTTTCAGGTTTTTCAGCAGTCTCTTTTCGTCGATCAGGTAATACGGTGTGGTCATCTGTGTCATCAGCCATGCGCCTCTTGAGAAGTTACCGGGATCCCGGAGCAGGCAGGGGGAAAACCACAGCGCCGTAGCCCACGACCCAATTTCCCCGGCTATCGGGATAATCGTCGCCCGTATTGCGGTAGCGCAACACAATGCCCTCGCGGCACCCCTGCTTCTCCACGAACCGCATTGTTACGGCGACTGCCGACATACCGCAGAAGATCTGGTTCTCGTAACTCCAGTGTTTCAGCAACTCCTGGGCTTGCAGGGTAGCCACATTTTTTAAACTGGCTTGGTCGGTTCTGGTTACCAAGGTGTAATCCGGATCATGGAGCATATCGGAGCTGGCAATCACCAGAATTTTTTTTGCTTTAGCCAATTCCCCCAGTCCGGCGCTCAGTTCATTGAACGTTTTTAGATCGTGATCCCCGATCAATCCCACCACCAGGCGCGCGCCGGGCAGGACCGACTGGACAAACGGAATCTGGTTCTCGGCCGAGTGCTCGCCATTGTGCGGCGCATAATCCAGGTAAACCGAAGGCCGATTGCTCGTCAGCAGCGCCGTCGCGTCTTTATCGAGCGCCGTCTCCCCAAGCGGAGAGCGGACGGCATCGCCATCCATGAGCGCGACACCCCCAAACCCGCCGCGATGACTGAAGCCAAGAATAACCACCGTATCCGGCGCTTCGCCCTTGGCCGCCTGTTCCTTGATGACGCGGAACACGTAGCCGGCAATCGCCCCGGAATAGATATAGCCGGCATGGGGCGCAATGGCGCCAATAATTCGACCTTTGATCGGACTCACCTGGGCGGCGTCAACGTATTCATTGATCATCTTGCTCAGGGTCGCCTTATCGCCCGGGAACCAGCGGCCATCGCCGTGGGTTCGCCTAATCACCTGCTGGTTTTTATGATTCATGCCATCCTCTCCATAGCCTGACAATGTTAGACCGCAAAGCGTCAACGCCGCGGCAAAGGCAAAACCCCATCGAAATGGATCAAGCCTCATTATTGGTTACCTCTTTTTGTATTCTTGAATTTTAAGAATGCCTTGACAAGCTCTATTTTCCTCAAAAATTTTATTTACAGACACTTCGCCGCATTCATGGAACACTGATATTGGAAAATAGAAATTTTCCGCCGGAGGCGGATCCGCCAAAGGCGGAGAAATTGAGTTGAAAACATTCCGGTCCTATGCCAATTTCTAATTTCCAGTTTCTACTTTCACATTTCCAATTTTAAGCCGTGAACGGCTACGATTTTTCATGGCATTTACGCATGCCTTGCAGTAGCATGCCGGCATGAGTGAGCAGCCTGTACAGGACCGTATCCGTAAACTCCGCGCGGCGATTGAGCGCCATAATGATTTGTATTATGGCGCCAACCAGCCGGAGATTTCCGATCGCGACTATGATCGTTTATATCATGAACTCGAGGACTTGGAAAAACAATATTCCCAGTTCCTGACACCGGACTCCCCTACCCAGCGCGTGGGCACTAACCAGCGCTTGGGCGGCACACCCCTGACGGCATTTGAGCAAGTCCGGCACCGCCTCCCCATGATGAGCCTGGATAACACCTATAGCCAGGCGGAACTGACGAATTTTCACGAGCGCCTTATGCGTCTGTTGCCGGGCCAGGTGTTTACTTACATCATGGAACCCAAGATTGACGGTGTGGCCATTGCCTTGCGCTACGAGCACGGTCGCCTGGTCACGGGCAGCACGCGCGGCGATGGCGCCGTGGGTGACAACATCACCGCCAACCTGCGAACGATCCACTCGATTCCGCTCACGTTGCGCGGCGAACGGCCTCCGCCTGCCGTCTTGGAAGTCCGCGGCGAAGTTTACATGACCCGTGACGGGTTCGTGGCTATCAATAAAACCCGCGAAGAGGCAGGCGAAGAACCGTTTGCCAATCCGCGCAATGCCGCCGCCGGTTCCTTAAAACTGCTGGATTCGCGCCAAGTTGCCCGGCGGCCGCTGGACGTGATAATATATGGCGTCGGCGAACTGGAAGGCATTGCCTTCGATACGCACGCGCAGATGCTCGCGGCCTTAAAAACATTTGGCCTGAAGATTCCCGGTAAGTTCTGGCCATGCCGTTCAATGGATGCCGTGCTCGTTGCGCTGGAAGAACTGAAAATAATGCGGCATACCTTCCCTTTCGAAATTGACGGCGGGGTCATCAAGGTCAATGAACGCGCGTTTTACGAAAAGTTAGGCGCAACAGCCAAGAGCCCGCGCTGGGCGGTGGCCTTCAAGTACGAAAGCGAGCGCGCAGAAACCCGGCTCAAGGCCATTACGGTGCAGGTGGGCCGTACCGGTGTGCTGACCCCCGTGGCGGAACTTGAGCCCGTGGCCCTGGCAGGCTCCACCATCAACCGCGCCACGCTCCATAATGCCGATGAGATCAAGCGCAAGGACATCCGCGTGGGCGACCAGGTTTATGTGGAAAAGGCGGGCGAAGTTATTCCGGAAGTGATCGGGGTCAACACCGCAGTGCGTACGGGTAAGGAACGCGCCTTCCAAATGCCGGACAAGTGCCCCGTCTGCGGCGAGCCGGTCACCCAGCGGGAAGGCGAAGTGGCCTATCGCTGTGAAAATCTTCAGTGTCCGGCCCAGTTGAAACGCTGGCTGAGGCATTTTGCCGCGCGCGGCGCAATGGATATTGAGGGCTTGGGCGAAGCACTGGTGGATCAGCTTGTAGATGCGAACCTTGTGGCCGATCCAGCCGACTTATATCGCTTGCGCCATGAGAGCGTGGCGGTCCTGGAACGGATGGCCGCAAAATCAGCGCAAAACCTGCTCGGCGGCATTGAAGCCAGCAAACAACGCGATTTCTGGCGCGTGTTGTTCGCGCTCGGCATCCGGCAGGTTGGCGCCAAAATGGCGCAGAACCTGGAACAGCATTATGCCGGCATCGAGCCGCTTATGCAGGCCACGCCGGATGAGCTCCAGCAGATCCGCGATATGGGACCGGTGGCGGCCAAAAATATTTTCGATTATTTCCAAGTGGCCCGTAACCGTGGATTGATCCAGCGGCTTCAGAAGGCCGGCGTCAACCTGAAACGCACGGCGGGAGCCGCGCCCAAAGGCGGGCGTCTGACCGGCAAGGTGTTTGTGCTGACCGGCGCCCTGGAGCATTTTTCCCGCGACCAGTCCGAACAAGCCATTCGCGCCCTGGGCGGCGAAATCAGCGCCAGCGTATCGAAAAAAACATTCGGCGTAGTGGCCGGCGCGGAGCCGGGCTCAAAGTTGGCCAAGGCCAAGACGCTGGGTGTTAAGATCATGAACGAAGCGGAGTTTGAAAAACTGATTCGCTCTTGAATACCTTCTAAAAACACCCGCAAAAAAACGACGCCACAATATACGCTTGCTTTTTCCCGGCATGGTGGCACTATTTGTCAGTTTGTTACAGAGCCAGCCCTTGCGTCTTATCTTAACCAAGTGAGGCAGGCTGATTCTCAGCATCAACCCGTATCAAGAACAGGAGGTGAACTCATCTCACAAATAAGTGATTTCGCCGTGTCCGAAATGTAATAACGATCCTATTTAACATAAGCAAGGAAGAACACACATGAAGCGCATTGTTGTCGGATTACTGGCTGTTTGTCTGTTGGGTTCTTTGACGGTCTTGGCCGAAGAAAAAGCGACGACTGAAAAAGCGGTCAAGCAAGAAGTTGCTTTGCAGGATATTACCGCCACGGGCAAGCTGGCCAAAACCCCAATGGGATTCACCGTTACGGAAGCCAATGGCACGGTGGTGAAAGTCATGACCCCGAAGGGAGGCAAGGAAGGTGAAGCCGCTGCGTTCGATATGTTCCAGAAATTGGTCGGCATGGACGTCAAAGTGGTCGGCATGGGCACCACGAAGACGAGCAAGTCCGGTAAGAAAACTTCGGTCATCAAGACCGTGACCAGCGTCGAAGAAGCGGCTGCGCCTGCGGCGGCCCCGGCGCCTGCAACGACGGCTCCTGCAGCGGCTGCGCCTGCGGCAGAAGCACCTGCAGCGAAGTAAGTTAAGTTAGACCGGCTGTAGGCTAAAAAGCTGAAGGCCATAGATTAAAAAAGAGGGCCGCTCATCGGAGCGGCCCTTTTCGTTTTAATCAGGCCTGCGCGCATTTCTGTTTCAGCGCCAGCAGATTTTTCATGAGACCGGATATGGCCGTTTGGCCCGCGGACGCGCCAAACGCATCGTGCAGAACTTTATACTGGCCGTAGAGTTCCCGATAGATCGCCACATGCGCCGGAATCGGGCGATAGATTTTCCGCTTAACTCCCGTCATCGCTTCGATCGCCGGCTCGATCGCCGGATACGCGCCCCCCGCCAGGGCGCCGGCAATCGCCGCCCCCAGCGCGCAGGTCTGGGCTGAGCGCGAAATAAACATGGGGCGATTGAGCACGTCGGCATAAATCTGCATGAAGAGCTCGTTTTTTTCGGCAATCCCGCCACAGCATACCACGCGTTCGATAGGAATGCCGTATTCCTCAATCCGGTTGACGATCGTCAGCGCGCCGAAGGCCGTGGCCTCCAGCAGGGCGCGGTAAATTTCCGCGCGGGTCGTATGCAATGTCATGCCGACCAGGAGTCCGGTCAACCGCGGGTCCACGAGAATGGTCCGATTCCCGTTGTTCCAGTCGAGCGCCAAGAGTCCGCTGGCACCGGGTTTTAACCGGCGGGCTTCAGCGGTGAGTTTGACCTGCAAGGCATCGTGTCCCTGGCATACGCTGGTGACAAACCAGCGGAAGATATCGCCCACGGCGGACTGGCCCGCTTCGATGCCAATATAACCGGGCAAAACCGAACCATCCACGATCCCGCAGACGCCGGGGATATCCGGCACCTGCATCGTGTTCTTCGCCACCATAATGTCGCAGGTGGAGGTGCCAATGATCTTCACGAGCGTGCCGGTTTTGATCCCCGCTCCCACGGCGCCCAGATGGGCATCGAATGCGCCCACGGCCACGGGCAGGCCCTCAGGCAAACCCCAGGTTGCCGCCCAGGCTTTGGTCAAGCGGCCCGCCTGGCGATCGATCGAAAACGCTTCCGCGGGCATACACTCACGGAGCCGAGCCAGGCGCGGATCGAGCGATGCCAGGAATTCGGCGTCCGGCATACCGCCCCACTGGCGGTTAAACATGGCCTTGTGCCCGGCGGCGCACACCCCGCGCACGACATCCTCGGGCCGGCTGACACCGCACAGCACGGCCGGAATGTAATCCTCCAACTCGATCCAGGCATGCGTGGCCTCGAACAAGCTCCGATCTACATTCAGACAATGCCACAGCTTGGCCCAATACCATTCCGAGGAATAAACCCCACCGCACTTGGCAAGGAAATGCGGTCTTGTTTTTTTGGCCTGCTCCGTGATCCGCGTCGCTTCTTCGAAGGCTGTGTGATCTTTCCAAAGCCAGGCGTAGGCGTTCAGATTTTTTTTATATTCCGGATGCAGGCACATCGGCTGATTTTGCGCATCCACCGGGATCGGGGTTGACCCCGTGGTATCCACGCCGATCCCAATCACGTCACTCCCGCGCACGCCAAATTGCCGGCGCGCCTGGCTTAAAGCCGCTTTTACGACTCGCTCAAGGCAAGCCACGTAGTCTGCCGGCGACTGACGCGCCAGGTTATGGTCCTTGGAATGAAGCAAAATCCCGTCCGTGCCGCCGGGATAATTTGAGACCGCCGCGCCGACTTCCTGGCCGTTGGCCGTATTGACCACCAGTGCCCGCACCGAATTTGTGCCGTAATCAACACCGAGAGTGTATTTTGCCATGGTCGAATTCTCCTGCCTATTTCGAAGGATTATGTTTAGCCTGCCCGTAATAAGCTGATGGCCCGTGTTTTCTTAAGTAATGCTTGTCCAACAACACCTGGGAAATGCCCTTGCGCCGGCCGCCCAGGCTACGCCGTAGGCTTCGCCGAGGCGAGTCAAGCAGAAAGGTCAAAAGCGCCATCTTGCTGATGGCTTCCAGCACGATAGCGTTTTCCACAGCCGCCGCCGGGGTCGCGCCCCAGGCAAAGGGCCCATGATTGGCAACCAAAATGAACGGGCAGGCCATCGGTTGCAGTCGTAGCTGCCTCGTTTTACGCACGATCATCCGGCCCGTATTGGCCTCGTATTGTTCCCGGATGGCGGGTGGACGCATGACCTCGGTAACGGGCACGGCGCCATAACAATAATCGGCATGGGTGGTACCCAGGCACGGCAGACTCCGGCAGGCTTGGGCAAAGGCGGTGGCATAGGTGGAATGGGTGTGAACCACGCCGCCGATTTCGGCAAATGCGCGGTACAGCACCAGGTGGGTCGGCAAGTCCGTGGACGGCAGGCGCGCCGGCTCCAGCCGGGATGCCGGCTCCAGCCGGCGGCCCTCCAGATCCGTCAGCACCATGTCGTCCGGCCGCAATGCGGCATAGTCCATGCCGCTGGGCTTAATCACCACGATCCCGCGCCGGCGGTCAATCCCGCTGACATTCCCCCAGGTCATGGTCACCAGCCCGGATGCTTTCAGGCGGATATTTTCTTCCCAGACTCGCCGGATCAAATCGGCCAGCGCCCGGCGGATTGATTTGGTTTTAATCGGCATATTAATTTTCTCCTGTCGCGATCTCCGCTCCGTCGTCCCGCGCAACGCGGAATAAACTTGCACCGCGTTTTGCGAGTTCTGTCGTCCCTGCTTCGCCAAGGTGGCTTCACAGGGCAGGCTGTTGTCGGTCGTCCGTCGTCTGTCGTCCGTCATCTACCGTCGGCTCCAGCGGGTCCAGAATCCAGCGTTTATTGAACCAGAACCACTGTTCCGGCTGTTCACGGATCGCGCGGTCAAAGACATCAAACACTTCCTGGGTAATCCGCCGCCAGTCCTCTTTTTTTTCCAATCCGGCATCCGGCCAGACCGGGTCCATGATCCGGTAACGATGCCGCATCCAGCCTTGCCGCGTAATCACACACGGAAACACCGGCACGCCGGTCATTTTCGCAATCAACCCCATTCCGCCGGCGATGTTGGCCGTCTTGCCCAGGAACTGGATGGCCACGCCCGGCGTGCGCGAACGCACATCCGGTAAAAGGGCCAAAACCTTGCCTTCGCGAATTTTGCGGACAATGCCCTTCAGCACAGACGAACTGCGCTGAAGCGTTTCGAAACCTGAGCCCATGCGCATGCGATGGATATATTCTTCCACCAGTTGATTTTTCTGGTTCCCGGTTACGGTAAACAAACGGACCCCGCACGCCAAGCTGGTCAGCGTGGCCATTTCCCATGAGCCCATGTGAGGCGCGGCAATAATGGCGCCCTGGCCGGTTTGGATGTGCGCAAGGATTTTACGGTCCGAATCGCCGACATCCACCACCGAGCGGATCCACGCCGGCGCACTGACGGGAATCCGGACCATTTCCACCGCCGTAAAACAAAAACCGCGCCACGACTGCCAGGCAATGCGATTCACCGCTCGATTTGAATATCGCGTTCCAAAGACTTCGCGGATTCGGGCCTTGGCCGCCGATACGCGATAGCGCAACACATAAAAAATGAGCCAGGCAATCCCCCACCCCAACCCCAGCGCCACGCGGTATGGCAGGCATTGAATCAGGCCGGCCACGGCGCGCACCGCCAAATACTCCAAGACATGTTTGGGCCGGTGCTTCACGACGGCAATTTCCCCCGACTACGCAGGTTCAATAAAAAGCTTTGCGTCATATCCACGGCCCGTTGAGGACAAACCTCATGACAACAGCAACAGCCAATACAGGCGGATGGCTTCAAGACCGGCCCGGATCCCTCGGGCATACGCAATGCTTTAACCGGGCAAGCTTTGACGCATAAACCGCATTTTACACAGCGCGCCGTGAACGATGGCCGGATCCACACATACGGAGCCAACAACCGGACCAGCCAGATTGGTATCTGATTCAGCAGACTGGCAGTAACGGGCACGCGAAACGGCGGCCTTTGTAACGGTAATGACACATTCCCAACCAACTCGATCTGGCTCCAATCGGCGGTGCCTACTCCCGCCCGCTGAAGCAAGCCGAGATACGTAACTTTATTGAGCGGAATTTTCAATATATGACACAGGGCGGCATCCAGGGCTACGCCGTCGGCCGAACCCGCCAGGAATCCCAAGGGCACGAGCTCGCCAGCCGATGGTCCGTTCCCTTCCATGGCCACGACCGCATCGGTAATGGTCAGTCCCGGCTTGACGCGCGCGTAGAGCGTGGCCAGAAAGGCACAGAATTGGTCCGGGGTGGGATATTGCTTATGCAACATGGTCTTTTGAAATCCAGGCAGGGTACCATAGATATTTTTCACGGCATTGGTAAATGCGGTCAGCATGTGGGTCTTCAGCTTGGGCATATTGATGACCAGCGCCGCATCCAGCACCGGTTTGGCCACGCTATAGGCAACCCCCGCCCGATTAAACTGCACCGAGCCGGACTTTTCCAGGTTTACGAGCGGGACCGATTCCTCGCCGCACATGGCCTTGAAACCCGTCTTTTCCCAGACGCGCTCGATCTGGATCGCGCTACAGGCACTGTCAGCCACGATGGGACAACCACCCACGGCTTTAACCATACGGATCAAGGCCCGGACCACTTCCGGATGCGTTGTGACCGCCTGTTCCGGGGTACGGGCGCTCAGTAAATTCGGCTTCAGCAGGACCGTCTGCCCGGGCTTTACCCAGGCGGACATCCCGCCCAGATCGGCCAACAACTTTGCAACGGCCGATTGAACCGTGGCAGGATTATAATCAGGACAGGCCGACAGGGCGACTTTTGTGCGCATGATAATATCCTTGCCCCTTCAGGTTTTATCCGCCGGCTTGGCCGGGTTCATCTGCGCGACGCGCAAAGGATAGCGTAATTTTAAATCGTCATCCAGCAGAATCTCCACCCAATAGGCGCCCGGCTGTTCAAACCCCGTATTGATGAACACTTCCACATTCGTAGCGGTCGCTTCCGCGTTCTGCAGGCGAACGGGGATGGACTGTCCTTTCACCAGCACGGTGGACTGATCCGGCTTCAGCAAACGGGTCACCTGCTGGAAGGCACCCTCGCCCCCACACCAACGGGTCACGACACAAATACGGGGAAACATCAGCGGAAATTGCTGGGCCGTGATGACCTCGAACAGCCCGATCAACATGAATTTTCCATTCATTTCCTGACGGACATCATCGCACATCACACTGGCCTGAAGGTCTGGAATCATAGTTTATTTCTCCCAATGTTGGCTATGCCCGCCGCTTTGAAAGGTTAGCGCCTTTGCGCCCGCCTGCAACGCTATGCGTAGCATTGCGGGCAGGCCTACCGCCAACCCTGCCGCAGCGGGCAATTTTGTGCTTTAAAATATTGGCTTTCCTTCGTTTACGTCGGCGTTTGGCCCGGATCAACCGTGGCTGCCCCCCCGGTCTCCCTTTGGTTTCCGGAAACAGATAATCGAGGAAATGGCGCGCCACTTTCCCCCCTTCCGGCGGCGAGATCGCCAAGTCCGGACTGAGTTCAATCACCCAATGCCGGCCGGTCTGGGAATTGAAAAGAAAATCAACGCCCAGAACCGGGATATCGAACAGGCGTACGATTTTTTGCGCTTCACGGACGAGATCGGCACTTACGGTCTCCGTGATTTCAGTGACCGAACCACCGGTGTGATAATTCGATGTCAGACGCACCGGGACGATTTTGCCCTTGCGCGGCACGCTGCCGTAATCCAGGCTGGACGCCGCCAGGTTGCGCCGCGTTTCGGCATCCAGTGGGATCCTGTTGCTGGCATCGGCATGGCAGGCCCGCGCATTTTTCTGTAAAATCAAGGAACGGATCGAACTGGCGCCGTTGCCGACAACGAAAGCCGGCTCGCGCCGTATGGCCGCCACAAAGCGCCCGTCCACAAAAATCAGCCGGTGGTCCACACCCTCGACGTATTGCTCAATAACCACATCTTCGCTGAATTTCCGCGCCCGTTCGATGGCGCGCTTCAGGTCAGCCATCGTGGTGACCGCCACCGCAACCCCGCGCCCGCCCCATTCCCGGCAGGGTTTGACGACGACCGATTTATATTTTGCCAGGAAGGCCATGGCTTGATCGAGGCGGGAATATTGCATCTGCCTGGGCACGGGAAAGCCATAGCGCGCCAGGAACGCATTGGCCAGGCGCTTGTCATGGGCCATGTGAAATGTGACCGCGCCGACGCGGTCAGTCAGGGAATTGTAGCACCTGATTTTCCGGTCGCCGTGTTTAAGGATAAATATCGGCGTTTCCGTGTCAATGACTTCAATGCCGATGCCGCGACGCCGGGCTTCCTGGGTAATTGTGGTGGTATATACGGTATTCACGGCGGCATGATGGCGGTTTGACTACCCGGTGTCAAGCGCGCCGAATCCACACAGAAGTTGTTGCTGCGGCTGATCATCCGGAATATTTTCACACGAAGCCACGAAGGTCATAAAGTTAATTTCAGATCGGGAAGTTTCCCTTGGCGGATTTGTGTCTTTGTGTGAGATGGAGTCCGATATTTTTGTTTTATATTGACCAAACAGCAGGTTATGTAGATTATGACTATTACAAGCTAAAATATAAAGCATTACTTGACGTTTTCGAGGCAGGCTTTACCATGTGGGTATCGATCATCAACCATTGACCATTTCCGCCGAAGGCGGATCCGCCTATGGCGGAAACCATTCTTCAGAATATGCCCACTAACGCCATAGCCATTGTTCAAACAACCGTCGCCTCCCGCCAGGAGGCACAACGGCTGGCCGGCCTGATGGTTAAAGCGCGGCTGGCGGCCTGTGTCCAGGTTACACCCATTCACAGCACGTATCGTTGGCACAACAAGGTGGAACAGTCCGCCGAATGGCTGTTAGCGGCCAAAACCAGGAACGCGCGAACCAAGGCACTGATGGCATTCATCCGGCACCACCACCCGTATGAGTTGCCGGAAATCATGGTGGTGAACGCAGCGCAGGTCCTGCCCGCCTACCGCCAGTGGGTGCTCCAGGCGACAAAGACCGGCAGAAGCAACCGGTCTTCCATCCCTCTAAGATGATGGATTCCTGTTCCGCAAAGCCCCGGGCCACGTACACGGATCGAACCGCCTCGTATTGCTCCTCCAGAATTCCGGAAAGCACCAGACCACTCCCGGGAGTCCGGCTCACGGCGGCGGTGATCCGGTCCGCCCATTGTACGAGAATACCCGCCAGCAGATTGGCCAGAACAAGGTCATAAGTCCGATCAGCTTTAAATTCAGCCACGTCTACCTGGATACATTCAATTCGATCAGCCACTCCATTGCAAATCGCATTGGCCCGCGCTATGCGCACGGCGTCTGGATCGTTATCCATAGCGGTCACCCGGGGAAACCCCAGCTTGGCGGCGGCAATCGCCAGAATGCCCGTGCCGCAGCCCATATCCAATACGGATGCCTGCGGCTGACGACGTTGCCAGGCATCTAAAAATAGGAGACAGGCACGGGTCGTGCCATGCAGGCCAGTACCGAAACTCAGTCCAGGGTCAATTTCCAAGATGCAATCTTCCGGCCGAGCCTCAACCGATTCCCAGGATGGTTTGACAATAATCCGCTCCGATACGCGCTGAACATGAAAAAACTGTTTCCAACTTTCCGCCCAATCCTGTCGGGCTACCGGCTTGATGGTTGCCGGGCCTAAATGCGCTTGGGGTGCCAGCACCCGAAGCGCATTTAGGCGGGATTCAGCTTCGGCGCGGGTCGCACAGAAAATTTCCAGGGTGGCCGCACCAGCGCCATCCGGCAAATGGACACCCAGGTTCCAATCAGCCAGGGCTTCACCGAGGATGAGCGCGGTCGTTTCATCGGTCGCAATGGTAAGGGCATAACTATCGGGGGATTCGTTCATATACGGTCAGATTGTAATTGGTATTCCACCGGAATCAATCTGATTAGCGTTTACGGACGCACCGGCATTGTGCTATAAAGCCCACCACGATGCACTCCCAAACAGACACTTCCACACTAAAGATCATCCCGACGGACCAATGGCAGGCCTGGCGCAAAAACATTGCGAATGCGGGCGGGACGGTGGTCGTTGTCACGGGAAGTTTCGCGCTATGGCATCCCGGCAACCTGGCCGCCATCCGGGAAGCCGCGCGTCAGGCCAGTCATGTCTGTGTAATCATAACCCCTGCAAGTCCCGCTCTCGCCTCGGTGAAGCCTACGGCGGAGCCTGGGACATCGGGCGAGGCCATGCCCAGTGCAGCCGTGCGCCTCGAAATGGCGGCCCATTTGCGTAATGTTTCCATGGCCACGACGTGTTCATCCGCTGATGCCAAGACGGTTCTTGCCAAGTTGCGCCCCTATACGCTCGTGGAATGTACTGCGCAAAAAATCCCCGGCACAATCGCCACAGTGGCACGCAAACTGGCCAACCATATCGTGGACTTGGCGCCGGTCGCAGGTTGTTTTACGGCTGACATTCAAAAGGCCATCCAAGACGGACGCACGCCTGTATCGGTTCCGGATGCCGCCATGGCCCCTCAGCCCAACCGTCATGACCTGGATCGGTTTCTGGATACCGGCGCGACCGGCAAACCACTGGTAACGGTCAACGGATGTTTCGACGTACTGCACCTCGGACATGTGCGTCTGCTGGCCCAGGCCAGAAACCTGGGTGCACGCCTGCTGGTGCTGGTCAACGATGATGATTCCGTGCGGGCCTACAAAGGCACCGGGCGGCCGGTATTCCCCATCCGGTTCCGACTGCACGCGCTTAACGCGCTCGACGCCGTGGCCATGGCGTATCCTTTTTCGGGCGATAATCCCCTGCCCTTACTGGCCACAATCCGTCCCGATATCCATGTCAAGGGCGGATCCTTCGAAGAAGCGCGCGTACGCGAGGAAAGACGCCTGGTGGAAAGCTGGGGCGGCCGACTGGAGATCATTCCCCTGGTGGAGGGCTTTAGCACCTCCGGGGTGGTAAGCCGGATGACGGACGCCGGACGCCAGATACCGGACACCAGCAGGAAACGTGTGAAGCGTTGAGCCCGCGTTCTACGCATCTGTTATCCTCCGTCCGTCTTCCGCCTTCAGTCTTCAGTCTGGCGTCCGTCGTCTTCTTCATTCCTATCCAGGCTGTCGTTCGCGCTCAGCCTCCCTCGTAAACAATCGCTGAAAAAACAGGATAACGAGTCAGCTTGGCGCGTCCTTTCAGTCCGGCCAATTCGATCAGGAATGCAATCTCCACGATTTTGCCGCCCTGCCGTTCGATTAACCGGGCACACGCCGCCGCCGTTCCGCCCGTAGCCAGGAGATCGTCAACGATGAGGATCGTATCGCCTTTTTTCACGGCATCCACATGCATGCTGATGGTGGCCGAGCCGTATTCCAGGTCATAGGATTCGTCAAGGGTAGTGAACGGCAGTTTGCCTTTCTTGCGGATGGGAATGAACCCCACGCCAAGCTTCTGGGCGACCGCGGCGCCAAAAATAAACCCGCGCGCATCAATGGCCGCCACGGTTTTGGGCTTCTGTTTGACATGCCGCTCACAGAGAACGGCAATGGACTGCTGGAACAATTTGGCATCCGCCAGAACCGGGGTAATGTCATAAAATAATATCCCCGGCTTGGGAAAATCCGGTACTTCACGAATGGCTTTCTTGAGCGCGTCACAATTCATGGCCTGTCCTCCTGAGGGGTTGTATTGTGTTATTCTACCCATCGCCGTCTAAAGGAACAATCATTTTTATCGTCTCGTACGCGGCCAGCAGGCCGAACATGCCCGTGGCATAGGAAAGACTGCCGATCGGTTTACGTGGCCGCCCTTTCACAAAGGTTTCCGGTTCATCGGCAATCGACGGCATCGTGTTGCGCGGCGGTTCGATGGAATAGATACAGCGCACGCCGCGCGCAATACCGGCAGCTTTAAGTTTCTTGCGGACAAATTTTGCCAGGGGACATACGTCTGTCTCGGCAATATCGCCGACGCGAATTTTTGATGGATCCAGGCGGGTGGCCGCGCCCATGCTGGCAACGACCTTCAAACCGGCGCGCACGGCCGTCGCAATCAGCATCACTTTTGGGGCAACGCTGTCAATGGCGTCCACAACCACATCGAGCGGTTGCTCCAGCAGGGCCTGCGCCGTGGAACCATCCACGAACGCCTGGTGCGCCTCCACCGCGCAGGCCGGATTGATATCGAGTACCCGCGCGCGGGCCACCTCGGCTTTGGGACGGTTCAGCGTGGATTCCAAGGCATAGAGCTGGCGGTTGAAGTTGCTGGGACGCACCACGTCGCAATCCACCAGCCGCAGGTAGCCGATGCCCGCGCGGGCCAGGGCTTCCACGGCATACGACCCTACCGCGCCCAGTCCAAAGACCGCCACCCGTGCGCTCTTTAGTTTCTCCAGCGCCGGGCGCCCGAGCAATTGTTCAATGCGACAGAATCGGTCCATGATGGCGGTAGTTGAAAAAAGAGCCGTAAAAAGACATAAGATCAGGATATCTTTAACCTGTCGAAATATAAATCAATGTACCGATCAAGGCAATACACATATTAATGTGCGTAATAGTTTATCCAATAAGCATTCATGATGCTCGCAATGGCGTCGCGTTATTCCCGACAATCCCTCGTCACTGCCTCAAATAGAATGGGGCCGGTCAGGTTTTTCCATTCGATCATTGCCCCGTCGCCGCTTAGGCTGCCGCCGGATGAGGCGGATAGTGAACTGAGCTTCAAGCCATTGGGCAGCCGCACATGCAAAACAACCCGTGGTGCGGATGATGATGGCAACTCAACTGTACCTTTGACAGTGCCGGTCTTCTTGTCATAACACATCTCGTAGGATATGCAGCCGAAATGGGTAGGCATTGTTTGAACACCAACTGCGCATCCACTTCCAAGCCATTGTCTGGCCGCACCACGTGCCAGATGCAGCGTGTCGCCGTCCTCCATAATCATTGCGTCGCGGAGAAAACGTATGACCGCCACCGGTGTCCATATGTGCTGGCGATCGCCGGAGGTCTTCTGCGCCCCAGATTCTTGGCCACGTTCCTCGCACCAGGTGCAAAGCGGCGTTCCATGGTTCAGCGTGGCGTAAAGATAGTCCGCGGCGGCATCGCCTTCATCGCGCATGAGAAGCGTCTCGGCCAGGTTATCCAACGTTATGGCCACCCACATACCGTCTTCCATCCATCCGGTGTGGATCGGGATTCCTCCAGGACTTATGCGCGACTCGATTTTACGGATGGTGCCTGTGATCAGTTCGTGGTCTGGCGGTAAAATGCAGCATGGGAAAGCGGCGTTGAGCGCACCCCAGCGGCTGCCACAGCTTTTGCCGGGGACTCCTGGGATCCAGCGATACCCGTCCTCGATGATTGCGCCGTGCTCCATTGCCAACAATAGATCGGTATGCGCCGTCTCGTAAATCCGCCGCAATTCGTCGAGATCCTCAGCCCGTCCTAGAATCTCCGCCGCTTTGACGGAAAGGAAATCGGCGTAAACCGCCCAAATGTTGTGCGGGATAAAAACACCGAATGGGTCTCGGTCGTCCATCAATCCGGCATCTCCATTGCCGCGCGGCATCAGGCCATAGGTCAGGGAACGCTGGCCGTCCACCAAGACACGAGTACGCGTCCGTTGCCGCTCCTGCCACCGCGAACTTGCCGCCATGCGGGGATAGACTTGGGCCAAGTATTCCCGATCACCCGTCAGGCAATAGTGCTCCATCACCGCCCAGGACTTAAACCCGGAAGCCCCCCAAAAAGTGGTGCACCAACCTTGTGGATCGGCCCATTCGCCGTCTGCCCCTTGCATCTCCAGATGTATCCGATGACTTTCGAGCGCCTCCCTATGCAGACCAAACTGATCCAGACAAATGGCGGCAATTGAAGGCTCACAGGGGTTAGTGGCGCGGTACACCTCCGTGCCACACAATATGGCGGTGTAACCTTTGGCGACGGGTTCGCGCATTATGAACAAATCCGCAAGGCACGCCCGCAATGCGTTGGCGACCTCGGTGTCCGGTATATTGACGCGGCTGGTTTCCACAATCAGCAAATACCATTCCTTTTTGGCGGCATCCATTTCCCGGTTCCAATCGTGCTTTCGCAAGGAGGGCAAATCCACCTCGTACGCCTGGTATGGGCGCACAATCCAACCGACGCGTTTCTCGCCTGGTTTTAGGTTCCACACAAAAAGGAGCGTTCCGAAAGCCAATGCCCGTCCGTCCGTTTCCAACGACCATGCGTCGGCTCCGATGCCAAGTGCCATCACCCGATCCGCCCGCTCTCTCTGCCAAGTCAGCAAGTTATCGGTGGACCACCTTCCCTGATCGACCCACCCCATGTTCAACCCCCCATTGCCGATACTATCGCAACGCAGGATGAATTGGTGCGACAACCTGTCGGTGTTGGTGATTTGTGCTCGAACGACAGTTGCTGTTTCAGCACCGACAACTTCCAAGCGCACCGAGCCGCGCGGGTCGTCATATCGGTTGTCCAGCGCCGGCAGCCATGCATCGAGTCGTGTCCAACGGCTTTCCGTGAAAGGTTGACCGTCGATTTGCGGGATTACCCTGAGGTCCCATGTGGGCCCAGTGAGATTCGGAGTTACCCATGCTGCCAATGGCAATTGCGTAAGATTACCGTAAGTCCAAGCCATTCGAAGGCTACCAGGTTGCAGGTCGAGAAGCGTCCGCTCGCTTTTGCTAGGGCGCCCCACCGTCAACCGATGCGGCGGGGCGAATGCATAACCGAAATCCACATGTCGAATAATCCCTGAATCTTTCTTCAAATCCGCCTCCTTCCTGAACTTCTAATTATCAAATTTATCGGGCATGTGAGCGTGTTTAAGTCGCGCCAAGACTATACATGCCATTTGCGGCAAATTGTGGCCCTCGTAGAAGTGATGGAAAAGACGAATTGCTACTGTCCGCATACGGGCAGCCAACGATCCGGGGTTCGCAGGGCCGCAATGCCGGCTTCAATTAAAGCCGCAATCTCCAGCGTCTGTTCCTTCGGTACCGGCGATCTGCCGCTCTCAAAGAACGCAAGCATCGCCTCGATAAAGCGCGGGAAAAAATCATCCATAACATCAATGACCAGCGATTCTTTGTCGGCATACTGGACACTGATTTGATACGGATGGCTGGGAAACAAATTGACAACCCCCCGGCGCCCATCGGCATAGTCAACAAGCATCAAGGGGGCATGTTCGGTTCCGCATTGCATTACTTGCCTGGCCCCCGCGCCCAAAAGCATAACCAGCATTTCAACCAGGTGAATGGCATAGATGGGAAAGATGCCATCACCACGGGTAGCCGCGAAGCGCACGGCTTGACCGTTGATTGTTTCCTTAATCGCCTTCTCCAATGCCGACCCAAAACGCAGCGCCGAAGATGACATCATGGGCGTGCCGTATTTTTCCGCCTTTTCGAAGAGCCGCCGCGCCGCCGCCAACGAAGGGGCGATCGGTTTGTCAATATATACGGGCTTGCCGCTTTTTAACGGCAGATCGGCCAGATCATCATGACGCTCAGCGTTGTTTGGCGCAAGGACAACCAGGCAATCGCATTGCTCCACGACCTCTTCAATGCTCGCCGCCTTGGCGACTTTCTGTTCGGCGCACCACTGATCGGTACTTTTTTTGCCTTCCGGCTCAATCTCGGCCCAAGCCAGGACTACATCAAACCTGTTTTTAAACACACTTTCACGGATCATTTGCGGATAATTGTTGGCATGCCACTGATCCAGATAATAATCAATAAAACCAATTTTCTTCATTATTACAGCTTCCCCTTTGCCATAATGGCCACCTGCACCAAATGCCCGGGCGGATGCTCCGCCCCGCTTAAAAACGCCCATGTTTCGCCACCATGTCCCGCATGATTTCGATGCGCTCTTCAGCGGCCCCGGGCGGCACCTGGTCGCCCGCATTAGCGATCAGCCGCGAACTTTGTTGTTTCGTTTCCAGCCACGCCAGGACGGCACGCTTGAATTCGGATATGTCGATATTAGGCAACCAAAGGTTAGGACTGACACCACCGGACAAAATGAAATCCGGCCCGGCCTCCGCCCGGCATTCGGCCGGCGTCAAGTCGCCGGTGGGACGGGGCGTGATGGCATCGCCGCAATCAGCGGCCGTCTCACGAATCATCCTGAGCGCGCCGCGGAGCCGGCCGTCGATATGCACCGCCACGTGCTTGCCGGCCGCATGCAAGCGCCGGATGGCTTCCGCGTAATAGGGTCGCGTCCATTCATTGAAAAAATACGGCGGCTGAATATCACTGGAAAAATTATCGCCGAGCAGGATGACTTCCGCCGGCGAGGCGGCCGCCAGGTCAATCAATTGGAGCAGATTGGCATTGATCTGATCGACAACCGCATGGAGCGTATCGGGCCAATCGTTGGCGGCGTACATAGCTTGCTCGATGCCCATCCAGTAATTCAGAATATACCCCATGGCGCTATAGCCAATAACCAGATAGACCACACCCGTATCACCGACCGACTCCGTCCACATCCGGTATTTATCCCAACACGGCGAAAAAGTCCGCCCCCCCATGGCATAACCAAGCGCTTTCAGGTTCTGCTCCGTGCTGACACACCAGTTTTTCATGCCCCAGGCATAGGTTTGCTCCTCCCAAACTCGTGTCCGTTCAATCGTTCCAAGCGGTGTCCGGAAACGCCAGGTAATTTCCGGAGCATCCTTGGAATCCTTCTTCTCCATTTCCGCAACCACGTCGGCCGGATAGGTGGCCGAATACATGGCGCCCAGATTCGGCAAATAAAAACCGGCGCCCACCTTTTTATGATAATCAATGAGTTCGTATTCCGGTTGATCATAGGATTTGCTTAAATCCCATGGCAGATGGTTTTTATGATAAAACCAGTGGGAAAGATCGAGCATGTAGGGAACAACATCCGGCGTTGCGCCCCGATAGACGGTTAAAATACGTTCACGCAAGTTCATTGCCATGATGCAAACCCCTTTCAATTATATCGGTGGTTTTCTTCAATCCGTTGGCAAATTATGTCAACGGGCAATGCGTTTTACCAGTTTGGCCGCAACGTCCAATAACATCGCCTGCCCGTCCGGTCCGATTTTCGACCATGGTCCCAGCATAACTTCATAACCGCCCTTTTCCCAGGCTGACTGGGGAGCAATATACCCGAGATAGCCATTCGCGTATCCGATCGGAACACCGATATCCGGCTTGCATATATCCTTAATCGCCATTCCAAATTCGGCAAACAGCTCGCCGGGAAATCCTGCCAAAACCGCACGGCCAACCCGCATCATCTGTATTTCCCCCATAAAATCCTGGCCGCCTTCTTTGATCCGCCATATCGCCTCTTCCGCCAAGCTATCACCGTTTTTAGCTTTTTCTTTCAGAACGGCCAGCTCGGCGCCCTTTGGCAACGGTCGGGAAGGAAGCGCAATTTTAGCCGTCTCAACACGCAAATGATTGGGCTCGGTTTCAGCGTGCGCCAAGTTCAGTTGTGTGTATATTCTGGCGCTTTCCCCGACCAGCGCCATTCCAGTGTCATAAACATCCCGATAGTTTTTCGAGCAGCCGGTCGCCGGATCGATATCGGCACAGGCGCCTTGAAGAAACACACAGGCCCGGGTATTGGGGATCAACGCCTCCATCTGGCTTTCCACCACGCCCACAAAATCCGCGCTGACCGACTCCTGAACCTGCATAATTACGGGATGACACGCAAAATTGAGTAAAAATATTTTTTCGCCCTGCCCGGATTCAAAAACCAGGACAATGAGCTCTTCATCCAATTCGGCGTCATTCCTTCGGTTTTTGGCAATTCCCCTCACCGCGCCCCGGCCAATTTTCAAAACGGCTTCAAACGTGTTCTGCCTAGCCATCACCGCCGAATCGACAATCCGGCCGATCAACTCTTCCAACCATGCCCCCACCCCGGGATGATCCTTCAACGGACGGAAATTAATCGTATCCGGCGATGAGTGAACATGGCTGGAGGCCAGCATGATATGGGCCCGTGGAATTCCGGTTTTAGTCTCGATACGCGATCTGACTTCATCCGTAAAATTCCGATCGTGGCCGAGCAGATGATTGTCAAAACCAATGCCATTAACGGAAATGATCATGGCCTCGGTCTGACGATTGCCGAGAAATACGCTGCGGGCATATAGCGGATCGTGAACCTGCCTGAAAAAAGCATGCCGCGGATCAATCCCAAGATAAGGCACATGGAAGGGCGGAGTGATATCCACGCCACCTGATCCAACGGTGAATTTGTTCATCAGAACCGTTCCCCGGCAACCCCTGCGCAAAGGTTATTTGCGCCCAAGTCCTCCGGCCACCTTGCGGATGGCCGCCGCAACATCCTGAATATCCCGTTCACTCCAGTATTCGTGAAGTCCCACGGCCACGATCTGGGTAAGTTCTTTTTCCGCAACGGGGCATAGCCCCTCCTTGTATTCGATCGTTTTGCCGTAATACGGGGAATTGAACGGATAACCTGAATTGCCGAACGTTTTCTTTTTCGTCAACGCTTCGGTGCACAGGTAAATCGGCTTTCCGGTGTACCCAAAAGACGCCGGGACACCTTCGGCAGTTAATGCCTTGGTAAACAACTCGGCATCGTAACCGAACACTTTGAAGGCATAGGCCCAAAACGTGTGATAGCCGTGAGAACCAACCGGCGCCAGCTTTATTCCCGGCACATCCTTGATTTGATCGTTTAACAGCATCCCGAGTTCATGTCGCCTTTTAGCCGCAAATTCCGCTTTTTTCAACTGCGCCAGGCATACGGCGCCGGTCAGCTCATTCATGCGGTAATTTAATCCCAGGAAGCTATAGGCCCGGGGCCCCCACTTGCCCCGGTTTTCCCAACCTTTATCGCGAAAAAGACACATACGCATGGCATATTTTTCGTTATTGGTTATACAGATTCCGCCTTCACCGGAACAGAGGTGCTTGGATTGTTGCATGGAAAAACAGCCGATATCGCCAAAAGTACCGACCAATTTATCCTTGTAGTACGTAAAGTAGGCCTGGCAACAGTCCTCGATCAGCGGCAGGTGATGTTTCCTGGCAATGGCCACGATACGGTCCATATCGCAGGGATTGCCGAACAACTGGACAACGATAATGGCCTTGGTTTTTTCCGTGATCTTGCGTTCAATATCGTCCGGATCCACATTGTATGTATCTGCCTTCCAATCCGCAAAAATCGGGATGCACCCCTGGAAAATAAGACCGGCAATGGTTCCAAAGTCCGTAACCGGGCAGGTGATAATTTCACTGCCGGGATCCAAATCCAGGGCAGCGACGGAAAGATGCAAGGCGGCCGTGCCGGAAGAACAGGCGGCGGCATATTGCGAATTATATTTTTCCGCAAACCGTTTTTCAAAACCGACCACCTTTTTGCCGCTTAAGGCAAATAAATTCTGTGTATTAATCGCTTCGGTTAATTCACGGATTTCTTCCTGCCCGTAAGGGTTCCGGGGCGGAAAAGGAATTTGCCGCAGTGGAGTCCCGCCATTGATTGCCAGTTTTTCCATTTTTTACCTCCTTGCTGAATCAGTGACGGCAAATGCCGTTGCTGAGATTTTTATCCAGTATGTTGTTACCGCACGAACCACCGCCGGGGCCTGCTGCGCCGTTCAAATCAAATGCATGCGCTGGTTAACCCGCCTCAAAATGTGTCAAAAACTAAATTACAAAACTCAAGTTTTGTAGTTAACGCGCGGGCATTATTTCCAGATTTACCGTGACTTGGCTGATCCGCGGTGTATTGAGCGAATTATAGGCGCCGACTGCCAGCCGGTACTGCACCCATTGGCCTCGAAACAATGTTTGGTCCACTCGCTCCCCGATGTTAAACCAGCTTGCTGGACCAACCGGTCCCTGCCAGATGGTTTTTTCCAATGCCTCCCTGGAATCTGCCAGCCGGATTTGCGCTTTCACCCAGGTCTTGCGCGGAATATCCGCGACACATTCGAATGAAGTCATCCCGCATTCGGCGTCGAGTTCAAATGGCATGGAGGTGTAATACTCATCCGGCCCCCGGTCCATGACATTGCCGACATCAACATTGCCCAAACCTTCAATGCCTTCAGAAGGCAGGTTGATCGTATTTTTTTCATCAAACCCGCATGGTCCGTTATACCAGACCTTGGAATTGCAGAGATGATTGCCGTACTCTTTATGCTGAGCCACGGCGAGGTCAATCCAGCCGTCCTCGTTGAAATCAGCGGCAAAACTTCCGGCTCCCGCATGGGAGCGCAATAATTGCCGTTTATGCGCCGAAAATCCCTTTTCCTTCTGGTTCCAATAGATAAAGTCATCAATGTCTCGCATCCGTCCATCCTGGTACGAAGCGACAAAAAGATCCAGCCAGCCGTCATTATCAAAGTCAGCTACGGAAAAAGATGAAGGGCAGCAGGCGGGCAGAAGCGTTTTCCTGTTTTCGCTGTACCCCTCGACCGATCCCCAGTATATGGATACAAAACTCTCCTGAATGGTCGAAGTTGGATTAAGCAGATAACCGCCGCCGATTATGAGATCGGGATAACCATCTTTATTGAGATCGGCTATTTTTACATTGAGCGGCTCACGCACAGTGATAACCTGAGCATTATCAAAACTATACCCTTGCGGCCCGCCCCATAATATAAAAACCGAATTGCTAATATACGATCCTACCAAAATATCCAACCAGCCGTCATTATTCAGATCGGCGCAACATAGTCCTATCGATTCATTACATTTTTTCCCATTGTATTCCATCTTTATTTTAACGCTGTTTTCAGGAAGGAACCCCTTGGCTGATCCGTAAAAGATTACCATTAAGTCCTGACAGCCGACAACTGCCAGGTCGAGAAACCCGTCCCTGTTAAAGTCCCCGGCAATTACCCGTATCGCCCTTGAGGTAGGCAGGATCACATCCGGCTTATAACTATATCCCTGGCCTGAACCCTTAAATATGTAGGAGCCGGGGTCGAGCCATGGTGAAAGCTCAGCGTTATTCGCAAACACCAAATCGGGATACCCGCGATCATTTAAATCACAGCAAACCATGTCGCAAGCACCCCAGGATTGGAGGTCGATGCGGTTTGCCTTGGTGAATCCCCCGGGACCGCCGGGATAAATCCATGCATCGCCATTGCCAATTCGCGACCCACTGGTCTGGTTGATTAAAAGCAGGCGGGGTTTCTTTGCCTCCCCGGCACGGATGACCAAGGCGCGTGCTGGATTGTGGGCCAGCAGACGGATCGGTTCCTTGGCAAGTCCGCTGGCATTTGTGCTGAAAATGAGCGTTTGGCAGGTATAAGATTCCACCGTCTGTCCCTGGCAGATGACAATGTCCTGGTAGCCCTCGCCACTGAAATCGGCGATGACAACATCAAGGGCATTGAATGTTTTCAAGGCGCGCCTGTTCTTTTCATTCCAGCCGCTTTCATCCCCATAATAAACCCATGACACCTCCTTGCCGGTCGAGGCATCCCTACAGGCAAAAACAAGATCGGTAAAACCGCTTTTGTTGATATCGCCACTCGCCACGGCGAGCGCGTTTTCACAGTTAAAAACCAGGGGGACCCCCAACTTAAAATCTGCATACGGATAGAGAAAACATTTGCGCTTGTTGGCAATGAACACATAAGTCTGGGCTTCAACGGATTTTGTAACTTTCAGCAGCAGCGTTTGGATCCGGGAAGAACCAATCGGCACTGTTTGGAGGGCGGAACCAGCGTTTTTGGCTTGGAGATCTGTTTCATCAGCATTGCCCCCCCGTTTATCCTCCGGCTCTTTATCACACAACTTTACATGGCCGCAGTGGAAATCAAGACCGTTGGATGATGCCTTGATTATGAAGCAGCTACCGTCTGCCTTTTTTATTAAAAGATGATGTTTCCCGACTTTGCCGTCCCAAACGGCGGCAATTTTATCTGCTTCGGGGAATTCATGCACCTCGCACGCGCCGATGGGAAAGCCCTTGGCCCCTTGGTAAAAAACCTTGATTTTTCCCTGCGAAATAAATGCCAAGCTTGTTCGGCCGGTGCCTTTGAAATCACCCGCGGCCACCGCAGAAGCTCCGGGCGCCGGCAAAAAATCAAGGTATTTAGCGGTCAGCCCATCCGCGGCGCCATAGAGGATGGTCGCGTTGAGATTTGCATTCACCCCATCCCACCCGAAGCCGACAACCAGGTCGTCATAACCGGCGCCGCTGATATCAGCGACTTCCGCGCACCTCGACCCGCGGATGAACAGCTCTTCCCTTTGTTCTGGAAAATGAACTGGGTCAGCGTAGATATATATTGGAACACTTTCCTCCTGCTTCTGGGCGTTGCAAAAAACCAAATCAACATAACCGTTACGGTCAACATCGGTCTGGTGGATGCGCTGCAATATTCCTTGGCGGGAAACGTAGAGGTTATGTCCGCCGTTACCGAATGTACCCTTTGAAAAATCGTCAAATCCTTTGGTGATTAATTGCCTTTTCAAGCTGTCGCTCCTCAGTTTAATTTTACATATTCGGCACGTTTCAAAGCGCTACATGGAATTATTGCTTTAATAACAGGATATAACAGGCTTAATCGTTCAAACAAACACTTTGTACTGGTCTCATTAAGGTGCCAAAGATCGAACCGACCCCCCCATGACAAGTTCGGGCACGATGGTTTTACTGGGGATATTCTTGTTTTCATTCAAACGAACGAACATGGCGACTGACTGCCGGATCAGCGCCTCCTCGCGCACCGCGTAATGCGCAATCTCCGGCAGATAGTACTTGAGCATATCGTCGTCGTCGCGGCAGATGAGCGACACTTGCCCGGGAATCCGCAAACCCAAGTCCGCCAGAATTCCGGCCGCGCACAGCGCAAAACAGCCATTGGTCACCAGCAAGGCGGTGGGCCGCTGAGGTTGTTTAAAGGTACCGACCAGCAAACGCCGGATATCACGGGTATTACCCGCATGGCGCAGAATCGTATAATGCGCGCCGGCCGCGGAAACCATCCGCATGGCTTCGCCAAAACCCTCTTCGCCGGCCAGATCGCCCGCATAAGCGCCGGCCGTATTTAGAAAAAGCAGACGCTTGTGCCCCAGGCGTAAAAGCAGGGATGCGGCATGCCGGCAAACAGCCCGATAGTCAATTTCCAAACTGGGCAGTCGAACACCGGGGAAGCAGGAACCCATGACAATCGCTTTAAAGGCCCGCGCCGCAAACCACGCCTGGATCTCTTTTTTCACCGAGGCCAGCGCAAAAGTGTGCGAGTCGCGTTTCGGTACATAATTCTCCAGCCAATCATCAAGCCCCCTTTGGGGTGCGAAATCAATTTGGACGTCATAATCGAGACTTAGTAGCCGTCTTTGCAGAAGCCAAACAAAACTCCAATTCAGAGAACCTCTGGATCCGATCGGAGAATGCGCAATGATTATCACCCGCCTTTTTTTCGTCGCCAGCGACGCGCCTTTGGGTAAAACAATCCGGCTGCCGCGCCGGGCTCCGGTTTTCAGCCAACCGTCCGTCCGCAGGATCGTCAGGGCCGCTCTTAAGGTTCTGCGGCTCACGCCGCCGATATGGCATAATTCCCGTTCGCACGGCAATTTTTCGGCCCAAGCGCCCTGAAGCAATTCCTGCTTCAGCCACTGGGCAAACTGCTGAGGTAAATCGTGCTGTTTAAAGGAAGGCATAATGCTTTTCGGCCTAATTTCACCTGATCCGCTGGACGATATACTTGCACATCGCAGACTGCGGACGCAACCAAAATCGGGAGATTCCCCCTGTTTTCAACGGTAAAGGCGCGCTAATTGAACATTGGAGGCGGCATGGTCTCTTGATGATACCAGCTTGCAATGGTTGCGCTTATTCATAATTAGGTTATATTATAGCTTATAAATACATGTTCATGCTCATGAAATGCCATTGGATCCTGAAGCGCGCTAAATAGGCAGGGCCGTGTATCATATAATAATCACCGGAGAATACTTTAATGCAAATTATTAATTGGACGACCTTTCACATTATTTCCTTTTTTTTACTGCTTTTAAATATGACAACGGCCGCACAACCTTCCAATGAATATTCATTCATTGTCGGCAAACCTGACATAATCAGACTTGAAGAAGGCAAGATCGCTTTTGGATCGAGCATGTCTGCCAACGTTGTCGCGTGGTCGTCTAAAGACGCCAATGATTTGCTCTATTCCATATGTTGGAACGACATTGTTTTATACCCCACAAAACAACTTGCCGATGAAGAACTTGCCGGGAAACCGATTGTGATAGTCCCGCAAGTGGGCGCAATGATGATGTGGCCGGTTGACTGGGACCATGATGGCCAAGATGACCTTATTGCGACCAAACGATCCGGCGACATCTATTTTATCAAGATTGCCGGCAAGTATCCCAAGCTTGCGTGTGACAAACCCGTTAACATCTGCGATGCCAAAAGCGGGCATCCATTTAACATTCCTTATTCAAACCCGAATCATCCGGTGTTGGATAATCTTGGCGGATATATTGACAACGATTTCTTCAACTACGTGTACCCTGTTGTCTATCCTAGAAATGATAAACCCACGTTTTTCGACCGGCTCCTTGGCTGTTTGGGCCGTAACAAAAAGTCCACGCATGTTGATTTGATCCTTGGCGACTGGGGCGGTAACCTGTGGTGGCTGAAAGACGTTTCGGATGGTAAAACTATCCCGCAATATACCGGAACAACCTACTCCAAAACGAATGGGAACCAATACGCCAAACCAAGCGCCTTGATCCGTGACGAGAACGGAAACCCCTACCTTCTAGGAGATAATGTTGACAGCGGGACAAAGTATGCCGGAGGAAATACCAGGCCGTACGTTTATTTCAACTCCGCAACGCGGCAGTATGATTTAATGGTTCTTGCCCAAGGAAAAAACGAGATTTATTATTTAAAACGCATCGGGACAAGTCCGGACGGCAGTCCACAATTCAAGAACCTCGGGCCCGTTAAATTCAGCGACAAGGTGTCGGAACAAGAAGGCCGCCGAGCCGGGAGTTGGTTCGCCTTCTTGTTCTTTTATGGCCAAGAGACGGACAAGAACATGGCGATTTGCGTGGGCGGCAATATTGCGATGTTTGAAAATACAAAGGCAAAATCAGAAGTGCCTGAATTCAAATTCAGTCATTGGGTAAGAGGGAAGGATGTTGTTGCCCCTTTCAGCGGACTGGCAGGCATTCTTATAGATAAAGCAACTAACAAAAGGTATGCATTAAGTGCTTTATGTTGCAGAGAAATTCTCAATACAGACAGAGGCCTTAGGCTAACCGGGAAAACGATCGGTTTTTATGACCAACATGGAGGTTTCTCTGTGGAAGGTGAAACTGACCCGCAAGGGGGCAAAAGCTGGGGATTTCATCGCAATTCGAAATGGGATTTTGATAATTCGGGCAAACAGCACTTGATTGTTGGAACCGATAAAGGCCTTTTATTTCTTCTTATCGAAGACCAGCCTTTATGCTTGAAGGAGAAGGCCGTATTTAAATCTATCGGCCCCCTGAAGGATACGGCCGGAAATGTGATCAAAGTTCATAACCGGGCGACAGCCGAAGCCATTGACCTGAATGGCGACGGCAAAGAAGATTTGGTTGTCGGCGGGATTACATATCAGCTTGGCACAAAAACCGACCCGACACCGGGCGGGGGATTATATTATTTCATCAACAAGGGCTTAGACAAGGATGGAACGCCCATACTGGAACCAAAGCAACCGGTTAAAATGAATGGCTATGTCATGAAATTCCCCCAGGTCAACAGCCATATTGCGTTGCAAGCGGTTGATCTTGACGGGGATGGCGTCAAGGAACTTGTTGTAAGTTCAAGCAGGGCATCCAAGGTTTATAAGGCCTCAAAGAATGTCGGTGAAATTGACTATATCAGCGACATGCCGCTGATGTCTTTAACTGACCAATTGATCGATATCGATGGCGATGGAAAGCTCGAATGGATATCCGGCGATAACGAGACCGGTGTTGGTTATATCCAACGATTAACTATTACCGAATCTAAGCAGACATCGAAGCCAAGGACCCCATAATCGCGTCAACCCGCAAATTAATTATTGACGCAGATTAATAATTTTTGCAAACAGCCGGCTGGCATTGGCAAACGTCTGCTCCGCCACCCAGTCCGGCGATCGAGCCAGGATACCAGCCACACCGGAAGCTACCAGAACCAGATTTGCCGGTTCGTTGACTTCACCGGCTGCACCGGCTGGCGGCAGGTCAGGGCTGTCGGTTTCGATCAGCAGGCGCTCGGGCGACACCATCGCCAAAGCCTGATGGCCACGCTTGTTGCCAGGGCGCGTGATGGCACCGCTGAAAGAAATATACAAACCCATTTCTTCCAGCGGCCTCACCAGTTCCGCGGACCCCGAATAGGAATGAATCAGTCCGCCCCACTCGACCCCACCCTCTGCACGTAAAATCTCCAGCAATCGTTTCCAGGTTTTCCGGCAATGCAGGCTGACCGGCCGCTTAAGCCGGCGGGCCAGGCGCAACTGGGCGATAAACACGGCTTCCTGCTCATCGTCGGCACGGGGGATCACGGCATGATCAAGGCCGATTTCGCCGACACCCGACGGTTGACCCGCCAAAAACCGCTCCAGCGTCTCCAGCCAATCGTCCGTCCGCCCTTCGACTACGCTCAGGGCAGGCCCTTCCATATACCAGGGATGAATACCGAAAGAGGGCACTATTTCCGGATGGGCCTGCGCAAGGGCAAGGACAGTGTCCCAGTTGCGTTCATGACAACCACAGCACAGCATGCGCCGGACACCCGCGCGCTCCGTCCGGCGCAACACCTCGGGCAAGCGGCCGGCCAGGCGTTCATCCTGCAAGTGGCAATGGGCGTCAAATAATTGCATGATTCATGGTTCAGCGGTTCAACGGTTCACCGTTCAGCGGTTGCCGATTTTCATAGCGGATTGCCCAACCGTGAACCTCTTAACCGTGAACTGTTGAACCACGCCAATATTCAGCACAACTTAGCCGATCTCTCGTTTCACGAGCTCGGCCAGGGATTCGGCCAGGCGCTGGGTCAGGACCGGATCCATACTTTCCACCATGACCCGGCAGATGGCCTGTGTGCCGGAGTACCGCACCAGCACGCGCCCGGAATCGCCCAATTCCGCCTCGGCTTTCCGGATGGCCGCCTGCAGGGACGGGATGGAATCAATCGGCGGCTTACGGGACACTGTTACATTGATCAGGCGCTGAGGCGCAATTTTCATGATCGCCGCCAATTCGGAGAGCGGTTTGCCGGAATCCTGCAGAATGGCCAAAAGCTGAAGCGCCGAAATAATGCCATCCCCCGTGGTGTGATGATTGAGGAAAATGATGTGCCCGGATTGCTCGCCCCCCAAGACCGCACCCCGCTCCCGCATCATTTTTAGTACATACCGGTCGCCGACGTCGCCCGCGGCCGTCTGAATGTCCAGCCGGCGCATGGCCTCGTAAAACCCGAAATTACTCATGGGCGTACTGACAACGAGGTTGTTGCGCAGGAGCCCGCATTCCTTCATGGACTTGGCGCAAATGGTCATGATGTGGTCGCCGGTCAGTCCACGCCCCTTTTCGTCAATGGCGATCAGCCGGTCGCCGTCGCCGTCGAATGCCAACCCCGCGTGGGCCCCGGCCTTTACAACCTCCGCCATAAGCGCTTCGGGATACATGGCGCCGCAATGATCGTTAATGTTCATGCCGTTGGGATGGTCATTAATCGTAATCACCTCCGCGCCCAGTTCGGTAAAAATGATAGGGGCCACTTTGTATGTGGCGCCGTTGGCGCAATCGAGCACGAGCTTCATTCCATTCAGGGTCAGGTTGTCCGGAAACGTGTTCTTGCAGAACACGATGTAGCGCCCGATGGCATCGTCAATACGGGAAGCCTTGCCGATTTCACTCGCCGTGGGACGGATATCCTTGATGCGTTCGGTGGTGACCAGGCTTTCGATCTCATCCTCAACCGTGTCGGGCACCTTGAACCCGTCACGTGAAAATATTTTAATACCATTGTCCTGATAAGGATTATGGGAGGCCGATATGACCACACCGGCATCGGCACGCATACTATGGGTAATGAAAGCGATGCCGGGGGTCGGCATGGGGCCCACCAGGAGTACGTCCACGCCCATTGAACAGATGCCAGCCGTCAAGGCATTCTCGATCATATAGCCGCTGACGCGCGTATCCTTGCCGATGACTATGCGATGGCGATCCTTGTGCCGCTTGCAGACATGCGCCGTGGCGCGCCCAATAAGCAGAGCCGTTTCCGCAGTCATGGGTTCCATATTGGCCACCCCGCGCACACCGTCGGTTCCAAACAATCTTCCCATGGCTACCTCCCAAAAAAAGAAATGGTTAATGTTTGATGGTCAATGGTTGATGACCTATCTGATTGCTGATTTCGGATTACTGATTTTTCCGATCTCTCTCCGGCGTCTGTTGTCCGTCCTCTGCCGTCCGTCGTCTGTCATCTGGCGTCCGACTTTTCGTTCGGCCAAAGTGCAGCGGCGGCGTCCACCAGCGACTGCAGCCAAGCCGTCCCGGCGGCACGCGCATTGGGACTCAGCGTCCGCACCGCGTCCAGATAGCTCGTCCTAGGAGGCAAACACCCCAACGCGCTCAACAGCCTATCACGATCCCGGACTGATCCTTCCACGTGATCCAACCTGGCCAACGCCGCACGCATCATCGGCCAGCGCTCGATCAGGGCCTGTTGTTGCCGATAAGGTACACCGGCAAGATCCTGTCCTTCGACTTTGGCCAGTTCCAATGATACCGGCATTTTCCCGGCCAACTCCTCGAGGCGCTTGACACGCTCCTGCATCACGCTCGCCAGCCGAGCATAAGCGCCGGCCAGACAGGCATCCTGGAACGGGTCGGTCCGCAAAAAGGTCGCGCGGACATCCCGGTACCAAACGCACAGGGCATTGATATTGCCGATATATATCAGGTTATTCGCCACAATCCGCTGAATCGCCCGGTAAGCGCCCTGGCGATACGGCGCAATCACCGTGGTGCTCGCCAACTTAGCCACCGGTGCGGCCGCTGCCGCCGACGCGGCCATTGCCGCTCGCGCGGGCCGCGCGACGCAAAGTCCCGCCTGCAGGATATCCTTGCGGAGAATTGTGCCGGCCGGAACAACCGTGCCGAACGCCACCTGTGTCGGCCCCACCAGCCCTCCTTGTCCGCCCAGAAAAATCGGCGGCTGATCCAGCATGACGCCGCGGGGCACGTCGCCGATGAGCGAGGCCGTGGCCTTGTCCTGGTGCGGCGTGTAGTTGAAATGGATGTACGAAGAGCCCACTTCGCTGTGATTGCTCCGACTCGTACCGCCGGCCATCAGACAATCGCAGAAATTGATCAGACTGCCCAGGACCACATAAGGAAACAAAATGGTCTGCTTGAGTCCCACCGTATGGGCGCCACCGGCTTCCTCCTCCACCAGCGTGCCGGGGCGCACGTGCGCGCCGCTGGCCATGGCGGCCCCATCCAAAAATGTAGCCTCGCGAAAGGCGCCGCCCTGAAGCTTGACGCGTTCACCCAGTTGACAGTCGGCCAGCGTGACCGGCGCTTCCGCGCCCAATTCACATCCCGGTCCCACGGATGTTTTATCCCCCGTGAGGCGGCACCCCGGATGGATCGTAACGCCCGAGGCAATCCGTCCCGGAACCACATCCCCACCGATAAACACCGTTTCCGGTTGGGGTATGTTAACGCCGCGCGCGATCAACATATCAACCGGGTCCTGTAACTTTTTGGACATTTGCCCAAGCCTCCCTTATTTATAAAGCCTAAAGCGTTGAACGTTGAGCAGCAAGACGAAAAATGGATAATTTTTATATTTACTGGTTGACAGGTGCCGCAATCTATAGCAATATTTGCGCCATCAATCCCAAATGAGGTTTTTCATATGTTTAGCCGTTTTTTTGATTTATTTTCAAATGACATAGGCATTGACTTGGGAACGGCCAACAGTCTGGTCTATGTAAAAGACCGCGGGATCGTATTGCGCGAGCCCTCGGTCGTGGCCATCCAGACCGGCACCAACCGGGTATTGGCCGTCGGCAATGAAGCCAAGCGGATGCTGGGCCGAACGCCGGGCAACATTACGGCCATCCGTCCCATGAAAGACGGGGTGATTGCGGATTTTGAAATCACGGAGGCCATGTTGCGGTATTTCATCCGCAAGGTGCAAAGCAATCGGATGATGATTCGGCCTCGGATCATTATCTCCGTGCCCAGCGGCATTACCGAGGTGGAAAAGCGGGCGGTCAAGGATTCAGCAACCCATGCGGGCGCCCGCGAAGTATATTTGATCGAAGAACCCATGGCGGCCGCAATCGGGGTAGGTCTCCCGGTGCAGGAGCCGGCCGGTAACATGATCGTGGATATCGGCGGAGGCACCACGGAAGTGGCGCTGATTTCGCTGGCCGGGATCGTGTTCAGCCGCAGTGTCCGCGTGGGTGGCGACGAAATGGATGAGGCGATCATCCAGTACATGAAGCGAGTGTATAATTTGATGATTGGCGAACGAACCGCAGAACAGATCAAAATCAGCATCGGGTCCGCCTACCCCCTGCCGGAGGAAACCAGCATGGAAGTCAAAGGCCGGGACCTGGTGGCCGGACTGCCAAAAACAATGACGCTGACCACGGAAGAGGTGCGCGAAGCCTTGCATGAGCCCATTTCCACGATTGTGGAAGCCATCCGCTTTACCCTGGAGCGTTCTCCGCCGGAATTATCCGCCGATCTAGTGGATCGCGGCATGGTACTGGCGGGCGGTGGCGCCCTTTTGCGCGGCATTGACAAGCTCATTGCCGAGCAGACCGGCTTACCCGTGCATGTGGCCGACGATCCCCTGAGCGCGGTCGCCGAAGGCACCGGCATGGTTCTGCACGAGCTGAAGTTCCTGCGCAAGGTGGCCAGCACGCCGTTCTAAGCCACGCGCGCCGCGTGGCAAGCATAACGGCGAGTGTCCGCTTCGCGTAGCGCCTTTCATCCCAATACGCCTGTAAGGCGCCTCGTTTCCTTTCGTCGCCGAAACCGTCTGGAGAGTTTTGGCGTGAGGCGAAATTTTTATATTCTGATATTGGCCGGCATTCTGATTGCCGTTTTATTCAATCTGCCCGGTTCCACGACCGCCCGTATGAACACCTTCCTGCGGGATGCGATACTGCCCCTATCCCGTCCCATGGCACACTTATTGGCTTCAGGCCACAGTTTGTTTCAGAACAAACCACAGACTGCAAACCACGCCCAACTCCTGGCCGAAATCGCCCAATTGCGCCTGGAACTACGGCAGGCACAGGTCATGGAACGGGAAAACCACGCCTTGCGCCAGATGCTGGGACTTTCGGCGCATGTCGGCCGGCGCCTGATTGCCGCCGAAATCATTGCCCGGGACGTGAACGCCTGGTGGCAAACGGCCCGCCTGAATAAGGGCTTGGCCGACGGCATCGCCCTGGACACGGCCGTCATCACACCCGAAGGCCTGGCTGGTCGTATCATCCGGATTTCCAGGACCACGAGCGATGTCCTGTTCATAGTGGACCCGGCCTGCAGGATATCGGCCCGGCTCACCCGTTTGGATGAGTTCGGTATTGTCCGGGGTCAGGGTGTATCCTGGCGCGGGCAAGCTTCCTGCCGGATGGATTTCATCAGCAAGGCGACGCAGATCATGCCGGGCGATGAAGTGGTTACATCCGGTCTGGGGGGCGTATACCCATCCGGACTGGTGATTGGGCACGTGGAGCAAGTGCACTTGGATCCATCGGGATTATACCAGTCGGCCGATATCGTGCCGACCTCCAATTTCCGGTCATTGGATCTGATGTTCGTGATGAGTTGCGATGAAAACCCGTACGATGCGAAAGCGGAGACTGAATCAAATTAGGCCGTCAAAGACGGCATAAAAAAAATCCTGGATTCCCGATCAAGTCGGGAATGACAACCACACGCGCCCACTCTGTCATTCCCGTGAAAACGGGAATCCAGAACATGTGTTGTTTTGGAAATTTATATGATGAACCTTGTCATTATGGCCGTGGCCCTGCTGATCGGCGTCGTGGCACAACAGGTTTTGCCGGGCCTGACTTTGCTGGGTCAGGCCAAGGCACCGCTTGTGCTAAGTGTCGTGCTCTATTACGCGCTCCACCGCTCGCTCGCACTGCTGTTGACGGCGGCCATCGCCGGCGGAGTACTGTGCGACAGCCTCGAAGCCCTGCCGATGGGCTATTCCACCAGTGTCTTTTGCGTACTGGGGATCGTCGCATGGCTTTACCGCGACGTGGTCTTTAGCGCTCGGGGCGTGACCCACATGGCGTTCGGCCTCCTGGCCGGCCTGGGACTTACGTTCGGTCTCTATGGCCTATTACTGATCAGCGAAGAGAGCCTGCGGGAAGTGTCGTGGTTCTGGATCGCGCTCAAGGCCATTGGCACCGCCTTGCTCGGCATGATTTTGGCGCCGATCGTATTCGCCGTTTTGGAACGACTCGACCGGTTGACGGGCAATATTGTAGTGGAGTCGCCCACATGAGTCTGCACCTGACAATAAGTGAACATACGCGCCTGCGCCGGTTGAAGATCTTCATCCTATCGGCACTGGGTATCCTGGTGATCGCGCTATGGCACATCCAGGTGGGGCATGGCGAGCATTATGCGACCAACCTGGAACAACAGTCCGTGCGCCGCGTGCGCATCCCGGGCGTCCGTGGAAAAATATTTGACCGCCAGGGTGTATGCCTGGCCGACAATGCGCCCAATTATGGAATTGCTCTCTATCTGGAGGAACTCCGGCCTGCCCGCAATGCCACGCCCAGCGTGACAAACAAACGGCGGAACACAGCCATGGACACCTGTAAAGCCATTAACCAAATCGCCGCCATTATCGGACAGCCCCCGCAGATTGATCAGCCCCGGATTGCCGACCATCTTTACAGCCGCAAAGCACTGCCGCTGGTGGCCTGGCAGCGCGTGGATGAACAAACCCTGGCCCGCCTGGCGGAAGCCGGCGCGCACCTGCCGGGCGTGGACATCGTGGTGGACGCAGACAGGGTTTATCCCCAAGGTCCTACTCTCGCCCACCTGCTGGGATACGTGGGCACGGCGGAAATTCAGAGCGAAGAGGATGAACTGTACCATTACTATCTGCCCGACCTGACCGGCAAAATCGGCTTGGAAAAAAGATTTGACGAACTGTTGACCGGTAGAGCCGGCGGCCGGCTGGTCCAGGTGGACGTTATCGGATTTAAGCATGACGAAACGAACCTGCGCGAGCCGGTACCCGGCGGCGACTTGAAACTGACCATTGACCTGCGCATCCAGCGGGCGGCAGAACAGGCCTTGGGCGATACCGCCGGTGCCGTAGTAGTCGTGGACCCGCGCAACGGCGACGTACTGGCCATGGTCAGCGCCCCGGCCTTCGACCCCAATCTGTTCTGTCCCAAAATCACACAGGCTAACTGGCGCCTTTTATTGAATGATCCCCGCAAGCCGCTCTTCAACCGCGCCCTGAACGGCCTCTATGCGCCGGGCAGTGTATTCAAACCACTGGTGGCGCTCGCCGCCCTGGAGCAGGGCGTGGGTCCCGAGTTGACACTGGAGTGCCCCGGCTATTTTGAGTTAGGCAAGCAGCGATTCGCCTGTTATATGGGCGAGGCGCATGGCCGCGTTAATTTCCGCCGGGCCATCCGGGTTTCCTGCAACGTATATTTTTATCAATTAGGCCTGAAGTGCGGGTTCGACGGCATTTATAACATGGCGCTGGCAGCCGGCTTTGGCCAAAAAACCGGCATCAGCCTCGACGACGAAAGCGCCGGCCTTTTGCCGGGTAAGGCCTGGAAGCGCCAGACCTTCGGCGAAGCGTGGCGCGATGGCGATACCTGCAACATCGCGGTCGGCCAGGGCGCGTTGCAGGTGACGCCATTACAAATGGCCATGCTGACGGCAACCATCGCTAATGACGGATGCCTTTATCAGCCGCGCCTGGTAATGGCCGAACGCGAGCCAAACGAAAATGAATTTCAGGAAATCCCACCGGTTGTCGTCCGCCGCATGCAATGGCCGGCAGACCATTTGGCCCTGGTTAAAAACGGCATGCGCGATGTCGTTCAAGATGCGGAAGGCACCGGCCGCCTAGCCCGACTGGAGGGCGTCGCCATGGCAGGCAAAACCGGTACGGCCGAATATGGACGCAAAGGCGCCAGCCAGAAGCACGGGTGGATGATTCTGTTCGCCCCGTTCGAGCATCCGCGCTATGCCGTGGCCATCGTGATGGATGACGCCGTTTCGGGCGGGATTTCGGTGGGCCCACGCATGCACCAGTTAATGAAAGAAATTTTTGCCGGGGAAGGAAACGGATGAGTTTTATCAACACATTGCGTCCGTTGCGTCGGCTGGATTGGAGCTTGGTGGCCGCCATGCTGGCGCTCCTTGGCATCGGAATTGCCTTCATTTTCAGCGCGGGCTACGGCAACCCGGATTCCCCGGCCCAGCCGTTGTTCCTTAAACAGATCTATTGGGCCGCCCTGGGCATACTGTTTTTCCTGGGGTTTGCGATCATTGACTATCATCGCTGGACACGCATGGCCTGGTGGATTTATGCCGCCGGCCTGATCCTGCTGGTGCTGGTGTTCGTGCCGCATATTGGGCTCAAGATTTACGGCGCGCGGCGCTGGCTCCAACTGGCCGGGGTACGCATTCTGCAGCCGGCCGAGCTTATGAAACTGGCGGTCATCATTCTGCTGGCCAGATTATTCGGCTGGCCGGGAAGGAATCTGCGCCGTGGGCGATTAGTGCTCTTCAGCCTGGCACTGGTGCTGACCCCCATGCTGCTGATCATCAAACAGCCGGACCTGGGCACGGCGCTTGTTTTTCTGCCCATGCTGGCCGGCATCATGTGGGCGGCCGGCGTACCCGGCCCGCGGCTGGCCGCGTGGGCGGCGCTGGGAATCGTGCTGGCCGGCGGCGTACTGGCGCTGATCATTATCCCGCCCAAGCTGGGCATGGATGAGCACCGGCACGAACGGCTGATACACCGGATCGGGATCTCGCCCTACCAGCGGGACCGGATTGCGGTTTTCCTGGACCGCGATCGCGACCCGTTAGGCGCCGGATGGAACAAGGCCCAGTCCCAGATCGCGGTGGGATCGGGCCGGCTCACGGGCAAAGGCTATCTTCAGGGAACGCAGAATCTCCTGGGATTTCTGCCACGCACCGTGGCGCCCAACGACTTTATTTTTTCGGTCATTGCCGAGGAAAAAGGATTTATGGGCGGGGTCGTCACGCTCGCACTGTTTGGCGTCCTGCTGGTCGCAGGTTTGCGGGCGGCGGAATCCGCGGCCGACAAAATGGGCCGCCTGTTATGTGTGGGGATTGTAACCATGCTGTTCTGTCATGTCTTCGTCAATATCGCGATGACAATCGGCCTCCTGCCGGTCACGGGGATTCCCCTCCCACTGATCAGTTATGGCGGAACGTTTATGGTCGGCACAATGACGGCCCTGGGCATTGTGCAAAGCGTGTATGTCCGGGGAGAATGGAGATAATGTCAAGACTATGAAAGGATTTAATTTTATGTTCGCATTCCGGCGGAAAAAAAGCAGTGACCAGAAGCAAATCATTATCAGCGCAGAAAGCCTCCAAACGCGCGTGGCCGTGCTCGAAGGGGGCAAGCTGGAGGATTTCAAGATTGAACATCCCTCCGAGGAACGGATTGTCGGCAGTGTCTTCAAGGGGCTTGTACAGAACCTGGAGGACGGTCTGCAGGCCGCGTTTGTGGATATCGGCATGCGCAAAAACGCCTTCATCCATTACTGGGACATGTTCCCCGAGGACGTCTCGCGCCTGGAAGCCATGGAGGGTGTGGCCGCCCGGTCCATGCCCCGGCGGCGCCAGTTCACCCGGGAGGATATTTCCAAGCATTTCCCGGTGGGCTCGGAAATCTGCGTCCAGGTTTCCAAGGGTCCCATCGGCACCAAGGGTCCGCGCGTGACGGCCAGCCTGAGTATTCCCAGCCGTTACTTTGTGCTCATGCCGGGCAGTAAATTGCGCGGTATTTCGCGCAAAATCGAGGATGACAAGGAGCGCAAACGCCTGAAAAAAGTGCTCAGCCGCCTGCCGGTGCCCGATGGGTGCGGACTCATTATCCGCACGGCCGGCGCCGGCGCCGCCAGCACGAGCTTTGTACGCGATATGCGCTCGCTGCTGGCCACCTGGCAGGATATCCAGAAGGCCTCCGGCGAGAAACGCGCCCCCTGCTGTCTGTACCAGGAACCCGATCTCGTGGAGCGAATTGTGCGCGATTCCGTCACCGAGGACCTCGACAGTATCTTCATTGATTCCAAGGAGGAATACAACCGCATCAAGGATATCCTGGACCGCATTTCGCGGCATGTGCGCGCCCGCGTCAAGCTCTACGAAGGGGCCCGCCCGATCTTCGAGCATTTCGACGTCGCCCGCCAGATTGATGAAGCCTTTCGCCGTAAGGTCACGCTGAAATCCGGCGGGTGCATCATCTTTGATGAAACCGAAGCCCTGATCGCCATTGACGTCAACACGGGGCAACACAAGGGGGCGTCCAACCAGGACGACACGATTCTGCAGGTCAACCTGGAAGCGGTGCAGGAAATTGCCCGCCACCTGCGTCTCCGGAATATCGGAGGACTGATCGTGCTGGACCTGATTGACATGCGTCATAAAAAGCATCGCAACCAAGTCTACTTCGCGCTCAAAGAGGCACTCCAACGCGACAAAGCGCGCACGAATGTCTTGCCGATTTCGTCAATGGGCCTCCTGGAGATGACACGCCAGCGCGTGGCTGAAAGCATCGAATCCACCCTGTACGTGGACTGTCCCTATTGCCACGGGCGCGGGAGCGTCAAGTCGCCGCTCAATATGAGCGTGGAAATCCAGCGCCGGATTCTGGCCATCCTGCGCAAGCATCAGATCGAAAAGAAGGAGGTACCGGAACTGCGCATCACGGTCAATCCAACCATTCTCAAGCGCCTGCGCGAGGAGGACGAGGCCTTGCTGATGGACATGCAACAGAAATTTGACGGGCGCCTCAGCTTCCGGGCGAACCCCGCCCAGCACATGGAGGAAATCTCCATCGTCAACGCCGCGACGAACGAGGAGTTGTATGCAAATGTGACCCACGAAAAATAATTCGTAAGGCCGCGGTTAAGTGAGAACGCCGCCGGGACACCGCTATATCCCGATTTGCTTGATTGCAGGCCATTCCTGATTTTGGCTTGGTTTTTTGGTGTGGAACATGGTAAAAGCTTTAAGCCTTTCAGGAAATTGAATTATGGTATGCAGATCGAATGTCCATTTGGGAATCTGGCTCTGTGCACTGGTCCTGGGCTGGTGTGGCTTGACCGAGTTCGGCCTGGCTGCGGAACCCGATGCGCCGGAGGTAACGCAGTGGCTCTTAAAGAGCGACCAGCTGACGGACGCGTCGGGTTTGATGCTCAAGCTCCGCATCGCGGAAGACCCCGTTTCGGAATACTTCCAAAACACTTGCGCGCCCGCCACGCGCCACCTGCTGGCTAATTACCAGGCAAACACCACGCCTTCCCAGGAACTGATCCAGGCTGTCGTGGCCGATCTCAACCGGATCTTGTGTGAAGATCTACTGTTCGATGAAAAGCTTTTTGACGATGTCGCGCTCTCGGCACGGACCCAGGAACTACTGGGTAAAGAACCCGGGACAACCATGACCGTGGATCTGCCCCAGCTCAACCGGCGCCTGTTGGAAGACGCGTATTCCAATGAAATCGCCCCGGGATTGACCCTGCCCTGTTTTATGACAAACAAGGATCTGCTGGAACCCCGCGTATTTGCGCTCAGCCTGCAGATCGGCAAGGATCCGGTGTCACGTTACCTGCGTGACTGCCTGAGGCCGACAATCCGCAAACAGCTGATGGACTATACAGGCGCGGCGCCGCCACCGCCGGCACTCCTTAACGCTCTGATTGCTTCCCTGAACCAGGTGATCATTAGCGACGCTTTGTATGACAAGGAACGGTTCGCCGAAGTATCCCTGACCAAGAAAACCAAGCTGTTGATTGAACAGAAACCGAAGGGGGATAACCAGGCCCTGATGAACCGACTTCTCCTGGAAGACGCCTATCCCAAGGCCATTCGCCGACACGCCCCCTCCCCGATCGAGGTACAGGCCGACAGCATGGAGTATGAGCACGAAAAAAACCTGATGATTGGAACCGGCCATGTGCTCGTGCGCCGGGAAAACGAATCCCTGCGGGGCGATCATGCCGTCGTCAACATGCAGAGCTACGATGTACTGGCGGAAGGCAATGTGACCTTCGAGCGCGACAGCGACATCTGGGTCGGCAACAAACTGCGCTACAATTTCAAAAGCCAAAAGGGCGATTTCGGCGGTTTCAGCGCTTTCCTGGATCCATTTTATGCCAAGGCCGATTCATCCTACCGGGTCGGCGCCAATGAATATTTGCTCGAAAATGCCAAGTTGAGCACCTGCGAGGGGGACCACCCGGACGCCTATTTTCTCGCCAAAAAAGTATGGATCATACCCGGCCACCATGTCCGCGCCCAGCACGTCGTGCTCTACATCAAGGGCATACCCGTCATGTACAGCCCGTACTGGAACCAGAACATCGGCGACAAAAACTTTATGAGCATCGTCCCCGGGTACAGCAGCCGGATGTACGCGTTCCTGCTGACCGAGTTCAATTACCGCATCAGTCCCAAGGTGGAAGCGGCCTCGCACATAGATCTGCGCATGCGGCGCGGCGTGGGGCTGGGCCAGGATTTCATGTGGTCCGCCAGCGGCAACGCCAAGGGCCTTTCCACGGAACGCAATATGTCCCAAACGGACAATAACTTCTGGCACTATGGCCAGATGCTCCAGAACGAACAGCCCAAAGAACAGCCCGAAGAGGAACCCTGGGCCGGCGACTTGATCACGTATTACACCCACGACGCCTGGCCCGATGAGGGCGAGACCCAACCCTACAAAATCGACAACGATCGTTACCGTCTGCGGCTTTACCACAACCAGTCGTTCGACGAACAGAACTATTTAATGTCGCAGATCAATTACCTGAGCGACCCAAAAATCATCGAACAATTCTTCCGCGAGGAATACAAGACCAGTCCGGAACCGGACAACTACATCGTGCTGGGGCACCGTGCCGAACATTATACCGCCAGCCTGATGGTCGAAAAACGCCTGAACGACTTTTACACCACCGTGGATCGCTTACCTGAATTGAAACTGGATTTTTCGCGCCAGAAAATCTTGGAAACACCGCTCTATTACCAGGGCGATACGGAAGCATCCTATCTCCAGAAGAACTGGGAAGCCAATCTGCTTACCAACAACATGCAAAATTACGCGGCTGGCCGCTTCAACACAGCGCACATGATCTACTACCCGGTCAAGCTGGCTGGCTTCCTGAACATTATCCCGCGCGCCGGATGGCAAGGCACTTATTATTCCAAGACCAAGGAAGACTACACGAACGTGACCACCGTCACGACGCTCGGCACCAACAACCAGCCGGTGGTGACTTCAACGACCAACATCCTGGCCCGGGACGAGGAAGCCCGCTTCCGTTCATTGCCCACGCTGGGCCTGGAAACATCCTTCAAGGCCTTTAAGATCTGGGAAACCTATCCCGGCGATATCATTAACAACGTGCGGCACATTGCGGAGCCATATGCCAATTATACTTTGGTCCCCGAGCCCAATGTGACCCCGGACAACCTCTACCAGTTCGACGATATCGACACGCTCGGCAAGGCCAATCAAATTCAGTTTGGCATGCGCAACAAAATCCAGACCCAGCGTTACAATAAACAACAAATGAAAAGCCACGCGGTGTACGATCTGGTCAACGCCGACATATGGGTGGTCTACCACCTGGACCCCCAGCCAAGCCAAAATCTGTTCAGCAACATCTGCTTTGACGTGCGCTCAACCCCCTTCGATTGGATGGAACTAAAAATTGACGGATCTTACGACCAGTACAGCAACCAGGTGCAGACCATCAACACGCGCCTGTCGGTATACGACGGAACACTCTGGAAATATGTCGTCGAACACCGCTACAATAACGGCAGCAGCAGCCTGCTCAACAACGAACTCACGCTTTCGCCTTTTATCAACTGGGAATATACCGTTTATGCCCGCTACGAATTTGAAAACTCCACCATGCAGGCCTGGGGCCTGACCGTCCAGCGAACCATGGACTGCATTGCTTATAAAGTCGGCTGCGAATTCCAAGACGATGAATATACGTTCTGGCTCCAGTTCTGGTTCACCAAGTTCCCGAAAGTGCGTATGGATGTCGGGCTATAGTGGCCCCTGATGCGCTTAAGTGCGTCTCAGGCCATGCCGCGCCGTTCCGGCGGCGTCGCATCGTATAATTCGTTCAGCATAGCCACCACCTGATCAACCATTGCTTCGCCCGTGCCGGCCTCCAGCATGCTGTGCCAGCCAACCCACGTCTGGTAGCCGCCGTCGGCATACGCCTTGCAGTCCGGGATGTAGCCGATATGTTCGTTGGCCAGCCCGATAATGCACGTGTGCCGGAACGGCGAACGGCGTCGAAGCTCCAGGCCAAGCCGGGCAAACATCTCGCCGGGAATGCCGACGAACACGATATCGCCCAAGCGGATGACCTGCAGGCGTGTCTGGCGTGCCTCGCCCTGGTGCGGCGCCATCTCTAAGCGCATCTTGCGGAAAACCTCAATTTGGCCGGACGCGCCCTGCGGGACGTACTTCTCCATGTAGAACTTCACGGCCGCCGCCGCCTTCGCCTCGTCGAAGTGACGCACGTGGTAGGTAAACTGGCGGTTGAGGACCTTGACCGGACCGGGAAGCGCCGGCTGCGCGCGGCTCAACGCCTCTTCGATCGCGTCGACAACGCGGTGCACGCACTCGGCAGGGGGAACGCCACTATTGTGCTCCCAGCTATCAAAGGGAAGGTTTTCACCTTTCGCCTTTTGCCATGTGATGTTGTGCGTCGACCCTAACGCACCCGGCAGGAACAGTGTCGTGGCGCTGTGCCGGCGTTCGATCTCCAGCGCGGCCAGTCCGTAGAAACACGGCGACATGCAGTCTTCGCGAACCCGGCCAATGTTGTGCACCGAATGGTTGAACGCCAGCCCGTCATACTTGCCGTTCGGACGCTGCACCGCCAGGACGTACAGATCCGGGTCGTACGGGCCTGTCGGCCGGACGGTGTCCTTCTCCTTGTATCCGTACCAGCCGATGGTACCGTCCTTGAGCAGCAACCGGCTGTTGCGGCCAACGGTTGCCTCCTGGCTCAACCCGAATAGCAGTTCGGCCTTGGCGCCGGACCGCACGTCGCCCAGTGCCGCCACCGCCTTGACTGCAGCCAGAATACTGCCCTCCTCCAACCGGCGCAGGAACTCAGCGTTCGGCGTGCAGCCAAGGAAGTCAATCGTAAGGGGGCCGCCGCCGTGAGTGTGCGTGGCGCAGATGAGGATATTGTCATCCGGGATGCCCGTGGCAACGGTAATACGCGCTGCCGCCGCCTTCACCACGTGCAGCGGCACGGTCAGCGAATCCAGCGACACAAGACAGATCCGCTGGTCCGCGTCCAGAACGAGCGCGCTGGCGCGAAACTCACCTTCCCAAGGCCGGCCGAAGACCTTGGTCCGGCTCCCCAACTCCTCCATGTTGTCGTCGGTCAACTTCACCGACGCCGCTGCGGCTCGTACGTGCGACATATTTTTTCTCCCGATTACCCTGGTTAATTGCAAAACTTGTTTGTTTACCTGTTGAAAATATACCAAATTCTTATTCGGACGAGTTACGCTTTCCTTGCCCGGAAATAGGCCACCTCGTAACTGGCATACACTCCGTCCCCTTCACGGTAACGACGATCATAATCCAATGTCAGACGGCGCAGGTCCGTGCGATTCAGTAACCGTCCCGACCGGGCCAACGGACCACCGGTCAGACCCTGTTCATGGAGCTGACGCAACAGATCCCTGGCTGAGACATACGCTTGGCGCCGGCTTTCCTCTCGTTCTTCCTCGATGCACAGGCCAGCTTGCGTAAGCGCGGCACGTACGGCTAACACCGTCGGCAACCGGCGGGCAGGCAGCTTGTGCGGCGCCGCGCGCCGGCGCGCGGCCTGCAACTCGGCCAGCGTACCGCCCACCATAAGGGCAAACACCAGCCGGCCCTGACCAGTCAGCATGCCAGCCAGGGTCTCCATGACCTCGGCCATCGGATCCATCCAATGCAAGGCCGAACTGCTCACAATAAGCGGATAAAGCCCGTCGGTACAAAACTTGTTTAGATCGGCCACATGGCAATGCAGTCCCGATGCATCCGCCAACCGCGCGCGACATTGCGCCACCATGCCACCGGCCATATCGAGGGCATCAATCCGGGCACGCGGAAACAGACGGCATAAGTGCGCGGTCAACAGACCTGTGCCACACCCGATTTCCAGGATACGATCAAAAGCTTCGTCCCCAACCAGCATGGCGCCCAGGCGCTCAGCCACAGAGCGCTGGATTGTTGCCGAGGCATGATAGGTCGAGGCCGCGGCCGAAAACCGCGCCGCAATTGTCTTATGTTCGTCCTTGATCGTCACGCCGGGTCTCCCAGGAAAGCGCAAATATCCGCCGCCAGAAGCAATGGCGCCTGGATCGGCAAGGCATGACCATAATTCTCATAACAACGCCATTGACTGGCGGCCAGGGCGCGGCTCAGCCATTCGCCAGCCTGCCAGGGCACAATACCATCCTCCCGACCATGCACCACCAGAGTCGGCAGGCTTATTTGATTCAAGCCATTCCGCAGGTCAATTCGCTGAAGATAATCGAGCCCCTGTAACAATTCGCTGTGGTCCAGCAGGGCGATATCCTGTGCACGCGTAGTGGCCGCGGCCACGGGACCACTCTGCGGCGCATGCACTTTAGCATAATAGGCGGTCAGCACGTTATCCGGCGTCCGCCGAAGCCCCAGGACCATGGCGCGCAAAACAGCGGCGCTTACACCGGGTGGCGCGTCGTTCCCCGCGCTGAACCGCGGCGTGCCGCTGATAATAACGAGCCGCTGTATCAGTCCCGGATATTCCCGCGCCGTTTCCAAGGCCACAATGCCTCCCATGGACCATCCGATTACGCCGACGCGCCCATCCGTCAGCCGACGGATCGCCAGTAGATCATGCAGTCCCACCGCATACCGCGAAAGGCCGGACGCGCGCGGCAATGTGCCGCTGGACCGGGCTTGCCACAACTCGCCCGTCGAAGTGACCTGAATGGGCTGCCCAGCCATTGGATACCCATCCATTGAATGCCCAGCCAAGGCTTCTTTCAAACGGAGCATCGCATCGCCCGTATGGCCCCAACCGGCAATCAAGATTAGCGGCAGGGCTTTCACAGCAGATTTTCCTCATGCGCGGTGGTCGTCATAATTTCCGCCGCGCGGTCCAAATCTTCGCAGGTATGCTCCAGGGTTACGGAAAGACGTAAGCGCGCCGTACCCGCGGGCACAGTGGGCGGCCGGATGGCCGCGGCCAGAATTCCATGGTCCCGCAATCGGCGCGCAAGCGTCAACGTTTTCTGATTATCCCCGATGATGACCGGCACAATCTGGCTGACGGATTTTCCGGTGTTGAAACCAGACGACTGAAGGCGGCGGCGAAATACGTCGGCGCGGTAAAGAAGATCCGCACCCATTTCAGGGTTCTTTTTTAGGACATCCAACGCCCCCAGGACGGCGCCGACGCAGGGTGGCGGCAAGCCAGTGCTGAAAATGAATGACCGCGCGCGATTCACCAGCCAACGCTTGAGCGTCTCCGATCCGGCGATAAACCCGCCGTAGGCGCCCAGCGCCTTACTGAGCGTGCCCATGGCCACCGATACGGCCTGCTGGAGGCGCCATTCGCCAATGAGACCCGTCCCTCCGGGGCCCCATACGCCGGTGGCATGCGCTTCATCCACCAGAAGCATGGCACCATGCTCTTGCGCCACGCGGGCAATATCGCGCAGGGGCGCCAAATCGCCATCCATGCTGAACACGGATTCGGTTACGATGAGATCGCGAGCGGACGCCGGCTTTTGGCGCAACAGGCGCAACAGGTGATCCACGTCATTGTGTTGAAAGCGATGGATCGCGGCGCGGCTGAGCGTTGCGCCATCGAGCAGGCTGGCATGCGCCAACTTATCGGCCAGAACCCGGTCGTGCCGGCCAACCAGCGCGGCCACTGCGCCGACATTTGCAAGGTAGCCGCTCCCGAACACCAGCGCCGCCGCATAGCCCTTGAACTGCGCCAGCCTGGTTTCCAGCTCCGCGTGACAGGTCAGGGTGCCGACCACCAGCCGCGAGGCCGTGGCGCCTGCACCCCAGCGCCGCAAGGCGCCGGCCGCCGCCTCTACAACCGCCGGGGCGCGGGCAAGTCCTAAATAATCGTTGCTGGAAAAATTAAGCACACGCAGGCCATCCAGCATTAATACGCCGCCGGAGTCCGGCATAACCTGGAGTTGACGCTCCAATCCCTGCGCGCGGAGCTGGTCCAATTCCGTTTCCATCCAGGTTTCGTCCGTCATGATGCCGTCCAGATAACATTACCCCAATCCAATCAACCACTTGTTTTTGCCGGCCATTTGATCCCTCACGCCCGGCAGGAACACTTCGGCCCGAACCCCGGCCGGCAATTCAAGCTTCACCTCTGCATTTTTGCCCTTCACTTCCCACCTGGATTTAATCATCCCCTGCGGCGTCGGCACAACGACCTCGGCGAACCTGTATTCCGGCATAATCACCGGCTGATAAAGAATATTTTTCCATCCAACTCCATTCTGTAAAACGCCGCCCAATGTCCCCGCCAAATGATACAACGGATGAGCCGCCCAGGCATGCGTCACCGAATTTGATCCGAATTTATTATCAAATGTTTCCCACGTTCCGCCATAGGGTATCATCGGCCCCCACTTCGCACGTATATGCCGCACCACCTCCCTGCCATATCCCGATCGTTTCAACACTTCATACACATAAGTCACCCAAAAACTGGACGGTTTCGCGCCCGGAATTTCATTCCCCCGCACGTATGGTAAAAGACATTTTTCAATGATTGCTTTCTGCCGGGAAGCATGCAAACCGCACAAGATCGCCAAAGTCTGGGTATGAATTGAATAACGCCCCACTCTTTTTCCGTCCTCCGTCAATCCATCGCAAAATATCCCTTCCTTTTCATCCCAAAACGCCGCAATCACTTTCCGGCAATGCGCGCGGTATTCCTTTGATAACCCCGCCTGCTCCCGCCGTTTGCCAGCAAGGCCAGCCAGTTGCGCCAGTTTTTCAAGCGCGAACACATACCACAAATTCAACAGGGCCGGATTGCCTTCCCGATACAAATCGCTCCAGTCCAAAAACAGCCAATACCGCCGGTCAAAGCGCAATAACCCGTTTTTGGATTTCCCCTCGGTCCGGAAATAATTCAACACTCTTTCCAATCTTCCGTATTGCTCCTTGAACAACCCGATTGCACCGGTCTGATAGTAATAATCCCAGATCGTCAGTATCCAGGTCAACGAGAAATCCGGCAAGATGCAGTTGTGCGCACACGTTGGGGCATGCCCATAGGTCAGACCGTTGGGAACTTCCTGGCGGGCGATGGACCGGATGCCCCTTGCCAACAGGCGGGTGTCGGCGCTCAGATGAAACGTGTTTTGAGCCTGCACGCGGGCATCGCCCCACCATTGCGCCTGCTCGCGCCACGGTGTGTCAACGTAGCTGTCCAGTGAACAAACCCGCTGGGTCTGCATGCAAATTTTATAAATGTTGTTTAATTCTTCATCCCCGGACTTGAATGCGCCTTTTATCTCCATGGGATAGACGGTTTCACGCAGGTGCAACTGAAATTGCAGACTGTGCCGCGTATCCCGCACAATCACGGCCAAATAACGGTGACCCATCATCTGGAAAAATTCATGCCGTGTGCGCCCTTTACGCAAAACCAGCCGGGCCGACATTGCCATGGCACATCCCTTGCCAGGGTCTGCCAACGCCGGTCGTCCATCCGCGGAAATAACTTCGAAAAAGAAAAAGTCAACCGTTTGGCCGCCGGTGGCACCCTGCGCATCAACAAGCAACGTCCCGATCGCCGGACGGCCCAGATCGAAAACAACGGCATGCAATTTGCCATTCCCCGTCACCGGGATGTTTATCCCTCCCGCACCGACATCGGTTTCTTCAACCCGTTCCCATCGCAAACGTCCAAGCTCCCGGAACCAGGACAAGGTCAGATTGGAATCGTTTTTATATTTGACATCAACCTGGCCGGTGGCACGCGCAACAACACCCTGATATTTCAGCATTGCATTGCCCAAGTTCGGAATACCACGCGGCTCCAGTGAATGCCACGGCATTATCCCATACGGGCACATGTGCATTTGCCCGACCGGCCTCAACGAACGCTTCGACGATCGTATCCATTCCTGATCGTCCACCCGCGCGTCCATCCACTCCTGATAATTCAACTGCACGCTCAACTTGGTCGTAGCCCGCCGATTGGCTTGGGAAATCCTTGCCATCCATTTTTCCCCGCTCACAACTTTATGCCCGCAAATTTCGCCGGCGCAGATCATCCCGTAAGCCGCCTGATGAAGATACTGAAACGTACTGCATCCGGCATTGTAGACCCGCACGCTGATCCAATTATGTCCAGGACGCGCGTATTTTCCCAAATCATATTCGTCATACGGCCAACTCCATTGATATCCACGCGCCGGCCCACGGCCGACATATTCACCGTTGAAATAAAGCATGTAGCTCTGATCCGCCGTGATGGCAAGCCGCGCCGGCCCCCTGTTGCGCTTAACCTGGAAATCATAACGAAAGTCGGCGTACACATTACGCCTATCCTCCAGCACTGCACCCGGCCAGATCCAATAAGCACCCTCCAGTAAAAACTCGTTCTTCATCCGTAATATCCCCCGGTCCGCTATTATGCGACGGTCAGCACTTCACTTCAACCAGCCGGTAACGGGAGAGGCCCACCCCGTGCCGTTCGAGCGCCCGAATTTGCAGGAACGGGTCCTTGCCGTGAATCTGTTCGAGCAGGTGCCGGCCTTTCATCAGCCGGCGCTTGCCGATCAGGCTCCCGGGAATGAAATGCCGCGCTTTGATCGCTTTGAGTGTCGCCGTTTCGATGGCCACCATGTCCCGGGAGGCCATGACCCCTATATCCGGCACGATGCTGGGCGAGCTCATACCCCAGCAGTCGCACAACATGGAAATGTTGGTCAGCAGGTTAATGTGCAGAATGCGCCGGGGATCGAAAGAATCCAGGATGGTCTTGGTCGTCACGGCCAGGCCTTCCTGGAAACGGCGGAAACCATCCCGCGCCCTGATCGCCAGCGCCCCGTGCGGACAAGCCGCCACGCAATGGGCGCAGAACCGGCAATCGTGCCAAAAGAACGAGACGGCTTTCTTTTTTTTGTCCAGGCTGATCGCGCCGGTGTCGCAGGCCTTGACGCACCGTCCGCACAGACGGCACCGGTCCTTGATCCAGTCAATGCCGCCGCTGAGCGCATGCAGACGTCCACGCGTGGTTTTGTCCACGCATCCCATGGCGATATTTTTGCAAGCGCCACCGTAACTGCAAACGCCGTGCCCCTTGATATGCGAAAAATTGATCAGGCAAGGCGCGTCCCAAATCACACCGAACGCGTTGATTTCATCCAGGCCGGGAAAATCCACCTTGCGCTTCAAGATGTGCGAATCATAGGGCCCTCCGGCGGAGACGATCGGACAACCCAATGTTTCCGCCGTATAGCCGCGTTCGGCCGCCGTGGCAATCGTGTTAAACATGCCGTCCACGACAAAGGGCTTGCCTCCCGCCGCCTTCACGGCTTTGACCACGATATTGACGAAGACCGGGTGGATCATAGTGTAACCGAGCCCCCCGCCCAGATGCATCTTGATGGGCACCCAAGCGCCCTGGCACAGGCGCTCCAAGTCCACCTTGTTCAGGATGCGTTTCAACTTGGCCGGCAGACTGGCATCCGCATCCGCGCGCTCCACATGCGCGGAACCAAAATAGACAATGGCGCCGGATTTTGTAATTTTACGCTTAGGACTCATCAGTTTGGCTCCTCTACATAATCTGTGGGTACAAAGTTAAGAAAGATGTCAGCTAAGAGTGACACCTTTTGATGAATTTTGACAGGATTAACAAGATTTACAGGATTTTAAGGAGATTTTGGACTGATTTGTTTCCACCATGACCGCGCCTTCAGCCAGCATGTCGGCGGAAAAGTCGCCAACGATCACGCTGTCATAGAGAACCTATTCTATTTTATAATCCTGTAAATCCTGTTAATCCTGTCACAACTCTCAATTGATTTAGTTGCGTCCTTATGCATATGCTTCCGGTATATAAACCCGGCATTGTTTCTCCGCAAAGATCGGCTGGAACCTGGTAAAACGCTGGATGCCTTTCTCCAGCGGGATCTTGACCCATTTCGTGCCGATAAGCGGCTGGGCGTAGCGCAGGAAATCGTCCGTAACGTCAATCTTGCTGGGACTCAGCCACGCTTTTGGGAAGGTCCGTTCGCTGTTGGCAACCTGCTCCAAGGGTACTTTGTCAAAACGCACGCAGTATTTCCGGCCCGGCACGCGCAGGATGGTTGACATCCAACCATTGCCGTCGCGGTGGGCAATTTCCACCGCATGACGGCCCACTTGATAGGCCTCATCCAGATCCACGGTGGAGGCAAACGCCGAGGTGGAACGTTGATCCGTGCCGCAGACCTGCCCGCGGGCAAACCCGCGGGTGGCGAGGCCCTTGGCGTTCAAATACGATACGACCACCTGCTGGGCCGTCAAATCGCTGGCGCCGAACTCGACATGCCCAAAGGCGTCTTGCGCCGCGCCAATATCCCCCACATCGAATCCTTCGCTGAGCGCCACGATACAGCGACCACTGCGTTTGAGTTCGTCGTTGACGTTATCCGCAAGTTGTTCGAGGGTCAGCCCGGACTCGGGCATGTAAATTTGCAGAGGGAATTGGCGCTGTGGATCGGCCAGGCGCGCCGCCGCCGTGATGAAGCCGATCTTGCGACCCATTATCTGGGTCACCAGCACGGGGTCAGCCGTGCAAGAACCGGCGTTTTCCTCGTTGGCGTTCTGGATCATGCAAGCCCAGTAACGCGCCGCCGACCCGTAGCCGGGCGTATGGTCAATGAGTTTGAATGCGGAATCGCCGACGTCGTTATCAATCGTTTTCGGCACGCCGGTGGCGACCAGGTCGAGGCCCTTGTCGCGGGCAATGCGACTGATCTTGTGCGCGGTGTCCATGGAATCGTTGCCGCCGATATAGAAAAAATAGCCGACATCATGGGCCTGCATAACCGCGATGATCCGATCGAAGTCCCGGGCTTGCTTGTCCTTGAGCTTGTAACGACAGGTTCCGATGGCGCCGGCGGCGGGCGTGGTGGCCAGCAAGGCGATTTCCTTCGCCGCCTGGGCAGATAGGTCAAGCAGTTCTTCCTTCAGCACGCCTTCAATCCCGTGCCATCCGCCATAGATTTTGCCGAACTCCGCAGGCTGTTCCATGCAGGCATCCAGGACGCCGCGCAATGAATTATTAATCACCGGCGACGGCCCACCGGACTGCGCCACAATAACGTTCTTGGGCATGGGATTGATCCTACTGGCAACAAAGACAAAACCACGCCATTCGACATGACCCTGTCAGACTACCGGACAAACCAACGAATGGCATAATGGTTGTGAAACTTGCGGAATTGCATGGTGTAGGGATTGCACAGCCAGAGATCAACGAAGCCATCCGAACGCGGCATCAACCAGCCAAAATCCCACCCCCGGGATTCATACCGCATAGGCACACCAGGCTTGACACGGACGCAGGGCCGGGTGCCGGTGGAAAACAATTTTCGTTCGGTATTATAATAACAGGGACCGCATTGCACAAACAGCTCATGGTCCGGTCCGTTGCCAAGGTCATGGCACAACCCGTGAATGGCCACTTTGACCTCACATCCCTTTTCAAAGGCCTGCACAAGGGCAACAAGCGAACCGGAACACGGCTTGCCGTCACTTGAAACGGACAATACTTCCTGCCAATCATCGCGCACCAGAAAGCGATACCGCTCAAAATCATAGACAAAGTTACTGCTGGGGGCATTGGTATCGGAATCGAAAGCATCCTGCTGATGATACTTCGGCATGTTCCCATGATTGTCGATCGGCGCAGAACCGGGTGCACCCATGGCAATATGGCCGTCCATATAGGGCCGGGCGATGGCCTGCTGGCCATTCTGGTTGTACATAAAAAACGACATCGAAGGCCGGGCACCAAAGCCATCGGGCGGCCCGATCGGCATGCGAAAAGTCATGATGCCCGCGACCCAGCGCTGGTCCACCAGATACGTGACCGGAAAATCGCTGACTTCCTGAACGATCTCGGACAGGTCGGAGTTCGGGTTGATGTGTTCGTTGTGACGAAATTCGGTGTAAATGCGCAGTTCGGCGCCCCGGCGAATCGCGTCGCAGAGTGCCTGCTCGCTTCCGGAAGTGATTTTCCGGTGTTGATCCAGTTCCAGCACAGAATTCCAAACTGCCATTGTAATCCTTTTATAATAGTATTGTTACGCACTGCCGGCCCTTCGGAAATGCCACGGCAATCCCGACGGTGTCATCAGAAACAGGATTATGGAATGAGGCGGCTTTGTCAATAGCTGAGTGATTGATTGCCGCGCATCGGTAATCAAGCTTTGAAAGGCATGCTTGGCGTCTAACCCGGAGGCGGAGAGGAGGGCGGTGACCGAGTTGGTTTCTTATAATTCCGGAACTTGCGCAGGTGAGCGCGCAAAGCGGGAAAGCGGACATGTATCCAAGCCGCAAACCGGCGAAACAGGCGGACATGAGGCGCGAGCACGAGCGCACCCGCACCTAAAAAGAGCCACCCTGGAAGCACCGGCAGGATCAACCCGGCCACGCCAATGGCAATCAAGGTCCAGCCGGCGACTTGCCGGATCAAGGCGTGTTTATAAAAGTTCAAAAGGTCACCATGATTTTGCCATCAGCATGAGTGCGCGCTGGAAAGCGAAAGCCAGCAAGGCGGCGACAGGCATGGTCAGCACCCAGGCCCATACCATCTGCCCGACGATTCCCCATTTAACCGCGCTCAGCCGCTTGGTTGCGCCCACGCCCATGATTGCACACGAAATCACGTGCGTGGTGGATAGGGGAATGCCCCAGTGTGTGGCCACCTGAATAATGGCCGCAGCCGTGGTTTGGGCGGCAAAGCCGTGAATCGGCTGTAAGCGCACCAGCTTGTGGCCGATGGTTTTGATGATTCGCCAGCCACCCACCGCCGTGCCAGCAGCCATGGTCAGGGCACACGCCACCTTGATCCATAAGGCCACTTCAAATTTGGGCGTCACCAGGAATTGCAAACCAGCCGGCAGGTGCGCAAAGGTTCCACTTTGGGTTGCCGTGAATAAAATCAGGGCCATGATACCCATGGTTTTCTGTGCGTCGTTGGTGCCGTGACTGAACCCTATGCTGGCCGCACTAAGCAATTGCAGTTTACCGAAAATCAGGTTTATCAAACGCGGCGTCACCCGGCGTAAGCAAACGAGCAAAATACTCATCAGTACCAGACCACCCAGCAAGCCCAGCACGGGCGACGCAAACATGGGAATGACCACCTTGTACCAGAGCCCTTCCACGGCACCGGTAGCCGGGTTCACCACCACCCAGTGGATTACCGTCCAGTTGCCGTGCGCCGAGGCCAGCGTCGCCCCGCACAGCCCGCCGATCAGCGCATGGCTCGAGCTGGACGGCAGACCCAGCCACCAGGTGAACAGATTCCACACCACCGCGCTCAGCAAAGCGGATAAAATAGTGTGGAGCGTAACGAACTGCGTATCCACCAGTCCCCGGCCAATCGTAGTGGCCACGGAAACACCGGCCAACGCACCAAGCAGGTTGAACACCGTCGCCAGCACCACGGCCTGGCGCGGCGTCAGAACTTTCGTCGAAATCGACGTCGCAATGGCATTGGCCGTGTCGTGGAAGCCGTTGATGTATTCAAACGCCAGCGCCAGGAGAATGAGTAGGAGAATAAACAACATAGCGCTCGTACCGCAACGTCAGGAATATTTCAGGACAATCTGAAAAATAACATTGCCCGCATCCCGACAGCGATCAATGATCTCTTCCAGCGTTTCATAGAGATCCATGCTGACAATCACCCGCAAGGGATCATGTTTGCCGGTGTACAAGGTCTTGAACAGCTCAAGGATCAGTTTGTCGGCCTCGCCTTCCAGTTGATGCAGCCGCTTGTTTTGCGCCTTGACCTGCTCGATATTGGCATGCCGGCGAAGCGTTTTGACCATGGCCATTACCGTAACCACGGACTGTTCAAGCAGTTGGACCTGGCGGGAAAAATCAACGCCGTGCACCTGATCGGGACACACAATGTATTTTTGGCTGAATTTTTCGATGGTTTTGGGAATGCGATAAAGAGCCGTACTCAAGGCCTCGATATCTTCGCGCTCCAGGGGCGTCACGAAGGTTTTGCACAACTGCTCCGTGATTTCCTCGTTAATGAGTTTTTCGCTCCGGCGGGACTGGACAAACGCATCGAGCTGCGGCGCCTCATGGCTTTGGCCAAGCAGGGCAACCAGCAGGGTGACACTACTTTGGGCCTGCGCGGCGCTGGCTTCCAGCAGGTCGAAAAATTTATCGTCGTAGCCCAAAAGTTTGCGAAACCATCTCATGCGACTCCTAATAATGTGTGTGTATAATGTAACGGCATGTCTGACGCCTGCCATGCGCAGCTCGCAACATGAGCATCCTATATAACGCCCCTGCTTCGCCAATGCTACTCTGCGAAGTAAGCCTCCCTGCTCTGCGAAGCCGCTACGCAGGGCGAAGAAGAGTCGCTACGAAGCACAAGGGCTTCGCAGGGCATTCTTCGTTCTTCACTGCATGGCGAGCGAAGAATGGTGGGCGATAGAGGGCTCGAACCTCCGACCCCTACCATGTCAAGGTAGTGCTCTAGCCAACTGAGCTAATCGCCCAACGGAAATAAATGTCGCAAATCACAACGAAGCGACTTGTTTTTTCAATAATCGGCTGATCTTGGTGCGTAAAGAACGGGATTTTTGCCTATAGAACTCCCGACGGTCTTCAAACGATTTGCCCTTCAAAATCCGATAATGTTCGTCCCGGATTTTCCTGACGAATTCCATTGTCTTAATCGCCATAACTTGTTACCTCCCTGGGTGAATAAATTTGGATGAGGTTATATCCACATCGCAGATTTACCGCGTTAAATTGCCGAATCTTGCCATAATGGACGATGTGTCTGAAATTCCAACTGACAAGAATATCTACAAGAGAAACCGTCGCGATTGCAATATGCAAGGCATCGTCCACGTAATTCTCGCTGATAATCTTGTCCTTCAAATAACAGTCAGCCAAATCAGAAGCCTCTTGGGTTAAATGGACAAATTCAGGCTCAAGTGCGAGTAATTCCGCATACTTATCCCGCACGTCTGACGGAGCTTCCTCCAACTCCGCATCTACAACATCAGAAATCACGGGCAAAAACGTTCCCACATGAAAATCCCGAAACAAGCCGTTTGACCACTTTTCAAATTCCGGGTCAAAGCAACCACCAATAACAGACGTATCCACATATATCCGCATCTTTTTCATAGAACGGACCAATTACTCTAACATCGCCCAACGGAAATATGTGCATCCTACAATCTTTCCCTGCACTGGTCAATTTATTTCATTTTCCTGATGAATTTCAATGTTTACAGGCATTGAATTGGCACATTCCCCTGCCCTCCCAGATAGAATTTGGCATAATTTTTCTTTGGGCAGATTATTCTGGAGTGCTCAATAGTAGCCAATCGTGCTCAAAAATGTGATCGTGCGGTGATCGTGTGGGCGGGGGTGGTTTAAATCTTTGACAATCCAATTCTGCAGGATAATCTATGGGGAAATAAGGGGCAAAGAATAATTGCCAGAATATTTTGCTTGATGAGGCAAATCAGAAAATAAGGAGAAGAATTCATGTTCATGTTTCCGTCCAAAGAAGAACGAATAAAAAAGTGGGCTATTACTCGTGCCAGAGGAATGCACCGATTCATTCTCGTCAAAGGCGTTCTTGCCTGGGGCGTGACCACTGCATTACTATGGTCTTTGATAATGTGCCTAATTACCCCAAACTACAACATCAAGTTTAATTTACCCTTAGCACTTGTTTTATTCCCACTTGGCGGCATTGGTTGGGGGTATTGGGTTTGGTGTATCTCGGAGCGTAAGTTCCTTAAACACACCAATGCATCTAACTCATAACTATCCCCGCAGGTTTTAATCTTCTCTTTCTTGAATCCCTAAATGTCCCAAAATATTTTTATTCCCATATTTTTCGGCAATTAATTAGCCCCTGCCCCTACTCTTCCCCACCACTTTCTGACCCATTCTTTCCTTCGCAGGTTATTTTTGCTCAATATTTTTAGCCCCCCATAATTCTTGCCCCATTTTCTTTGCTCAAACGAAACGAAGTTCTGCTGACCTGACCCGTTATTTTACCCCCTCTTTCCTTCTTGCCCTTCCTGCACGAACGCCATACCACCCTCTTGAATCCAATCTAATCGCACGATCGGGTATAACCAGCCTTAAGGCTTTAAAACAAGGTTTGGATTAGTAATTTTATTATCATCGCCGCAGGACCATAAACGGGCGATAGACTTCAAAGAGTTTATGCTTATGTTAACCATAGAAGTTCCTGCGCCAACATTCGGATCAATATCATACACTACAGTATCCGGATTACCCGATGGCCCTGAATAACGGTTCCTGATAAACGTAATCCGGTCAATATCCGCCGGCACCGAAATATACCGGCCTAAACCAACGCGGACAAAACGGACATTACCTGTAACTCCTTTCCGCGCAAAGGTGTTATGGGAGAAATGAATGTTTTTGCCCTGAAGGATTTGGACGTCATAGCCGGCACAAGAAGCCGTGAACGCATTGCTGATGATGGCGATATTTTCCGTCGGGCAACTATCCAAGGCCAATTGTTCGCCGATATTAATGTAGGGCGAATCGTTCTGCCGGGCGTTGAATTTGTTGTTTATCGCGGTGATATTTGAGCAAGGGAATCCTCCCGCGCCATCCCTGGCGATGTCGAGGCAGGTGTCGTAGCACGCATTGAAAGTGTTTCCCATGATCAGGACCGATCGCGAGCGGGCAACTTCCATCGCGGCGCGGTTCCAACCCCGTTCCCGGGGCGATGAGCGCGAAAGCGCCACTGATTTACGGTGGTCGCATATGACGTTGGCTTGAATGATGGTTGCGGAGTCCATGCCGCCGCGGGTTTTGGCATGATAGATCGCGTGCCGGGAGGCATTTGCAATGGTATTGGCTTTGATTACGCAATTCACCGTGCCCGCCAGATGAATGCCGTAACCTTGCCCCGGAGCCGCTCCGGGCAGATTGATCAGTTTATTGCTGATAACCAGCGCGTTGCTATATTCGCCTCCCAAATCGGCATTGAGCGAGATGCCAGCATTGATGTCATGGATGAACAGGTTTTTAAAAATGACGCCATGAATTGATTGGCCGGAATAATTTCCAATGGCCAACTGATGATACACGGATTTTTGGACGCTGTTATTGTCGGTAATAATCCTGAGCGCGCTTTCCAACTCTGCGTCGCTCATATCCGGGCGAGTCGCATAATGATCTTCAAGGTATGCATCGCGATCCTGCCGATTACCCGCAAAAGCAATACCCTTTTCGTTTTCACCAATCAATTCAAGCGAATCAATCTGAATATCGCGGATATTGTTCCTCAATTCAAAAATATAGGCGCTTGGGTCTGCTCCGGATAGAACGAGACAACCCTTCCCCGATATTCTGATCCTCTCCTTGTTGTCTATATACAGCCCGAGTATCCGGTATTTCCCGTTTATCAGCAGGGTCTGGCCGGTCTGCAGCGAATCAATACAGGCCTGAATAATTTCGGTGTTCCGGGCCGCAGAATTGGTCGGGCTCGCGCCACAGTCACAGACGTCAATGGTTACGCGTCCTGAAAGTGCCGGGGCCGCGGCCGTGGCGGCCTGGCTGCCGCCGCTCATACACGGCGTGGCGCATTCCGCCAGCGTAACCGCCATTACGGCAATTATCTGAAATATTTGCTTCATTGAGTTTGCCTGACGCCTTAACATTCAACCATTCAATTAAGTCCCGATTGGCTTTTTGATTGTCTTGCCATACGCCATTCGGACCTCAAAACAAATCAGCCCCTCCCCTACTCGCCTTCGCCAAAGTGCCCCGCGGCTCGCCACGGTGAGCTTCACCGTCCAGAGAAATCCGGCATTTGGCCTAAAATCTATACGCCGCGCAGACGCTCATTGCCGTTTCATCTATGAATCTGCCCTCAACATTCAATTTAAAGTGATCGCCAAGGTTCCAATCTGTTCCCACAAATACACCAATATTGCAATCAGCCTTAAAGTGTAAATTGTCCCACCGTTTGGGATCATCAGGGCCTTCCTGTTTCAACCTTAAATCAGAATATCTCCCGCCTGCATATGGCGTAAAGTTCGCGATCTTCCTGGCGATATAAGGGGCGGCGTGCCACTCCTGTATCCTGCAAGTGTCGTATATTGCCTTAATGACCGTGCCGGATGCGGTGGTGGCGCTGAAATCCAGTTTGTGATCTGATGTAAGATACTGCGCGTCAAGACCGATAATCCAGCCGTCCTTTATTTCATAGGCCAATTTAATGCCTCCGCCATACAGAAAAGCCGCTCTGGCTGACAGATTTTCCGTGGCGGCCCTGGTATCGCCCACAACAACATCCCCCTTGAGATTATAATTCGCCACTCCTAGTTTTACATATATATCCAGAAAGTCAAAAACGCCGTACGTTATCTTGCCCAAAACATTGTTCCCTCCGTCTATCCTGAAATTTTCAGGTTTATCATTTTCATGATTAGGAGGACGGGTCGCGCTTTGAAATTCCAGGTCCCTGCTGAAGATATAAGACCATTCCGCCACCGCCGCGATCTTTCCCTGTTCCTGCGTTTCCGGACTTCCGATACTGGCAGCTTTGGCAATAATCGCCGTCAGAAATACCATGCCGGCCACAATAAGTATTACATGTTTCTTCACGTGACCTCTCGTAAAACGTTTAAAACCCAAGCCTGATTATCAAAGCCAACAATATTCTCGCCATGCCACCCAGAATCCACTATGTTCGGGCGCTAATCCGAACTTGAATTAACACATCTTTTTGTTATGACGACGCTATTTTGGTCAGGCATTTGACTCAAGGGTGACAATATTACAAATCTGGTGATTTTACAAAAAGATTAACACGCCTAGGCGGGTTAATCGCGATTCAACTACGTTGCCTTAGCCTTTCGACGCGGCGCCATGCGCCTTGCTCAAGGCTAACCCTGAGCGGAGGTCTGTCTCCAGGCCGTAGTCGAAGCCCGTAGGGTGAATTATTCATGAATTTATTATTGTTCATGAATAATTCAGGTTAGGGAGAGAAAAACAATGTGACAGAAAGCCTGTCACGGCATCAGGAGGAAAGTAGATGAAGAAGTTATTATTAGTCGGATTTGTAGCGGTTATTTTTTCTATAATATCCTGCACATATGTTTCTGCAGGGGGATTATCTACTTCGGGACAAGGTTCCCGCCCCATAAGTATGGGTGGAGCATTTACGGCGGTGGCCGATGACGGCGCCTGCATCTATTACAATCCAGCAGGAATGAGCCAGATCGACGGCACAGAGATTGAAGCGGGCATGAGCTTGATACTTCCGAAGATAAAATATGAAATGCAAAATGGCGCTACACAGGAAAGCACCAAAGAGGGTTTCGGGCCATCGCTTTTTCTTACGCATGGTTTTACAGACAAGCTCAGCGCCGGTCTCGGCCTATATTCGCCTTATGCCAGAGAAGCAAATTTCGGCGACGATTTGGCCAATGGATTTCTTTCGCAAAGGTCAAAAATGGTCAGAACCGATCTAAGCCCGGTGGTTTCCTATAAATTGATTGAACAAATTTCGGCCGGCATAGGCTTGGTCGGCAGTTACGGCGTCATAGATCAGTCTATTCCTGCCGGCCCTACCTTAAGGATCAACGATAAATCCGATGGATTCGGACTGGGTGGAATCGCGGGACTTTTATGGAAAATCAACGAATATGTAAAAGTCGGCGGCACCTATCGATCCCGGATGACCGTCAATCAGAATGGAGACCGGACGATGGAACAAGGCGGATCCACCACCACCAGCGATGCCACTACGGATGTCCATTATCCCGGTTCACTGGGATTGGGCATCGCCATTATGCCGATTAAAAATCTGACCCTGGCGCTGGACGGGGACTGGTACGAATGGTCCTATATGGAAACAATTACCACCAAGACGGATCTTTGGCCCGATTCGACCGCGGTTTTAAACACAGATAACAGTTGTGATATCCGGGCTGGCGGAGAATATAAATTGCCAAAAGACTGGGCGGTAAGAGCCGGCTACGCCTATATTCAAGGAGCTATTCCAAATACCAATATCCTGCCCTGTAAACCAGATGCAAATACCCATGAACTTGATATAGGTATAGGTAAATACTGGAAACATTGGAAGGTAGAGTTGAATTACGAATATTTGTTTACCGACGAAGAACAGCCATCAGCTAATATCTATGGTTATAATGGAAAATATAACATCACCCAGCATATAGTCGGATTAGAAGCCGCCTTTATGTTTTAAAGGCGAGCGAATCAGTTGCGAAGAAGAATAAAAATGGAAAAGAGAAAGAGAGAAGTATAATCAGGGTCACATCCTATACAAACTACATTCTGGATGTGATCCGCTGATGAATCTAGGCATTGGTCAATTTGTTTCGTTTTCCTAACACATTCTCCTGTTTTTCAGCAAATAATCAGTCCCGGCCCCTACTCTTCCCTGCCAATAATTGCCCACGGGGCAACACGAAAGAATTTTTGATTGCACTTGACTTTAATAAGGTGCTTTGGCATAATGAGAATGTGATTGTGGCGGTGGTTGACATTAGTGAATGTTGCGACGCAGTAGGTGTCATTGATCAAAACAAAACACAAGGAAATTCCATGAAAACTGCCATAGGATTATTATTGTCTCTCATTATTACGGGATCGGTATTTGCTACAGGCATATCCGTCAATTTTGATGGAGCCAAGGTCGTCTTCCTTGATGAAAACCACAGCTTGAACAAGGTGGACGACCAGGGAAATGTCTCTCCCGTGTTGAGCCCGAACGTGGTCGTCAGTAACATCCTGTTAAGCGCACAAGGCAACCTGTTCGTTGTGCTCCAGTCAAGCCAGCAGTTCGGAGATGGGAACAACTACGTATTGGCCTACGCCGTCCCGACCAACAACACGATTTCGGGGATAGACACAAACCTGCTGTGGCCGCAATCCATTGTGTGGGAGCTCGGTTCTGGGGTAAGTCCTGCGCTGCAATCGGATGCAGCAGGGAACCTGTATTATCGCACCTCCAATAACTATAACTTTTCCCTCAAGAAGTGCGTGAACGGCAACGGGACGAACATCGTTAACTTGATTAACGACAACATTCTTGTATGCGAATGGCTGGTGCGGCCAGACGGCACAATCCTCATGGGTGAAAGCGTTTCAGAAGGACTTTTATATTGGAAGCTGGTTAAACTCGCACCCGACAACACCCGGACGGAATTGGCAGCCAACGCCGAGACGTGGTTCCTGCTTGATTTCCCGGACGGCAACGTTTACGCAGGATTGTTGTATAACGCCCCATATTTTGGTGTTTATAAACTGCCTGTTGCCCTTACGAATTTTGATGGATATACACCTTATATTGGCAGCACTATTCGTAATTCGCCGGAATATGATGTTACTGCCCTTGCGAATGGTCACAACTCAACGTATGTGGAACCCTTCATTTCTACGTGCGGATCAACGATTGTAAAATGTGTCAAAACAGATGATGGACGTGCAATAGTATTGGCCGGCGCCCAATTAACCCAAAAAACTATCGTTCAATACTATCCTATACCGGAAATCATAGAGCCAACCCTCATTGACTGCCCCACACTTATAGAAAAAATGTCGAACCTTTTGCTGATTGCGGGAACAAAGAACGGGGGAAATAAACTCATTTCATACGATCCGGCGACGTCTAATGAAACCAGCCTTTTGAACGAGGACATTGAGATTTACCACCTTAAACCACTCTATGACGGTTATATCTGGTTTGACGGATTGAAATTAGACGGCAATCAGTATATAGTTGGGAAGATTCAAATCACCACCAATTCGGCATTATCCAGGGCGGTGAAATCAGTCGGATCATTTCAGGAAATGGCAACGCTATCGGGCAAGCCAGCAAACTTGGTTGATATTGTCGCAAATCCATCGCCAGTTATCGGCCCCGTGATAAAGGCGAATGGGCAGCTTGATAATGTCACCATAAACAGCTCGGCCAATCTATCCATCACCGTTCAGTTAAATCCAGGAGAATCTGTGGGAACTGAAGTTGACTGGTGGATAGTTGCTCGTTCTGGATCGACTTGGATCTACATGGATAGTTCGGCAGAATGGAAGCTGGAGGGCGCTTGGCGTCCGATGTACCAAGGCGGGTTGTGCAATGTACCAGCCACACAAGTATGGAGCTACAGCCTGCCAGTTGGATCATATACGTTCTATTTTGCTGTTGATTGGCCTATGGATGGGATTTTAACCGAAGATGCTATTCAGGTTGATTCGGTGAATGTTACGGTGCAGTAGTGTCGCTCATTATATCCAACCGTAAAAAGGGATTCTGACCTAACAAGTTGGAGTCCCTTTTTATTTTCCTTATCTTCCCCTCACCTGCACTGGTCAATTTATTTCGTTTTACCGACTGAGGCCTTGCCAGTAAAAACATATTGACGGGGTACGCCAAAAGGATAAGCATGTTGCCTATGGAACATCGCTTTCAAAACCACATGGCATCGGGAGGCATTATGAAACGATTTCTGCAGCGCATCGTAATTATGGTAACCGCGGGCTTGGCCGGCACGGCACTAACCAGCGCAGGGGCGCCAACCGGCGCAGGGACGGCCAAAACAGACCTGCCCTTGAAACAGGTGGTCCTGTTCACCAGCGGCGTCGCCTATTTCGAGCGCGCAGCCGAAATATCCGGGACGGCCGCAGCCGAGTTGTCATTCAAGACCGACCAGATCAACGACCTGATTAAGTCCCTGGTCCTGATTGACGAAGGCGGCGGACATATCACGGCCGTGACCTATGAATCGCGCGACCCGGTGGACCGCACGCTAAAATCGTTCAGCGTGGATCTGACCGATAATCCCAACCTGGGCAACCTGCTCAACCGCCTGCGCGGGGTGAACGTGCGCGTCAAGGCAACCTCCCGCGACTTGACCGGCATGATCGTGGGTGTGGAAACCCGTAAACGGCACGTTGACAAGGAAATAATTGAGGAAAAAATCCTCAACCTGATGAGCGATAAAAATGTCCGCGCTCTTTCGCTCGATGCGATCCAGGAAATCGAAGTGCTTGATCCCGTCATCCAGGCCGACCTGGATGCCGCGCTCAAGGTGTTGGCGGTCAGTCATGACCAGGGCAAGAAAACGGTGCGTCTGACCTTCACCGGCGAGAAACGCCGGCAGGTGCGCGCGGGCTACATGCTGGAGGCGCCGGTCTGGAAGACCAGCTATCGCCTGGTGCTCGACGACAAGGGCGCCCCACTCCTCCAGGGCTGGGCACACGTTGAGAACATGACCGACGATGACTGGAACGGCATTACCTTGACACTCGTTTCAGGGAGGCCGCTCTCGTTTATTCAGAACCTGTACGACCCGATTTACCTGCACCGGCCGGTGGTCCGTCCGACTTTGGACGAGAATCTGGCGCCGCCGGAATATGAAGGTGCCATAACCGGCGAGATGGCGGCTGACATGGTCGACAGCGCCGAAATGAAAGCCGACTCGGCGCTCAAAGGCAAAAAGTCCATGCGCATGATGGCGGCGCCGGCCATGGCAATGGCCGCACCCTCCCGGCCGCAGATCAACATGGCCGGCATGGGCGGCGGCGGCGTGGAGGCCATGGCCGCCGCGCGAGAGGCGGGAGAATTGTTCGAGTACGCAGTAAAAGAACCGATTACCCTGCCCCGTCGGCAATCGGCCATGATTCCCATTGTCAACCAGACGATCAAGGGCGAGAAGCTTTCCATTTTCAATGCCCAGGTTAACCCGAAAAATCCGCTGAACGGCGTGGAACTGGAAAACACGTCCGGCCTTTTCCTGATGCAGGGCCCAGTCACTGTTTTCGAAGACGGCATATATGCCGGCGACGCGCGCTTGACCGATACCCAGCGCGGTGAAAAACGACTGCTATCCTATGCGCTCGACCTGGCCGGGGAAGCCAAGCTGGATCGCAAAAGCGAGCCGGAGGAAATCGTGTCCATGAAAATCGTGCGCGGCACGCTGACACTCCAGCGCAAGTTCGTGGATACATCCGTCTACACGCTTAAGAACAAACGCGATAAAACGCGCCAGTACTTGATCGAGCATCCCCTGCGACCCGATTGGGAACTGGTGGAACCGGCCAAGGACATTGAAAAAACCCGCGACGCCTACCGCTTCCGCCTGGCGCTCGACGGCGCTAACCAGCGCGGGGACGGCAAAAGCCGGGACATCATCTTCCGCGAACAGCGCCTGGAACCGGAAATCCTGATGTTAGCCAATATTCAGAGTGACCAGGTCCGTTTTTTAATCAGCCAAAAAAATATTTCCGACAAACTGCGCCAGGCGCTGAAAGAACTGGTGGGCATGCAGGAGGCGTTATCTGCCGTCCGCCAGGAACGCCAGCAGAAGGAACAGCGGGTCAAGGCCATTGCGGAGGAGCAGAACCGCATCCGTCCGAACATGCAAACCGTGACTAAAAACTCGGAAAGCTATTCCATGTGGGAACGCAAACTGGTCCAGCAGGAGAAGGACCTTGACCAGTTGAACGTGGATCTGGAGAAACTGCGCGCCGACGAGCAAGCCCGCAACGCCGCTATCGCCCGATTCCTGGCGGAATTGAACGTGGAATGATTTAACCGCGCAGACCTGCCTGCGCCTTTGCGTTCAACGCCTTTATTATCGGTACGCCAACTCGGCGGATAGATCCAGATACGTCTTGACGGCTTCCGCAGGGACATTCCAAGGGATATGATTCCCGATGCACATCATGTAGCCACCGGACATTCTCCCGGTTTCCACCATCGACGCAACCATGGCTCGAATTTCTTTCGGGTTGTTGCGCATGAGCACCCGGTTGTCACCTTCGCCGGCAATGAAACAGTTCTTATACTTGCGCGCAATTGCCTTGTAGTTTGTATACGGCTCACTGATGATCCCGCGTGCGCCGCATGCCATGACGTCGGCGACAAACGCGTCCACACAGCCGTCCACCATGAACAGGACTTCCTTGCCCGCCTGTCGGAGGATGCCCCAGAACTCCTCGTAGCGGGGAAAAATGAAATTGCGCATCCAGGCCGGACTGCACACGGGACCAGTGCTGAGGACGATGTCATCGTGGCAAACAACAAAATTGACGGGCAGACGGGCAAAGGCGCGAAAAACCCGCCGGTTGATTTCCGCAAACTCTTCCATGATCCGCTCAAACTCCGGTTCAAGACAGATGGACAAAAAATTCTCATAGCCAAAGACAAGCATGGGCCACATGAACATTGTATTGTAGAACCCGACTGATGCGGAGGAGCCCGCCGGGGCTTTGTTGCCCCATTCCGCGGAATAGTTCTTCCGGCACTCTTGATAAACAACCTCCTCGCTTCGAAAGTCGCCATCCACAACCACGTGCCACCCCCTGAAATCCCCCTGTTCCAGGGGACTGAAACGCAACATGTCTTCCCGCGATTTGAAGCGCCGGCTGGCCACGTCCTGTTGCCAGTGGTCACGATAGCTGTCGCCCCAGCGGCCCTTCGTCTTGTCGTCCTGCTGTTCGGGTCTTGGCTTCGGTTCATCATTTTCGGGAATGCCGAGATCCAGTTGAGGATACAGCTCTTTCATTTTCAAACGGCACAGCCGCGGATGGGCGTAGTAGTCAATTCCCGTGAGGCAGGTCTCCGCATCCGGGTTCGACCAATGCTCCCAGTGCGCCATGCGTTTGGGTCCCAGGCCCATGTAACTTTCATATCGGGCATCACTCACGATTTATGCCTCCCTTGTTTTTTGCGCGATCTATTCCCGGATTTTTGCCCGCACGGAGACAATACCCCGCGCCGGAACGGCAATGGTAATCATGCGTCCGGTCGTCCGGCACGACGATTTGGCCACGGGGCGTTCCAGCAAATCAATTTCCTCAGCTTTCGCCCAGGGGGCGAGAAGCTTGCCGATTGACTCTATTTGCGCCGTCACTTTCCGATTCGTCGGATTGAACAGCCGCAAGATCAACGCCGCATCATCTTCGGCTTTTTTGATTGCGTTAAGCACCACCGTAGCGGGCGACACACGCACGAATTGACCGCTGGAGGGCAATGTTCCCTTATGCACATCCGTACTCACCACCCGAACAGTGTGATTGAAGGCCTGTCCTTCCTGAATTGCCTCGACCACCGAAAGTTCGCCGGCAAACGGCCGTAACGCCAAATGAATTTCATGCCGAGCGATTTCGGGTAGAATGTCCGGTTCGTAACTGCCGCGAATCAGCATCAGGCGCAGCGTATTGCCATCGAGTGAATGGCCGTACTTGCAGTCGTTGAGCAGCAGGCAACCGGCCTTGCGCCCCCGGATATTGCCCGTCACCTGCGCCCATTGGAGCGCCGGCACTTCTTCGCCATGATTCAATTCGCGGTCAATCGCCCCAAAGGGAATTTCGTAACGGGCCCGCCCCGCCGTCACCGCCAGCGGTAATGTGAAATTCAGCACCGGCACACCGATTTGGGCATTGCCGCGCTGGAACCAACTGCCCGTGATATGCACATAAAGCTTCGGATCACCGGCGCGCAATTCATAGGTCAGCATGAAATCCGACTCGTGAATGCGCAGATCCACCTCGATGGCCGCCTTGTGCGGACCTTTCAGCGAACGCCGCAACTCACGCACTTCGGGATATTCCACGGGACTGCCGGGATGCTGAATCTGCCAGCTCGACATGCCATGCGGGCGTTCCACCAGATATTCCAGCGCCGGCGCCGGTTGGGCGGGTCCGATTAATTCCATCCCGCTTTTCTTCTCCAGCAAACTCCGGATTCCGCCGGTGACCGGATCGATTTCAACCCGCAGACTTTCATTTTCCAGTCCTTCCGGACTCCGCTCCCAGATTGCGCAACTACAATGGTGTTCCTTGCCGAGTTGCCGGACACCGGACGTTGGCGGTTCTGGAATCTTCGTTTCCACAATAGTATATTGCGCATATCCCAGGCCTGGGACTGCTGCGGGAAACGCGAGCGTCACCCGATCATGTCGCCAGAAATTACCGCTGGCCACCATTTGCGCCGGCAGGAGTTTACCATCCGGAGCGCGCACACAGAATGATCGCGCCTTGAGTGCGGCAACCTCCGGCAGACCGGTTTCCCAGATGACCGCCTGAATAACTTCAGCGCGATCCCTGGCCGTGGGATTGAACAGAACGAACGGCCACGGTCCCTGCCCCGTTGTCTGATCCGATTGGCTTAATCCACCGTCCACCGAACCATAACCCACCCCGGCGCCGACGGAATTGACCACACGCAAGGGTATGACCTGCGCTGGTTCCTCCGGTCCCACTCCGGCCGTATCAATTTGGGCGGCCAACAGGCGCAAGGCCTGTGTTTCCACCTGACCGGTGGTAGCCATCGTCTTCTGATACAGGCCATCGGCATAGGTGCGCGTGGCCGGTACGCCGCTACCCGGCAGAATGTCGTGGAACTGATTAAAAAGGATATCCCGCCAGGCTTCTTCAAAGGCGGCCGTGGGATATGCGAATCCCAGTTTAGCCCAGACCAGACCCGCCGCAGTTTCGGCGTCGGCCAGATGATTTTCGCCATAGCGGTTGTTCCGTTTGATCAAGGTCTGGCTCGTATAACAACCGGCAAACTCGGTGTTCAACTCACGGTCCAGGACCGGCAGATTGCGACCGGCCTTTTCCGCGATCTCGAAAAACCTGCGGGCCGTACCAAAACGGATGTTGGGGAAAATCGGCCAGGTTGCCATGTCCCGGCCATATTCGATGTCGCGGCGGGTGGGCCCGCCGCCATGATCGCCCACGCCGTAAATGAACATAAAATCCTTCAGCCCGGTTGCCTTGACAAAACCGGCCATTTCCCGGACCAATGCGGGCGTAATGATTCCGTTGTACGCGCCCCGGGCGTGGACATCATTGCGTACCAGAACCCGCGAACCGTCCGGCCCCTGCCACCAGAACATCCAGGGAGCGAGCGGCCCATGCATACCGGGACGATGTAAATAGAGATACTTTACGCCGCCACGCACCAGATAAGTCGGTAACGTCACGGCATGTCCAAAGGTATCCGGCGCCCAGTCGATGGGCACATCCTCGGGCTGCAGGCCGAATAATTTTTGCATGTATCGCCGCGTGTAGAGCAGGTGCCGGCAAAGCGCCTCGCCGCCGGCGAGATTATTATCGTTCTCCACCCAGTGACTGGCCACAACTTCCCAGCGGCCCTCCTTGATACGCCGGGCAATCCGCGGCAAGATATCGGGTCGGTATTGTTCGATGATGGCATAGATGCTGGCCTGACTCTGTGAAAAACAAAAATCGGGATATTCTTCCATCAACCGCAGAACAGTCAAAAAAGTGTCCACGGTAACCGCCACCGTTTCCGGCCAGGACCACATCCAGTTCATGTCGATGTGAGCATGTCCTACACAGTGGGCCGTATAGGTTTTGGCGACCTTGCCGACCGGCGCAAGCACTTGCTCCGCCTCACGGATCGCATCGCCTAAACCCGTCCAGCAATCATCCGCAACGCGGCGCGCGACGATCTTTTGCGCCTGGCCGATGAGCGCGCGCCATGTTTGTGCCATTGGCGGATTAAGCTCGCAAAGCGTCGCGGCCCAGCCCAACTCGGCTTCCCAACGCTCCACCTGCGATTGAACCTGCGCGGAGGCAATCGCCGCACGCTTTCGCAAATCAAATGAGCTCATTTTTTCGCACTCCTCCCGTTGCTATGCGCATGGCGTCTATTCCTTACTGGAAGCCGAACACTGTGCCTTTGCTGAGATACTCGTAGGCGCCGACATCAACGGTTCTACGGAAATTATCTATGCGCCGATTGCCGTAAACATCCCACCCACCCTCCATCCAAGCCCGATTGACCCCGGCATTGATGCAGGGCGAAGACGATTGCAGGCGGAAATCAGTAACGGAAACAAGCCGCGGATCGTTGGTGATGGTATTGACATCGGTGAGATTACCATAAGCATTATAAATGTTCGGCGAGGTGCAGCAGTTGGAAAATGTACTCACGGCGCCAACATTAGCACTTATGATCCAGTTCGAGTAAGTTGCGCCTGATCCGCTTGCGCTATTGCCCCATATTATGGTGTTTTCGATCTTCGCGGCAACATTAGTCCTGGCGACATAGATTCCACCCCAACCGTCACTAGCATAATTACTGACGATCGTGCAATTTTGAATTGACGTTACATCATAAGTAGCGATACCACCCGCATATTTCGCTATATTATTAGCAATCAAACAATTTCTGATAAGACTGCCATTTTGCATACGAATGCCACCCCCTTCCCCCCAATTTGCTGGATCGCATGTATTTCCCATGATAAAGGAATTATGGCATTCCCCTTTCAAATATATGCCGGCGCCGCCATTGCCGCCAACGTAATTGGATACAACCCAGCAATTGCTGATTACCGTACCGGCGGTTGGCGAACTGGCCCAAATTCCGCAACCTTGTACGATTGCGCTATTGCCGGAGATCAGGCAATTGGCAATCCGCCAAGGTCCCCCGGAATTGATCCCAATTCCTCCACCCGCGTTTGACGCTATGTTGCCGTTAATTGTGCAATTCCATACGCCGCCACTAGAGTCTTGCATATGCACGCCGCCGCCCCCATAGGGATACGCAGCAAACGCATAGTTGCTCACGATCGTGCAGTTCGTCACGATCCCATTTTGCAACAAGATTGACCCGCCGCGCGCCCAGTTGTCGCACCCTTTTGTGAGCGTAAAGCCCGCTACGGTGGCCCCGTACTTGTTAAGCGTAAAATGCCGATTAGTTGTATTTGGATAGTTGCCGTTCAGGATCGTATTGGTCGGGTCCAGGATTCCGCCCGGCCCCCAACTCCGCACCGTAATGGCGTAGCTGACGGTTATTTGATTCGTGAGCCAATAGGTGGCGTTATTGGTCACGTACACCGTGTCGTCGGCACGGGCGGCGGCAACGACTTCGATCAGGTTGGTGTGCGCCCATCCCCAGTTGGTCCACGGCGGGGTCGGCGACGGCTGCTGGCTCGACGTCACCACGTAATAATTCATCGCCGATGCCCAGGGCACCGCCAGGGCCATCGTCAGCCCCAACCCGATCAACATCCGTTGCAAGTATTGAGTTTTCATCGTGCGTCTCACTTTGGCATAGTTTTATCCTGAGTCCGTGGCCGGGAAAGTTCTGCCCAAACGTTCGTGCTAGCCCCCTGAATAAACTGCTGCTTCCAACCCCTGCATGCAATCGTACCCGCCGATGGTGCGGAGCTGGATCAACGCCGGCTTCTTGTCTTTGAACTGCTTCATCTCGTCCACATGGCCGATTCGGCTCAGCCATTCCCATGTGGCTGGATTATCCGTGACGCTGTCCATGTCCCAGTAGGCGAACCCGTCTACGCCAGCCTCGTGCCCGGCGCGGACGTTCTTAGGGCTCATGGCCTGCTCGCCGCGGTAACCGGAGAAGTAAATGAATTTGCAGTTCTTTTCACGCCCAAGTCGGATGTACTCCTGGTCAATTCCCTCCTGGCAGATGACGCTGTCCAAAAGGCCCTTTTGAATCCACGCCTTGACGTCCAGACCTTCCTCCACGGGGGTCTTGCCCAGCCAGACGTTTTTGTTGCTCGGCCACACCCAGACCGAAAGCTCCAGCCGACGGCCCTTCTTTTTCCCAACTTCGTCGAGGGCTCGCCTTGCCTGACTCACGAAATCCGTCATAAACCCGACCTTCACCGCCGACAGTCGCGGGTCGGCTGGGTCCACGGCGCGGGCATCTTCGCCATACTTCGCTCGGAACGTCTCAACTACGGGCTGCTCATACAACAAAAAGTGAGGCCCCCTCGTAAAGCAGAGGTTGATGCCGTCCGCATCGAAACGCTCCGTTGCCTCGCGGATCAAACCCAGCATGAATTCTCTGACTTCGGGAAAGGCATAACTCGCCTTCTCAACCGCTGTGCCGTCTTTCGTCACCTGCCTGAACTCCGGATGCAGGACAACAAATGACTTATCACTCATACAGGGGGGCAGATGGCCGCTCATTCCCAGACGGAACATAACATCGAACTTCAACCCCATTGAATGAGTATGCTCCGCGATTGTATTCTGAACGTCGACTTTCCTCGATGCCAAGTCCCGCAACGAGTCGCGCATGACCTTCTCGGACCGGACGTACGGGCTGGGCATGCTCTGGGCGGCATCCACCAAACGCGTTCGACTGTCCTCGCCTGAGAACATGCGCCCGAGTTTGGAGCCCGGATACCAGACAATATCTCCGCTGTTCACGGCAAGGAGGACCTTGCCTACGTCCGAATACCTGTACCGCTCCACCAGTTCGAGGAGTTGCTCGCGGGTTCGGTACTCATTACTCCAGAAATAGGACATGCCGTCAATGGTGGCCACAAGCGACCTGGTATCTTTCCTGGCCCGGTCCGCCTTGATCTCCTCCACCTGCGCGGGGGTCAAAGGCACGAGTTTGACGTAGGCCACATAGCACTTCTGAGCCAACGGTCCATTGACTTTACCAATGATCAAGTCTTCGCCGGTGAGGTCGGCGTGCTTGAAAAAGACCTCGCAAATATACTCGGCGCCAAAGCCGCGGCACACATCATCCTCCCTGAATCTGAAAAAAGCCTTGTCACCGCTCAACCTGGCCTTGACGGTTACACCGCCATCATACGCATAGTATGGGTTCCAGTATCCCACATACACCGAATACCAGCCCGCGACCTTCAGCGGGAGGTTTATCTCAGGAACCGTGATGTACGATGCGGCGCAGATCATCTTGCCGGTAACTCCGTCGGCTTCGTAGGGTATTAGACGCCATTTGCCCTTGGCCTCCTCGGACGCCAGCAGGGATTTAGGAGTGCACAGGCCCATATCGGATATCACGATAGGCTCCGCCGCCCGAACGTTCGACGAAGCCGAGAAACCCAAAACACACATACCCGCTCCCATATATGTCAAGAACTTGAACATATACTGTTACCTCCACTTTGTTTTTCAACCCCGGAACTGAATAATATAACGCGTCAGCGCCGCTTGACCGTAAAGAAAGTTCCGACTATTTCTGTTATGATCTCTCCGGTCTTCGGGTCCTTTTCGCCGTCCCGCTGATAGATTGCCAGAAATTTATCTTTTCCGACCGTGGCCACGTAATTGTACCACTGAATAAATTTGTTTGGACTGTAAAAGCAGTGATGCCCCTCCCAGGTCTTGCCGTCATCGGCGCTGAAGGCCAGCCACTGGAACGGCCGGCCGTAAGTAACCGCCAGGATCCCGCTTTCGCTGCGGCAGGCATTGGGCCAGACGCCCCGGTCCGCGATGGGTTCACGCTTGCCCCAGGTCTTGCCCTGGTCGGTGGAACGGGACAGGTAAAGCGGTTCATATCCCTTACAGCTGGTGGTTCGCATGAAACACAGAATATCGCCGTTGGGAAGTTTAAGCAGGGCTGGTTCGCAGGGGCTTTCCGGACCGGGGCTGGGGTCATAGGCAATCGTGGAAAGATAATTCCAGGTTTTCCCCTGGTCGGTAGAACGCATGGCCCAGCAGCGTGTCTTGCAACATTTAAAATTAGTGGTTGGATCCTGCACTTTATCATCTCTGAACCCCCCGTACATTACGGAAAGGAGACTGCCGTCGGCAAGAAGGATGGTGCCGTGGTCAAAGACACCGGCAGAATCGTGGGATACACCCTCGTCATCTACCCCGCTTTCCGCACCGTCCGGAATGAACGCCTTGGCGTCTTCGGTCACGGTCTTCCCGTCCGGTGTCGTCCGGGAGATGGTTGTTTTGTACTCCCCTTGCTTCCCGCTGTAAACGGCCCTCCAACCGATAGTGAGAACCGTTCCGTCGGGAAGTTCCACGGCGCCTACCCCCGGACTGCCTCCGCCTTTCTCCCAGGTCTCGCCGCCGTCTTTAGACCAGTAATTCTTAACCGCAATCCGTCCGTCTCTGTACTGAAAGAAAGGGAACGAGGATTCCGGTTTTTCGGCCGGAGGAACAATCGAAACCGTCCGTCCCACGGTTATTGCCAAGTGCGGTGTTTGGAGAATCCCGATCGTGGCCTGTTGAATGTTTTCCCCTTGCGGTGTTTGCAGAACCCCGGTCTTGGAAGGTGGCATGTTTGTCCCTGAGTGTTTATAGCGAACAAACTGCCAGATACCCTCGGCGGCATCTTTGGAAGAACCGGCGCCGAAACTAAGCATATCACGGTTATCATATACTTTTTCCGTTCCGGTTATCAGGCCCTGGCCGTCCAGCAGAAGCTTGCCGTCGGCCGAAAATCTAAAATCTTTGTTTTTCAATTCCACCCGGTAAACGTGAAACCCATCCGCAGTGTTGAAGGGCACAACCTGCTTGGGTTGGTCAAGTTCGATCCGGTCCGGAAAGAAAGTGAAAACGAGCTTATACGTTCCGTTGGCCAGCCCGAGACTATTGCCGGAATCGGCCGAGCCGGAAATGAGCTTTAATTTTGCCTCCACCACGCTCGCATAATTGGTCGAGGCGCCCCAGGCGACACCGTAGGAACATCCGCTGCCGCCCTTGATCGAAGGGGGGGAAATTCTCAGGCCTTCGCTGGTTATGGCAACTGTGACAAAGGATTGCTCTCCTTCCCAGGCGGTTCCGGTCGGTGCCGATTTGCCATCGGTAAGATATGTCCAGCCGCCTTCTTCCGCCCGAAGTGAAGACAGGGCGGGGAAGAACAAAAATCCCAAAAAGACCGAGAAAAAGCCCACACTTCCACCCATCCTTTGCCAACTCATGCGTTACCTCCATTTTATGGTATCTATTTAGCTATCCGATCTGTCCGTCATAGTCTCTCGCCCCGGCAAAGCCTCCGGCGGAGCTAAAGTATAACAGGGGGGCGGAAAACGGAATACCAATGCCTGCAAATCATTTGCCAAATCCTGCAAATTGCGGCTCAAATGGGGGATGGCACAGTATCGTTTTTGATACTTGAAGGCGCTTTCCCGAACGTTTTCTTGAAAGCCCGGGAGAAATGGAATTGATTCTCAAAACCCAGATAGTCGCTCACTTCCTTGACCAACATATCCGTGGACTTCAACATCTGCATCGCGCGCTTCATCTTGACCAGCTGGAAGAGGCGCGCGGGCGAGCAATGCAATATTTTGCGGCACTTATGCGCCAGGGAACTCTCGCTGACACCAAGCGTCGCAGCCAGTTCGCCGACGTTCAATTTCCGGGTCAGTTGTTCGTTGATGACCGAAAACAGGCTCGCCGAGAAAGATGCTTCGTGCGAGGTCGCCGCGTAACAGTCCGCAAGGATATCGCGGGGAATCGCCCGGATCATGCGATAGAAGAATTCCAGCACCAGCGCGTCCTGAATATGCGCCGATACAAAATCGCCAATCCGCGATTCTTGCCTGATCTGCTCGATCAGGGGCAGGAAATCCGCCCGGCGGGCAATGAAGTGTTGCCTATCCACCGAAGTGCCGTCGCGAAAAATAGATGTCGGCATACCCGGCGCGGTGTTGAGACTGAATCCCAGCCCAAAGTAACGAAGATATTTCCCGTTAAAAATATCGGTGTGCCAGTCGCCGGGCTTGACGATAAGCAATCCGTTCTTGCCCAGCGTCAAATCAACCCCGTTATGACGGCATCCATAAAGACCCCGATCCACAAAAATGACTTCATAGTTCACGTGCTGGTGCCGTGGAATCACGCATGGTCCCTTCCATTCCGTAATCTCCGTGCGTTCAAACACGGGACGGACAACGGATGGCCGCGTTAAATTGCGGATCGTTCCCGTTTCAGATGCGGTGCGGTTTTTTGGTGACATGTTGGAATTTTTCATTCCTGGTTGCCGCAAGCCGCGGACGGACTGTCCCGGCATTCATTTCGCGGAATAGCCCACGGGCTGAGTCAGGATAACCTTCTGTTCCGGTCGTAATTTCATTTTGGCGGCCAGCTTGGGTTTATCCACCATCCCGATCACCACCGTAGCCAGGCCTTCCGACGCACAGTAAAGGTAAACATTCTGGCTGACAAACCCCGTGTCCGTGGCCGAATAAAAGGCCTTATCGCTCTCGGATCTGCGCCCCATGCGCGCCTCGTCCGCAACAAAGATGAGCACCACCGGCGCCGTCTGTACAAAGGCTTGTTTCCCGGCCGCTTGGCGCACGTCTTCCTGAAGGACAGGATCCAGTTTATGCCCCTTGACTTCATACAGAAACAGGCCCTCAGCGGTGGCCACATAAATATCAATTTCCTGGCTATTGGAAGCCGTGGGCGCCGTGCGCTTGCCGGAATCCGGCCGGTTGATGCCGCAGGCGGCCCACAGGAGGTCGGACAGTTCCTGGAGTGACAGTTTTTTATCCGGGCTGATGTCGCGACGCGACTGCCGGTCCTTGAGCACCTGCATCAGCGGCCGGCCCTTGTCCAGCTGCGGTGCAGGCAACACCACCGGCTTGAGCGGCTCGGCCGCGGCCGCGACCAACCCCCACCCGATCACGACGAACACAACCCCTGCGACTAACCGAGTCATCTTTTGCATTTGACTTTCCTCCTTATTGATCGCGATTTCAGAATTACGCGCCGATGAAATATTTTTGCCAACAGGCCCCGTTTGAATTGAAATATCTTGCGCTTTACCCAACAGCTGTTAGCATATACCCGAATTCATTCCGTTAAAAAAGGATATTCGCATGGTCAAGCGCTATCAAATCATTGACAACACCGTCGTCGAAACCGGGGAAGGCCAGCAAGGGCAGATCATCGTCTATATCAACCCGGATGAAGCCGAAAAAAAACACCTGCTGGAAGATTACAAGCTCGACGAACACACGCTTAATTCGACCCTCGATCCCGACGAAATCTCGCGGCTGGAATTTGAGCCGGATCATGTGGCCATGATTTTCAAGCGTCCGAAAAACTACTCCTCCAAGGACCACTTCCTGTTCAAGGTCGCTTCCATGGGAGTGTTTTTGTTCAAGGATCGCCTGATCGTGCTGTTGAACGACGATATCCAGCTTTTCACGGGCAAACTGTTTACACGGGTCACCTCGCTTTTGGACGTGGCCCTGCGGCTGGTCGGGCGCACGATTTACCACTTCATGGAGCACTTAAAAGTGATCAACATGATCACCGACTCGCTGGAGCAGAAAATCAATACCGCCATGGAAAACAAGTACCTGCTCAACCTGTTCACCCTGGAAAAAAGCCTGGTCTATTACCTGGCCGCCATCAACAGCAATTCCATGCTGATCGAAAAAATAAAGAATTGCGCCGCCAAATTGGGCATGACCCCGGAAAACCTGGAATTGATCGACGATATTACCATCGAAAGCAAACAGTGCGCACGCCAGGCTGAAATTTATTCCAGCATTCTGGCCAGCCTGATGGACGCCCGGGCCTCCATCGTCAGCAACAACATTAACGTGCTGATGAAGACCCTGAACATCATTACGATCGGCATCATGATGCCGACGCTGGTGGTCAGCATCTTTTCCATGAACGTGGAGATTCCGCTCAACGAACGCAGCCCCATTTATTTCTGGATCATTATGTGCCTGGCGATTACCTCGGTGCTCATCTTCCTGTTCCTGTGGAAACGCAAGAGCGACCGTCACTCGCAGTCCCGCTCCTGATCACGTCAAGGATTTCCATCGACAGGGGGCGTCCATCCTTTTTTAAGTTGATTATGATTAAATACAAAAGCCGAATCACGAGCCACGGGAACCGTCAACTGGAACTGCAGGTGGTGTATCCGTTGTCGCGCAGCGAGAAGCGCAAGCGCTACGAGATCGACCTGTACATGTTCAATCCGTATCAGCTCGGCATCACCCAGGATCGGTACGGCACCGCCCGCTTTCTCCGGGACATGCGATCCTACACGCGATACGAGGCGGCCCTGATTTCACTGGCCAAACTGGCCGACCCCGCCTGCGAACTGAGCCCGCTGACACGCATCTTTGACATGCTCAAGGACGCCTCCATGGCGCGCGACATCAGCGAAAAAGCCATGCTCCATGAATTGCGCGGGCTCAGCAGCATGTACCACAACCAACTTGGCGAGACCCGCCACGTGTTGATGTCCATGCTCAAATCCGGCGCGTACACGGAAGACGTCCTGGAAAGTCTGACGCCTTTCCTCCATGACGTAGATATCTTCCTGATCCGGTTCCACTCGCTCCGCCCGCTGTTCATGGATCCGCGCTTGCACGCGGACAGCCGCCTGGCGCTGGATTGGGCCGACGAGTCCATCAGCCTGACGACCGAAAAAACATTCATGCACCTTTACGAGTTGTTCCGTCAATCGCCCGGACTGGCGACGGCGGCAACGGCCGTGCGGGAACGGCTGGAACGGGAACAACAGCACCGCCAAGACCACCATTATCCCATTGTGGCGGACTCGTCCGCCCCGACCGCCAACGAATATTATTTGTATCGCGACGGCCAATTGAAGAAATGGATGGAGGCCTTCATGTTCATGACTTGCGATCCGGCCAACACCCTGACGCGGTTCGCGCAAATCTTCATGGGCGTGGCGGCGGGCGCGGCCATGGGGTTCGCCGTGCTGGTCACTTTTTTCGCCTCCCGCCTTTTCGCGGATTACAGCCTTCCTTGGGCAGTCATGATCATCGTGGCTTATATCGTCAAGGACCGCATCAAGGAGATCATGCGCAACGCGATGATCGCCTGTCTTCCCAAACTGGTGGCCGACCAGATCAACGATCTGATTGACCCGGCCAACAACGTCAAGGTTGGCGTGACCCGGGCACGCGTGCGCTTTTGCGCGCCCGGCGACGTGCCCGAGGTGATCCGGCAACTCCGCCGCCTGCAAGGCAATCCGATCACGGCCATGATCCCGTCGGAAAACGTGATTCATTTTCACAAGGACGTGTATATCGACAGCGCCCGGTTTATGAGCAGTCACCGGCGGCTGGAGGCCCTGGCGGACATCATGCGGTTCAAGCTCGACGCCTGGTTGGACAACATGGACGATCCGGTCAGCACCCTGCACCGGCTTAACGGCGACACGATTGAGAATGTGCCGGCCCAGCGCGTCTATCACATCAATCTGATCGTCGGCCTCTCCGAACAGGGCCGAGACGGCTCGCCCACCTATTTCCGCTACCGCCTGATTCTCACCCGCGAAGGCATCGTCCGAATCGAGGAAGTAGAGATCTGATCAAATACAGGACATAATTATTATGTCTGCCCTGACTCCAGACTGGTTGAATCCGGATCCTTGGCTGACCCGCGCGCAGAACACCGGCACGCGCGCCGTGCGCCAAGCCCTGGCAACGGAATGCCCCGGCATCGCCGAATTGGCCGCGCTCCTGTCGCCCGCCGCCGGGGAAGCGCTGGACCGGCTCGCGACCCGGGCCCAGTTCCTGACGCGCCGGCAGTTCGGGCGCACGATTACGCTCTATGTGCCGCTCTACCTTTCTGATTTCTGCAAAAACGGCTGTGTGTATTGCGGGTTCGCCGCCGATCGCCGCCAGCCGCGCCGGCGGCTTGAGCACGACGACATCATCGCAGAAATGGACACCCTGAAAGTGATGGGATTTGAGGAGATTTTACTGCTCACGGGTGAACGCACGCCGCAAGCCGATTTCGATTACATCCGCGCAGCCGTGGCCCTGGCCGCGGAACGCTTTGACCTGGTGACCGTCGAAGTATTTCCCATGACACGCGAGGAATATCATGGCCTGACCGAGGCCGGCTGTACGGGCATGACAATGTACCAGGAGACCTACGACCCCGCCGTATACGAACGCATGCACCGTTGGGGACCCAAACGCGATTATCAATACCGCCTGGAAACACCGGCGCGGGCACTGGCCGCGGGGCTGCGCACGGCCGGACTGGGAGCGCTTCTGGGTTTGGCCGATCCGGTCCGGGACGCGCTCGCGCTGTTCCAACACGTTCAAACCTTGCGGAAGCAATACTGGCGGTCCGGCATTTCGGTCTCGTTCCCGCGCATTCGGCCCCAGCTCGGCGGATTTACCCCGCCATTTCTGGTCAGCGACCGGTTTCTGGTGCAGGTGATTTGCGCGTTCCGCATTTGCATGCCCGACTTGCCCTTAACCCTTTCGACGCGGGAGCCCGCCTGGTTCCGGGACGGCATCGCAGGTGTCGGCATTAACAAGATGAGCATCGCCAGCCGGACCACGGTCGGCGGCTACCATGACGGGAGCACGACGGACGACGGCCTGCCCGCCTGCCCAAGCTCGGCCAGGGAGCTCGGCCAAGGCCAATTCAAGGTCAGTGACAACCGGTCCATCGAAAATTTTTGCGCCATGCTGAAAAGCAAGGACCTTGAACCGGTGTTTAAAAACTGGGACGCCGTGTATCGCGACATCGCGCAGTCAGCCTGAATCGTAATTCATGAACACTAAATTCCTCCACACGGATCGCATGCGGCGATTTCAGCAGGCCGGGCTTTACCTGGTCACCTCGCAAGCGCTGTCGCGCGGGCGAAGCACGCTGGAGATTGTGGACGCCGCGCTGGCGGGGGGTGTGCGCCTGATCCAGCTCCGGGAAAAGGAAATGCCTATGCCGGATTTTTTGCGGCTGGCCGAACTTCTCCGCGCGCGGACGGCCGATGCCAAGGCACTGCTCATTATCAATGACCGGGTGGATGTGGCCCTGGCGGTTGGCGCGGATGGTGTCCACCTGGGCCAGGCCGATTTTCCGATAGCTCCGGCACGGCGTTTAGCGCCCGATCTGATTATCGGCGCCTCAACCCATTCCCCGGCCGAAGCCCAGGCCGCCGAGCGCGCGGGCGCATCTTACATCAATATCGGCCCCTTGTTCCCCACGCAAACCAAAACGTGGTCCGGCGAATTTCTAGGCCTGGAAGGTTTGAAAGTAATCGCCCGGCTCGCCACGATTCCCTGGACAGTCATGGGCGGGATCAAGCCGGAACATGTGCCGGCGCTGATTCAAGCCGGGGCACACACAATCGCGATCGTCACGGCGATAACTGCCGCCGCCGATCCCGCGCAGGCCGCCCGTGATTTGCTGGCGCTGCTCAGGACCAGACACCGGACGCCAGATACCTGACGCCGGACCGATCCGGATTCGATTCCGACATTCGTCTTTCTGCTTTTCCGGACTGGTGTCTGGCATCCGGCGTCAGGCGTCCGTCTTGCGGCCTACCATTGCTTCATCTTCGGCAGGCGCGCGGGCGGCACCCCCTTGACGAGGCTGGCAATTTTTACCGGTTGGCCGGTGCGCATGCTCTTGTTGGCGGCCGCGCCAATCAGGATGCTCATGGCACCGCTGGCGTAATTTGCCGCGCGCAAATAAGGATCCTTGGCTGACTTGGCCCCAAACACGTCGGCCATGATCCGGTCATCGCCACCGCCATGCCCGCCCTTACCCTTTTTGACCGGGATCGAAATGGCCGGTTTGAAATGCGGATACAGGCGGATACTCATGCCGCCCGGCAGGCCCTTGGCGGAGAGCACTTTTCCTTGCGAAGTCATCGGGGCGCCAAGATCCTCGAACTCCAGCCGGCCCTTGTTGCCGTTAAACGCGTATCGGAATCCCTCGTAGGGCGTGAACGCATTCAATGAATAGGACAGGAATGCGCCGGTATCGTAACGAACGACCAGATTCATGGTATCCATGATGTCCACCTTCTTGTGGAACACACAGCGGTCGCGGATATAACCATCGTATTTTTCGCAATTCAGGTACATTTCCTTAATATCCGCGGATTTCCGAATGTCCATGAAGAACGGGCATTTGCCCCGGCACCGACAGGTCAGGCAACGCTCGCCGTGTCCCTGCAGGCCGTGACGCGCAACCATCCCGCTTTGCGCGCCGTAAAAGCGCCGGGCACCCATGGCAAATACTTCCACCGGATTGGCGGAAATAAACCAATTAACCAGGTCAAGGTGATGGGTGGCCTTGTGAAGCAGTAACCCCCCCGATTTGCCAATCTCGCAGTGCCAGCGCCGAAAATAATCGGCGCCGTGAGACACATCCAGTATCCAGTGCACATCCACCGATAAAATCTTGCCGATGACGCCCTGCATGAGCAGGTCCTTGACCTGAACCATGGACGGCATATAGCGGCAGTTGAATGTGACTTTCAGGTCGCGGCCGGTGCGCTTAACGGTGTCCACGATGCGCTGGCATTTTTTCTCGTCCGTCGTCATGGGCTTTTCGCAAACGACGTCGCACCCCAGGTCCATGGCGCGTACGATATACCGGTCGTGAAAGCAATCCAGCGTGGTGACCACCACGACATCCGGTTTCAATTGCCGGATCATGGCGTCGAACTCCGTGTCCAGGAACATGGGCACGGCCTTGCCCTTTAAGTCCTTCACTATCTTTCGATTGCACAGTTCCATGCGGCCGCGGTTGGTGTCACAGATACCGACCAGCTCACACGTGGACTGCATGGTTTTGACGAGCGCCACCGTGTAACCCCATGACCGCCCGCCCACCCCTACCTGCACATACCTTTTTCGACATGTCATGATCTTGTACTCCCTTATATATCCTTGAAAGATGGATTCATTTATAAATAACGATTGAAAAAATCCACGGATTTATGCCCGCCCCAGGCATGCTCGCCCGGGAACAAGTCCAGAACCAGGCGCTCGGCGACGCCGGCCGCCTTATATATTTTCTCCAGTTGCCGGAAACACAGCATAGCTCCGTCAATCACAAAACACGTGTCATAGATACCGATATCAATCAACAATGGCTTCGGAGCGATGAGCCCCTGGAGATCGGGCAGATCAACAAGTTTGAACAATCCCGGGGCAACTTGCATCCCGCAATAATTAATATCGCGAATGCCAAAGTAAGCCCACAAATCGCTATAACAGATTATTTCGGCGGCTTTCATCCGCTTGTCGCACAACGCCGTCCAAGTTGTCATCGTACCGCCGCCGCTTAAGCCCATTACGCCCAGTTTGTTTTTATCAACAAACGGAAAAGTGCAGGCAAAATCGGTTGCCGCCATGCCGTGGGTAACATTGATGGAAATGGAAGTCAGGCCAAGCATGGTGGCATGGAGATAGTACAAATTGCAAGCATCCCTGCCACCTTGTTGTTGGCCGCGCCAATTCGGCTTTATCTTGTCGTTGCGATCCCCGTAACCCATCCAATCAATAGCATAGGTAATGAAGCCCGCTTTGGCCATTTGGTGGCCATAATTATAATTATGCTGTTTAATGGCCTCGCGCTTTTCCTGAGATGATTCATCACCCATGACCGGCTGTTTGCCGGTGGGGCTGTGTCCATGCCAGCAGAGAATGGCCGGACGTTTCTCAGCGGGCTTCACATCGGCAGGAAGATTGATCTGAAAAGTGGCTGAGATATGGCGGCCGACATCAATGATCCAGCGCTGTTTGCGCAAATTATCCTCTTCCCATTCGGCCAGCAATTGCGGATTCAGCGGAACCTTTTTCGGGAAGTCACCGAGCGTGGCATAAACCTTGGGCCATGTTTTCTTCTTCCAGGCCGCAAAACCCTGTTCTTTGGCGTCAAAGCGGCAGATCGGCTTGTGTTCCTGGGCGATTTTTTCGAACATCAGTTGCGGACTGAGATTGCGAAGCATAGCATTCTCCCTTGGTTATGCACATGACACGTTATTTGGCCCACACGGAACGCTTTTTCCAATTGACCAATTCCATTCAATTGATTTAATATTGGCTTGTGGAACCGGGCATGACAAGACAAATCCTGCATCTTGCCGTCAAAACGCTGGCCATCGGGTTGCTGATGGCCGGCGTCGCCGGCGTTGCTTTTTACTTTTATATCCACGCCTATGACGACATGATCGCCAAGGCCAGCAGTGAATACGGGGTGGACAGCAAACTGATCCGCGCGGTGATCTGGCGGGAAAGTCACTTCAACCGGCGGCATATCGGCAAGAACAAGGAAATCGGGCTCATGCAAGTTACACAAAACGCGGCCCGCGATTGGGCAACGGCCGCGCACGAACCCATCCCGTTCCACCAGGACTTGTTCAAGCCGGAGATCAATATTCGCACCGGGACATGGTATCTGCACCGCGCCATTCAGTATTGGTCGGCCAAGCCCAAGGCCAATCCCCTGCCCTACGCCCTGGCAGAATACAATGCCGGGCGCTCGAATACTTTAAGATGGGCCGCGCACGACCAGAACGATCCCAACGTCTTCTGGAATGAAATCACCTATCCATCCACCCGCCGCTACATACGGGATATCATGTGCAACTACCGCCGGAACCGCTGATTCACCCGTTATTCCGAATCGTCCACGGCCGGCGCAAACTGCAGATCGTAGAGCCGTCGATACATCCCGTTCCGGTCCAGCAGTTCCTGATGCTTTCCGGATTCCACAATCCGCCCCTCGTCCAGCACGATAATCCGGTCGCAGTGGATAACGGTGGACAGGCGATGGGCGATGGCAAACACCGTGCGGCCCTCCATCAGTTCGTCGAGCGCCGCCTGGACCAGCCGTTCCGATTCCGTATCCAAAGCACTGGTGGCCTCATCCAGGATCAGGATGGGCGGATTGCGCAGGATCGCCCGCGCAATGGCCAGCCGCTGGCATTGCCCGCCCGAGAGGCGCACACCGCGCTCGCCTATAACCGTATTGTAGCCCTCCGGCATTTCCAGAATGAATTCGTGGGCATGCGCCCGTTGGGCGGCCTGCTCGATCGCCATATGCGACGCCTCCGCGTGCCCGTAAGCAATGTTGGCCGCCACGGTGTCGTTGAAAAGAATCGTCTCCTGGGTCACCATCCCGATCTGCGCTCGCAGGGATTTCAGCGTGAAGCGCCGGATGTCGGTACCGTTGATCAACAGGCTTCCGCCGGTGACATCATAAAAACGAGGGATCAAGTTGACCAATGTCGTTTTGCCCGCTCCGGATCCGCCCACGATGGCCACGCGCTCGCCGGCGGCCACGGTAAAAGCGATATCACACAACACGGGCTGAGCATCATAGGCAAACTGGACATTGTCAAAACGAAGATTAGCGATGCGGTCCTTAAGAACACGGGCATCCGTTGTATCCTTGATCGCCACCGGCGTATCCAGGATTTCAAAGATACGGTCCGCCGAGGCCGAGGTTTGCTGGACGTGCAGGTGAATTTTACTGAGCTTTTTAACCGGTTCATAAATCAACACCGTGGCGAGGGCAAAGGTAAGTAAATCTTCCACCGGCATATGTGCCCAACGGGCATAGAACAGGACCAGGACCAGGCCAATCGATGAGATGAACACGATCACCGGCTCAATAATGGCCTTGTCGCGGGTCACGCGCATGATCCGATTAAAGAACAATTGACACTGCTCCGTGAACCGCGCCACCTCATAGCGTTCCATGCCAAAGGCCTTGACAATGCGAATGCCCATCAGTGCCTCTTGCATGATAGACACCAGCGCTGCCAGCCGCTCCTGGCCGTGCTTGGCATAGCGCCGCACGCGCCGGCCAAAGATCGCAATGGGAACGATGCAGATGGGAAACAGCACCATACTGGCGAATGCCAGCTTGGGATCCAGCCAGAACAGGTACCCGACCGCGCCCAGCAACACGAAGGGCTCCTTGACCAAGTCGCCCAGCACCACCGAAACCGCCCGTTCGATCATCATTGAGTCGTTGATCGTCCGCGAAATCAGTTCACCGGTTTTGCTCTTGGAAAAATACCGCATCGAAAGCTCCTGGAGATGCGCAAAGGTTGCAATCCGCATGTCCATGACCACCTTGTTCCCAACCCATTGCATAAAATATTCGCTCAGGAACTGGCCCACACCCCGCCCAGCCGCCAAAATCGGCAGGGAAAGGGCGATCAGAATGACAGTTTGCCATGGCGCGTTCTGAAGGGCATTGCGCAGAACGTCGCGCATTGCCACCAGCAAGCCGGTCGTGGACCCGGCAAAAATAATGCCGAAGACGCTACCCACAATCAACCGCACCACATAGGGCCGGGCATAGCCGATCAACCGCTTATAGGAGGCCCACTGCTGGCCCCTGTCTTTTCGATCTTTGATTTCTGATTGCTGATTGCTGATTGTCGGTCTCCAATTTCCAGTTTGACGTCAGCCTATTTTCATTTTCGATTTGACATTGCAGATCGCTGTATTTAATTCCACCGTTGTCCGTTGTCCGTCGTCCGTCGTCTGGCGTCTGACTTCAGTGTTTCAAATACCGCTCCACCTCAATCGCCGCCATACAGCCGGAACCGGCCGCCGTGACGGCCTGGCGATATGTGTGATCCTGCACGTCGCCGGCGGCAAAGATACCCGGCACATTGGTCCGGGTATGCTCGGTCAGGATATAGCCCTTGTCGTCCATGGCCACCTGGCCGACAAACGCTTTGGTATTCGGCTGATGACCAATGGCGATAAAGACACCGGCCACGGACAATTCCGTAAGCGCGCCGGTTTTAACGTTCTTTAGCCGTAATCCGGTAACTTCTTCCCGCGCTACATCGAGGACTTCGTCCACCACTGTATTCCACATAATTTTAATTTTGGGATGTTGTTTGACGCGCTCCGCCATGATCCGCGAAGCCCGGAACTCATCCCGCCGGTGAATTACCGTGACCTGCGCGGCAAACCGCGTGAGAAACAGCGCATCTTCCATGGCCGTGTCGCCTCCGCCCACCACGGCCACCGGTTTGCCACGATAAAGGGCCCCATCACAGGTGGCACATCCGGAAACGCCCCGCCCCAGCAATTTTTGTTCCGACGCCAATCCCATGTATTGCGCGCTGGCGCCGGTGGCAATAATCACGGCCTGGGTTTCCATCGCCTGGCCGTCATCGAGTTTTAATCGAAACGGCTGACGCTTGAAATCCACGGCCGACACCTCGCCGTTTTGGATGCGCGCGCCGAACCGCTCCGCCTGCGAACGCATCTGGAGCATGAGCTGGGTGCCGTCCAAGCCTTCCGGAAACCCCGGAAAATTCTCGACGCTGGTAGTGGTGGTCAACTGGCCTCCGGGCTGGATGCCTTCCACGACCAACGGCTTCAGATTGGCCCGCGCCGCGTAAATTGCCGCCGTCCAACCGGCTGGACCGGTTCCGATAATGACCACTTGTTCCGCCATGCCGTTCCCCTTTTGTGTTTTGCGATCCGCACTATACGCCATGCTTCGCGCTTTTTCCACTGTTTAGTTTGGAATCAGGCATACGCATCCGTTGTTGTCGAAGGGGACGTTGTTTCGCCATTTGCGTCCAGCGAAAAATAAATTTATTTTTCGCTTGCGTTCCAGGGGAGGGGGATAAATTATAGTTTATTTGTCAGGCACCATGGTAATGCCTACCTGAGCAATTATACAAGATAAAGGATAACACATGAAAGCACAGCGGTTGATCTGTCACGGGATCCGGCGTATCGAGGTCGAGGAATTTGAGATTGGCGCAGTATCAGACAATGCCATCCTGGTCCACAATGAGTACACGGCTGTAAGCGTGGGCACGGAGCTCTGGAGCTGGGTTCATGGCGCCGAACCGGGCGAAAAAGCCAAATTTCCACATACCACAGGTTACTGCAATGCCGGGACCGTGGTGGAGATCGGCAAAAATGTGACGGACGTGAAGGTCGGCGACCGTGTTGCCGGCCAGGGTAGCCATGCCAGTCACAGCACCATGCAAAAGCCCTACAACAAGGTGCCCCTCAATGTGCCGTGCAAATCCGCCTCGCTCCTGACCATGGCGGCCATCGCAATGCATGGGGCGCGCGTCGCAAAGATTGAGCTGGGCGAAGCCGTGGCGGTGGTCGGGCTGGGACTTATCGGGCAATTTGCCCTCTCGCTTGCCAAACTCAACGGCGGCTTACCGGTCATCGCCGTGGATTTGAACGACATGCGCCTGGCAAAAGCCAAGGACCGGGGCGCCGATGCCTGTATCAACCCTGGAAAGACCTCGGACGTAACCGAGGCGGTGCGGGCGCTTTGCGTGGAGGATGGCGCCAACGTTGTCATTGAGTCCACCGGTATTCCTGCCGTTTACCCGATGGCCGTCAAGCTGGCCTGCATTGCCGGGCGCATGATCGCGTTGGGCTCGCCGCGCGGAAAGGTGGAATTCGACTTCATGGAGGAAGTCCATCTGCGCGAGGTGAGCATCCTTGGCGCCATTCACCCGCTCACTCCCGCACAATCCAACATCTATTTCTGGTGGACGAAGGATCGCGAACGCAACCTGCTCCTGCGGCTGATGGGTAGCGGCAGGCTGACGACCGAGGACCTGATCACGCACGTCGCCAAGCCGGACGACTGTCAGAACATCTACAACATGCTTGCCGACAGGCCGAATGACGCCCTCGGCGTGCTCTTCGACTGGACCAAGTGAGCGGGAGACTACGCTTTTGTTTCTACGGATGGGATCAAGGGGAATATCCACATCTCCCCTATCCGTGCCAACGCTTTTAGCGTGGCAAGCCTCCGTGTTCGCCCCGCTCCGGGCGGGGTAATCCGTAGTTTTCTCTCCTCTGAAATTGTACTAGCACCTGAATAGTTAGGCGAATAAAAGCTATTCTTTCTTGTAACCAGATCGTACCAGCCGGCTACTATCATGGGTAGACACAATGAACGAAACCATTGAACCAAGGAGGCGCACAATGCGTACGAACCGAGGATTGATCTGTGCGGTACTGATCGGTATGCTGGCGGCAGGAGCGGCTTGCCCCGCATCGGGTGAAACCAATGCTAACGCCCAACGCCCGCATGAAGGCAAAGGCTTTGGCAGCCAATTCATGGCAGAGTTTGAGCAGTTGAATCTGACCGCCGACCAGAGCCAGCAGATTGCGTCAATCATGAAACTGAACCAGGAATCCATGAAGGCCGCCGCAGCCCAGTGGAAAGAGACGCGCGAGGCGCTGAGCCACCAGATTCAGGTCGGACCTTTCGATGAGCAATCCGTGCGCGCCGCCTGCAAGAAAGCCGCCGCGGCGGGCGAAGAAGCCGCCGTCCTGCGCGCCAAAGTCGCCGGCCAAATTCGCGCCGTGCTGACCAGCGACCAGCAGGCCGCTTTGGACAAGATCCGCTCTGATGCGCGGAACACCATGCACAAGCCATTCGCCAAGGGACACGGCAGGATGGACAAACAAGTTGATTGTCCCAGCGCACCATAAACAGGGCAAATGGGATATGCCATGAACAGCGACGGCGCGGCCGACAGCGATCAGGCAATCATTGAACGCGTCCGGCGCGGGGACATCAACGCGTTTGCCGACTTGTTGACCCGTTACCGGGCATGGGTATTTGCAATCGTGCTCAAGCATGTCCCACCGAACCGCGCCGATGAAATGGCGCACGATATTTTTGTCGAAGCCTATAAGGCCCTGCCGACCTACCGGGGCACAGCCGAGTTCCGGCACTGGTTGGCCGGCATTGCCGTGCGACAGTGCTTTACATTCTGGCGCCGGGTAAGTCGCCAGCCGGTTTGTTGTGTGCTCAACGACCTGTCGGACGAAACGCAGACATGGCTGGACCGCTCCAGCCGAACGGAATCCCAGGAAATATTTGACCGGCAGACATCCCGTCAGGCAGCGCGCGAATTACTGGCTTATGCGCTCGAGCGATTAAGCGCGGAGGATCGGACGCTGGTGACACTACTTCACATGGAGGAGCGGCCGGTACGGGAAGTCGCCCAGCTGATGGCCTGGAGCCCAATTAATGTCAAGGTGCGCGCCTATCGGGCGCGCCAGCGGATGCGACGGATCATCGGACAATTACTGAAACACGAGGAGGAACCACGCCGTGAAACCCAATAAAACCGTGGATCGTATCGAACGCGCATTGTGGAATGCCGGTCGCTCGTCCGAGCCCTTTGCCGGCGGACCGGTCATCACCGGTGGACCGGTCATCACCGGCGGAGCGGTCATCACCGGCGGAGCGGACTGGCAGGATGGAGTCATGGCGGAAATCCGCCGACTCGGTCCGCTGGAAGCGAAATCACCCGGCAGGGTCTATGAGCCCGCGACAGTGTGGTCCTGGGCGGCCGCTGTCGCCGCCTGCCTGGCGATCGGTATCGCCGGTTATGCGCTCAGCGACCTGAATACGGATACCGTTATGGCCGGGTTGTTTCTGGATGATCCGACCGGTTTGACCATGAATGTAATGCTGGTGGAATTATAAACTGAATGTTCAAAAAAAGGAGGCGATCATGAACCGATGGAAAATCACGCTTCGTTACGGACTGGTTTTTATGCTTGGGCTGGTGCTCGGCATGGCCGGCAGTCATTTTGCCCTCAAGCATCGCTTCGCCCGGGCCATGCAAGACCGGCCGGCCGCTCAGTGCAAGATGATGATGCGCCACCTGACCCGCCAGCTTCAACTCACCAAGCCCCAGCAAATCGAAATCAAGCGCATTGTGGATACCCAGCTTAAGGCGCTGTCCGACGTGCGCGAGCGGCATCAGCCGGAAGTCCAGGCGATCTTCCAGCAGGCAGAGGACGAAATGAAAACGCACCTGCAACCAGAGCAACAACAAAAGCTGGACCAGATCATGGAACGGATGAAGAAGCACGGACCCATGCATGGCGGGCGTCCGCCACCGTCGCCATAGCGCATCATAATGGTAATGACAAAGGGCCGGTAACGCGCTATAGTGCGTTCATTGGTGTTTGATTCCATATCAAGGAAGGGATCGAACTATATGAACCGGACTAAAAGCGGGTTTACGTTAATTGAAATTCTGGTGGTGGTGCTGATCATCTCGATCCTGGCGGGGATCGTCGGGGTCGGCGTGCTTCGGCATCCGGGCGAGGCCAAGGTCACGGCGGCCACCCTCCAGATTAAAAACTTTAAGAGTGCCCTTCAGCTCTACCGCATGGAGCAGAACCAGGTTCCGACCCAGCAACAGGGCCTGAACGCACTGTGCGTCAAGCCAACCATTGCGCCCATCCCCGATAAATATCCTGAGGATGGCTATCTGGACAGCCGCAAGCTGCCGAAGGATCCCTGGAACCGCGATTATTTATATCTGGCGCCGGGACGCAGCAACGAGGCATTCGAAGTCATCTCCTATGGCAGTGATGGCGAGCCGGGCGGCACGGGGACGGCCGGCGATCTTTCCAGCTCCGACCTGTAAAACACAATTCCCTTTCCGCCCACACATGAACCAGGGATTCACATTGATTGAAGCGCTGGTTGCCCTGATCGTAATCGTCCTGATCGCCACCACGGCACTGGAAACACAGATGACCACGCTCAAGTTGGAGCAGGCGGCACGGGACACGCAGGCCTTGCGCTTCGCGATCAGCCAGACGCTGAGCGCAAGCCGCATTATTCCAACGGAAACGCTCCTGACCGGTCTGCCATCCACGAATGGCCCCATTCGTATCCAGGTATCCGCCCTGACACTCCCGGGCAAACCGGCCCCCAACCGATGGTTGAAATGGGAACTATACGCCTATACCCGTCCCACTTTGAAAGCCGAAGTCTTTACGCGGATGGATGAGCCATGAGATCATTTTATATTAGGCCGCCGGCAACTATTTCATATGGGAGGCACATTACCTGCCCGTAGTATATAAGTGGATGATTTATTTTCCTTTCACTGCCAACCTATGGCTACCGGAACCCACAACGAACGTTATGCCTTTGACCGCAGATCCGTCCAGTGTAATCGTGGTCGGACGCAACTTTAGATTCGGCAACGACAGCCGTGCTTCTGTGTTTGCGGGAACTTCCACCGTCAATTCAAATGTTGTCTCCGCTAATTTCCATGCCACGGAAATATCACCGCGAACGCTGGGAAACACACCGCACGCCGATGTGAGCCCGCAAGTCTGCGGCATCACGGCAAACCGGGTAAATCCGTCCGCTAAAGGACGCACGCCCAGCACATACGTCGGCAAATCATAGCCAGGTGTGCACATGAAGGCATGACAAAGCGTATGGATTGGCTCAGTATTCCATGCTTCCGCCCAGGTGCTGACATTCGCCTTGGCCTGCGGTCCCCACCAGTTTAGCATATTTTTTACGATGACATCATGCCGTCCTACCCGATCAAGCACGGCGTGGAGAAAATGCATGTAAAAAGCGTGTGACAACACGACATCATGTTCATCATTAAATGGCACATTGCCGTACACACCCGCCGCATTGGTCATGACAAGCCGCTTTTCATCAAGAATGTAAGCAAGCATGCGGTCCCAGCGCTCACGGGGCGCCACGGCAAAATACATCGCCGCCACATTGCATTGCTGGCTAACCCTGCGGCTTTGAATTCCATTGTGACGCGTATCAATATACACGCCGCGTTTGTCATCCCAAAGAAGACGATTGACGGCCGTGCTTATCCGGTCAGCCAGCACCCGGTAGCGCTTGGCGTCATAAGCGATGCCCAGCCGTTCGGCAATGTCCACGGCAATGCGCAGACAGCCGACAAAGCGGCAATTGATTTCCGTGAGTTCTCCTTTTTTGTCGATTTCCGCCCAATCAATCCATAGTATGCCCGGCACATTATCAAGGAGGTCATTATTGTTCAGATGTTGCTCTGCCCAGGATAATCCCTTGATGATGTTCGGATAAAATTCACGCAGGATCGCATCATCGCCGGTGTAAAGAACATATGGCGCAAAGGACATGATCCAATGCAGGGTGAATTCCGACATATTCTGACGAGTTTGTGCCGAGACGTATCCAGGCGCGACCATCATTACCTGTCCGTCCGGACGCTGAGATTGGCCAACCTGTCTGATCAGCCGCCGCGCCAGGGCCGTATCGCCGAATTGCGCATAGTTTACATTGAGATGCACATACTGATCGTTGGTCCACTGGCTCTGCTCACGCGAGGGACAATCCTCGTAGGAATCGAGCATACAGCATTGCAAGGTGTAGGCGCTGATGCTGTAAATTTTATCCAGCAGTGGATCACTGCAGGAAAATCGACCGCGATCGCCGACCGGATAGGAAGTAAAATTGACGGCGACGCATTTGAGTTGCAGTGATTCGGCACAACCGCGAATGGTAAACTGGACGTACCGAAAGCCGCCGAAATCGAACTGCTCCCAGTCGAATGGCCCCCCAGGCAGGATGACACGATGAGTTTGCACATAGGAATTATCGCCCCAGCTCCACGGCGGAACTTCCACGCGGCCATCCGGTTTAAGCCGCTCACTATAGCGGATATCGAGCACGGCGCCGGCCGGACCGTCAACGGAAAAACAAACGCGCCCCTGCTGGGTGCGGCCGAAATCGAATACAATGGATGCACTGCGTTCAAAACTCGTTGCGATAACCGCGAATCCCTTGCCGTTGATCATAGACTCAACGTTTTCGACCCGGCATTGCGACAAAGGCAATAATATTTCCGCGGAAAAGGCTTGTTCCAATGTTCCCGCGACATTTACAACTTCACCGACGCTGACTGTAGCCGGCCGATGAATTTCTTCCATTGGAAACGGAATATCGCGCGGCGCCATGACCGGAAACGGCACAACGTCATTGCTGCCCCAGATTCCGGACACACGCAGAATTTGCGCCCTAGGCCAGGCGCTGTCATCAAACTCCGGCATCATCCATCCTGCGGGAATTTTACGGGCGTCTAACTCCTCGGCAAAGCCGGTTATGCCATTCACTGTATCCTGTTGCCACGCTTCGGATAAAAGACAGCGCCAAGTATCGCCGGTGTCAAGACGCACTTCGTTACCGGCCATCACCACTCCCTGCAAAAACCAGCCGCCACAGCCGAAGGCCGAGGCCGCCTCCCAACGCGGAAGCTCGTACCACCCCGTATCCCTGCCATATGAGTGCACGAGTGCGGCGATAATATTGCGGCCGGGACGCAGAAACGGACGAAGATCGTAGGTATCGTAGGATTGCCATTCCGGGCTACAGCGCGCTGGCCCGCGGCCGACGCGCTGTCCATTGACGAAAAGAATGTAGCGGCCGTCAGCCGAGACATCAGCACACGCCTGTTTTACTTTGCCGGCAAGCTCGAAAGTTTTCCGGAAATAGACAAATCGGTTTTTTTCGATCTGCACACGGGATTCCGTTGTGGCCCGCGCGGCTAAATCGCGCGGGCGCCATACCCATTCCGCAACACGTCGGTACTTTCGCTGGAATGTAAAATTCCCGATCAAATCCGGCTTTTCTTTCTGTTGATTATAATCTTTTGCATTCATTGCACCTTTCTCCAACACAGGCCTTGGATGCCAAGCACTACACATAGTTTTTAACCCACAGAATTCGCCAGCTAAATACGCTAAAGGAACGCTAAATATAAAAGAAATATTTTCTCTTTTTTCGCGTCATTTCACTTGTATAGCTGGTAATATTCCAGTTTTTTTATGCATTAACTTAAACCGCTCCCCCCCGGAAGGCTTGACTGGGCAAGGATCGCCGGCAGTTTGCGGCCGCATAGCGTCAGCACCAGACTACCCGTTCCCGCACAGACAATCAGGAACCAGACGATAATGCCCACCACCCCGGCACTGGTACCAACATAGAGGAACAATAAGCCAAGGGAAAACGCCCAGACAAAACGGGGATTCCAGCGCCCCAACAAACCAAGGTGTCCAATATATACGGCCACCACCAGCTTGCTTAAATACATCAACATTCCCAGGGTCGTCATAACCAGCAAGCTGAACGGCAAGCCCACCAGGGAAATGGCCGCCAGCAGACAGACCATGGGACTCAGGGCCAGGACAAAGAAGCCGACCAGCAGACATTTCCAAAACGACGTCGCAAGATGCGCCACCGCCTGCTGGCCAACCTGCGGGAATAACCAGAAAAAAATTGCGCCGACCAACAGGGCTGCGGCAAAAAGCCAGAGTTGAACAACCATCGATTGCAAAGGCGAGAAAAACCCTCCCGACGGGGAGGACGGCATGGGTTCCCGGATCAGCCGGCCGCCCAGCTTGACGTCTTTATCCAGAATCAATTCTGTTGCCGAGCGATATACCAGATTCCCATCGATCTTGGCTCCCGGCAGGACCACGATATCCTGGGCCATCACATGAACATTGGTGGCAAACGTTCCGGCCAAGGTCACGTTCTGCCCAAATAATGTTAATGGGCCCCGGACGGTGCCCTCCGCAACGAGATTTTCACCCATCAGCCACGCATCGCCATCCAGTTGCGAAGTCTTGGTCAAATGCACGGCCGACCCCATCAGCAAGGCGCCCCGCGCGATGGAGCCGCTGATCGACACCGTCCGCGCCAGGAACCGCGCGTGATCCCGGACTTGTCCGCTCAGATCAACGATATTACCCAGGGCCCAGACATCATTCCGGCACTCGCCCTCGAGCGTAACGACGCCGTTGGTCCCATCCGACTTCATCGTATCGGACGCCCCCAGCAGAAATAAATCATCCTGCGCCTGGCCCGCCAGCGTGATGCGTCCAGCCGAAAGCCAGAGCTCCGCAGGCAGCGTTGCATTGGTTGCCAATGTGTATTGGTTAGTTTGGATAAATTCAATGCCCATGCCCAGCGACGCCATTGACAGCCAACTCATGAACCATAAACACAGCTTCCGTTTGCCCAAGGTAATTTTCATCACTAACCCCATAAAGAATTGTTAATATTACTTGCGTTCGGCGACAACAACCATTACCCGGCGCAACCGGCCGCGCGGATGCCTGCCTTAAATCACCGGGCCACCGCGCAGGTCGGGACGCCCCAACACGGATGGGATCAACCCCAACGTTACGGTCATCAACACGATTAACACCGCATACACCATCAAGACCGCATCATAGGCACTCCGGGAGCCGCCCGCCAAGGTCCAGGATTCGGCAAAAATACCCAGCCGGATCCCCCAGGCACCCAGAAGTCCCGACAGCGCCACGCCGGCCATGTTCATTGTAGTGCAGATTGAAGTTGAAAGCGACTTGCGCATCGCCGGGATTAATGCCAGCATCTCCGTCGCAAAGGCAATCGATCCCGCCGCCGTCAATCCACCAAACACCACATGGACCGCCGCCAGCAGGTAAATGGGCGCGATGAACAGGCTGTCGCGCATTACGAACAAAAGCAGGGAGACCCCGTAACCGAAATGACAAAGTAAAAAGACCGGCTTGGTCCCAATCCGGTCCACCGCCTTGCCCCCGCAATAAAATCCGATCACCGACCCAATCATCGTCAGGTTGGCCAACAGCATTACCTTGCTGTCACCCATCCCCAAAACCTGTTTTTCTACCAGGCTGAACATTGTCAAGCACCCTCCGGTAAAAAGAGCAATAATAAAAAAGTAGGCGCAAAACGGGAGATATCCCCTGCTTCGCAGTATGACACTAAAATCCCGGGTCAAATCACGGGCCGTACACGTCGCCCGCTCCAATTCAGGAATCCGCGCAAAATATATACCCCACGGCAGAATCGCAAACCCGAGAACAATCAACACCCCCGTCAGCAAGGGCAACGAGGTCTCCCGGGGCAGCAACAGTGCAATCAGGCCGGAGAGAATCACAGCGCACATTTGCCAGGCTACGCGCATCGTGCCAAAAAATCGCCCGCGATAAAAGGAGGGGACAATCGGATCCAAGAGGGCATACCACGGGGCCATCTGGCCCGCCTGGCCAATCCCGAGCAACGCGATACCCAGGCTCAACAACCCAACCACGATCCCCGGCAATACACAGGCGGCCAGCGGAATAAAAACGAACCCCATCCCGCACAGCGTAATCCCCCACAGGGTAATTCGCCTTTTGCCGTAGACATCCGCAAGGTGGGCGCAGGGAATCAGGGCAAATGCCAGCAAGCCATTGCACAATGACAACAACACAAGAATGGTCGTGCCGTCCAGTTTCAGCGCAGTCAGATAGATCAGCAACAGTCCGTTGGTTAACATGGACGTAGCCAACGTCTTATAACAGGCACCGATGATGGCGTTCCGCATCCCTTTGCGAGCCACCTCGGAAATGAATTCTCCGGCGGGTTGACCCCGTTCTTCCGCTCCCTTGACCGAAGCCATCTGTGTCATAATTTATCAACTCTCCGAACCAATAGTGACCGGACGGCGCATTCAGGTGCAATGATAAACGCAGTGATTGTGATGAAAATCTTGTTGTTGTAAAGCTTGAAATAAAAGTTATTCTTGGATTTATGTCCCAATAGCCGATAATATTAATGACTATTAATTCAACGGTCGATGTCCTACTGCGAATTTGAATTCAGGCATTATAATGTTCAATGCTCATTATGAATCCCATTGATTTAACTCGTCGTCTTGTTGCGCTGAAAACCATGAACCCGCCGGGGCAGGAACGCGATTGCGCAAAGTTCCTCGGCGCCCTGTTCGAAAAGTCCGGTTTCAAAACCCGGTATTTGGAGTTTGCCCAAGCGCGTACCTGCCTGATCGCCTGGACCGATGTCCGCGTCTGTACCGGCATCGGGGGACAGGGCGAACAACGACCCGTTTGTTTCAGCGGCCACCTGGATACGGTGCCGCTTGGCGTAATACCGTGGAGCCGGGATCCGTTCAGCGGCAGTATTGAGGGCGATAAGCTATATGGTCTTGGCACGTCCGATATGAAGGGCGGCGTGGCCGCCATGGTCACGGCCGCCTTGCGGGCCGCCCGCGCTTCCCACGGCAAAGCGAACATGATGCTCATCCTGAGTGCGGGGGAAGAAGCCGGTTGTCAAGGCGCATCCTTTCTGGCCCAAGCGGATCAACACCTGCCGCCGGTCGGCGCCCTGGTGGTCGGCGAACCGACCTTGAACTACCCGTGCATTGCCCACAAGGGTGTCATCTGGCTGGATGCGCAAGCAGACGGGTTGGCGGCACACGCCTCTGTGCCGGATAAAGGCATAAATGCAATTTACAAGGCGGCCCGGGCCATTCTGCGACTACAGGCGTTTTCCTTCCCAACACCGAACAATCCCATCTTGGGCGCACCCACGCTGAATATCGGCACGATTGCCGGCGGTAACGCCATCAATATTGTGCCGGAACGCGTAACGTTTGCCGTGGATATCCGGACAATTCCGGGCCAATCGCATGCAGCCATCTACCGCCAAGTTGAAGATTGCCTGGGAGTTGACGCCCGGATCAGCAACCGACGCCTGGATTGTCCGCCGGTTGAAACCGATGCCAATCATCCTTGGATTCAGGATGTATTTGGAATCATGGAACCAATTCTGAAAGCGCGACCCGTGCCACGCGGGATCAACTATTTTACAGATGCGTCCGCGCTGGTCCCCGCCCTGGGCAATCCGCCGGTCATTATTCTCGGTCCGGGCGACCTGGCCCATATTCACAAGACCGACGAATATTGCCGCGTATCCAATATTGAAGCCGCCGAGGAAGCCTACTACCAGATTATGATGAAATGGGGCAATAATTAAGGTTCACGGTTACGAGGTTCAACGGTTCACGGTTAGGAGATTTACGGTTGGGAAATTCGCTGTAAAAATCGGTAACCGGCCCACAGTGCTACAGCGTTGCAGGCAGGCCGTTGAACCACGCGTAACGCGTGGCAGACAGTGAACTTTACTCCGCGCAGCGCGGAGCGCTGAACCTTGTAGGAGAAACCATGTCTTCGGTATGTTTTTACATCTTCGGCCGGCCGATCTACTGGTACGGCATTATGATCGCCGCGGCATTTCTGGCATGCATCACGCACCTTTCCGCGCTGGGCCGCCGGGAAGGCCGATCCTACGCGTTTGTTTCAGATCTTGGATTCTGGATCATGGTATCGGGGATCATCGGCGCGCGCAGCGCTTATGTGCTGGCCAATCTCAACTACTTCATTAAAGACCCCGCCCTGATCATCCGCGTGGACCAGGGCGGACTGATTTACTATGGCGGCTTTATCGGCGCCGCCCTAGCGGCCATAATTTATGCCTGCGTCAAGCGTGCACCATTCCGGCCATTTGCGGATTTCGTTATTACAGCCCTGCCGCTGGGACAGGCCATTGGCCGGATCGGATGCTTTCTGAACGGGTGCTGTTACGGCACACCCGGCACGTGGCCGTGGTGCGTTGTCGTGGATGGCGTGGAGCGGCACCCTACCCCGCTTTATGAAACCGCTTTCTGCCTGATGGTCTATGGCATCCTGCTGTGGTATTACCGGCGGCGCCCGCGAAGCGGACGGGTGTTTGCCCTATACTTGATCCTTTATCCTTTGGGCCGTTTCCTATTGGAATTCTGGCGCGGCGACGAACGCCTGCACTGGCTGGGAATGAATGTGGCGCAGGAACTCAGTCTCGTCCTGCTGGTGGCCGGCATCCTGATCTGGTTCCTGTTGCCGGCTGAAGAGGACGACAGACGACGGACGACAGACGACGGACGACGAAAGAATTCTTCTGTCCATTATTAATTATCCATTATGCATCATCCATTGACCATTAACCCCGCGTCGCGCGGGACATCATCCATTTCGAAGCCGCATGTTTTCATCGTCCCCGGCAACGTAACCGGGGCGCGGTTGGACATTTGGTTGACCCACCAAGCAATCGCCGATCAGACAATCGTTTGGTCGCGCGCGCGGATTCAAGCCCTGATCCATGACGGGCACGTAACGGTCAACGGCCAGATGATCAAGGAGCACCACAAGATTCGTCCCGGAGATAGCGTTACGCTTGTGATTCCCCCGCCCGTTGCCACCGCGCTGATCCCGGAAGCCATCCCGCTGGATATTCTGTACGAGGATGCCGAACTGCTTGTGATTAACAAACCCGCCGGCCTGGTGGTGCATCCGGCCGCAGGCCACTCCTCCGGAACCCTGGTCAACGCCTTGCTTCATCACTGTGGAAGTCTGGCCGCTATCGGCGGAGAACAGCGGCCAGGTATTGTCCATCGCCTGGACCGCGACACCAGCGGAATCATGGTGGTGGCCAAGAGCGATCGCGCGTTAGCCGGCCTGATGAACCAGTTCAAACAGCGAACCATTCACAAAAATTATGTTGCCCTCGTCTGGGGACACCCCAACCCGGCACGGGGCACCATTGAAACCCTGATCGGCCGCCATCGCACGGACCGCAAGAAAATGTCGGCCCAGCCCAAAACCGGCCGGGCGGCGGTAACGCATTACGAACTCAGCGAACGCCTGGGTGATGTTTCCCTGGTCCGGATTCGGCTGGAAACCGGCCGCACTCACCAGATCCGGGTCCACATGGCATACCGCGGCCACCCCGTCGTGGGTGACGCCCAATACGGTGGCCGCTCGGTCCGTTCCCTGCCGGCATCCGCCGGGCGGCAGATGCTCCATGCCGAAACGCTTGCCTTCATGCATCCGGTCACGGGCAAGCGGCTGACCTTTACCGCACCATGGCCGGCCGATTTGAAAGCGCTCGTGGCGGCCTTGCGCAAATCAGAGTCGCAACCGAAAGAAAATCAATCATGAGTGGATCCATTTTTAATTTGCTGGCAGCCGAGCCGTTATGGTTCTGGATCGTTGTGGAGGCCGTCCTGCATATCACCATGTTCCTGCTGGTCGTTTATAGTTGCCTGCATACCCGCCGCGAGGCTACTTCGGCCCTGCTCTGGATATTCGTCTCCTGGTCGTTCCCGCTGATTGGTCCGCTCTTGTACCTGCTCTTCGGCATCAACCGCGTGCCGCGCAAAGCCTGGCACAAACAGCGGGCGGACAATGAGTTCTTGACCGAGCGCCAAGCACGGGAGGACGAATCCCTGCCGCTGGTTTACTGGCGCGCCGTTCACGAATCCTTGGCGGCCGAACCGACCGACCCGGCCGCGCAATCCCTGAACAACACTTTGAGCCCCATCCTTGCCGATTATCCGCTCCTGGGCGGCAACGCGATTGAACCGCTGGTGGATGGCGACGCTGCCTACCCCCGGATGCTGGATGCCATCCGCCACGCACGGCACCATGTCCACCTGCAAACCTTTATCGTCTGGAACGACGCCATCGGCCGCGAGTTTCTCGACCTGCTCGCGGAAAAGGCCCGCCAAGGCGTGAAAGTGCGATTTATGTTCGACAGCTTTGGCTCAATGGGCGCGGTGCTCAGCCCGTTCTTCCTGAGATATCGCCATGTGCCGAACATGCAGATTGTCGGCTGGACCCAGGCCAACCTGTTGAAGCGCCTGGTTCAGTTCAACCTCCGTAACCACCGCAAGATTATGGTGGTGGATGGCGAAGTGGCGTTCATGGGCGGCATTAACCTGCGGCAGGAAAACCTGTCCCGACCGGGCGCGCCGGCCATTCGCGATTATCACGTCGCCATCCGCGGCCCGATCGTCCAGGAACTCCAGTATTCCTTCCTGCGCGACTGGCATTTCATGACCGACGACGACCCCGCTGTTTTGCTTCAGCAGGCACATTTCCCACATCTGCCGGCGGTGGGTCCGGCCATGGTCCGCGTGGCCAACAGCGGCCCGACACCGGATGGGATGGAAGTGATCTCCCAGGTGTTTTTCGAATGCCTGGTCGCGGCCCGGCGGCAACTACTCGTGGTAACCCCCTACTTTGTACCTACACACGACATTCTCCAGGCACTGTGTTCTGCGGCCAGGCGCGGAGTGGATGTCCGATTGATTATCCCACATAAGAATAATCACCTGTATGCGGGACTGGCGGGACAATCTTTGTACGAGGACGTATTGAGGGCCGGCGGACGGATTTACCTGCGGCACGCTCCTTTCATGCATGCCAAGGCCCTGATCGTGGACGACACGCTGGCCATGGTCGGCAGCGCCAACCTGGATGTGCGCAGTTTGCGGCTGAATTACGAAAGCAATCTAATCGTGTACGACCCAGGCTACATCAGCGCCCTGAAACAAATCGTGTTGAACGATCAGGTTCATAGCGATGAACTGGACCTGGCTACCTGGCAAACCCGGCCCACATCTCATCGCCTTTTGGAAAATGCCTGCTACCTGTTAATGCCAATGCTGTGAAGACCAACAGTAAAGTTAAATCGGAAAATTAAATCAATGGTCTTATGATTGGATTTTTGATATAAGAAATTGGATTTTTGAAATCAGCAATCATAAATGAGAAAGGGTGCCTCCATGAAGACCATCATAACCGGATTATGCCTGATAGCCTTGGCAGCAACGACGACAATAGCGGCGGCGCCGGTGCAGGCACTGGTAAATGATGAAGAAGCGAACTGGGGATTCTTTATTCGACCGGAACTAAAAATCACGCCCATAAAAAACCAAACCACGGAACTGGCCGGCGGCATACTGGGCACATCGGTCGGTCGCGCGCTGTATCTGGGCGTGGGCGGTTATACGCTTGTCAACAGCGTCAGCACCGATTCCGGCGCCATGAAGCTCAAAGCCTTTGACATCTGGTATGCAGGCGCGCACGCCGATTATACGCTTTTCAGCACCGAGCTTTTCCACGGCTCCCTGAGCGGGTTCGCCGGCGGCGGACAGGTCAACAACAGCGCCGCGACCACCGGTTCCGACAGCGCCAACCTGTTCATTGCCGAACCGGATATCAACCTGGAATTCAACCTGACCAGCACCCTGGAACTGGGCGCCGGCATTGGTTACCGGTTTGTGAACGGTTCGGACTTGGACAAGCTCACCAATGCCGATCTGAGCAGTTGGGTCGGCACGGTCTTCTTGCGCTGGACAGAAGGCTGAGGCAACGCATAGTAAAGACCATGTCTGTCGTTTGGTCTTCACATCAGCCCACGGCCCACCTTCAGTCTGCCGTCCCTGCTTCGCCAAGGCTTCGCAGGGCAGGCCGTCTTCGTCCACCGGGCCACCTCACACCACACACAAATTTATTGTATTCCATTGGCAGGACACATCGTCCCGAGAAAGCGGTCTTGCAAGAAGCGCGATGGTCAACTCTTCTTTTCAGGTTTTCTGACCCCGGGCCGCCTCTCCATCCGAGTCCAACAGAATAATGTTATTATTAGCTTGCGTCTAGGAGATGAGCAGGTAAATTAGCACCCACGCGTTTTTATGAATTTGCGGGCAGGCATGGTGATGCCCTGACAGTTACATTAAAAAAGCGCATAATACACAACCGGCAATGTTTTGAATTGACGGATCTGACAAACTAATCGGCTGGATTAAGTATTCGTGCTTTTCGAATAGCGAGGCAGGAATGAAAATAGTTTTGGTTACTGATTCGTATAACGGTGAGAACGGCGGTTGTGTCGCCACCCGACGGCTGGCAGAGGGACTTAAGAAGCGAGGGCACAAGGTTTCGATCGTCTCCACGGATGCCAACGGTGAAGGCGATTACGCGGTAAGGGGATCGTGCCCGTCCTTCATGAAGGAATCCCTTGAAAAGATGCAATTTCTTTTTGGCATCCCGGAAAAAGACGTTTTAAGGAAAGCATTCGCCGATGCCGATATTATTCAGATCCAGCTTCCCTTTTATCTGGGATATGGCGCAGCCAAGATGGCCCGGGCCATGCATAAACCCTTTTTCGCCGGGTTCCATGTTCAGTCCCGTAATGTAGTTGCGGCAGCGGGCAAAGACAGCAAACTCCTGGATGCAATATTGTCTGAAATTTTCAAATTCTTTCTTTTCAAACGGGTGCCTGTCATCCAGTGTCCTTCCCGCTTTGCCGCTAACCTTCTAAAAAAAGGCGGGATCAAGTGCCGCTTGGAGGTTGTCTCCAACGGAATACCGGAAGATTATACTCCCCGAAAATACGCGCGGCCGGAATGGTTCGGTGATAATTTAGTTCTGATGAGTATGGGACGCCATGCTCCTGAAAAAAGGCAGCGGCTGCTGATCGAAGGGGTCAAACGCTCAAAATATGCCAACAAAATAAACCTGTTGCTTTGCGGCAGGGGCGAAATGTCGGAAAAATTGATCGCCGAAGGCGCGCAATTGCCTGTGCCGCCCCTGGTCCGGTTCGTAACCCAGGAAGAAAAACTTCAATATCTGAATACGGCCGATCTCTTTGTGCATGCATCGCTCGTGGACCTGGAGAGTCTGGCCTGTCTGGAGGCTATCGGCTGCGGCCTGCCGTGCCTGGTTGGAAATTCACCACACAGCGCCGCTCCGCAGTTTGCCCTGGATGACCGGTTTTCCTTCGAATATGACAATGTGGACCATTTGGCTGAAAAGATTAATTACTGGTACGAAAACAGGGGCCAGCTCCTGAAGATCAGGGAACAGGTAGCAGCTATGGCCGAACAATATCGTTTTAAAAAATGCATGGACCAGATGGAGCAGCTGTATCGCGAGACGATCCGCGCCAATAACGCTTGAGCAACCTGGCGTGGGTCAAACATGATACAAGCAAAGACAACGATGATAAAAAAGCAGCGCAGAGAGATACCGACCGAAAAGATCATTGTTATCACGCACAACACCAAGAAAATTGATTTTACCAAAAAGTATAAATTCATCTATTTTGACTGGTGGTTTCATCTCTTAACCCTGCCGGCTTTTCTGTTCTGCTATTTACTGGGCCTGCTTTGCGCGCTTTATTACGGACTCCGTGTGACCGGCAGGAAAAACGCACAGATTCTGAAAAAACAGGGCTGCATCGCCATTTCCAACCATTGTCACTATTTCGACACCGTATTTGCCAGTCTGGTTCTTTTCCCGCAGCGGTTGTATATCTCGGTTGCCCAAAGAAATTATGAAGTACCCATTATCCGGCGTATCCTGCGCATCCTGCGGGCTTTTCCCATTCCGGCCAAACCGAATGCGGGACTACAAATGATCATTGCCCCCGTGGGCGAAGCTCTGAAACGGGGGCACCATGTTCTTTTCCTTCCGGAAGGGGAACTGGTCTACCTCAGCCAGGAGATTTTCCGCTTCAAACACGGCGCTTTTTATCTGTCCTACATTCATCAGGCGCCCATTCTTCCCATGGTTTACATTTTTACCCGACGTCATCTGTTCGGAAAAGAGCAAAGTCCCCATTGGCCCAAAATGCGGCTGGTTATCGGCGAACCTTTCTTCCCGCCGCCGCTTGGAGCTGGCGGCGCCTATCCCAGCGTAGCGATCGACGATATGATGGAAAAAGCGGCCAGTTGGATGGAAGACACCATTGCATGCTATCATTCAAATAATATTAATGGCCAAGGAGACGCTTTGTGATCCGTCTTGCTGACCTGTGTTTTCGCCATCGCTGGGTGGTGTTGGGGATATGGGCCATCGTTTTAGCCGTGATAGTGCTGTTCGCCAGAATATATCCCGCGGAATATCGCGCAAACTATCAGACGCCTGACGCCGAAGCGACCAAGGCATTTGACCTGCTGGATGCCCGCTTTTCGTCCCTTAAGGGCGATTCAATCAACATCGTCTTTTTCTCCGACGCCGGCGCAACGACATCCGCCGCAAAGAATGTGATCGAGGCGCTGCTCGAAAAAGTCGCGACATTTCCGCACGTTGCGTCGGTCGTCAGCCCATTCGCGCCCCAAGGGGCCAACCAGATCGCTACAACCGGAAAAACCGCGTACGCCGTGGTTAACCTCGACCGGACCATCGACAAGCTCGCCAACCTCGACGCCGACTACCAAAAGAAGTTTCTGGATCTGGTTCATCCGGGCACACGCAATGGGCTCCAGATCGAGGTTTCCACGTTCGTTGCATCGAAGGCGTTGGGCGCCGAGACCATTGCGCTCGCCTTTGCCGCCTTCATCCTGCTCATCGCCTTTGGATCCGTGCTTGCGATGGGGCTGCCCATTTTCACGGCGTTATTCGGATTGGGCATCGGCGCGGGGCTCGGCGCCATGTTGTCGCGTGTATTCGGAACCCCCGACTGGGCGGCCACTGTGGCAACGATGATTGGTCTCGGCGTCGGCGTTGACTATGCGCTTTTCATCGTTACCCGATATCGCGACGGGCTGGTCAAAGGGCTCTCGCCCCGGGCAGCGGTAATCACGGCTATGGCTACAGCCGGCCGCGCCGTACTGTTTGCCGGTGTTGTCGTCATTGTCTCGCTGCTGGGCATGGTGACAATGCGACTGGGTTATATGAACGGAATGCTCTGCATGTCGGTGGTGGCCGTCGCGGCCATGCTGGCAGCCTCACTGACCCTGCTTCCCGCCATTCTCGGTTTTATCGGCTACAACATCGACCGCTTCCGCATTCCCTTTGTCGGAGTGGTACACAACAAAGGCACACGCAGTTTCTGGTATCGCTGGAGTCGCATCGTGCAACGCCGTCCATGGATGTCCCTGTGTGCCGGCACACTCATCCTGCTGGTTATCACCGCGCCAATTTCCTGGTTGCGCTTCGGATTCCCTGACGACGGGAACAATCCCAAAACGGAAACATCACGGCGGGCTTACGACCTCATGACTGCCGGCTTCGGCGCGGGCTTCAACGGTCCGCTTTTGATGGTGGTCGACACCCGGGACGCCAGCGATATTCAGCACACCCTTGTCCAGCTCTTTACCAAACTTCAGCAGCTCGAAAATGTTGCCTTTGTGTTGCCCCCCATTTTCAACATGGCGGGCGACACCGCCATCATCAATGTCTATCCCACCTCAAAGCCGCAGTCGAAGCAAACCGTAAAGCTCGTCAATACACTGCGGCAGGATATTGTTCCGGAAATCATCGCGGGCACGGGAATAAAGGTGCTTGTCGGGGGATTTACGGCGATCTCGATTGACCATGCCGACTACATTCTGGGCCGGCTTCCGTTATTCATTGCCACCGTTGTGCTTCTGTCATTCGTTTTGCTTATTGTGGTGTTCCGGTCGCTCTTGGTGGCGTTAAAGGCCGGCATTATGAATCTGTTGTCCATCGCCGCCGCCTATGGTGTGATGTCTTATGCGGTAAACGGCACTTGGTTGGGGCAATTGTTGAATATCCCGGAAACGCCGGTGCCGGCATTCGTGCCCATGATCATGTTTGCCATTTTATTCGGACTTTCGATGGACTACGAGGTTTTTCTCCTTTCGAGCATTCGGGAGCAATACATTCGAACCGGTGACAATAGTCTTGCCGTTGCCGATGGCTTGACGGCCACGGCGCGCGTCATTACGGCCGCGGCTGCTATTATGGTATTTGTGTTCGGGGTGTTCATCTTCGATCCCAATGTATTCATCAAACAGATCGGCCTGGGACTTGCAAGCGCCATACTCATCGATGCAACGGTGATACGCATTGTGCTGGTGCCGGCGACCATGGAACTCCTTGGTAAGGCCAATTGGTGGATGCCGCACTGGCTGAACAGGATACTGCCTGAAATTAAAGGCACGGCGGCAATCAAGGCCGAGTTAGCCGCGCTGCTCGCCAAAGCGCCCACCAAAGTCTGACATTCGGAGCCGGCGGCGCACGCTCGCCGGATCGCTTGGGCAAAGGCAGGTCAGTCCTCCGCCGAGTCGTTGTCCTTTCGACCCTCGAACCGGCAAATGCCGCGTTTGGATTGCTCGACAAATTCGCAAAATTCCAGGACCGCTGCGGTTGGCGACTCGGCCCGAATTTTGGCCGTGGCCTGGCTGACGTTCAGACCGGACTGGTACAGAGTGTGAAAGGACCGCTTAATGGCCAGCCGATCCGGCGCGCCGAAACCGGCCCTACGCAAGCCAACCACATTCAAGCCCGCAATAATGTTACGTGTGATGCCCACAATGCAAAAAGGCGGCAAATCCTTGCTGATCGCACTATTGCCGGATATCATGGCCAGCTTGCCAATGCGGCAGAATTGATGTACCTGCGCATTACCGCTGATGATAGCATGCTCACCAACCTCCACGTAGCCCGCCAATAATGATCCATTAATCAAAATAACATTGTTACCTAATCGGCAATTGTGCGCCACATGGCTGTTGACCATCAGAAAACACCCGTCGCCGACCACAGTTTCCGTCTCCGGCTTAGTACCGCGATGGATCGTAACCCCCTCGCGGATGGTGCAGTTGGCGCCGATGCGGACGTAACTGATTGTATCCGCCTTGAAGCCCAGATCCTGAGGTAAATCGCCCAGCACCGCATGGTCATGGACCGTGCATCCGGGGCCAATTGTCGTAAAGGGAAGGATTGTCACGTGTGGCCCGATACGCGTATTGTCACCGATCTTAACGTTAGCGTCAATAATGCAAAAAGGACCGATAGTAACGTTGGCACCCAGTTCAGCCTTGGGATTCACAATCGCCGTCGAATGAATATTCATGGCTCTCTTTCTAATGCTCACTGGTTAATGGTAGATGGTTCATGGTCAATGGTTAATTACTGTTGATTGCGAATTTTACGATCTCTCTCCGTCATCCGGCTTCTGGCATCCGTCGTCCTCTTTCACCTCCGCCACGGGGGTGGGCCCATGCCTCTGCCAATACGCGCGCACGGCGGCGGCAATATCAGCAATCGTCATCGTGGCATCCACGGCCAGCCACTCCACGTTGCATTGGTGGCGGAACCAAGTCATCTGGCGCTTGGCCAATTGCCGCGTGCGCACCACGGTTTTGGCCATGGCCTCCGCAAGCGAACACTGCGCTTGCAAATAGGCGGCCGCCTCCGCATATCCGATTGCAAGTCGGGCCGTCGGCGCGTCCGCAAACCCAGCCTGCAGGAGCCGCTCGACTTCCGTCAGCAGTCCGCCCGTGAACATGGCTTGAACCCGGACTTGGATGCGATCATAAAGCTGGGGGAGGCTCCACTTCAAGCCAAGAATACGCGGACGATCCTGGGGCGCCCGCCAGTTCCCGGCCGCCGGCGCTTCGCCGGCCAGGGCCGTTTCCAGCGCACGCATCAGCCGGCGCGGATTTTTTGGATCGGCCAGCGCCGCATACCGCGCCGGATCAACCTGGCTCAGCCATGCTTGGAGCGCGCCGATGCCTTCCGCCGCCAGGCGCCGTTCAGCCTCTTCCCGAATCGCTGTCTGCCTGGGTGAGCTGGGCGCCAGCCCATCGGTCAGACTTTTGATGTAAAGGCCCGTGCCGCCCACCACAATCAGAGGACGCAACTGCCGCACAGCGGCGTCCTGGAACGCCTGCAAGGCCGCTAACCGGTAAGCACCCACGCTGAAAGGCTCCCGGGGCGCGACCAGGTCAAGACCATAATAGCGTACCCGCGCGCGTTCAGCGGCAGTCGGTTTGGCAGTGCCGATATCCATCCCAATGTAAACCAGCATGGCATCGGCAGAGAGGATGGCGCTCGCCTCTTGTTCGGCAAGGTATTGGGCCACGGCAGATTTACCGGAGGCGGTCGGGCCGACGAGAAACCAGGCCCGCAGATCAGACGTTGGGAGTTGTACCGGCATGCGCCTCTCGACCGCTGGGCTCTGCGACAGGTTCGCACTTCGGCAGGCGAACCGTGGACATCCATAAGGTCGAGACGGCATAAATGCCAACGCCGACGCAGATGGCGGCATCCGCCAGGTTGAAACACGGCCAGTGATTGGCCGCCCAGTGGAAATCAAGAAAATCGGTAACCCACCCCAACTTGATGCGGTCAATCAGATTGCCGACGATGCCGCCGATCATGAACCCGATGGCTAGGCAATGAACGCGGCGGTCATCCACCAGCCAACGATAGAAGACGGCCATCAAGATCAGCACGACGAAAGATAATAGCACCAGCCATTCGTTCTGGTGCTGGAGAATACCCCAGACGGCGCCGGTATTACGCAGATAGGTGAGATCGAAAAAACCAGGAAGGACGGGCCAGGATTCGCCCAGGGAAAAACGCTGCAGAATCAGCAGTTTGCTCCACTGGTCCAGGACGACAATCACAAAACTAAGGGATAATACCCGCATTATTCCTCTTCGGACGCAACTTCCGGGACGGCCTTATCGGCATTTGGAAACAGGGCGGCGGTCTCGAACGAGCGGAATTTCTTGTGACCGGTCTCTAATTTCGACTGGCAGCTTACACACATCCGCGAGTAAGGCAAAGCGACGATGCGGGCTTTTTCAATCGGCCCCCCGCAACTTTCACAGGCGCCGTATGTCCCGATCTTGATCCGGTTCAGGGCTTCGTCAATTTCGAAGACAATATCCTGTTCCAAACTGACCCGATTGAGGGCAAAGTCACGGTCGAAATTGTCGGTGCCCTGTTCCTCGGAACGGAAATCCACTTCGGCATCCTTCTGGGTGCGGCTAAGATTATCGGCCGCCAGGAAATTGATCTGGCCGGTAATCCGCTCGCGAAGGCGCACGAGCTTCGTGTGCAACTCGCGCTTTAGGGCAGCGCCGAGATATTTGTTCCCTTTTCCTACCATCGCGGCCAATTTTTCCATAACCACCGTCGGCGGCGACTGGAAGCGCGACTTGCCCCGGACCACGGGCTTTTTGCCGGCAGCCGGTTTCTTTGCCAATTTCGCCTTAGTTTTGGGCTTGGCACGGATTTTTTTGGAAATTGATTTTTTGTGTGCTTTGATTGCTTTTTTGACTTTCGCCATGATTCACCTCATAAGCCGCGCATAGCGCGGCTGGTCTTCAGAAACACATCTTTCCCCCGAAAGGGCGTTATGGTAGCAGTTCCCCTAAGGTTGTCAAGGGAAGGGGCAAAAAAGGTTTTCATGAATAAAGCGGGCTAACAAGCAGTCTACCGCAGGGCTTGATCAATATCCGCTTGAATGTCTTCGACATCTTCCAGGCCGCGAACACAGCAAGCCGGCTTAAAGCATTTGCTATTTACAACCCATTAATTCCAGCAATTTGATTTCGCGGTTTTTATTGTCTTTAACCGCAGACGAATAAAACAATATATTTCCTCCGTTTTTATTATTTTGCACGTCACGTCCGGAAAGAACTTTTTTTAAATTTGCCACCGTTCCAATATTGCCGTCAATAATTTTGATTTTATCCCCAGCTGCTTCCTGGATGATGCTTTTGTAATATATGAAATGGGTGCAGCCGAGCACGATAGTCTCAAACTCCACCAATCGTAATTTGCACAATTTATCTTGAATATATTTTTTAACATCGCCGGAATTGAAATCAAATGATTCGGCAAACCCAACCAGGGCGTCCATTTCCATTTTGACGGTCTTATTGTTTTTATCAACGGAAGCGATCAAGGATTCAAGCTTGCCGGCCTTAAGTGTTAATGAAGTTGCCAGAACCAGAATATTCTTCCCGCGGTTCCCAATGACCGCCGGTTTTACCGCCGGTTCCATGCCCACAATATGAAATTTATATTTATGTCGCAGATCGGTTATCGCGACCGAAGTGGCGGTATTGCACGCAACAACCAACGCCTGGATATCATGCTTCGAAATAAAACCAACAGCTTCAAACACATATTTTCTGACAGTTTCTTTCGTCTTTACGCCGTATGGAGCATTTTTTGTGTCGGCATAATAAATAAAATCATAGTTCGGCAATTCCTGTATTGCGTGTTTCAACACGGTAAGACCGCCGATTCCCGAATCAAAAAAAGCAATTACCACTCGCCTTGCTCCCTTGTATTATCCGGATAATCGACCCGTCCACTCCCCAAAAAACGAAAGCACGCCATGCAAGCTCTTGCCGCGTCATCAATTATCGCCAATCAATCGGCGGAAACGGCTGAACAAATAATACGGATCATGCGGACCCGGACTTGCTTCGGGATGATACTGCACCGAAAACATGGGCGCCTGTTTATGTTCGATACCCTCAACCGTTCGATCATTCAAGTTGATATGGGTAATTTCAATCTTCGCCGGATCCAGGGAATCCGGATCCACCGTGAAATTATGATTTTGCGACGTGATTTCAACCCGACCGGTTTTCAAATCTTTCACCGGATGGTTGCACCCATGGTGCCCGAACTTGAGGCGACAGGTCCGGCCGCCGCTGGCCAGCCCCAGGATCTGATGCCCCAGGCATATCCCCATGAGCGGCACCTTGCCCAGCAGTTTGCGCGCATTGTCAATCGCATAGGTCACAGCGGCCGGGTCGGCAGGACCATTCGAAAGCAAGACGCCCTGGGGTTTCAGCGCCAGCACCTCGTCGGCGGAAGTTGTCGCCGGCACCACCGTGACCGCCATGCCATTCCGGCGCATGCTCCTGAGAATATTCCATTTGATGCCGAAGTCATAGGCAACGACTTTCAGGTCGGCTTCCGGCAAACTTTCGGCAATTCCCCAGGATGCCGATAGTTTCCCCGCCGCATCCCAAAGATAAGGCTTTTTACAACTGACTTTGGCCGCATAATCCTGCCCATCCAACCCACCCCACTCCGCCGCAAGCCGAACGGCCTGTTGCTCGGCGATTTTACCGGACACCGCCAGATAGCCTTTGAGCGTCCCTTGATCCCGGAGCTTGGAAGTAAGCGCGCGCGTATCGATGCCGGCGATGGCCGGAATGGCGTTGCGGCGCAGGCATTCTTCCAGCGAGATCTCCGCGCGCCAGTTGCTCGGCGTATTCATCTCGTGCAGGATAAATCCGTTGGCAAATAACCGGGAAGATTCCATGTCCGCGGCATTGATCCCGGTATTGCCGATTTCCGGACAGGTCATGGTCACCAGTTGTCCGCTATAGGAAGGATCGCTGAGAATTTCCTGATAGCCGGTCATCCCGGTATTGAAGACCACCTCGCCCAACGCATCCGTAAGCGCGCCCACGGAATAGCCATGGAACACCGTTCCATCTGCCAGGGCCAGGAATGCAGTTTGCTCCCTTTGCGCGCGCCAATTCCACCTTGAATTCATGCGCCTTTCTCCATCCCCGGCAATTTCAGACGCGGGGCATGCCGGTGATATTCCTGGAGACTGCAGACTTCCATCCGTCGGGTCTCCCGAAACGTCTCCAGGCCTTTTACCGCCGCTTCCAATCCGTTGAGCGTGGTCGTGATGGGAATGCCCCGGATCACGGCTTCGGCCCGCATTTTCACTTCATCCACCCGGGGGATTTCCCCGCTGGACGGCGTATTCACAATCCAACCCACCTGTTTCTCCTGAATCATATCCAGCACGTGGGGTCGGCCCATGGAGATGCGAAAGATCGCCTGACTGGGAATGCCATGATTGCGCAGGACTGTGCCGGTGCCTTCCGTGGCATAGATGGTGAACCCCAGGGCACACAAGCGCCGCGCCAATGGAATGACGGCGTCCTTGTCCGAATCGCGGACACTCACGAATACATTGCCGGCAACCGGCAGCACATTCCCGGCGGCCACCTGGCTTTTGAGGAACGCCATGCCGATATTCATGTCGATCCCCATGACTTCGCCCGTTGATTTCATCTCGGGACTGAGGACGGTATCGATCCCGGGAAAGCGCACGAATGGGAACACGGCCTCCTTTACCGATGCGTGCCGCGGCAGAACCTCGCGGGTAAATCCCAGGTCTTTCAGCTTACGCCCGGCCATCACCAGCGCCGCCAGTTTGGCCAACGGGATCCCGATGGCCTTACTGACAAAGGGGATGGTCCGCGAGGCGCGGGGATTCACCTCCAACACATAGACATCTCCGTCCTTGACCGCGTATTGGACATTCATCAATCCGCAAACTTGCAACGCCCGGGCCAGGTCGCCCGTGTGTTTCCGAATTGCGACCTTGACCGGTTCGGAGAGCGTGGGGGCCGGAATCATGCAGGCGCTGTCGCCGGAATGGATGCCTGCCTGTTCAACATGTTCCATGATCCCGCCAATGACCACGGTCTCGCCGTCGGCAATACAGTCCACATCCACCTCTACGGCATTATCGAGAAAGTCATCGATCAGGACCGGGCGATCCTCCGAAACTTCAACGGCTTGGCCCATGTATTTCCGCAGGGACTCCTGGTTGTAGACAATGACCATGGCGCGGCCGCCGAGCACGAAGGAAGGACGCATGAGGACCGGGAAACCGATCCGGTCGGCAATCCGCGCGGCCTCCTCGACGCTGGTAGCCAGCCCGCTGTTCGGCTGGCGGATACCCAGGCGCGTAATCAGTTCATGAAACAGCTTGCGATCCTCCGCCGCCTCGATACTGGCACTCGACGTACCGATGATCCGAACACCGTTCTGTTCCAGGGACTTGGCAAGGTTGAGCGGGGTCTGGCCACCGAACTGGACAATAACGCCCCAGCATTGCTCCCTGCGGTAAATATGCAGCACGTCCTCCAAGGTTAACGGTTCGAAATACAGGCGATCGCTTGTGTCGTAATCCGTGCTGACTGTTTCCGGATTACTGTTGACCATAATGGTGGCAAAACCCGCTTGGCGCAACGCGAACGAGGCGTGGACGCAACAATAATCGAATTCGATCCCCTGCCCGATCCGGTTCGGACCGCCCCCCAGGATCATAATCTTCCGGCGCTCGTCGGGGCGATATTCGTCCAGTGTGCCATAGGTCGAATAATAATATGGCGTTAAGGCCTTGAACTCCGCCGCACATGTGTCAACGAGGTTGAAAACGGGATTCAGGCCGATGGATTCACGGGCCTGGCGAACCTCGGTTTCCGTGGCGGCCAGCAGGAAGGCAATCTGCCGGTCCGAGTAACCGAACGCCTTGGCCTGACGAAACAGTTCCCGGTTCCGTTTCAGCCCATCAAGATCGCGCGCCGATCGGATTTCTTCTTCAAAGGCCGCCAGTTCCTCCAAGTGTCCCAAGAACCAGGGATCGATTTGCGTCAGCTCCGCAATGCGGGACACCGTCCACCCTCGTTTAAAGGCCGCCCGGACGGCAAACAGTCGTTGGGCATTCGGCCGGACCAAGTCGCCGGTCAATTCAGCATCCGACAGGCATTCATGCGGACCGTCCTTGCCATCGGCTCCAAAACCGGCCCGACCGGTTTCAAGCGAGCGCAAAGCCTTCTGGAACGACTCTTTGAACGTCCGCCCGATGCTCATCGTCTCGCCCACCGACTTCATTTGCGTCCCCAGCGTGGTATCGGCGGCGGGGAATTTCTCGAACGTGAACCGTGGCACCTTGGTGACCACGTAATCGATCGCAGGCTCGAAACAAGCCGGGGTTTCGCGGGTAATGTCGTTGCGCAATTCATCCAGCGTGTAGCCGACGGCCAGCTTGGCCGCGATCCGGGCGATGGGAAACCCCGTGGCCTTGGATGCCAGCGCGCTGGAGCGCGATACGCGCGGATTCATCTCGATGATCACCATGCGACCATTGGCCGGATTGACCGCCCACTGGACATTCGCGCCGCCGGTTTCCACGCCAATCTCACGGATGACGGCCAGCGTGGCATCCCGCATGCGCTGATATTCGCGGTCCGTCAGCGTCTGCGCCGGGGCCACGGTCACACTATCACCCGTGTGAATACCCATGGGATCGACATTTTCGATGGAACAGACGATAACGCAATTATCCTTCCGGTCCCGCATGACCTCCAATTCGAATTCCTTCCAGCCGATCACCGATTCCTCGATCAGCACCTCGGAATTGAGGCTGTACGACAAACCGCGCGCCACAATGGTCCGGAACTCCGCCTCGTCCCGGGCAATTCCCCCGCCGGAGCCACCCAAGGTAAAGCCGGGCCGAATGACCAGGGGGAAAACGGCCATGGCGGCCTGAATCTTCAGCGCCTCGGCGAGGGAATGCGCCGACTGTCCGCGCGGCACATCCAGGCCTATTTTCGTCATGGCCTCCTTGAACAGGTTCCGATCCTCCGCCTTACGGATCACCTCCGCCCGGGCGCCGATCATTTCCACCTGGTAACGTTTCAGCACGCCATGATCATGAAGGGCGATGGCCAGATTCAGCGCCGTCTGGCCGCCCAACGTCGGCAGGAGCGCATCCGGCCGCTCGCGGCGTATGATTTCCTCGAGAATCGGTTCGGTCAGCGGCTCCAGGTAGGTCCGGTCGGCGAATTCCGGATCGGTCATGATCGTGGCCGGGTTGCTGTTGACCAGCACAAGTTCGTAACCCTCTTCCTTGAGCGCCTTGCAAGCCTGCACACCGGAATAATCGAACTCACAGGCCTGGCCGATGACGATCGGTCCTGCCCCGATGAGCATGATCTTTTTGATGTCGGTTCGTTTGGGCATGGTTGTAAATCAAAATGGTCACTGGTTGATGGTCAATGGCAAGAAGGATTCATGCCTTGTTCTTCGTTTTTCTTTTTCAATTCGACGTTGGACGTCCCGCGCAACGCGGGATAAATTCGGCGCTTGCCACGCGTTACGCGTGGTTGAGCGTTGGGCGTTTGCTTGTTTTTTGTCCGGCGTCTGGCGTCTGTCCTCCGGCGTCTGTCTTGTGCGCCGCCGGCTTTCGGAACTCCATGGCCGCGCCAATAAACCGGTTGAATAACGGATGGGCCTTTAACGGCGCGGACTGAAACTCGGGGTGAAACTGGCAGGCTACAAACCACGGGTGGTCCGCCAGCTCGACGACTTCGACCAGGCGTGACGCCGGATTGATTCCCGCAAAGACCATACCCCGCGCCTCCATCTTTTCGCGATAGCGGTTGTTGAACTCGTAGCGGTGACGGTGCCGCTCCGCGACTTCGGCCGCGCCATACGCCGCCCGGGCCTTTGTAGCTTCGCCAAGGGCGCAGGGAAATAGTCCAAGCCGCATGGTGCCGCCCTTGGCCGTCTGGCGTTTCTGGTCCTCCATCTGATCAACGACGGGGTGCGGCGTCTGCGGCTCGAATTCCGTGCTGTTGGCCCGATCCAGTCCGCAAACGTTGCGGGCAAATTCGATCACGGCGCACTGCATGCCGAGACAGATGCCCAGGAATGGCACGCCGTGGAGGCGGGCATATTGCACCGCCGCGATCTTGCCCTCGATGCCGCGGTCGCCGAACCCGCCGGGAACCAGGATACCCTGAACGTCATTGAGCAATGGTTCACATCCCTGTTTTTCAATATCCTCGGACTCCACCCGGCGGATATGGACGTCAACATGGTGCGCAATGCCGGCATGCGTCAGGGCCTCATAAATGCTTTTATAGGCATCTTTCAGGCTCACGTATTTGCCGACCACGGCGATCTCCACCGTGCCGGATTCCGGTTTCAACTGTGCGGCCAGCATGGCTTCCCAGTCCTGCATCGCCAAGGGCCGCACATGGAGATTCAACATTTCCAGGATATAAACATCGACGCTCTGTCGCGCCAGGTCCAGCGGCACCTCGTAAATCGAGCTGGCCACGTCAATTTCCTCAATGACCAAGTTCAGTTCCACGTTGCAAAACAAGGCCATTTTTTCGCGGTGCTCGCGCGTCAAATGCTGTTCACAGCGGCACACCAGGATATCGGGAATGATGCCGATGGTCCGCAGAATGCCCACCGACTGTTGGGACGGTTTGGTTTTCAGCTCACCCGCCGCCTTGATGAACGGCACGAGCGTCAGGTGAATAAACAAGCCGTTCTGGCGCCCAATGGATTGGCGGTACTCGCGAATGGCCTCCAGGAACGGCAGGGATTCGATATCTCCGGCCGTGCCACCGATTTCGGTGATGGCAATATCCACGTCATCGCCGTCGAGCGCACTGATCGCCGCCTTGATTTCGTCGGTGATATGCGGAACCACCTGGACGGTTTTGCCGAGGTAGCCCCCTTGCCGCTCGCGGGCAATGACCGCGCTGTAAATGCGACCGGTGGTATAGTTGCTGTCGCGCGTGCAGGTGACCCCGGCGATCCGTTCGTAATGGCCCAGATCCAGGTCCGTTTCCGCCCCGTCGGCGGTCACATACACCTCGCCGTGCTGAAACGGCGACATGGTGCCGGCATCCACATTGAGATAGGGATCCAGTTTCTGCATGCGGACGCGGTATCCCCGCCGGGACAGCAAGAGCCCCAATGACGCCGCCGTAATGCCCTTGCCGAGCGACGACACCACGCCGCCGGTAATAAAGATATGTTTGGTCACATGGGGCAAAGATTTCATTGAACCTCCCTTATCCTGCTCAGAAACTGAATTTAGGCAACAGACCCTCAATCTGCTGCAGCGGAGCGCCATCTTCCAATTCCGTCTTCGTCTTGCCCTGCACCGCCCCCACGTCAACCGGATACGTCCCGGAAAAACAGGCGGTGCAGTAGGCGCGTGGAAACCGAAAAGGCGCCAGCAGACCGTCCAGACTCAAGTAGCCCAGCGAATCCGCGCCAAGAAAATGGCAAATCTCGTCGATGGAACGCCGTCCGGCGATCAGTTCCGTCTGCGTAGGAAAATCAATGCCGAAAAAGCAGGGATGTATGACCGGCGGACACGCAATCCGCAGGTGGATTTCCCGGGCCCCCGCCTGCTTCAATGCGGCAACCCGCCGGCGCGCCGTGGTCCCGCGGATGATGGAATCATCCACCACCACCACGCGTTTGCCGTTCACCACGTCCCGGACCACCGCCAGCTTCATGTCCGCGCTGTCGGACCGCTGGTGCACCTCCGGCATGATGAACGTCCGACCCACGTAATGGTTGCGGATAAAACCATAGTCCAACGGAATATCGCTCCCTCGCGAGTATCCCAGCGCCGCGGCGTTGCCGCTGTCGGGTACCGCGATGACAATGTCCGCGTCGGCCGGATGTTCCCGGGCCAGTCGTAATCCCAGCTGACAGCGGATCCCATGGACGCTCTCGCCGAACACCTGGCTGTCCGGCCGGGCAAAATACACATGCTCGAAAATACACTGGGCCTGGCACGGACCCGGCGCGGCGGCAAACTGCGAAAACTTCATGCCATCCTTGTCCACGACTACCAACTCCCCGGGTTGGACATCCCGGATGTATTCCGCTCCCGTCTGGGCCAGCGCGCAAGTCTCGCTGGCAAAGACATAACCCTCACCCAGCCTCCCGATCGAGAGCGGCTTGAACCCCAGTGGGTCCCGTGCCGCCATCACACAATCCCGGGTCATCAGCAGAAAGGAAAAGGCACCCCGGAGTTCATTTAAGGCGCGCGCCACCCGCAGCGGGCGCAAGCGATACATTGGATCGGCCAGCAGATGGACAAGGACTTCGCTATCCGTGCTGGTCTGGAAAATCGCGCCGGCTTCGCGGTACATCCGGCGCAGGCTTCCGGCGTTGGTCAAGTTACCGTTATGGGCAATAGCCCAGATACCGTCACTGCATTCCACAACCAGCGGCTGGACATTTTGAATCCGGGTGGAGCCGGTCGTGGAATAACGCACATGCCCGATCCCAATGTGTCCCGGCAACTCTCCCCATGACCTGGCCGCAAACACGTCGTTAACCAACCCCAGCCCCTTGATCGAACTCACCCGCTGGCCGTCGCTGGTGACGATCCCCGCACCTTCCTGCCCGCGATGCTGGAGCGAGAACAATCCCTGGTAGATCATTGGCGCCGCATTGGGCACACCATAGACACCAAACAATCCGCATGCCTCCCGCGGCAATCTTTCCGGATCATGAAACGCCATGGTTCATCTCCCCTCCGTAACATCTCTTGCGTGTCGCCGGAAGCATCTATATATTTTAACAATCACTGTCCCCATGGCTTAACGCCGCAAAATCAGGGGATATCAAGGCATCTCTACCAAACGGGCTTTGAGCATACCAATGCGGATTCAGTAATGCAAGCTTTTTTTAGCCAGTAATAATTCCTCGAGCGGCCGATATTCCATCCGCGATTGCCCGGGCAACAAGGGATGGCCCACTCCGCATGTCTCCCGCGACAAATACACCCGGTACGTCCGTCAGATTATTTTCATCGGCCTTGACATTTCCCTGCGGGCCTGCCCGCCGTGGTCCCGACCTCTCTGAGAGTCGGGACGAAGGCGGGTCGCGTTCAAGATGGAGATCATCGGCAATCCGATCCCAACTGATTGCGACATAACCCAGAGCCAGGAGAACCATTTCCACTTCCACCTCAAATTCCGTGCCTTGGCGCGGGATGAATTCAACACGTCCATCCGATTGGCGTCGCGACTCGACCTCCACGCAATTCAACCCGGTAACGCGACCGTTCTGGCCATGAAACTTCATCGTGCTGACTCCCCATCGCCGGACGCCACCTTCCTTGTGGCTGGTCGAGTCACGCCGGATGGCGGGCCACATGGGCCACGGGGTGGTAGCGGGTCGCACCTGGGCCGGCTCGGGCAGAATCTCCAGCTGGAGGACGCTTTGGGCGCCTTGCCGGATTGCCGTCCCCAGGCAGTCGGCGCCCGTATCGCCTCCGCCGATAATTACAACCCTTTTCCCTTTTGCGTCAATATTATCTTCGACAGCGACAGGTTCCCCCGTACCCTTCCGGTTCTGGGAAGCAAGGTAATCCAACGCAAAATGAATGCCCGCCAAGTCACGGCCGGGCACCTTCAAATCCCTGGGTTCACCTGCGCCTCCGCACAGGCAGATGGCATCGAATCGGCTTCTAAGATATTTGCAGGATATATCCTTCCCGACGGTGACCCCGGTCTCGAAACGGACGCCTTCTTTTTCCATGAGTTGAATCCGGCGGTCCAAAACCCATTTTTCCAGCTTAAAGTCCGGGATGCCGTAACGCAGTATTCCTCCGATCTTTGCGGCACGCTCATAAACAACTACCGAGTATCCGGCCTTATTAAGCGTATCGGCCGCGGCCAGTCCGGCAGGACCGGATCCAACAACCGCAATCCTCTTCGCAATACGCTCCGGCGGCGGCGCCGGCTGAAGATAGCCTTTGGCAAAGCCCTTTTCGATGATCGCAAGTTCTATTTGCCGGATCGTCACTGCATCGTCATTGATGGCAAGGACACAGGCCGCTTCACAAATGGCCGGACAGAGCCGCCCCGTGAATTCAGGAAATGGATTGGTCGCAAGCAGGAGCGTCAGCGCTTCGGCCCAGCGCTCTTGCCAGGCAAGATCATTCAACTCCGGGATCACATTCGCCAGTGGGCAACCGTAGCTGTGACAGAAAGGCGTGCCACACTCCAGGCAACGCGCCAGCTGGACATGGACATTGTCTTCCATGAACGGAATTTCAACGGCCTTAAAGTCCTTGATCCGCTCGTCCGCGGGGCGATATACGGACTCCTGGCGATTGTATTCTAAAAATCCGCCGGTTTTACCCATCGATCACACCCTCCCGTTCGGCGGCTTCATCCTCTTTGCTCATTCGGCCGAGCGCACGGCGGTATTCCATGGGAAACACCTGGACAAACAAGGCAAGGGATTCTTGCCAGTGCGCCAGAATATATTCGGCTTTCCTGCTGCCGGTGTGTTCAAAATGCTTTTGAATCATCGTCCTCAGTTCTTCGATGTCCGCTGAGTCAGCCATCATATCCAAATCGACCATTCCCAGATTACATCGGCTGTCGAAGTTTCCTTCCGGATCATAAACGTAGGCAATCCCTCCGCTCATACCCGCGGCGAAATTCACCCCCGTCTTTCCCAAGACAACAACCCTGCCCCCGGTCATGTACTCGCAGGCATGGTCCCCCACCCCTTCGACCACGGCATAAGCTCCGCTATTCCTGATCGCGAACCGTTCCCCCACACGACCATAAATGTAGGCTTCACCTGCCGTCGCCCCATACAGGAGCACATTGCCGCAGATGGTATTTGCGGAGGGATCGAAGCTTGTCTGCGGGAGAGGCATAACAACGAGCCTTGCGCCGGAAAGACCTTTCCCCAGATAATCGTTCGCATCGCCTTCAAGCCTCAGGGTCAATCCCTTGGCGCCGAAAGCGCCGAAACTCTGGCCGGCGGATCCCTTGAATCGACACACAACGGTATCATCCGGCAGTCCCGCCCCGCCGTATCTTCGAGTCAATTCGCCGGACAGCATCGTGCCCACGGCCCGGTTGACATTCCGGATGGGCATTTCAATCACGACGGCTTCGCGCTTCTCCAGCGCAGGCTTGGCCAGTTCAATCAATTTTTCATCCATGACCCCCGTCAATTCGCATGGTTGGGTTTCCATGCAGCGGGAAGCGCTGTCGCCACCAACGCGACCGAAAATTGCTGAGAAGTCAAGGTGCCGGGCTTTCCAGAATTCGATGGCATCGTTGACTTCCAGCATGTCGCTACGGCCGATCAGATCGTCCAGCCGGCGAAAGCCCAGGCACGCCATGTATTCCCGGATCTCTTCGGCAATCATCGTAAAGAAGTTGATAATGTACTCCGGCTTCCCGGCGAATCGTTTCCGCAATTCAGGATTCTGCGTCGCGATCCCCACGGGACAGATATTCTCATTGCATTTACGCATCATCACGCACCCGCACACCACCAGCGGCGCGGTGGCAAAGCCGAACTCCTCGGCGCCCAGCAATGCCGCGACAATCACATCCCGGCCTGTTTTCAACTGGCCATCCACTTGGAGGCGGATACGACCGCGCAGATTATTAAGCATGAGCGTCTGCTGTGTTTCCGCAAGCCCAAGTTCCCACGGGACACCCGTGAAATTGATCGAGGAAAGTGGCGAAGCCCCGGTGCCCCCATCATGCCCGCTGATGAGCACCTTGTCCGCGCCGCCTTTGGCCACACCGGCGGCAATGGTTCCCACCCCGACTTCGGAAACCAGTTTCACGGAGACCTTGGCAGAGGGATTCACATTCTTCAAATCGAAGATTAGCTGTTTAATGTCTTCAATGGAGTAAATGTCGTGATGCGGCGGCGGCGAAATAAGCGTCACCCCCGGCGTGGTATGGCGCACGCGCGCAATCTCCGAATCGACCTTAAATCCGGGTAATTGTCCGCCCTCTCCGGGTTTGGCGCCTTGCGCCATCTTGATCTGCAATTCCCTGGCATGCACCAGGTATTCCGTCGTAACCCCGAACCGGCCGCTGGCGACTTGTTTAACCGCACTGCACCGGTTGTCGCCATTGGGCAACGGGTTGTACCGTCCCGGATCTTCACCGCCTTCCCCGCTGTTGCTCATGGCGCCGATTCGGTTCATGGCAATCGCAAGCGTCTCGTGCGCCTCCCGGCTGATTGAGCCGAACGACATGGCAGAGGTAACGAAACGCTTCATGATCTCGCCGGTCGGCTCGACCTCCTCAAGCGGAATGGCCTTCCGTTCTTTGAATTTGAACAGACCTCGCAATGTGCTCACCTGCTTTGTCTGATCATCGATCAGACGCGCGTATTCCCGGTATAGGCGGAAGTCATTGTTCCGCGTCGCGCATTGGAGCTTGGTTATGGAGCCCGGTGTCCAGAGATGACGTTCGCCATCCTTGCGGTAGCGGTAGCGGCCCCCGCTGGGGAGAAAATGCGGCGTGTTGGGAGCACGGTCATAGGCCGCCGCGTGGCGCGCATTCGCTTCGGCGGCGATTTCCGCGAGCCCGATCCCCTGGATACGCGAGGCCGTACCGGGAAAGTAGCGCTCGATCAGCGCAGAGTTTAAACCGACCGCTTCAAAAACATGGGCACTCCGGTAGCTGCGGAGCGTCGAGATACCCATTTTTGACATTACTTTGAGCAACCCCTTGCAAATCGCATGGATGTAGTTTTCCAAAGCCTGGGTAACCCCGATCCGGCCTTCCAACAGTTCTTTGCCCGCCATATCCGCCACAATGTCAAAGGCCAGGTAGGGATTGATCGCCGTTGCACCGCAGCCTAAGAGCATGGCAAAATGATGCACCTCGCGGGGTTCGCCGGTTTCCAGGATTAACGCCGCGCCGGTTCGTTTGCCCATACGCACCACCGCCTGGTTGACCGCCGACACCGCAAGCAGGGCGGGAATAGGAATCATGTCGGACGGCAAATCCCGGTCACTCAAAATGATCACTGACCGCCCCGCGTTGATCGCCGCTTCTGTTTCCCGGCACAACTGATTGATGGCGGTCTCGAGGGCTTCCGCCGCCCCGGTGGCGGTGGCCACCCCGGCGGCGGTGGCCGCCCCAGCGGCGGGGAAGCCAATGGGCAGCGTGGCAATCGTAAAATCTTTCAGGTTCAGCGATTTAATTCTTCCCAAATCTTCGTTGGAAAGAATGGGGTGCCTGAGTTTGATCAACCGGCTATGCTGGGGATTTTCCGTAAGTATATTGGCCGGATTGCCCATGAAGGTCATTAGCGACATAACCAGCTCTTCGCGGATCGGATCGATGGGCGGGTTGGTGACCTGGGCAAACAGCTGCTTGAAGTAGGCATAAAGCAGTTGAGGTTTTTCGGACAGGACCGCCAGCGGCGTGTCACAGCCCATGGATCCGATGGGTTCATGCGCCTTGGAGGCCATGACCCGGATCACAATTTCCAAATCCTCGCGGGTATAGCCGAATAACTTCTGACGCAAGAGTAAACGCGCCGTATCCGGCACCACCGGCGCCACATCGTTGAACAGGCCGTGGAGCATGATTTTGTTATCTTCAACCCAGCGCCGATACGGCAAGCGCCGGGCATAGTCGTTTTTGATCTCTTTATCTTTCAATAACCGCCGCTTGTTAAAATCAACCAGAATCATTTCACCCGGGCGCAGGGCGCCTTTCTCGGCAATTTCGCCGGGAGCAAAATCCAGGACACCGGTTTCCGAAGCCAGGACCATGAAGCCGTTCCTGGTAATTGTGTACCGGCAAGGCCGGAGTCCGTTGCGATCCAGGAGCGCTCCTACCACGGAACCATCTGTAAACGCCACGGCTGCCGGACCGTCCCAGGGTTCCATCAATCCCGAATTGTATTCGAAGAATCCCCTCAAATCCGGCCCCATCGGGTATTTGGGACCCCAGGCCTGGGGAATCAGCATCATCATGGCGTGGGGAATATCCCGGCCACCGGCCACCAACAACTCCAACGCATTGTCCAGACAGCCCGAATCACTGCCTCCGGCGTCGATAATGGGCAGGAGTTTTGCGATGGCGCCATTCAGCCGATGAGACTCCAGCAGTTTTTCCCGCGCCTGCATGTGCCGGATGTTGCCCCGCAGCGTGTTGATTTCCCCATTGTGCGCCAGGTAACGGAAGGGTTGCGCCAGTTTCCAGGATGGAAATGTGTTCGTGCTGTAGCGTTGATGGATGACCGCAACGGCGCTGATGAAATCCGGGGCTTTAAGGTCGGCGTAAAATTCGCCCAGCTGGGTACCCAGTAACAACCCTTTATAGACAATCGTCCGGCATGAAAGACTGGGGATATAAAATTTGTCGCCGGGATGCAGATCCGCTTCGATGCGGCGCTCGGCCAACTTCCGGATGACATAGAGCTTGCGCTCCATAATGACCGGATCGTCCTGCCTGCCCAAGCTCGGCCAGGGAACACCGCTGATAAAGCATTGAACGATGAGCGGTTGTTCTTCCCTGGCCTCGGCGCCGAGCACGGCAGGATCGGTGGGAATCTCGCGCCATCCGAGGAAAGGCAAGCCTTCCTCGTGGACAACCAGTTCGAACATTGCCCGGCATTGTTCGGCAAGTCTTTGATCCCTTGGTAAAAACAGCATGCCGACGCCGTACTTGCCGGCAGAAGGCAATTTCAGGCCCAAAGAACCGCATTCGCGTTGCAGGAATTTGTCCGGAATCTGGACCAGGATGCCCGCGCCATCGCCAGTTTTTCCATCGTCGCCAGCCGCGCCGCGATGCAGCAGGTTTTTCAGGACCCTGATGCCGCGCACGACGATCTCATGGGATTTGGTCCCATCAATATTGGCAACAAATCCCACACCACAGGCATCGTGTTCATATTGCGGATTATAAAGACACTGGCCAGGCTCCATTCGTCACTCTCCCAGTCTCGAATATGACTAACGCGGGCTGTGCCCGCTTTCGGATTCAACTGCCGCGCTCCTCACAGCATGAACATCATGTCAGCATAAGAGGGCAACGGCCACCTGTCGTGCGGCACAACCCCTTCCATCGAATCGGCGACCGTCCGTAGACGGACCATCCCCTCCAGCATTTTGTCCGCCGACTTATCGTTCACCGCTTTCTCAAGTTCCGCCGCCCGTTTGAGCATCAGATCGCACCCGCTACTGACTTCCTTGAGAAGTTTCGCGCTCTCCGGCAGTTTGCCACCGCCAGCCGCCTTGACACCACAGAGCGACGCAGACAACTCCTTGGCATACCGCATCACGGCGGGTACCAGGAATGTGCGGGCAATTGTCAACGCGCAATTCGCCTCTATCTCAACCGTCGCGTGATAAGCGTGCAGATAAACGTCATACCTCGAATGCAGCTCGCGCTTGCTCAGCACCTGATACTTCTCCATCAAAGCAACCACATCCGGCCTGATCAGCGCCTTGAGGGCTTCCGGTGTCTTCCGGACGTTCGGCAATCCACGCTGCTTCGCTTTTTTCTGCCACTCTGCGGTATAGTTATCGCCGTTGAACAGAATGCGTTTGTGTTTCTTGACAAGATTCCGCAACAGGGCCTGCACGGAAGCGTTGAAGTCCTTGCCGGCCTTCACGTCGGCCTCAAGCCGCGCGCAGATCTCGTCTAGCGCCTCGGCCACGATGGTGTCAATAGCCACATTGGATCCGGCACAGCTCTGATTCGATCCGACCGCGCGGAACTCGAACTTGTTGCCGGTAAACGCAAACGGCGAAGTCCTGTTGCGGTCCGTCGCGTCACGCGGAAGAGTCGGCAGAGACGACACGCCGACCTTGATTGTTCCGCCCTTCTTCGATCCCTTGACCGCGCCCTTCTCGATCTGCTCGATGACGTCCGTGAGCTGCTCGCCGAGGAAGATCGAGACGATCGCGGGCGGCGCCTCGTTCGCGCCAAGCCTGTGATCGTTGCCCGCCGTGGCGACGGTTGCCCTCAGCAGATCAGCGTGAGTGTCAACCGCCTTCATCAACGCAACGATCATCACCAGGAACTTCGCGTTGTCGTGCGGATTCTCGCCGGGCGTGAGCCAGTTCTTGCCATCCGGTCCGCATACCGACCAGTTGTTATGCTTGCCCGATCCGTTGACGCCGGCAAACGGCTTCTCGTGCAACAGACAGGTTAAGCCGTGCCTGTCCGCTGTTTCCTTCAGAACATCCATCGCAACCATGTTGTGGTCAATCGCCAGGTTGAGCTCCTCGAAAACCGGGGCTATCTCGAATTGAGCCGGGGCGACTTCGTTATGCCTTGTCTTGGCCGGCACTCCAAGCCGCCACAACTCGCGATCAAGGTCCTGCATGAATGTCATTATGCGCGGTTTGATCGAACCGAAATAATGATCTTCCATCTGCTGGTGCTTCGCGGGCCTGCAACCAAACAGCGTCCGACCGGTCTGCATCAAATCCAGTCGCTTCTGGTAATATTGCTTGTCTATGAGGAAATACTCCTGCTCCGGGCCAAGTGTCCCATAAGCCCGCTTGCCTTCGCAATCAATGCCAAAGAGTTTTCCGAGCCTGCACACCTGCGTGGATAGCGCGTGCATTGAACGTAGCAGCGGGGTCTTCTTGTCGAGCGCCTCCCCGTTCCAGCCGCAGAAAATCGTCGGAATGCACAACGTGGCGCCGCTCGGCGATTCCTTGATGAACGCCGGACTCGTGGGATCCCAACCGGTATAGCCGCGCGCTTCAAATGTGGCGCGCAGGCCGCCCGATGGGAAGCTCGAGGCATCCGGCTCGCCCTTGATCAGTTCCTTGCCGGTAAAAGTCATGACGACGCCACCCTCTTCATCGGGCTGGATGAACGAGTCGTGCTTTTCCGCAGTGGACCCGGTCAGCGGCTGGAACCAGTGCGTGTAGTGGGTCGCGCCCTTGGAAAGCGCCCATGTCTTCATCGCATCGGCGACTTCATCCGCAATGCCGGCATCCAGGTTCTCCCCGGAAACTATCGTTGATAATAGCGACCGGTACGCCCTGTTGGAGAGATAGTTCCGCATGGTCTTCGTGTTGAAGACATTCTCTCCAAAATAGTCCGGCACGTTCGCCGCCGCGCATCCGCATGCCGCCGTTTTTTTCGCGCTCTTTACCATGACCATTACTCCTGTTTTTATTTTTTTATAACCGCTCAGCTCCAGAAAGAGCCAACAAAAGTGCGCCTCAGCCGATGGCTTCATTGCCGGTTTCGCCCGTACGGATGCGAATGCAGTCGTGCAGATCCGTGACAAATATTTTTCCGTCCCCCACGCTGCCCGTCCGGGCGCCGGCCATGATCGCCTCAATGGCCGGTTTTACAAAAGTGTCGTTAACGGCGATCTCTAATTTAACTTTTCTGAGCAGACTGCCGGCTTCCTTGTGGCTCCGATAGACTTCAGCAATGCCTTTCTGCCGGCCCCGGCCGAGAACGCTGGTCACGGTCACCAGGTGGATTTCATTCTCGTTTAGGCGGTCCAATACTTCTTCCAACCGATCGGGCTGAATCACGGCGATAATATATTTCATGATTTCCGCTCCTTGTTAATCAATAACGGTATAACCGGCTTCCCGGTGTTGGGTCAAGTCCAGACCGATGCGTTCTTCGTGTTCGGAAACCCGCAGGCCCATGACGGCGTCAACAACCTTGAGCAGGAGGTATGATATCCCGAGGGAATAAACCAGGGTGACGGCCACCGCCGCGAGTTGAATCAGGAACTGCTTAGGATTTCCATAAAACAGGCCGTCCGCCCCGCCGGGGTTCACGGCCTTTGTGGCCCACAAGCCGGTCGCCAGCGCACCCCAAATGCCGCCTATACCGTGCACCCCGAAGGCGTCCAGCGAATCGTCATATCCGAGCTTCGGTTTGATATACGCGACAAACAGGAAGCAGACGCAGGCCGCTCCCAGACCGACGCCCAGGGCCCCGGCCACATTAACAAATCCGGCCGCCGGAGTAATGGCGACCAGGCCGGCCACGGCACCGGTAATGACTCCCAACATGGTTGAGCGCGTATTGAAAATCCGGTCCAGGATTGCCCAAGTCAACCCCGCCATGGCCGCGGCCACATGGGTGACCACAAAGGCGTTGCCAGCCAGGCTGTTTGCGCCTAGGGCACTGCCGGCGTTAAACCCGAACCAACCGAACCACAGCATGGCGGCGCCCATGACGGCGATCGGCAAGTTGTGCGGCGGCGACAGTGACTTTTCATATCCCAGTCGCCGGCCGAGCACCAGCGCGCAAACCAGGGCCGCGATACCCGCATTGATGTGGACGACCGTGCCACCCGCGAAATCCAGCGCGCCAAGATTTCGCAAAAAACCGCCGACACCCCATACCCAGTGGGCTATCGGATCATAGACCAGCGTCGCCCACAGCAGAATGAAAACGCAGAACGAACTGAATTTCATCCGTTCGGCGAACGCTCCCAGAATCAGCGCCGGCGTGATGACCGCAAACATCATCTGGAAAATCATAAAGACCTGATGCGGGATCGTCGCGGCATAGTCGGCATTCGGTTGAAGCCCAACGCCTTTCAAAAAGGCCCACGCGAGACTGCCAATGACACCGCCTTTATCCGGTCCGAAGGCCAGGCTATAGCCAAAAAAGACCCATTGAAGGCTGATCATGCACAGTACCACGAAGCACTGCATCAGGATCGAAAGCACGTTCTTTTTCCTGACCAGTCCGCCATAGAAAAAGGCAAGCCCCGGCGTCATCAGCATCACCAGGGCGGTGCAGATCAGAACCCAGGCTGTGTCGCCGGTATCAATCCTGAGGGGTGCGGCCGATGTCGCGGATACCGCAGTGGCGGCTGACGCCGCCACAGACGGCATGAACGGAACGCTGCTTTCCGCCCATCCGATGATTGTCATAATCGCAAGTCCCATAAGGGCCGCCAAAACAATCTTTCCGTTTGGTCTCATCATGCTTCCCCTTGTTTGTGTTTGCCAACAGTGCGACCGAATTGTGACCCAACTTAGAAGGGGACATTCATGTCGAGTTGGGTCGTCCACTTCCACTCGCCGTTGATGGTCTTGTCGTTGAAGAACACCGGTCCGGTCAACAGGCTTATGTACTTGGTAAAGTAGTAATACAGGCCTGCGCCGCCGCCGCCGATGTAGTTCTTGCCCGAAGCCCAGTCAGCCGCGAAAACCAGCCGATTGTACTCGTCGCCGGACTTATCCTTCACGGGCAAAAAACCATGATCCATTCCGATCATGATGCCTTTGTTGTCGACGTCGCCATCGCCATCAACCAACGTCTGGTGATTGCCGATATAAGCACCGACGAAAAGGCGGCCCAGCACGGGGATGGTTTTGCCGATGATGACATCAACGATGTTGTAATCGGTAACGTCTCGCTTGGTGCCCACGTTGAAGATACCAACATTGAGGGCCGGTGAACCTTTGAACCATATATCTTCCGGTGTGCCGATCTTGGCGTTAAACAGGAACGGATCATCCTGAGGCTCCATAAAATCCACACCAACTTCGGCCTGGACCTTGTCGAAGGGCAGGACGCCGAGGGTCAGGCCGACGTCTGTCGGGAAGCTTCCCTTGTTTTCCCCTTTCTTGAAGACGGTAAAGTATTCGTCAATCCCAATGTGAAGAGTGCGGTATGGCTGGATGTCGGTGGTCGTCGGCGTCCAGTAGGTTGTTGAGGGGGTGGCATAGACCCTGCTCGTTTCCATCAGTAAAAGAAAAAACACTAACCAGCGATAGTTGGAGCCGATAGTCATAACCGCATCCTCTTTGGCTAATCCGATTCTCGTATCAAGTAATTCTAATTAGCACGATTCGTGCCAACAGGCAGAATAACGGCAGGATAGGCCGCACGATAATTGACGTAAAATACTTAGGATTAAGATGCTACGCAATCGCAGGATTACTTTTGCCAAGCTGGCAACCAGGACGAGGCGTGGTCTAATAATTATACCATGGACTATCAAATTGCCACCGGCAAAACTCGGGCTGGGTGAGAACGGTCAAGAGCGCACGGAATGCCCGGAATCGGCGGGGAGCTTTACTTCAGGTTGTAGGCCTGCAATTTCTTGCGCAACGTCATCCGGCTTAGGCCCAGCCTGTCGGCCAGATCACGTTGACTGAACTTATTCAGAAGTCCGCAACGAATCACAATCTCCTCCATCGTTTGCAGCAGTAGGTTCCTGGCCGCAGCCAGATCGTCCGTTCCGGTGCAATATCGTTCGGCCGCCATCCGGATGTCCAGGATATCCGTGGAAGACGGTTTCTTGCGCTTGATATATTCCTGACGGTCATGTTCGAGGATTTCAGCCGGCAGAAAATCGGCGGATAATGCATCACCCTCGATCATCACCACCACGCGTTCGATGCAATTCTCCAACTCGCGCACGTTACCTGGCCACGAGTAGTCTAGGAGGATATCGAGTACTTTCCGGGACAACTTCCGCACATTCTTATGGTTCTCCCGGTTGAATTTCTCCAGGAAATGGTTGATCAGCAAGGGAATATCCTCCCGGCGCTCACGCAGGGGCGGCAGGTGGATGGGAATCACATTCAGGCGATAATAGAGGTCCTCCCGAAAACGACTCTTGCGCACTTCTTCCCTGAGATCCTTGCTGGTCGCCGTAACGACGCGCACGTCAACCGCGACCGTCCGGGGACTGCCGACCGGCTCGAATTCCCGTTCCTGCAGAACGCGCAACAGCTTAACCTGAAGCCGCGGACTCATTTCTCCGATTTCATCCAAGAAGAGGGTGCCGCCATCCGCCATTTCGAAACGTCCTTTCCTGTCGTACAAGGCGCCCGTAAACGCCCCCTTGACATGCCCAAAGAGTTCCGATTCGAGCAAATCTTCCGGAAGCGCTCCGCAATTGACCTTGATCAAGGGACCCGAGGCCCGGGCGCTGTTATAATGGACCACCTTGGCAATCAGCTCCTTGCCCGTTCCGGTTTCGCCAGTGACCAGGATGGAGGCTCGCGATTTCGCCGCCGTGGCCGCCATAGCCAGGATTTTGCGAATGGCTTCGCTCTCGCCAATCACGTTATCGAGGCGATAGCGACTACGGAGTTCACGGAGCCGCCCCTGATCGCGGGCCAAAATTTCTTCCTTATCCACCCGGATCATATGGTTGATCTTCAGCACCTGGGAAACGATGGAAGCCACGATCGAAAGCAATCTCAGGTCTTTTTGCAGCGCGCTCTCGAAGGCAAAGGGACGATCCACGCTCAAGGCCCCCACGACTTCATTATCAACCTTCAAGGGCACACAAATAAAAGCGATGGGGCTGGCAAGGTCTTTTTTGCGGGCAACCGTCCGGTTGAGAAAACGCCTGTCCTTACCGATGTCGGGAATTATTTCCGCAACTCCTGTTTTTACGACTTGCCCCGTCACCCCCTCGCCTACCGCGTATTGACCCCGGGCCTGCTCCGCGTCCGAGAGCCCATGGGCGGCAACGATCTTTAATTTGTTGCAGGTTTTGTCCAGGAGCACCAAAGTTCCTCGAACCATGCCAAGTTCGTTGGCCAGAGCCTCCATGGTTTGCTCGAAAAACGAGTTCGGATCGAGAGCGCTGCCCAACACCTCGCCCATGCGAGTCAGCAAGCCCAGCTCGCGCCCTTCGCGGGTCTCGACGGCCACGCTGATTTTCCCGTCCTGCAGAATTAATTGCTGGGGAATGCCAACATGTTCACAGCGGCGATTGCTTGCTTTCCTGATCGTCAGCGTGTGAACACCGCGTGAAATCGCAACATCGAATACCACCTGGGTGATATGCCGGATCTTGGCCAGAAACGACGGGGAATGGGCGCCCTTCTCCAGGATCCAGCAGGCAATCGTGTTAAGGTCATAAAGCCGCGGGCAAATGTGCCCGAATAATCTTACCACGCTTTCCTCATCACCCCACAGATCCAACATGCCGGTGAGACTGTCGAATATATACCGTACCCGCCTCTGGCCATGTGTCCCAAGCTTGATCAATAATTGTTCGAGTTTGCTGGGATCCGCCGGGTTCTCCAAATGGAAGGGCGCCTGGGTCGCGTTGCCGCCGGATGTCTTGAAGAAATCCAAAAACACCTTGTCGTTGTTGCCCTTGCCCGAAGAAAAACAATCCACCAACACAAAATCCGCTTTGGGCATCAGGGATGCAAACTTGTTCGTTATCGTCTGGGGAGAGGAATTGAAACTCACGTAGATGACTAACGATTTTTCGCGTGCGCAGGCGGCGAGAAAACTGACCATAAAGCGTTCGACAGGCACGCCCGAGTCAACTTCCCAAACGATATTGTCGCCGGGAATGATTCCGCCGACCAACCGGTCTATGTCCGGCACTCCTGTTGTTGCTTGAATTTTCATGCACCGTCCTTCATCTCAAATGGTATGCGCAACAGAACACAGATACCTTATCGCAAAATCACTCCATATGCCAAGCGGCATTCTCACGACAACGCCCAAATGGGTGTAAGACAAAAACTTTGGCCCTTCGTTAATTTCTGAGTGTTTTTTCATTGCCCACGGCGATTGTCGTCAAGTACAGTGCGAATTTCGTTTGAAAAGGCCGCGGCGATTTCGACTCGTCTGCGCCGTTCCCGCGCTTGCGCATACACGGGTATAACGCTGCGCGCGGCGCCCCACGCTGCAGCGTGGCAGGGGCACATCCCTGGCCCGCTACAAGCGGGCTGAGCCAAACTTGCCTTGCTTTTCAAACCCTCGCCATGCTCGGGGATCGAAATTCACCCTGTGGTGTCTCATGCTGCCCATTCCCCTGTTCCTGCCGGGGTCGATACAGGCCGCATTACCACCGCGAGAATGACTGCTACCAGCCTTTACCGTCTTCGCCACACACCCCAACCCTATAAATCCTGTTATCTCTTAGACACATTCAAGACCGAACGGCAATATAATATCGCGCCTGGCCGCTAGGCGCGATGGCGTCCGCGACACGCATTTCGGTTCCCGCCCCGGGATTCGAAAAGGGACGGCAAGTTTGCCGCAGATATCGGCGCGTGGCGCGAAGCGCTGGATATGTATCCGCGCGAACGCCGGAAGCCGATAGATGCGGCAAAATCGCCGGCCCGTTTCGAAAGAAATGCGCGGCGCATCATGCCCCACCAACAGAACCTTACCCAGTTATCACTAATAACCCCATCCCAACTCCATTCAAATTTCCGGTTTCATCCTTCATCCTTTTCATCTATCCTGCTTCCCGATGCAAAGTTGTCCAACAACAGTTGCGGCAGATTGCCAAGGTCGGATCATTGATCTGCCCAGACTGGCCGCCGCCGGACGCAGTGGCAATACGATCTATCCCCTGGATAGTGACAGGCTGATACCGCTGCCCAAAGGCAGCGATCTCTATTTGCTGCCATTGCGGCAGGCGGTCGGTTTTGCCGCCAATGGAAGCACGGTCGCCGTTGACGGACAATATACCACTGCCGTGGCCGCCTTCCTGCCGCCCGGCTATACGGCCTTCTCACTGGCAGCCTGCATAAGCAACAAAACTGCGCCAAGACTTCCGCTCTACTGCTACTGCGCCGTCGCCTGGTATCGCGGTAAATTCCATGTACCGGCTTTGCGGGTGGATTCTGATCCCAAGCATGATCCAAGTCGCTTTGACAGGCGCAAGGTTGCCAGGCAGGTAAAGACCTGGATCAAACGCTATCCAGCCAACCGCCTGATCGCGCACCACGGTCTGGTCTGTGCGCTGCAGTACAATTGCCCCAATGCGATCAATTTGTTCCTGCGGCGCTGGGAGGCGCCGGTGGCCGTATCGGGCGGGTGTAATGCCAGATGCCAGGGATGCATTTCCGCACAGGCCTCGACCGCCATCAAATCGCCACACGACCGGATCAATTTTATCCCTACGGTGGCGGAAATCGTCGAACTGGCGGTCCAACATCTTGAGCAGGCCCCGCGCGCCATGATCAGCTTTGGCCAGGGCTGCGAAGGCGAGCCGCTCCTGCAGGGTAAACTTATCGAAAAGGCAATTCGCGCGATCCGCAGGCAAACCGGACGCGGCACCTTGCATATCAATACCAATGGCAGCCTGCCCAAGACTGTGGCCCGGCTGATTGACGCGGGGCTGGACAGCATCCGCGTGTCACTGAACAGCGCGCGCAAGTCCCTTTATGCGGCCTATTACGACTGCCGGAACTATTCCTTTGCCGATGTCATGCAGACGCTGCGGATTGCCGGCAAGGGTGGACTGTGGGTCTCGCTGAACTATCTGACTTTTCCCGGCGTTACGGATGATGCGGATGAATATGCCGCGCTCGCCAAACTGCTGTCAGCCGTGCGGCCGCAGATGATCCAATGGCGCAACCTCAATATTGATCCTGACTGGTATATGCAGACCGTTGACCGTGCCGTGCCAAATCACAACCGCCGAATCATGGGCATCCCGGAGCTCATGCAGAAGTTACACAAGGAATTTCCAAGCATCCGCTTTGGCTATTTCAATCCACCGGTAAGGGATTAACCGGAGGGTTGCGCCTGTAATCCGGTTTTCAGCTTGATTAATACTTAAAGGTCGTCAGACACGTCCTGCACTCTTTGCGGAAATCGGCCCAGATGGCTCTGGCTTGGGACAGGCTGCGGACATACGGGTCAAGGCACAGCGCCTGCACCGCAAGATTATCGTCGCCCTCGTGCGCCGCCTTGGCAATCATCTCGTGCAGCGTGATCTGGCGTCGGCAGATTTCCATCGGACCGATCGGCAGTTTGCCGACATATACGCTGCGGACCTGGCCACCGACGGCAAGACCGGGCACATCGACAATCGCATCGGACGGCAAATTCGCGATCGCGCCGTGGTTTACAATATTGATGGCGTCAAAATAGGTCGGGGTATTGGTCTCCAGCGCCACGATTACCTGGCAGGGTTTCTCCATATAATACGGATGGTCGGGATCCACGGGGAACGGAGGCTTGGCGTATTCTTTGCCCAATAACCGCTGCATTTCCAGCGTATGGACCTTTCGGGTCGCCAGTTTTTCGTATGCATCCGCCAGCGACTCATAGTGACGCTTTTTCCATTCGGATTTTTCCCAGAAAAACGGCAAATATTCGATAATGTGATCGTCGTAACCGATCGGATACATATTGAATGCATTCAGCGTTTCCAGCGTGAACATTTGTGGCGGGACAACCTCAAAGCGTTTTTGCCAATATTTCGATTTTCTGACTTTGGCCAGAAACTCCGGCAGGCAGCTGGCGCGCGTCCCTTTTTTTCGTATGTCGAAGAGCCAGTTCAGGTGGTTGACACCGCCGGAAATGACCTCCAATTCTCCGGGCGGCATGCCCAATTGCTCAGCGATGACACCGAAAGAACCGTGCACTTGATGGCAGAAGCCGAGGGCCTTGATCGGCGAGTAATTTTTAAAGTAGGTGCACAGGATCGACATCGGGTTGGTGAAATTCATCAGCCAGGCGTCCGGGCAAATTTTTTCCATGTCGGCCAGGATTTCCCTGAACATGCAGATGTTGCGCATGGCGTGGATCATGCCGCCGGGGCCGCCGTTCTCGCCTTTGACCTGATGCACGCCGTGTTTCGCCGGAATGCGCAAATCTTTAACCCAGTTGGCGTAACGGTTCATCTCGCACGAAGTAATGACATAATCGCAACCGCTTAACGCTTTTTTCCGGCTGATCGTCGCTTTCAGCGCAACGTTTATCTTCGGGTTCGACGCTAAAATGCCGGCCACCGTCTCTTGGGCGGCTTGCAGCCGTTCTTCGCTGACATCCTGCAGCACAAATTCGCCGCCGTCGAAAATCTCGTGCTCAATCAACTCCCGGGCCACGCTCATCACAAACCCGGAACCGGCGCCAATCATAGCAATCTTCAGTTTTTTCATAATTTTATTTTTCCTTATTAACGAATCAGTCCATGAGGCAAAATCACGGCAAATGGCATCCGCTCTTTCCCGGCGACTTATAATGCGTATTATGGCAGAATGCAATGGCATAGATTGGCCCGCGAAACATCCATATCCGTGACATATGTGGTAAGATTATTGTTTTTCTCAACGGTTACCGATGCTTAAGGCACTGTCATGTTAAAAAATAATTAGACAAATTTAGGGTGCCAAACAGTCTTTATTACTGAAGGTCGGAGTCCGGATTATGGATGAACTGCCTATCCAACGCATTAAAGACCTCATCCAAAAGGATGATCCGACCGCCCTGGATATCATTTATGACAGCCTGGGACAACGGCTCTACCATTACGTGCTGGGCTTGTTGGGCTCGGAACCGGAGGTGCAAGACGTGATCCAGGAACTTTTTATTCGATTGGCCAAAAAGCGTCGGAACTTGCTGAAAGTCGAAAACATGGTTGGGTATTTATTCGCCATGGCACGCAACCTGACCCGGGACACCTTGAGCAACCGACCACAACAAACGGAAAATATTGAGGATTATCTGAATGTCCTGGTCAGCGATACAAAACAGCCCGACCAGCAGGAAGGCGGAGCGGAAGTTCTTCAGGCGCTCCTAGCCCTACCCTTCAAACAGAGGGAAGTCGTTAACATGAAATACCTGGAAGACATGACTTTTGAGGAAATTGCCCGGGCACAAAATATTTCGCTTAATACGGCGGCCAGCCGCTACCGCTATGCCATGGCAAAATTACACAGGAAGCTATCCAAAGATATTTGAAATCTTGACAGGATTTACAGGATTGGGATCAGGGAAAGGCAAGCATTCATTGTCGGTTTACTTAATCCAGTTCCAGCCCAAGGCGGATCCGCCTCCGGCGGAAAATCCTGTTAATCCTGTCAAAAAAAATGTTCGCCATAAAACAAACAGATTTGAGCAAGAATAATCTGGCGCGAGGACAAAAATGAACAATCCCGAGATTGAAAAAATTCTTTCGCGGTTCAAGCTGAAAGATTCACCGGCGGCCTTGCGCACCCGCGTCCTGACCACTTCGCGCGCCGCCTGGAACGAGACGCCGCCAGCGCAGTCGATCTGGGCCTGGAGCACTTGGCGCTGGCCCGCCTATTATGCCGCCGCCGCGGCATTGCTGCTCCTATCGAACGGCATCGTTACTTCGTTGGACCAGCGCTGGACAGCCGAATTGATTGCGGAAAAAGCCCCGGCACTCGACGACACGCCGACCGCCATTGAGCAATTATATGCCGAATTAGGCCGCGACCCCAAGGTTGTCCGACGGTTGCGGACACTGGCGATGCGGTCTGAGCCCAAGGGCGATATTAATGAATTTCTGCGCCAGAAAAACCAGTTACTGCAGGCAACGGAGTTATTATAGAAAATTCATGCAACTACTTTCCGGTGGCAGGTCAAAAGAAATTTTACCACGGATATCACGGATGACACTGATATGAAGAGTGGCTGTCATTCCCGCGAAAGCGGGAATCCAGAATCAGAAAAAGTTAATATCTGGATTCCCATTTCTCGCCTGGGCGTAGCGCTCCGGCGGAGCCTGGTCATGGGAATGACAGAGGGGGCTGAACCACCATCGCGGGCTTGTCCGCAGTATCCGTGTAATCCGCGGTAAATAGTCTCATCAACAAAATGGAGGATGACCATGAAAATCGTTAGAAAAATCATGAAGTGGCTGGGAATTGGCATTGGCACGTTGCTGGTTTTAATAATCCTGGCTTCGCTCATCATGAACGTAATCTTCGGCCGCGAACTCCGGCAAACCCTGGCCCAGCAAAAGGCCGAGGGCCGGGCGCTGACCATCGCCGAAATCCAGCCCACACCGGTTCCGGATGACCAAAACGTGGCCCCGCTCTTTCAGAAAGCCGCTGAATTGATGGGTTATGGCTTTTACACTAATCCGCCCCCGAAGGCGGCGCCGGCAATCAAAGAGTTTTCCGGCCTGATTAACTCTAATCAGACGGCGGATATTTCCACTTGGCCAGCCGCGCACCGCGAAGCTCTGCCGCGCCTGATCCAGGCACCGGAGATGCAACAGCTTTTCACCGTCTTGCGCGAAGCCTCGCAAAAACCCGGCTACAATTCCAACTTGAAGTATGAGGCCGGACCGGGCATGATTTTGCCCAACCTGGGTTCGGTCCGGCAAATAGCCCGGTTTCTGAGCATCAAGGCCGAACTGACTGCTCAAAACGGGAATACTGATGAAGCATTTTCGACCGTTCAGGAAGAGCTTAAGCTGGCTGATCTATTAAACCAGCAACCGACCCTGATTAGCCAGTTAGTGCGCATCGCTTGCGATTTAATAATGATTGATTGTATGGAGCGCATAGCGGACAAAACCGATGTCCCGGCCGATCAAGCTCGCGCCCTGATCGCGGAATTGGCGCAGCACACCGATGCCACACCATGGATTCGCGCCATGGATGCCGAGCGGGTTGGGATTGGATTATGGTGTTTTCAGACTCTCCAGCATGGTTCCTTCCGCGATCTTAACCCGCTGTTATCCACGGAGATGAACGTCCCGCGATGGCTCGTATGGGGATTGAAATATCCATATGCGCCAATCTTAAAAAAAGATTTCACTGTTTATTTGAAATTGATGTCCCAAGTTCAAGATTACTATAAAGTTCCTTACTGGAAGGCAGCCGAAACGATCCGTAATCATCCGACCGATCAACAGATTCCCCGCTATTGCATCCTGACGCGCTTGATATTTCCAAGCTTAGACCGGGTTCCCACGAGAAAAGCCGAGCATGACGCCGCCATCGCTGTGGCCCGGGTGGGACTTGGCTTAAAACTGTTCAAGCAGAAAAACGGGGCCTACCCGGATACACTGGACAAGCTGGCGCCGGAATTCCTGGAAAATATTCCGGTTGATCCCTTCACCGGGAAAGCGTTAATCTATCGCAAGGTTGACGGCGGATTCATGCTCTACAGCCTGGGTCCCAATCAGCAGGACGACAACGGCACGCCCAAGCCGACCGGCAATAAAGTTACGGGCAAAGAGCCTTATGATATAGTCTGGAAATGCGCGCGTTAAGCGAAGAAAAACATCACACAAAGCCACAAAGCTCACAAAGTTTGGATTTGCATCAGAAAAACCGGATTCAAAATAATTAACTTTGTGTCTTTGTGCCTTTGTGTGAGAAATATCCGAATTAGGCCAAGAAATGATACCCTTCCATTATTGACACAACCTGTGTCAGGACATGAAACATCGTCAAAAATCAGTTGACCGGTATGGGGATCTCTTTTTCCGCCTGCTTAAGCGGCTTATCCTGGCCGCCTTATTATTTTTGGCCGGATTTTATCTCCTGCGTCAAGGCAATATTGGGGCCGTCATCATTGGGTTCGCCCCCATTATATTAGGCGCCGTCATCCTTGCCTTCCCCTTAGCCGAACTCTTCGCGGAACCAACCGGCAATCTGTTCTGGCCGAGCGCACAATATGATCGCCCGCAACCGCAATACAGTATTCCCCAGTCCAAACGCGCGCGCGGACTCTATGAAGAGGCCATGGCCGGATTCGAGAAAATCGCCGAGGAACATTCCCAGGAAGTGCAGCCCTACGTCGAGATGATCGATATTGCGATCGTCAATCTCCACGATCCGGAACGCGCCAAGGTTATTTTCCAGCGCGGCATTGCCGTCTTGAAAAAAGACGAGGACCGGGAAGCGCTGGCGCGCATGTATCGCGCCATCCAAACCCGGTTGGACAGCCGACCCGGCTAAGATGCAATAATATTTAAAATTTGAAAATCCGAAACATTGCCGCTATCCTGTCCGCCTCTCATGGACCGCTATAATATCATCAGTGTTTTGGGTTTGTTTCTGTGCATGCTGCCGGCCTGGGCCTGTTCAACCAATCATCGGCGCTTGAATCTCCGGCTGATCTCCTGGGGCCTGGCACTGCAACTGATTCTGGGGGCGTTAATCTTCATGGTCCCCGCCAGCCAGAACGTATTCATGCGGATGAACGACTGGATATTGAAACTCCTGGAGACCGCGCAGGCCGGCCAGAAGTTCGTGTTCGGCAGCCTGGCCGATTCCAAGGTCGTGGGATTTGTCCTGTTCACCCAGGCTTTTCCCATCGTCATCTTCTTTTCGGCGCTGATGGGACTGCTCTATTTCTGGCGGGTAATGCCGTTGATCATCTGCGGCTTTGCGCGGCTTTTCACCCGCCTGATGCGGGTCAGCGGCGCGGAAAGCCTCTGCACGGCCAGCAACATTTTTGTCGGCATCGAATCGGTCACCGCCATCCGCCCCTATCTCCCGCGCATGACGCGTTCCGAATACTGCACGATCCTTACGGCAGGCATGGCCACAGTGGCCTCCAGCACCATGGGCATTTACGTGTTGTTTCTGGTTGACACCTTTCCAACCATTGCTGGGCACCTGATCGCCGCCTCGATTATGTCTGCGCCGGCGGCACTGATAATGTCCAAGCTGGTTGTCCCGGAGGAGGAGCAGCCTGTCACGCTCGGATTACACGTGCACATGGAACCTCCCGAGGACGCCAGTTGGATCGATGCCATCGTCAGCGGCGCCATGGCCGGGCTTAAACTGGTTGGCGGGATTGTCGCCCTGCTGGTGGCGTTCCTGGGACTTTTGGCGCTGGCCGACCTGCTGATCGGCGCGCTGACCGGCGGCCACGGCTCCTTGACCACGATCCTGGGCTATGTCTTTTATCCCCTGGCGCTGGCCATGGGCATCCCGACATCCGATGCGCCATTTGCGGCCAATCTGTTGGGACAGCGGCTGATCATGACGGAAGTGCCAGCCTACCAAAATCTGGCACTGGGCATCCGGACCGGACAGATGACCGATCCGCGGACGGCGGTGATCATGGCCTATGCCTTGTGCGGCTTCGCCCATATCGCTTCGCTGGCAATATTTGTCGGCGGCATCGTTTCGCTGGCGCCGGAACGGCGCAAGGATATTGTGGCCGTGGGCCCCAGGGCACTGCTGGCCGCCACGCTGGCATGCCTGATGACTGGCGCCGTGGCCGGCGTTTTCTTCCATGAATCCGGCACCCCTCTTTTGAAGCTGGCGCCGGCAGCACAAACTTCCCAGCCATCCTCAGCCATTAGCCAAGCCCAGCCCCCGCCCTGATGTCAAGCGGCCTCGCTGTCTTATTTTTTCAGTAGTCCGCCAACGCTTCCCAGGGCCTCGCTTGCGCCTTTGCCTGCAGCTTTGCCCGCATCCACGGCGCCTTCCCCTAAGGCTTTGCCGGCGCCTACAGCGTTTTCGCCTACGGCTTTCCCGGTATCAACCGCGCCCTGCCCAATCGCCTCAAGCCCCTTGCCAATCCCCGACGCTGAGCTACCGACCGTGCTGCCGATCGCGCCAAACACCTGGGTGATGACTTCTTGCGGGGTGGCGCCATCCGATTCCTTGCCGATATCCGTAAGATGGATCGTGGGCAGAGGAATCGTCACATCATTTCCGACCATGCCGATGGTACTGACGTTAATTTTGCCGCTCTCGATTAGAAAATCATTGATTAAGACCTTCTTGGCTTCCTTGGCCGGCTTATCAACCGGTTTAGGCTGCTCGGCGGACGGCTTGGATGGCGCCGCCTTGTCCTGAATTGCCCCGATGTTGCTGCCCTTCAGTCCGACTTCGTAGGTAATTTCCGGACCGCCCACGTAGATGCGGTCAATGACCAGCACGCGTGAGAAGAGCGAGGCCATTTTCACGGCCACCGTCACTTTCTGCACACGAATTGCCGAGGGCGTCTTGAATCCTTCCGGGTTGCCAATGACCAGTTCATCCAACTCGAAGTTGCCGTTCAGCAAATTAACGTTCACGCCCTTGAGCGACATAGGCACGCCAAGCGCCTTGGGGCCGGCGGTGTTGACGGCGCCCTTGACAATATGCCCGGCAAACACGGCCAACGCCACCAGCAGTATTGCCAGCACAACTACCACACCAATGACAACTTTCAACAATCGTTTCATAGCCGCACCCTCCTTTTATGACATTGCCGACATATTCGAGCAGCTTCCTAAATATGTTACGCTTCCTTCTTTTTCCGAATAGACACGCGGAAGGCGCGGCCTTCGATCGTTTCACGACTGGTGGCATCGGCTTGTGCTTCGCCGAGTTCAGCCGACTCGGCCAACGCCAGTTGCAGAAGATGTTTGCACCAGGCGGGATCCAGTTCGCCCTCGATGGTCAGCTCGATCCGGTCGCTCACGGCATACCCGGCGGTCTTGCGCAGGTCCTGGATAATCCGATTCAGTTCGTTGGCAATGCCTTCTTCGCGCAGGGCGGGTGTCAGGGTCTTATCCAGGGCCAGCAAAACGCCCTTGTCGCCGAGCACGTCCATGCCGTCCTTGCCCTGGTAGCTGAGGTCAATATCCTGCCGGTCAATGGCCCATTCTTGCGGCCCTTCGAACACAATGATCTTGTCGCCCTGTTCGCGCAGTTGGCCGGCCTTGGCAGCCTTGATGATAGCCTGCACCGCGCGACCCCACTTGGGACCCAGCACGCGCGCATTGGGCGTGGCCCGCAGGGTTGCTACCGCGCCGGGATCGGCCAGGAGGGTCACCGTCTTCACGTTCAATTCGTTGCGGATAATGTCCATCTGCCTGGCCACTACCCCGGAATCCACGGAACTGGGCAAGGCCACCTGGATGCCGGGCAAAGGCTGGCGAACGCGGAGTCCGGCCTTCTGCCGCAGGGCCAGTCCCAACGAGACGATCGTCTGCGCCACGCCGGTTTCCTCAATTAAGGCATCGTTCCGGTATTGCTCCGGTACCTTCGGCCACGCCGCCAAATGCACGGAAGCTTCGCCCGTCAATTGACGGTAGAGGTAATCGGCCACAAACGGCGCCGATGGCGCCAGCATTTTCAGCAGGGTCACCAGCGCATAATACAGCGTGTCATAGGCCTGCCGCTTGTCGGTCGTCAATCCCCCACCCCAGAACCTGGCGCGCGACTGGCGGATGTACCAGTTGGTCAGGTCCTCGATGAACGCCGTTACCGGCGTCAGACTGCGGTTGAGATAAAAGGTCTTAAAGGCCTGCCCGACTTCCTGTTCCGCACGGTAGAGCTTGGCCAGGATCCACTGGTCGAGCGCATGCGTGGATTCCGGCTGCCGCGCGGGATCGCCGGCATACTGGTCCACATTGGCATAGGTGACAAAAAACGAAAAAGCGTTCCAGAGCGGCAGGAGTACTTGCTTGATCTGGTCGTGGACGCCGGCGTTTTTGAAATCCAAATCTTCCATCACTACCGCCGGCGACCCCAGCAGGTAAAGACGCAGGGCATCGGCGCCATAGCGGTCAATGAGTTCCATGGGGTCCGTGAAATTCTTTTTCGACTTGGAAATTTTGCCGCCATCCTCCGCCAACAGTGTGCCATGCACCAGGCAGTTCTTGAACGCGGCACGGTCCAGGAGCGCCACCGCCAGCACATGCAGGTAATAGAACCAGCAGCGAATCTGGCCGGGATACTCCACGATGAAGTCCGCCGGGAAATGGCTCTCGAACCACTCCTTGTTTTCAAAAGGATAATGGCACTGGCCAAACGGCATTGCGCCGGACTCGAACCAGCAGTCCAGCACCTCCGGCACGCGCCGCATCGGCTTGCCGCACACCGGGCATTTCAGGACAACTTCGTCCAAAAATTCCTTGTGCAGGTCCGTGAGCTCGCGCCCGGCCGCATCGGCGGCACCTGCCGTGTCGACGGCACCGGCCGCGTCCTTGATTTCCGCCAGCGACCCCAGTACGCGGCGCTGGCCGCAGCCGGCGGCTTCGCATTCCCAGACCGGGATGGGCGTCCCCCAATAGCGCGAGCGCGAGATGTTCCAGTCACGGGCGCCTTCCAGCCACTTGCCGAACCGGCCATGCTTGACGTGCTCCGGCACCCAGTTGATTTCCTCGTTGTGCTTGAGCAGCCGGTCCTTGATTTTATCCACGGCAAAATACCATGCATCCATCGCGCGGTAAATCAGCGGCGTGCGGCAGCGCCAGCAATGCGGATAGTTATGCTCGATCGTGCTGTGATGCATCAGCGCGCCGTTGGCCTTGAGAGCACGGATCACGTCCTTGTTGGCCGCGTGCACATTCTGCCCGGCGAATTCGGGGATTTCCGCCGTAAAACACCCCTTGGCATCCACAGGATTGCGCACACCCAGGCCGTTGCGCTTACAGAGCCAGTAGTCATCCTCGCCAAAAGCCGGCGCGCAATGGACCACCCCCACCCCGTCATCGAGCGTAACGAAATCGGCCGCCAGGATGCGGAAATAATTTTCTTTTGCCAAGTCGCGGTAATATGGAAAAATCGGCTCGTAGCGGCGCGCGACTAATTCGCTGCCAACAAAAGTTTTGACAACATGTGGCTTGCCGCCGAAGAGCTTGGCCCATTTTGGTACCAGCGCCTCGGCCATGATATACACGGCGCCCTCGTGCTCCACTGCGGCATAGGAAAAGTCCGCACCCACCGCCAGCACCAGGTTGGAAATCAACGTCCAGGGCGTCGTGGTCCAGGCCAGGTACCAGGTCGGCTTTCCGGCCACGGCGTCAAGCGCCTTGAAGCGCACGATGACTTCCGGGTCCTGGCGCGGCCGGGTGGAATCGGATTCACGGATGTCGGAGAATGACAGCGAAGTTTCGCAATGATAACAATAGGGCGTAACCCGGTAATCCTTGTAGATCAGGCCCTGATCGTAACACTGCTTGAAGACCCACAGGACGGATTCCATGTAGGGCAGGTCCAACGTCCGGTAGGCATGCGCGTAATCCACCCATCGGCCGATTTTATTGATGTAGCTTTCCCAGGCGGTATTGCAGTCGGCAACGAGCTTGCGGCATTCGTTGTTGAAGGCCGCCACGCCCAGTTGTTTCTCGATTTGCGATTTATCGCCGATCCCCAGCTTTTTCTCCACGGCATTCTCGATCGGCAGTCCGTGGCAATCCCAGCCCCAGCGGCGCGGCACGGAATAACCCGCCATGGTAAAATAGCGCGCCAGGGCATCCTTCAGGATGGAAACGAAAATCGTGCCGAAATGCGGCGTCCCGGTGGGAAACGGCGGGCCATCGTAGAACACCATTTCGCGCGCAGATTTTTGCAGGGATTGCTCGAAGATCCGGCTCTGTTTCCAGTACGCCAGGATTTCACGTTCGATCTCCGGAAATTTAACTGATGATGATACAGGCGGATACATGCTTGGCCTCCGTTCACCCTGAGCACGTCCGCCGCGGCGGACGTGTCGAAGGGTTAAACTCGGCTCAAGCTAACGGAAAAAAAGCCGGGAATCAAGTCTAATGACCGCCGCTACAGCAATTCTCATCTCGGCCAGCCGTTAGTCACAGCATATCTATTCCAGCACCGGCTGGCACTCCAAGTCGCCGAAGGGGGCATCGACTATTAATTGGTAGCCTTGGGTTGACAGGTACCATGCCCAAGTGCCCGTGTCCGGATAATATACCGTCGGATCAGCCAGCCCATCGCCGTCATAATCCGCCGGAACCGGGATGCCCCCGGTAGTTGCTAGAACAGCATCGCACCATGTATAGACACCCTGCGTGGCCAGCGTGGCGGACTTCCACATTTGCCAGTCGGCCGTGTAAGGATCGAATATTGCCAGATCGGCTAACCCGTCGCCGTCATAATCCGCCGTGACCGGCAGATAACCAGATCCGCCGAACGTCCCAACCGCAACCTGATAGCCTCTTCCGGAAAAGCTGACTACCCAGAGGCCCGTTTCCCTGTTATAAACCGTCGGGTCGGCCAACCCGTCGCCATCGTAATCCGCCGCCACCGACTGGTAGCCGATCTCCCCGAGGGTGGTCGGACAAAGCACATACTGCCTCGATGAAGCCGACACCACCCAGTATCCATCCGCTTCGCGATAGATCGCCGGATCGGTCATGGAATCCCCGTCAAAATCGCTTTGCGCCGCGGTAAAGGCCAGGCCGTCTAACAACCAGCCTTCACCCACCAGGCCGCTGGATGTAAACTTCATCAGCCATTGCCCGCTCGAGCGATTATAGGCCGCCACATCCGTGAGTCCATCGCCATCGTAATCCCCGGGAACCGGCGTCCACCCCATCCCAAAATCCCCGACACTGATGTCGGCGCCATACCGGTCTCCGGATAATTCCATATACCAGCGCCCCAAAGTACTGCGATACAGGCAACAGTCGGACTTGCCGTCGCCATCATAATCGTTCAGTGCCCGGCCGGGTGAGTTGACGCCGCTGGTCTTGATCCGAACTAACCCGGCGGCTGTGGTTGTATTGTTAGCCAGGTTCGGATCGTTTAATACGCTCAAATGTCTTACGACCACTTTCACCTGCTGAACTCCGCTCAAATCGCCGCGCACGGTCAGGCCGCGTTTCGCCGAAGGAGTCAGGATGATCAATTTCTCCCCGCCCACGCTCAGCGTCATGTTGCTCTGCGCCGACCCGATCCAGACCATTGCGGCCGCGTTCGTGCTCATGTAGAAATCAAACGCCACGCCGGCAGCGTTTAATGCGTCCGAACCTAAGTTTTCCAACCGACATGATACTGTCCCGGCAGTGGAATTGTTCGTCACGTTCACCGGCAGAAACACCAGGTCGCTAACGGCGATATCCGCCGTACCGGTTGCCTGTTCCGGGTCCAGCGCGGCATAACCCATGCCCACGTAACTCAGCGGGCTGATCAAGGTCGCGGTCTTGGCCCGCACCCAGTAGTAATAGGCATTGATCGGGTTGATGGCGTAGTCGTCGTAGGCATATGTGGACGTTGAGCGTAATCGCTGATCCATTCGGCGTTCGGAATTCTGGCGAGCAGACGTCCGGTCTCCGGCGTCCGGCGCCCGTATTGCGGCGTCTGCCCCGATGCTGGCGATCCGTCCCACGGTTGCGGGATCATTGGTCCGGCTCCGCCATATTTCATAACCGGTCGCCCCGGCCACGCCCTGCCAGGTTATTCGAATCTTATTCGTGTAGGTTCCTTCAGTCGCTGAGACGCCGGCAGGCGTACCGATATTCGTGGAGATTTGCAGATACACGCCCGCAAAGAGCGTGGTGCTTCCGCCAATGACAAACTGGGCCTGGTTGCTCGGCGTCACGTAGCCGGACAGCGCGCCGTAGGCAATGCCATAGGCGCCCGTAACCGCGCTCACCGCCACCAGGCTGCCCGTGCCCGTGGTCGGGCCGGTGTAACCAGCCGGCGTCGTCAAGGCCCATGAACCCGAAGCCGGCGTCACTTGGACCGCCAGCCAGCCGTCCTGAACCGGTAAGGGCAGGACGTTAAATGTGTTGGTCACATCCGGCGCGGCGGCGTACGTTGCGTCACCCGGCTGGCTGGCCACGATGCTCACCGTGCCCGTGGCGGTAAACGTGATCGTTGTCGCATTCGGCCAGATCACCGGGTTGCCGGGCAGATTCGTAAAACTCACCGCCAACTCCGATGACGCCTGCGCGAATAACTGCACCACGTTCGTCGTCAAAAAGACCGCCTCATTCGTCGGCGTAAAATTCGTGATCGCCTGGTTGCTTTTTATCCCAACCCCGGCAAGATAGATTATGTAAGGCGTGGTCGTGGAATCATTGACAATATGCACCGCCGCCGTGAAAGACGCCGCAGAAGAGGGCGCAAACCGGACGGTAAAATTAGAGACGCCGCCGGCGGCAATCGAAGAAGGTAAATTAGAAATCGAAAATGCCGAGGCGCCGGTTCCGTTCGTGGTTACTCCGGAGATGCTCAAAGCAACATTGCCGTTATTGGTAATTGACAATGTATTCGTACGCGCCACACCCCAGTTGATAGATCCGAAATCAGTGCCGTTGGGCGCAGCCGCGGGATCGCCACTGGCAATGGCCGCGCCATTGGTGCCCAGCACCATCATGCCCACACCGGTGTAAGTAAATGCGTTGGATTTTACGGTCTCGCCGTAGCTGGCGGAATATACGCGCACGTCGCCAAGCCCGGTACTAAGAGCGGTGTCGGCTGTCACGACGATCTGCGTGGAACCGGCCACGCCCGTTACGGTCGCTGTCACCCCGCACAGGGTCACGTTGGTCACGTCAATGATCGTCCCATCGCACAGGTTCGCACCCGAGATCGTTACCGAATATCCGCCGTTGGGACTGCCATTGGTGGGGCTGACGCCACCGGAAGGATAAAAGTATACATTCGTCTGGCCGGAGGAGGAGCCATTCGTGCCTCCGATAGCCAGTATCTGGTTGCCAACCGCCGCCGAAGCCAGCATAGCCCGCCCATCAGGCAGACTGGCCACAGTCTCCCAACTTGTGCCATCGAACCGGTAAACGCTGTTCGTGGGAGCGAATGAAGATTTTTCCCGACCGCCGATGGCATAAAGCCACCCATTCCATACGCATGCTGTCAGACCGCCACGCTTCTCCGGCAAGCCCTGCACTTCTGTCCAGATTGAGCCGTCAAACATAAACACGTTCGTGACGCCATCCGAGGTAAAGCCGCTGGTATTGGTATAACCGCCCACTATGTATAACCGATCATTTAAAACCCCGCATCCCATTGTATCGCGCGCTGAAGGCAGACCCGATACTTCTGTCCACGAGGAACCGTCGAACTTATACACATTGGTTTTGGATCCGCCGTTATAGCCGCCCACGGCATAAACCATTCCACTCAAGACTCCAACACCCATGGCAGAACGCACCAGCGGCAGTCCATTCGTTTCCATCCATGAAGAGCCATTAAAAACATAAACATTAGACATGGCAGGGCTACCATAGGCACCGCCGACTGCATACAACAGACCACTGCATACACCCACCGCGATGTTCCGCCGGCCTTGCGGCAAACCCACTGTCTCCACCCAGTTTGTCCCGACATAGTGGTAGACATTGCTCGCCGCGTTATTACCGGACACCGTCTCATAACCGCCCACCGCATAAACCTCTCCGCTCAAAACACCCGCCGCTATGCCGTAACGATTTGCCGGCAGGCCGGCCGTTTCTCCCCATTCTATCCCGATATACCCCGCCGGGGCGCCATAAACGTTTTGATTGACATCCGCGGTATTGTTGGAGAAGGTCATCTGGAACATGCTGAAGGCGGTATTGGAATAACAGAAAATGCCGCCGCCCGCGCCCGTGCCATTGGCGCCGCCGGAGCTACCACCGTTGCCCTTGACAGCGGAATTGCCGGTTAGCGAAACATTGGAACAGATAATAGCGCTGGCTTTGGTAAATATTGCGCCGCCGAGTCCGGCGCCCCCACCGCCGCCACCACCGGCGGCTGAGCCAGTATCGCCGCCCTTGCCAGCATAGGATCCACCAACACCACCGGTTCCTCCGGAACCACCATGGCTATTAGCACCACCACCGCCACCACCACCACCGAATCCACCGGCACCGCCATTACCATAAGTAGGTGCGACAATATAATCATCGATGCCGCCGCCACCGCCGCTGAATTCACCACCGTTATCTCCGTTGACACTACCTCCGGTACCACCAGCACCGCCCGCCGACCCACCCCCACGTCCGCCGGGTTGATCAGTATCCCCGTAAGCACCAAGTCCCCCTACACCGCCTGTGACCGAATTGTTGTTGAATACACATTGGTAAAAATATCCTGTTCCACTGAGCAGGCTCAGCGCGCCACCCAATCCCGCACCGCCGCCGCCGCCGCCGGAGCGATTACTTGTGCCGGCCGGCAATCCGCGTGGCCCGACGGCCGTATTATTGCTGAACGTGCAGGCGCGCACGGTAAGCACGCCACCGGTCGCAAACACAGCGCCGCCAAATCCGCCCGCGGCGCCATCGGCGCCCAAAGCCCGATTACTCAGGAACACGCAATTGGATAGCGTGATGTTTCCGCCCGCCTGATATAGAGCGCCGCCATCGGAACCCGAGGCCAGCCCGTTGCTGAATGTCAATCCGCTGATGGTGGCGTTAACGTTGGTGGCCGTCAAAATCCGGCAGGTCGCGGCTCCATTAATCGTGATGATGGCTGGGCCCAACCCAACGATTGAAACATCGGAGGTGATGTTCAGGGAACTGGCCAGCGTTATCGTCCCGTTGGTATCGAATTGAATGATGTCGCCGGAAGGCGCCGCGCTCGCAAGGCGCTCCCGGAGGGAGCCAACGCCGGAGTCATTCAGGTTCGTCACTATCCACGTGGTGGCGGCCTGCGCCGGGATCAAAACGGCCAAACCCAGCACCGTCGCCAGCCCCATCGCAATGATTTGCATCGTATGTTTTATCATGAATACTCCGGTTCGATGCCGTCAAACATGATGCGCCATAAATCGAATTGAAATTGTTCGGATTCTGCCATGCCGGCAAGATGTTTTCAAGCGCAAACCGGACTATTTTCGGACTATTTTCGATTGACACCGGGACTGATTTACTTTAAATTTAATTTGTTTATTAACCATTGCCGCCATCGGCAAAACCAAGGAGGGCAACATGCAACGGATGCGTCTGGGAATGGCGATCGTATTGGGCTTGGGATTGAGCATGGCGGGGAGCATGATGGCCGCCGGCAGTGGTAACCTGCGTTACAGCATTTCCGTCTCCAAGTTTGAAAACAAAGCCGGCTGGTCCGGCCAGTGGGATATCGGCAGCGCCTTCGGTGAAATCATGACCGCCGCCCTGCAGGAATCGGGCAAGTTCATCGTGCTGGGCGAAAAGGATATGCGCGGCGAAGCCATGGCTGAGCAGGATCTGGCCAATAGCGGCCGCATGGCCGGCGGCAAAAAAGCGCCCAAGACCGGCCAGATGACCCCCGCCCAACTGCTGGTAAAAGGCGCCGTCACCCATGTCCAGGACAGTACCACCGGCGGCGGAGCCGGCGTCAATGTCATGGGCTTCCGGGTCGGCGGCAGCGGCGATAAAGCCGAAGTGAACATCACAATTTATATTATTGACTCCACCACCGGCCAGGTCAAGGCTCAGACCAAGGTGGTCGGTAAGGCTGGCCGCAAAGGCCTGAATCTCGGCTATAGCGGTTCCAGTTTCGGTGGCGACGTGGCCGGATTCAAGAAGGATAACGTCGGCAAAGCCACGGAAGACGCGGTCGCCCAAGGCGTGCAGTTCCTGGAGAAACAACTCGAGAAAATACCGTGGGAAGGCACAGTTATCAAGGGCGGCGACAAGGTCACGATCAATCGCGGTAGCCGGGAAGGCGTAAGCGTCGGCCAGGTTTTTGCGGTAGGCTCCGTGGAAACGCTGACCGATAAGGACACCGGCGAAGCGTTGGATTCCGAGATGAAACAGGCCGGCAAAATCAAGGTCACTTCCGTTAAGGAAAAGATCAGCTACTGCGAAGTCCTCGATGGCAAGATCAAGCCGGATATGACCATTCAGCCGGCCGACTGAAAAGCATTGCCGATTTTGGATTTCTGATTTTTGATTGTAGTTTTTTGTAACCGGACGACACCGATCGGTTACTGTATATCCATAAAGTCTTCGACCAGCACTGGCTGGTGTAAAGGTTTATGGTTCGCATGCATCGAAGGGTCGTTCCACTTGCATTTTATTGCCTTACGTCATTTTCCCGGTCGTTTCAGATGGTTTCTGGTTCTCTGGCTGCTGAGTATCGCCGCCCAGGCGGCGGAGCCGCCGGTAACCTGGGACGATTGCGTCGGCGAATTAATCCGCAACAATCCCCAGTTACAAGCCGCCGGCGCGGCGGTCGAAAAGACCCGGGCCGACGTCATGGGCAATTACGGCCCGTTCCTGCCGCAGATTTCGGCCGACGGTTCCATCGGCAAGTCCAATACCGAACTGGATACAGGCTACCAGGATTCCACCTCCTACCAGGCGAGTTTATCCGCCTACCAGAGCCTGTTTGCCGGGTTTGGCGATGTGGCGACTTTGCGGCGCAGTCAGGCCCTGCTGGCGATTGCTGAAATCAATCTCCAAACAACCAAGGCCGCGCTCAGCGCCACGTTAAGGCAGTCGTTCGCCCGCTTGCTGTATGCCCAGGATTTCGTGCGCGTATCCGAGGTCATCGCCGTGCGCCGCAAGGAAAACGTCAACCTGGTGGAAATGCGCTTTGAAGCCGGCCGCGAAAACAAGGGCTCGGCCCTGCGCAGCAAGGCCTATTACCGGCAGGCCCAGTTCGAGGTCACCCAGGCACATCGCGGTCTCAAAACGGCCCAACAGCAGATGGCCGCGACGCTCGGCCGCCATGAGATCACCATCCTGACCGTCACGGGCAACTGGGATTTTGCCACCCTGCCGGAAGCGCCCGACTTCAACGCGCTGGCCCTCCAGACACCGGACTATCGCAGCGCCAAAACTCAGGTACGCGCGGCCAAGGAAGGCGTGCGCATCGCCAAGAGCACTTTCTATCCCACGTGGTCCGTGAACGGGTCCATCGGCCGTTCGGACGATGACAGCCTGATTCCGAAAAACGATCAATGGTCGGTGGGCACGGCCATTTCCTATCCGCTATTTACCGGCGGCCAGAATTGGTACGGCGTGCGCGGCGCCAAGGCCGACCAGCGCAAGGCCGAAGATACGCTGAACGATACTGAGAACCAGATGGTGGCCACGCTCGAGGACCGGTTTGTGGCCTGGCAGGATGCGGCCGAACGGACCGAAGTGCAGAACGAATTTCTGAAAGCCGCCGAAATCCGCGCCGAGATAGCGCGGGCCCAGTACCAGAACGGGTTACTCTCGTTCGAGGACTGGGACCTGATTGAAAACGACCTGATCGACAAGCAGAAGGCCATGCTGACCAGCCAGCGCGATGCGGTGGTGGCCCGGGCCGGCTGGGAAAAGACGCTGGGAACAGGAGTCATTCCATGATGCGGGCTATAAGCACGTGAAGCGTCGAGCGTATCGTGTAAAGCGTACGGACGACAGAATATGAAGCAAACATCGAACACCAAATGACGAATTAAGAACGTAGAATAACCAATCATCGTTATGTTCGGCACGTGCAGCTTATCCGCCGTAGCTTCTTAGCGAAGGCGGATGCGACCGTGGTTCGAATTCGGTTTCCCGACCGAAGTGTCGGGATTCGGGAAAGCAAGGCAAGCTTGGGCCGAATGCCGGCGCGCCGCGCGAAGTCATTGGACTTGTGTCCATGCGAGCGCGGCAAACCGGCAGGTGGCTAAAGATCGCCGCCGCATTTCCCGAACCGAATTCGAGCCACTTGCAGATGAACAGGCAATCGAAGCACACCGCAATTAACAAGAAAGAATTTTATGAAACGTATCATATATTGGATCATCGGCATCGTCCTCGTGGCAGGCATAGCAAGCGCGGTTTGGTTCTGGCGCGCGCGCGCGACGGAAATACCGCAATACCAGGAAGTCCGTGTCAAGCGCGACAACCTGACGACCTTTGTTTTGACCACCGGCATGGCCCAGCCGCAGAACCGCCTGGAAATCAAATCGCCCGTGGCCGGACGGGTTGAAGAGGCCCTGGTGCGCGAAGGCGATAAAGTCCGCAAAGGCCAGATTCTGGCGTGGATGAGTTCCACCGAACGGGCCGCCCTGATGGACGCGGCGCGCGCCAAGGGCGCCACCGAACTGGCCTACTGGGAACAACTCTACAAGCCCACCCCGCTGGTGGCGCCGCTGGATGGCGATATCATCGCCCGCAAAATCGAGCCGGGCCAGACGGTCACGGCTTCGGATATCCTGTACGTCATGTCCGACCGCCTGATCATCGAGGCCCAGGTGGATGAAACCGATATCGGCCGCATTGTCGTGGGCCAGGCGGCCGATATCACCCTCGACGCCTATCCCCAGGATGTCATCCCGGGCAAGGTTGACCAGATCGCCTACGAGGCCAAAACGGTCAACAACGTGACAACCTACATGGTGGATGTCCTGCCGGGCAAGGTGCCGGCGTTCCTGCGCAGCGGCATGACCGCTAATATCAAGGTCCTGACCGCCGCCACCAATGGGGTCTTGATCCTGCCCTCGGAAGCCGTGCACACGGAAACCAATCAAACCGTTGTCTGGCGCGCCAACCCTGCGGATCGGAACAAACCGCTGTCCGTGCCAATTGTTACGGGACTCAGTGACGGCAAAAAGATAGAAATTTGTTCCGGCCTCCAGGAAAATGACCCCGTATTGGTCAAAGCCGCGTTCAAGACGGAAACCAAAGAGGATAACCAGAAGAACCCGTTTATGCCGTTTGGCGGCAAGCGTAAAAAATAGGGCGGCAAGGGGCAAACGCCGGCATGATTCAACTAGCCAACATCACCAAGACCTATGCCATCGGCGAAGTGGCGGTGCATGCCCTGCGCGGTGTATCGCTGACGATTGCGCCGGGCGAGTTTGTGGCTATCATGGGACCTTCGGGCTCGGGCAAGTCCACGCTCCTGCATATCCTCGGCCTGCTGGACGTGCCGGACGCGGGATCATATCACCTGCTGAACCGCGAGGTGGCACATCTCTCGGACAACGACTTGGCGGCCCTGCGCAATTCGACCCTGGGTTTTGTGTTCCAGCACTTCAATTTGCTCTCGCGTACCAGCGCCCTGGAAAACACCATATTGCCAATGCTGTACGCCAGTGACCGCCGAAAAAAAAACACGGAAAAGGCGCGGCGCCGGCTGTCCGAGGTGGGCCTGGGCGACCGCATGGGCCACAAGCCGAACGAGCTCTCCGGCGGCCAGCAGCAGCGCGTGGCCATCGCCCGTGCCCTGATCCATGATCCCCGCATCATCCTGGCGGACGAGCCCACCGGCAACCTGGATTCCACCAGCGCGGAGGAAATTTTGGAGATCCTGACGGGACTAAACCGGCAAGGCATCACGATCATCATGGTGACCCACGAATCGGACATTGCCGCCCATGCCCGGCGTATTATCCGCATGCGGGACGGCGTCATTCAATCGGATGAACGCCAGCCCGGCGCCACGGCAGTCAGCACAAACAATGTAAAGAAAACATCGGACATAGGTTCCCTTAGCGCCCCCCGGGCCAATCCTTTTGCCATCCTGCGCGAACTGCCGCACGATTTCAGGCAGGCCTGGCGCGCGCTGATGGCCAACAAAATACGGTCTTTTCTCTCCATGCTCGGCATTCTGATCGGCGTGACCTCCGTCATCGCCATGCTGGCGATCGGCACCGGCGCGCGTAAGTCCATCGAGGCACAACTGTCTTCCATGGGCTCCAACCTGCTTGTAATGCGACCCGGCGCCCACAGGGCGGGCGGCGTGGCTTACGAAGCCGGCGCCGTTACCCGGTTTACCCCGCAGGATGTCATCGATATCCGCGCGTCCATCCAAGCCGCCAAGAGCGTGGAAGGATTAGTCAGCGGCCGCGGCCAGGTCGTCTTCGGCAACAAAAACTGGAGTACCCGCGTGCAGGGCGCCGAACCGGAATATACCACCATGCACGCGGCCCAACCGACGATCGGCCGGTTTTTTTCCGTCGATGAAATGAACAAACGCGTCCGGGTCGTCGTGCTCGGCATGACACTTGTGCGGGAACTTTTTGGGGAGGCCAACCCACTGGGCGAATACGTCAAGATCAACAAGGTCAATTTCCAAGTTGTCGGCATTCTGCCCGAAAAAGGCGCTACCGGCTGGTTTGATCAGGACGACATCGTAGTTATCCCGCTGACCACCGCCATGTTCCGCCTGCTGGGCCGGGATTACCTGGATAGCATTGATATCGAGATTCGTTCGTCAGAAGAAATGGAGACGGCGCAGGAGGCCATGCGCGACCTGATTCGCCGCACGCATCGTTTGCCGCCCTCGCAGACTGACTCCTTCGAAATTCGCAACATGGCCGAAATCCAGGCGGCCCTGACCGAGACCAGCCGCACGATGTCATGGCTGTTGGCCTCCATTGCGGCGGTTTCACTCCTGGTCGGCGGGATCGGCATCATGAACATCATGCTGGTTTCCGTAACCGAGCGCACCCGGGAAATCGGGATCCGCAAGGCCGTTGGCGCCCGCCAGCGCGATATCCTCGCCCAGTTTCTGACCGAGGCCCTGGTCGTGAGCGTGCTGGGCGGCGGCTTGGGAATTTTGCTGGGCTGGCTCATCAGCACCCTGGTATCCAACCTGGCTGGCTGGCCCGCCCTGGTGACGCTGTCTTCCATCGTACTGGCCGTGGGCTTTTCCTGCCTTGTCGGCGTAGTCTTCGGCCTCTGGCCCGCTACCAAGGCCGCCCACCTCAACCCCATCGACGCCCTGCGGTACGAGTAATCAGAGCTTGTCAAACATAGCGTCAAGGCATAGGCTATAGACGTTAAGCCAAAGCGGGAGTAATTCAGTGGCAGAATGCCTGTCCCGCGTTTCGCGGGATCAGCTTCCCAATCCCGCCTCAGGGCGGGATAAAGCTGAACGTTTATCCCGCTAAGAGCGGGGTCGTGGGCTGAACGTACAATTGATTTTCTAGATGCGGGAGTAATTCAGTGGCAGAATGTCAGCTTCCCAAGCTGAACGTCG
>JAPLSY010000056.1 GCA_026398415.1 Kiritimatiellota bacterium | reverse complement strand
GAACACCGCCGACCAGGTATTCCAAGGCAGCGTGCCGTCCGTAGCTGAATCAAAGTATAAACCATCCCCGTCGCCCACCGTCATCATCCCCTTTTCCGGCGGGGCATCCGGGCGCGGGCTGAACTCCACCACGTAGCGCGTGTACGACCGGTCCGGCATCGTCCAAGTGAGGAATCCCCGGCGCGGCGAGATGCGTTCGAATTGGCTGGCGCATAGATTGCGCTCAGTTCCCTTACGGCCGGGATGGATGTCGGCCAGGTGTTTGCCATCCGGTGCGAGGGCATAGACCTGCATGACATAGGGGTCCACGGGCCGGCCCCAGAGGGCCTCCAGCACGCGCAAATCCAGTGCGCACGACGCGGGGTAGGACTTGTGCGAGGTCTTGCCCGGGTCCACGCTGAGTTCCAACCGGCCGACCGGCGAACCAATGGCCGAAACTTCCACCTTGCCATGATGGTCAGCCATAAACCATCGCCAAGGCATCAGCCACGTTTTCCAGTCTTTCCCCCGGTCGGCCACTAACGGACGCCAGGGCTCCAGCCATGCCTTCAGGTCTTCCCAGCGACGGGCCGTATCGGCATACTGATCTTCCGCTCCCGGGTGCGTCAAGTTCGCCACCTGATCGCCGAGTTGCCGTAATCCTTCGGCGTACAACGTCTTCAGGGTCCGGCCCACAGCCGCCCCCCGCTCGCCGCTGAGTGCCTGCCCCCACCAACGGATTTCCTGCTCGACGGTGCGTTGCCATTCCTTCATCCGTGCGCGGGCCTTGGCCACATCGACGGCGCTGTACCACTGGATCTCGCGGATAACCGCACACCGGTCTTCCAAGGGTTCGTCGGGCGACCCGGGATGATTTATCCGATAGCCCCCGTCGTGCAATGCGGTAATATACAGTCGAAAACGCTTGAGAGTCACCGGCGGCACGTCCACCGTTACAAAGAACGAACCGGATACGGCCGTGTACCGGGGCACCGCCACCGGCGGAGCCAGGTCGCGCCAGGCCCCCTGGACCCAACCCTGCAAAATAAATTCCTTCGGCGAGCACTCGGTGCTGGGGAATGCCGCATATTTCCGGTCGCCCGGGTGAACCACCACACGGGCCAGTTCCACCGGCTTGGGCAGATCAATCTGCACCCATACCGGACAGCCATACCCCTCCCACACGCTGGCATCGCTGGTGTCCCCATCAATTACGCGTTGAACGTTTTCTGCGGGATGCTTGGCCGTCTGCGATGCCGAGGCGACCGGCCGGGTGATGACCGGCTCCGGGGAGGCGGCCTGTTCTTTCCCATCCCCGGAAACTATCGTCCATCCGATCAGCGTCAACACCCCAATGAGTAGTCGTGTTTGCATCGGTCGTCTCCCCTTGTTTTGTTTCGAGACAGCGCTTTTTTTCGTGAGTGTTAATTTCCTCTTTTCTTATCGTTTGTCAAGACAATCGGCGCAAATCGGCCAAGACAACGCGCTGGTCATAATCTATATTAAGGCGCATGGCACCTATCGCCAAAAATGTCCTCGTACAATTGGCCGTACAGTGTACAATGATAACGCTTTCCGGTCGTGACGATACCGATAACGCAAGGCGGGTTAACCTGACGCACAATGAAAATCGCCACGTTCAATGTAAATTCGATCCGCTCGCGGATGCCGGCCATTAGCGCATGGCTGGCCGGCAACACCCCGGATGTCCTGTGTCTCCAGGAAACCAAGGTGCCCGACCAGGCTTTCCCGGTGGCGGAGATCGAGGCTACTGGCTATCAAGTCATTTTCCGGGGCGAGAAATCGTATAACGGCGTTGCGATTTTATCCAAGGTTAAACCCACCCGCGTGCAGTTCGGTCTAGATGACGGCCGATCTCCGGACGAAACCCGTTTGATCGCGGCCAGGTTCGGACCCGTCCAGGTGGTCAACACCTATGTCCCGCAGGGCCGTGCCATCGAGCACGCAATGTATCGCTACAAACTCCAGTGGTTCGAACGGTTGCGGGAATGGTTTGACCGGCATTTCACGCCCAGGACTTTACTGGCCTGGGTCGGCGACCTTAACGTGGCCCCGGAGGCCAAAGATATCCACAACGCGGACCAGCAGGCCAACCATGTTTGCTACCACCAGGCCGTGCGCAATGCATTTGAACGCACCAAGGCGTGGGGCTTTGAGGACGTTTTTCGTAAATATCATCCGGAAGAACGCGGTCAAGCGCAACATGGGCTGGCGGGTTGATCACATCCTGGCAACGCAATCCCTGGCAAACAAATCCCGGGATTGTTACATTGATCTGGCCCCGCGCCTCAGGCCCCAGGCCTCAGACCATACCGTGCTGGTTGCGGAATTTAAGGGGTAGTGGTGGCATCCGTGGTGGCCACGTAGGGCCTGACCTTGCGTCAGGCCATGTGGACACCTCTGATTCTCAAAAGAAATCGTCTTTCACCACAGGATCACCCATACACCTCCGTCCGTGCCTGTTTGGCCAACTCGACCCAGCGTCGCAGTCGCTCGGGCTCATGGCGCACCGTATGCAAGTCCTTGAGCATGACTTCCACCCGGCAATCGTGCCGGCGGGTAATGGTAAAGACCTCGACGAGATGCCGCCGGATGGCCGCTTCATCCATACGCTCTGTGCACACAACCGTGGGCAACGGCTTGCAGGACAATACGAACTCGCGGCCGATACGCTCGGCGCTCTTGCGGATATCCGCCCACGGGGAGATGGAAATGCGGCGTAGATTGCGGATGCGGCGCAGAACCGGAATCCAGTCGTGCAGCGGCTCGCAGCAACCGTAACAGCCGAGACCGAAGCGCTCGACGATCGGCTGCAAGTGAGGGAAAAAGAGTTCCTCGAACAGGGCAGGCGAAATGCCGATCAAGTCCTGGGACTGTTCCCCGCCCCAGAGGTCGCGACAGCGCACCCGCGCCGGATCGTGCCCGGCCGGCGGCAGTTCGTCGGAGCAGCCGATGCCACCGGTGTGAATCCACTCGCAGCCGTTGTTGAGCGAGAGATAATTGCCGGCTTCAAGCTGATCGAGCACCGCCAGATGCCCGGCAGCAAGCCGGCCAATGAACTCCTGCACCCACTGCGGGTCGTCGAGCATGTCGATCATAAGCGTGTCCATGCCGCGCAGCATCATGGCGGTCTGGCAGACCCCGCCGACCGTCTGCCACCAATGTCCCCGCCGCCGCACCGCGAGAATACCGTCAAACAGTTCGTGCGCCAGTGTCAGCCATTCCCCGGAGGTCTCCGGGTTTATGTGCAGTTGCGGCGTCCGCAGCTTGTCGATGTCGTGGCGCTCCCGCAACGGCGCGTCGTAATGGACGGCGCCGAGGCTGGAACGACCGGTCAGGTTGGAGTAGGGATGCAGAAAATAAGTTTGCGGCACCGCCGCATCGGTGGCGGTGATGCCGATGTTCAGGCCGCAGCCGCCGACCCGGCCGTCCCACGGTACGTTGAAGACGGCGTCGATGGGTTGGTCGTCCCGGAAGAATTCATGGGTATAGATCGCCATGCGCAGCCGCATCTCCCAGCCGCGCAGGACCGGATCGGCGCATTGCAGACTCGCAGGCGGAATGCACTCCAGCCAGGCGCCTTCGGGAAAGCAGTAAACGCGCGGCAGAACTTGATCGAGCCGGTTCAGAGCCTTCACCGCCTCGCGCTTCTGCTGCTGTTCCGGCTGTGCCGCGATATCCGCAACACATTGCGCCAGATCGCGGAGAATCTGCGTATCGGTTCGTGGGGGATTGGTCATCAATGAGTCCCTATGGTCATAAAGACATTTACACCAGCTTGCGGAAGCGGGCGTAGGCCTGGTCCCAGGCGGCGGTGTTGGCCGGCTTGAATTCCCGGATGGGGAAAGCCTGTTTGATGATCGGCAGGGCATCGCGCAGTGAACGGATCACACCCAGACCCATGGCCTGCACCATGATATTACCAACCGCCGTGGCTTCCACAGGACCGGCAATCACGGGCAAGCCCAGGGCATCGGCGGTGAATTGGTTGAGTAATTCGTTCTGCGAGCCGCCGCCCACGATATGCACCTTTTGGGTCTGCTGGCCGCACACGGCGGAAATATCCTCGTTGATCATCCGGTACTTGAGCGCCAGGCTCTCATAGGCCATGCGCACCAGGCCGCCACGGGTCGTCGGCACAGGTTGTCCGGTCTTCCGACAATATTCTACAAACGCCTTTTCCATGTTGGCCGGATTGTAGAAGCCGGGATCATCCGGATTCACAAAAGCCGCAAACGGCTCCGCAGCCTGCGCCTGAGCGTACAGCGCCGCCCATTCCATTTCCTTGCCGTCGGCATCGCGCCAGACGCGCCGCAGTTCATGCACCAGCCAGCCGCCCATGCAGTTTTTCAGCAGGCGAATATTGCCGATCCCGCCCTCATTGCTGAGATTGGCCGCCAGGGCGCGCGGGGTCGTGATCGGCTCCGGCACCAGTTTGCCCACCAGCGACCACGTGCCCGAACTGATGATGAGCGCCTCGCGCGGGTCGTCTATCGGCGCGGCGGCAAAAGCGCTGGCGGTGTCGTGGGCGCCGACGGCAACCAGGCTGGCCGCGTTCAATCCAACCGCTTCCGCGATGTTCCGTTGAAGTTTACCGATCACCGTGCCGGGTGCCACGATCTCCGGCAAAACCTCCGGCGGGATGCCGAGCTTGTCCAGAATCTCGCGGCTCCAGGTTTTCGACTTGGCATCCATGAGCTGGGTAACACTCGCCCAGGACGAATCCACCTTGATGATGCCACCCAGGTAATAATAAAAGAGCGATGGGATCGGCACAAATCGGCACTTGGACATCAGCAGGTGCTTACGGTTCTGCATAAACCAAAGGATTTGGTTGCTGATGTTGAACGGCTGGAAATGGATGCCGGTAATGGCGTAAATCCGCTCGGCCGGGATGCGCGCCTTGACCTGGTCAATCATCGCGTCCAGGCGATGGTCGCGATAGGCATAGACCTTGCCCAGCATATCGCCATCTTCGGTGATAAACTGACCATCGGAGCCCCAGGTATCGATGCCGATGGCATCAAGGCTTTTTCCAACTTCGCGCCGGTACAGGCGCAAACCGGCAAGGATATTGGCATAAATGAGCGTATCGTCCCAAACCATGCGCTCCACGGGCTGGCCCGCGCGGTCGGGCAAATGGAAGGAAACGCATTCATAGGCAAACCGGTGAATCTCGCGCATGGAGAAGGCGCCGTTGTCGAATACCCCGGCAAAACACTTACCGCCCGAGGCGCCCAGATCAACCGCCACAAATCGCTGTACGCTCATACCTGCCCTACCCCTGAAATCAGAGTTATTAGTAAGCCGCAATCAGACAACCAACCTACGGTCATGGCATGAAAGATAACCAAGCGGCGCTGAAAATGCAAGGTTGGCAATTGAGGGCGTGCAAATATATAAGACGCTAACCTTGTCGCCGCCAAAGCTCGGCGGATAATAAGTACCCCTCAGTTATGAGGGCTGATTGTCATTCCCGACCTGATCGGGAATCCAGAACAATCAATGCTGGATTCCCGCTTTCGCGGGAATGACAGCGTTGAAGTTCACAACCTACCCTCGTAACTGAGGACCTTACGATAACAAGATTATTTTGCTTGCGTTCACGGTGGTATGCGAGCAACATAATTATTTTTATTAAGCACCGGGCTCATATTAAAGGACGATCATGAACAACAAAATGCTTGGTTCCGTGACGGGCGCCTTGATCCTGCTGGCTGGTTCGTCCGGTTTCGCAAATGTCGATCAAGCGCCGGATAAAAAAACCATGAAGATTTCCTCAACAATGGATTTCCTGGATCATTGCTACGAAGAAACCGACCCCAAGGTCGGTTATTTCACCGAAGCGCAGCTTGAAAAGGTGTTTATTGACCTGAAGAATATCGGCGTCGATAAAATCAATTACCGCGTAAATGCTTGCGGCCTCCAGCATTATAACACGACGCACGGGAAAAAATTCGCCGGTGACGGCCGGATTGGCTGCGAAAATCTGGCGCGCACCCTGGAAAAATACGATCCCTGCCAATTATCCATCGAGTTGGGCAAAAAGTATGGCATCGAGGTGTTTGCCTGGGATAGCCTGGGCGATGACAATCCGGCACGCTTTGTGTATCAAGGCGGGCATTATGTCTGGTGGTCATTATGGACGATTTGTCGGCCCGGTAGTCAATCCAAAATGATTTTCGGCAACGAACCGCTGGTCGACACCCAGGAGAACCTGGCTAAAATATACGGCGCCTTCCCGATGCTGGACCCGTATTATTTAAAAAACAAGGCAGCGAGCATGCGGTACGACCCCAAAACTGTAAGCGAAAAAGTCTCCGTCAAAAACAGCCGGCTGCCGGCCACCCGGATTGTCATTGATAGTTACTATACCAACAAGCTTCCCTGCAAAATCACCAAGGACGATTTATCTGTTTATGTGAGCGACGAAAATTCGGTTTATAAAAAATACGAAGGCGATTTTTCGCTTAAAATCGAAAACGAATCGCCGGTAAGGCTCGTGCTGGATGGATTGAACATCCCGGAGAAATATGCCTGCCTGATATGGAAAAAGGCGCGAGGCGATATTTTCACCATGGCTTTAAAGGGTTCGGCGCTGAAGAGCGGTGCCAGGGTATATTCGGGCGACAAGGAAATCACGACGTGCTGGACATATACACGTTCCGGCCATCCCGCCGGCAACGAGGCACTTTTCAGCCTCGATTTCAGCAGCGTCACGTTGAATGCGGAATTACCCTATAAGGATTCCCGCAACTATGCCTGGGATTATCGCAATGTTTGTATTGGCTATTGCAAAGGCGTGGCGGATTATTTTGAGTCCAAGGAACATAATTTCACCCGCGAATATAGATTAGGTGTGCCGGAATATGCGAATGCAAAGCTCATGGAATACAAGGTGGCCAAATTCAAGGATCTGGCCAAATACGCCTGGGATGGATTTACCATCAACCTGCGCACGCACAATCCCCATTCGGAAGCGGACAAATTGGGCTTCGGCCTGGAAAACAGGGATAAATTCCTGAAAAAATATGGCGTGGATGTTTACCAAACCGATAATTACGATAAAAAAGCGTGGAATGATTTGCGCGCGGAGCCCATCGATGAATTCCTGAGCCGAATAAGGCAAGAAACGGGTAACAGACCGCTTTATATGAATGTGCCCGCCAGGCATGCGGACAATTACGCTTATTTAGGAGCATGGGACAGCCTGCAATGGCATCCGGATGTCTGGTTAAAAGCCAAATCGGTGGATGGGCTTTGCGCCCTGTTCTGGGATGCCGACAAGCCTTTGGCGGATTTGGTGAAAACAAATGACAGTGCTGCTAAGATTATTCAGTTTTATCAGATAAATGACGGGCCTACGCCGGATAAATTCAAGCAGGATTTGATTAAATACCAGAGTTCAGGAATTGTGGATGAACTTGAGATTTACCAGACAACGGTATTGCTCAAGGGCCATAATGGAAAATACGGGCAGGTTTTAAAGGAATTTACGGGTAAAAACGAACCAATTCAAGGCAGCAAGGTCAGCCCGGTAACAATGCCTTAAAGACCTGGCATAACAAGACCGCGCACCTAACAAACAAAGCCCTATGGCTTTACCAGACTAGCGCATCTCCTGCCCGCCGGTCACATTAATGGCCTGGCCGGTCATGTAGCCGGCCTGTTCCGAGGCCAGGAACATCACCACATTGCAGACATCCTCGTACACGCACCCGCGCCGCATGGGCACCTGGTCAATGTATTTCTGGCGCACGGCGGCCTCGGTAATTCCCTGGTTCTGCGCATACTGTTTGAACAGACTGTTGACCCACAGCGGCGAATCCAGCAGGTTCCCCGGGCAGACGGCGTTGACCCGCACGCCCAGCGCGGCCATTTCCAGCGCCGCGCTCTGCACCAGCCCGATCCCGCCGAACTTGGAAGCGGCATACGCCGAATTCTTGAACGAACCCTTCTTACCCGACTTGGAATTGATCTGGATGTAGGCGCCGCTCTTCTGGCGCGCCATGACCTGCAAGGCATATTTCATGCAGATCATCTGGCCCACCAGGTTGACCTCCATGACCTTGCGCCATTTGGCGACATCGAACTCGGTGATGGCGCCCGAAACGAGAATGCCGGCATTGGCCACAAAAACATCCAGGCCGCCGAACCGTTTGACGGCTTTATCCACCAGCGCGGCAACATCGCCCTCCACGGTCACGTCGCACACCATGCCCTCGATCTTGTCACCGAACGTTGCCCGGAGTGTTTTCACCGTCGCGTCAATCTGCTTATCCTGGATATCGGCCACCAGGACGCGACAGCCTTCCTTCAGCAGGCGCGCGGTGAGGGCTTCGCCCAAGCCCTGCGCCCCGCCGGTAATAATGGCCCGTTTATCTTTGAGCATCATAGTGTTCATCCCTTATATGTATTCAAGCAGTTAGTTGTCAACTGACAATCGGCAAAGTTGTCATTCCGCACTTGATGCGGAATCCAGGATTTAAATTCGCCGCAACGGGCTGGATTCCCGCTTGCGCGGGAATGACTTCTCCTTCTCATTTATGCGCGAAGGATGTCTCCTGACTCCCGAATGATTACGCTATCCTACGGAATAATAACGATTTTCAGGGACCCGCAAGCCGGATCGCCTTGGGTTTTAACGGCTTCGTTGAACTGGTCCAGGCGGAAACGATGGGTTACCAGCGGACGGCCGTCAATCTTGCCGGCCACCAGGAAATCGCGCGCCTGCAGATATTCCGCCTGCGAAGAGCTGTTGGCGCCATGCAGGTTGAGCTCGTAATAATGAATCCGGTTAGTGTCCAGGGGAAGCACCGGATCGGATTTGGGCATGCCGGCAAAAATGGAAAGATGCCCCGAGCGGCGCAACAGGTTCAGGCCGACCCCCACCAATGCTTTCACGGAAGCCGCCACGACCACGGCATCTACCCCGCGCCCGCCGGTGGCGGTCTTGACCCATTCGGCCGGATTGTTGACGCCCGAATTAATCAAATCGTCGAACGGCAGGCCCAGTTTTTTCAAAAGGTTCAGCCGCGCCGGGGACACGTCCATAATAGTGATGCGCTTTGCACCGCGTGCGCGCGCCACAAGGCCATTGAGCACGCCGATAATCCCGCCGCCGAAAATCAAGATATGCTCCATCTTTTCCAGAGGAATGTATTTCATGCCGTTGACACAACAACTCAGGGGCTCGATCAGCGTGCCGGTCTCCGCCGGCAGGTCGGCCGGAATCGAGATCAGGCAGCCCTGGTCCACCGCCACTCTCGGCATGACCATGTATTCGGCAAACCCGCCGTTATACTGGTAGCCCATGGCAGTGAAACCTTTTTCGCAAAGGTTCTCGCGGTGGATCTTGCACATCGGGCATTGGCCGCAGCCGATGACCGTCTGCACAATGAAACGCTGGCCTGGCTTGATCGCTTTAACCCCTGCCCCGACCCCCGCCACCGTGCCGGTGATTTCATGGCCCACGATGTTGACATCCACGTGTTTTTCGCCCGAGAGCACGCGCTGATCGGTCCCGCACAACGCACAGGCCTCGATCTTTAACAATACCTCCCCGGCGCCCGGCGTCGGCTTCGGTACATCTTCCACCACAATCATACCCGGTTTCTTGATTACAGCCGCTTTCATGAAAATTCAGCTCCTTTTTTTCTGTCGTTTGTCTTTCTCCTGCCTTCAGTCTGGCGCTTGCCCTGCGTAGCTCTCCGAGCGAAGCAGGGGCAGTCATCCCGCCTTCGCCAAGGCTTCGGCGGGCAGGCCGTCTTCCGCACGTTTCACGTGCTTTTCCCGCCACTTACCATTCCTTCATCGCGGTCATTTTAACGGTTGGCAGGCGCTTGACCAGGCTGTTAATCCGGACCGGCTGGCCCGTGCGCATGCTTTTATTCGCGGCCGGTCAGGATGCCCATGGCGCCGCCGGCTACATCCGCCGCGCGCAAATAAGGATCCCGGGGTGGGTGCGTCGCAAAAATATCCGCCAGCAACGGGTAGTCACCGCCGCCATGGCCGCCCTTGGCAACGGCAACCGCGATATTCCTGGCCGGTTTGAAATGCGGGTACAGCCGGATCTTGGTGCCATTGGGAATGGTTTCACCCTGCACTCGGCCATCGCCGCTGATGTAAACGCTTTCCACGCAATCGTGCTCCAGGCGTCCCCGGGTCCCGTTGAATGCGACCTGATAGCCCTCCCACGGCATGAAGGCGTTGAGGGAATATGACATGAAGGCGCCCGTATTATAGCGCACCACCAGGTTCATCGTATCCTCAATATCCATGGTCTTGCCGAACACGCACCGATCCCTGAAGTAGCCGTCATAGCGTTCACAGTCCAGATACATCTCTTTCATATCGCCTTTATTCAGGTCGAGATAAAACTTGCACCGCTTTTGGCAACGGCAGGTCAGACAGCGTTCGGCATGTCCCTTCAGCCCCAGCTTGGCGGCCATGCCGTTGCCGGCGCCGTAGAACCGGCGCGCGCCCATGGCAAACACTTCCACGGGACTGGCCGAAAGCCACCAGTTGACCAGGTCAAAATGGTGCGTGGCCTTATGCACCATCAGCCCGCCGGAATTTTTCTTTTCCCGGTGCCAACGGCGAAAATAATCGGCCCCATGGCTCGTATTCAGGAGCCAGCTGAAATCCACGGAAAGCACCTTGCCGATAACGCCGCGCATCAGCAGATCCTTGACCTGCGTGCGCGGCGGCGAGTAGCGGTAATTGAACGTCACGCGCACCCGGCGGCCCGTTCGGCGGGCAACATCAACGATGCGCTGGCATTTTTTCTCGTCGGTGGTCATGGGCTTTTCGGTGATCGCGTCACAACCGAGTTCCATGGCTCGAATAATATATTTGTCGTGGAAACAGTCCCGCGTAGTGACAATGACCGTGTCCGGCTTCTGTTCGCGAATCATACGGTCGAATTCGGTGTCGCGATACATCGGCACCGGCCGGTATACATTTCCGACCGACCGCCCACACCGACCTGCACATAGCGCTTTTTCATTGACCCTTTCTTAATTTGTCTCAAATTCTTCTCCGGTCCGTCGTCCGTCGTCTGTCGTCCGGTGTCCGTCTCCCTACCCGCCGGCTTCAACCATTTTAGTGCGATGTTTGACTGCAGGAAGCGACAATAGTTCGCGGGCCTGGCGCTGGGTTAAAAACCGTGGCCGGCCCACCACGCAGGCAGCCACGAGCGATTTGGCCGCATCCTCCACCACTACCACGCGAAAATAAGCTTGTTTCTGGGTCGCGCCGACCGCCAGCACGCCGTGATTGACCATGAAAATCGTGTCGCATGTCCGGGATTTTTTGCCCATGGTATCCGCCAGCTTCTGCGTCGTCGGCGTGACGTAAGGCACGGTCCCGGTGCGCCCCAGGTCGTTGACGAACTCCGCAAACATCGGCCGCAGGGTAATGCCTGAGGCAATGACGCCGGAAGCCCAGGGGGAATGGGTGTGAAACACGGCGTTCACATCCGGGCGCACACGATATACCGCCAGGTGCATGTTCACCTCCGAGGTCGGTTTGCGTTTCCCCTTGACCTGTCGGCCCGTCTTTAGGTCCATGCCGCACAAATCCGCCGGGGTCATTTCATCCAAGGCCAGGCCGCTGGGCTTCATCCAGATGATGTTACCATCCCGGGCGCTGATGTTGCCGCCGGCACCGGCCACCAGCCGGGCCTGGACAATTTTTATGCCATAACGAACAAGTTCTGTTCGAATCGAATCCATGTTATCTCCTGTTTATTGTTCAGTCGTCTGTCGCTTGCCCTCCGAAGCGCTCGGGCGAAGGAGGGTCTGTCTTCCACACCCCCTCGGGCACATGCGCCAGGTCCGGCGCGGTCCAATCGGCGCCGGCCGCTCTAAGCACCGCGTCGCCGAAACTGGACGTGATCCCCAGGGCACGCATACCTGCAGTTTGCGCGGCCTGGACACCGTTGGGCGCGTCCTCGATCACCAGCACCGCGTCCGGCGCTATGTGCGCCTTGCGGGCCGCTGCCAAAAAAATATCCGGCGCCGGTTTTTTGCGCCGGACTTCGTTACCGGTTACACAGGCATCGAACATATCCGGGGAAAGTCCGATCTCGCGTAAATTGCCGTCCAGTTTAACGCGATCGGCGCTCGTGGCAATGGCCAAT
>JAPLSY010000014.1 GCA_026398415.1 Kiritimatiellota bacterium | reverse complement strand
CTGGCACCGTCACCCCCGATCAGAATCGGGGTGACGGGACACCTCAAAAGGATCATTAAAAAGGATTGGATAAGAGAAGAAAGAACAGAGAAATGCAAACCGGAAACCATCAGATTTTAACACTTGACGGCACATCCCCCTCACGAACGGGTCGGATAAGGCATACGCAACCAACGTGGCCGGCGGCGGGTCCATCTTTGTGCATTATGGCACAGTGACAAACTGCATTATCACGCGCAACTCTTCGTTTGTCGGCTACGTCGGTTCGGATTTTTATCGTGCCGGCGGCGGTGGAATATTTATGGGGCTGAATACGGCCAACAGTGGGGGTGTGTGGAATTGCACAATTAGCGGTAATAACGTTAATTCGGCAGCAGGAATTGGTGGTGGAATTGAGATCTACAGGGGAGGTCCTTGGCGGATTGCCAATTGCACGATCTCCGGCAATTCTGGGGGAATTGAATCAGGGGGAATTGGGGCCTACGCGACAACGATTCCAACGATTATCAGCAATTGCTGGGCTGTATCCAATTACGTGGTGGCCGGGTGCGCTGGCGGAATATATATGGCGTCCGGCGTGGAATGCTATAATTCCTTTATCATTGGAAATACATGTGATCTAGCAAATTGGTCGGAAGGGGGTGGCGTTCGTTTGCAAGGTGGTGGCTTGATCAGAAACTGTTTGATTGCTAATAATATAGTGAAGAATGGTGGTGGCGGCGTCGCTACTTACAATATAGCGTCAATTCAAAATTGCACGATCGTTAGTAATTATTCTGTTACATCCGCTGGTGGACTCTATGTCGCCAGGACTAATGTTGCCGCGAAGGTCGAAAACACCATAATATGGGGCAATAGCGCAGGCGGAACTTCCTCGAACTGGTTCATAGATGTTAATGTTGGCGCCGTGAGTACATTTACCAATTGCTGCACCTCGCCGAACATTTTTAATGCTTATGGTAATGCCTCCGATGTCAATACCATTACCAACGATCCGCGGTTAATTTCCACTACTGATTTCCGCTTGCAATCGGGTTCGTCCTGCATCAATGCCGGTGTAAATCGGAACTGGATGGAGGGCGGGTGGGATGTTTACGGCAATCGGCGCATTGATAATTTTCGCAAAACCGTTGATATCGGCGCCTACGAGTATCTCAGTCCAGGCACAGTGTTCGGATTTCAGTAGCCCTTCCACCTGAATCCGTGAAGATATTTTAGTCTCAGGCATCGCCGAAACTGGTACCCACTGAACGCGCCGCCAAGACCTTCTGCGTCTGGGGTGTGACTAATTTCAGGTGCGCGATGGCGTCCTTGATGGGCACGGCTTCCACTTTATTGCCATGCAGGGCGACCATCTGGCCGAACTTGCCTTTCATTGCCAGCCAGCAGGCGGCCACGCCGAACCCCGTGGCCAGAATACGATCGAAGGGCGTGGGCGAACCGCCGCGCTGGAGATGCCCCAGCACGGTGACGCGCGTTTCCAGGCCGGTGTTATCCGTGATTCGTTTGGCCACGTATTCGCCGACGCCGCCCAATTGCTTGGCGTCCGTGCGTTTCTCGTCGTAAGTTTTCACAATTTCCCCGCAATCAGGACAGCGCGCGCCTTCCGCCACGCAAATAATGCTGAAGCGTTTGCCGTGCCGACTGCGCTCGATGAGCTTGTGAAATACATGATCCCACTGGAATTGAATTTCCGGAATCAGGATGACATCTGCCCCGCCGGCCAATCCGGCGGAAAGCGCGATCCAGCCGGCATACCGGCCCATGAGCTCAATGATCATGACGCGGTGGTGCGAGGATGCCGTGGTGTGCAGGCGGTCAATGGCTTCGGTGGCGACGAATACGGCGGAATCGTGGCCGAAGGTAAGGTCGGTGGCCGCCAGGTCGTTATCAATGGTCTTGGGCACACCCACAATGTTGGCACCCATTTCCATGAGCTTGCTGGAAATCGTCATCGTGCCGTCGCCGCCGACGGTGATAAGTGCATCCAGGCCCCATTCGCGGTAATGATCCATTGCTTGGCGGGATGTATCCTGGATCGTGACCTTGCCGTCGGGGCCCTTGACCGGGTAATGCCAGGGATCGCCCTTGTTGGAAGTGCCCAGGATCGTGCCGCCGCAGGTAAGAATTCCGGAAACATCCGTGTTGCGCAGGTGCCGCATCCGGCCTTCGACGAGTCCTTCAAATCCGTCCTCAATGCCAATGACCTCATAACCACCTTCGTTCATGGCCGATTTGGCAACCGCGCGGATCACGGCGTTAAGGCCGGGACAATCTCCGCCGCCGGTTAAGATGCCTAGTCTTTTCGTTTTGCCATTGCTCATAGTGGTCTCCCGTAGTAGTAATCAGTATCAGTCATGAGTAATCAGTTCTTTGTTCGATGCTACACGCTTGACGCTCCACACTCAACGTGTTTTTCCGTCGTTGCATTTCCACCATCCCGCAGTCTGCCAGGCTCCGCCGGAGCGCTTCGCCCAGGCGAGTCATCCGTTTTTTGGCCGCCTGTCCCCAGATCTTTCCCATAGATCGCGAAATAGATCGTGCCCAGCAGGCCACAGACAAAGGCCGTAATAAAATTGGTCGCCGGCGACACCATCCAGAGCAGAGCGCCGCCAAACGCGGCTATGGAGACAATCACGTCCCGAATCAAATAATACAGGCCGAACATGCCGGCCTTCTGGTCTTCCGGTGCCAGGTCCATGATCAAAGCCTTGCGGGTCGGCTCGCCGAATTCCTTCAACCCCCGGACGACAAACGCCACCGTCATCATGGCGAACGAGTGCGAAAAAAGCAGGATGAGCGGGAACAGGGCGAAGTTAAAAAACGTGATGACCACGAACGGTTTCTTGGCGCCACGGTCGGCCAGCCAGGCCACGGGCACATAAATCAGCATGGCGGTGACCATTTCAATGGCTGTCAGCATGCCGAACTGCACGGCCGATATCGTGTTGTTTTTAAGGCACCAGATGACGACAAAGGCGTAGGGGATCTGCTCGGCAAACCGCACCAGGATGTCGGAAAGCAATAATTGCTTCAGTTCCGGCGCCATGCGGACCCAGAGTGCCAACGGATTTTTTTCGGCCGGCCTGCCCGAGCTCGGCCAGGGGCGGCGGCGCGGGGCGTCGTCCCCAATCATGGCCTGCTGGAGCGCCAGCGATACCAGCGCCAGCGCGAGGGCGATGGCAAAGGAAAGCCGCACTCCCGTGCGCTCGCCGAAGCACTGAATCATGACGCCGCCCAGGAGCGGTCCTAATGCCATCGGCAAACGCCGCACCAGGGAATGCATGGAAACGCCCATGGTGCGTTTGTTGGCCGGCAGAACCTGGGCCACCAGGCTCATGGTAGCCGGCAGGGAAATGGCGGTCCAGGACAGGAAGAAAATCGAGCCGATAATGACCGCCTGCCAGTAGGGAAACAGGATGACAATCGCATATCCCAGCATGGCGATTCCGTTGAATAGTGCCAGGGCGCGTTTGGTGCCCAGCCGGTCGCTGAAATACCCGCCCGGAAACGAATAGAGCGCCGAGAGCAGGTTGTCCATGCCGTTGAGGAGCCCGACAGTCATAATCCCGCCGCCCAGGGCCAGCAGGTAAATTGGCAGAAACCGCTCGGCCATCTTCTCGCCCAGGCCGATCAGGACGACCATGGCCAGCAGGGCCACCATGCTTTGTTTGAGCGCGAAAAAATGAATGATCTTGTTTGTTGCGGACATGACGATACCAACGCGGATGTTCCGGTTTCTTTTCTTGTTTTTTATAGCTATTTCTGTCGTTCACAGTACTATATATCTCACCATGAAACCGCACACAAGGCAAATGGGCGCCGGCCCCAAAATGACCCGGCGGCATTTTATTGTGCTTTCGGTGGCCGGCGCGGCGGCGGTGCTGACCGGCTGTGCCACTGACCCGGTATCGGGTAAAAAGCAGTTCATGCTGATGTCGGAAGCGGGCGAGCTCGGGGCCGACAAGGAAAGTTCACCCCACCAGATTTCAGCCGATTACGGGACTTTGCAGAATGCTGATCTTAACCGGTATCTCACCACTGTCGGTGATTTGCTGGCCTCCAAATCCCACCGGCCGGCCATGCCCTACACGTTTCGGGGCGTCAATGCCGTGTATGTGAATGCCTATGCCTTTCCGGCGGGCACCATTGCCGTGACGCGCGGGATGCTGGTCAATATGGATAGCGAAGCGGAATTGGCCGCTGTGCTTGGCCATGAGATCGGGCATGTCTGCGCCCGGCATGCTGCTGAGCAGGCTACCAAAGGCATGGTGTCCTCCGTCGTAGTGACGGGCCTGGCCGCATTCGTTCAATATCAGTTCGACGGCTACGGCGACTTGACGTCCGGGCTGGGCATGGTGGCCACTGGCGCGCTCCTGGCGCGTTACAGCCGCGCGGACGAGCGCGAGGCCGATGCCCTCGGCTTGGAATACATGACCCGCGCCGGCTATAATCCCGAAGGCTCGATTGCCCTCATGGATGTACTGCGCAAACTCTCCAAGAATAAACCCAACATCATTGAAATGCTGTTTGCCACGCATCCCATGAGCGAGGAGCGCTATCAGACGACGGTGGAAGCGGTGCGCACGAAATACGTGGCCGCGAAAAATAATCCCCTGAACCGTGAGCGCTACATGGATGCGACCGCTTCGCTAAGGGCCATCAAGGGCGCGATTGACCAGATGCAGAACGGCGAAAAGGCCATGAGCGCCGGCAAGTTTGATGAAGCTTCCGCCTGTTTTGCAAACGGCTTGCGCCAGGCGCCCAATGATTATGCCGGCCTGTTGATGCTGGCCCGTTGCCGGCTGATGCAGAAACAGGGCGCCGAAGCCGACCGTCTGGCGCAGGCGGCGAAATCAAGTTATCCCGGCGAAGCGCAAGCGGTCTATATTTCCGGAATGGCCAAGGTACAGACGCGCGCCTATGAGGCTGCCTACCAGGAATTTTTGCGCTACGAGTCGCTCTTGCCCGGCAATCCGAACACGACTTATTTCAAGGGTTTTTGCCTGGAAGGCGCAGACCGTCGCCAGCCCGCCGCCGATAACTATATGCGATACCTAAATTCCGTCCGCCAAGGCGAATATGCCGAGCATGCCTATCAGAAACTTGTCGAGTGGGGGTATGTTAAGAAAGGCACGTAGAGCGTGAAGCGTCGAGCGTGGCTTGCCCTGCGAAGGCCGGCAATAGCCGGACGAAGCAGGGACGATGCTACCCTCTTTTCGTCCTCACGCAGAACACCTCTGCACCTTTGCCCGCTGGCCAAGACTGGCGCAATGGTAAACCATCGCGCATCAGTTCCGCACCGGTGAGTTCAATTCCCGTATCCCCCTCTTTGGTCCCGGGGCACACGCCGTAGCGCGTGTCAGGATTGAGCGCCTGTAGGCGGAATGGTGGCGGCGATCCGCAAACGCCGAGACGGTAGACAAACACCAGGCTGGTGTCGTCGCCTGGGACTTGGAGTTGCACACCGATCCAACCTTCGCGGCGGTCGAGCGTTTCCGGAGGCGTCAGCAAGTGCGCGGCCGCGCCAGTGAGGAAGCGACGCCAGCGTTTGAAGAAGGCGATGCCCTGCGCGACCTTTTCGCACTGCTCTGGCGGTAAGCTGGCTAAGTCACCGCTGAAGCCCAGTATTCCTGGCATGGCGGCAAGCAGCGCGAAATCAAGATCGGTCGTTACGGCCGGTTCCCATAACGCGCCGCAGGGGGTGAGTACTGTGGTTGGGGAAGCGGCGAGGGCGCTGCCGTAGCGCGGCACGACTTGGCCGGCCGAGCGTATGACCACCCAGCGCGCAAGCCGCCCGGGCGGCAGCCGCAGCCAGGCACCCTGCGAAATCCGCAATACGTCCACCGGGTTGACCGTGTCGCTGAGGAAGTGGCCGTCCACATGGGTGAGGGTGGCCAAGTCGCCGCGCAGGGCGCCGCTGGCACACCCTTCGAAGAACGTCTCGGGATAGGCCGCGCGGATCTCGTCGAGCAGCCGGTACCAAGCGGTCGTGTATTCCGACAGCTCTGCGCCGGCGGCGTCCGCATCCAGGATAAAGTTGAAGTCAATCTTCATCCAAGCCAGTTGATAGATCTCGACCAGCCGCTCGATTTCACTTCGCAAGTATGCGTAAGCGTCCGGCAGGGTGAGGTCGAGACGTGCGGCAATACCGACCGGTACAAACCACTTTGGGTGTTCGGCACGGATCGGCGCCTCCGGACCGAACCGTTCGGGTTCCATCCACAGGCCGAAGCCCAGCCCGGCCGCGCGCACTTCGTCGGCGAACGCGCGCATGTTCCCGCAAAAGGCCATCTCGGTCTTCTCGCGCCAATCGCCGGTCTGTGCCGACCAGTTGGGACCGCCGGTGCCGTACCAGCCGGCATCAATTACAAACACCTCACACCCGACTTTTTTTGCCGCAGTCAGTTGCGTGCGTAGTCGTGGTACGTCGAGGATCTCGAACTGGTCGAACCAGGTATTATAAACCACCGGTGCCTCGAGCTTGGCGCCCGCAAAATAGTTGGTGAGCAGGTAACGGTGCAAGGCGGGTGCGCCCAGATGCGGTTCACCCTGCGGCAAAGGCTGGATCAGAATTTCCGGCAGGACGAACGATTCGCCGGGCCGTAAGACCCAGTGCAGGTTCTCGTCAGCCAACCCGAGTTCCACCACGGCGTAGGGCAGATCGCCGCCCTCCGTCACTGGACTGACCCGGATCGTCCAGTTTCCCCGCGGCAGTACATGAAACGCCAACCCCTGGTCCGCCCCGACGGCACGCAAGGCCAGGTACGGCGTACTTTCCTCGGTCGTGCGCCCCCAGGCATGGCGCAGCGTCACGCCCGTGTGCAGGGTTTGCCAGGCGCCCTGGTTCTCATGACACCAGCGGCTGGATTGCGCGTAGCACTCGTAGAGCCCTGGCGGGAAGGATACCCGCGCGAGGCAGCGCGAGAGGGTTACGGGTGTCTTGCCGGTATTCGTAAGCGTGTCAGACCGGCGTACGATGCCGGTATCCGGGCATCCCTGCCAAGCGGTGATCAGACGCAGGGATTTGTCCCCCACCCGCCATCGGCAGAGCAAGGCGTGTTCCGTCTCTTCATTGCTCTCCAGCGCCAGATCGTTTCCCTCGTAACGCCGCCCATCCACTTCGATAAGGGCCATCCCTTGCGTGCGAGCCGGGCCAGTGGCCTCACCCTGCCGTCCGGTAGGCAGGCCGCACAGACGGGCAAGCCAGAATTGGCCCTCGCGACGGCAAAACTGCGTCGTCCCAGCTGGCGTTTCAGTCAGAATCGTTGTTATGATATCGGTCATCGTTATAGTTCCTTTCAATTTTAACGATCGCGGGCCGTCGCAATCATCGCATCCACCGCTTCGGGCGCGGTGAAGCTGGGGATCGGACTCCCCGTGGAGAGCACAAACGGCGTGTTCGGGCCGGAGGCCGCGATCTGCGCCGCCACGGCCCGGGCAATTTCCGCGGCATCGTTGCGCGCGAGTAATGCCTCCGAATCAAGATTACCAAAGAGACAGCGACGCGGCCCGAACACCGCACGCACTGCTTCCACGGTCAGGGACGCGCCCTTGCGCGGTTGTTCAAAGACAAAGGCATCCACGGGAATGGCAGCCTCTTCAGGGAGAATAGGCAAAATATCGCCCTCGTTCCACAGGATAATGCGCAGTCCGGCCTCATGGGCTGCTTTCGTGATCGAGCGCTGATACGGCAGGGCGAAACGTTCAATCATTGCCGGGGAGATAATATCGCAGGAAGCCCATCCATCGGCGATGAAGCAGACCTCCGCTCCAGCGGCTTTCCATTCCTGCATACGCAGGCGGTCACCGGCTTGAAAACGATCACAGGCATATATGAAAAGGTCCGGATCTTCGATCATCAGCTCCATCGCCCGTTCAAAGCCAAAAGCATAACACGTGCAGATATAGGCCGGCGAATGATGCGGCAATACCAGTGCCCGGTCGCCAGTTTCGGTAATCAGACGATGCAATCCATCCAGATACGTCTCGCCCCACCCGGTGAATGCCGAAATCATGCGATCAATGTCCGCGCGCGTTTTCATCGAGCCGACAGGATCACACCCTTTCGCGCCTGTTTGGGCATTGGCGAGCGCCAGACTGGTTTTATCCATACGGTAGCGCTGACCATTGGCTTCAATCAACCAGCTCTCACGTTCATTGGTAACCAGTCGAGGTGGCGTCGTGCCGCCACTACCACTGTAAAAGAGCAGGTCGGGCCGGTGGCGCTCCAGCAGGGCGAGATGGGCGCGATGCCAGTCATCGCGCGTTCCACAGGCCAACTGCCAGGGCGGCATATCGGCCATCTGCCAGATATAATCAAACCCCCAGGTGAAGAGGGCGACGGGTGTCGGCGAGACGGAATGTCCGTCCAGTGTGCGTAATGTCCCTGAACGGCCGGCAATGATTGTCATGATTGATCTCCTTCCTTGCGTGAGCGCAGATGCGCAGGCATCATGTCACCCCGCGCTCCACAGTTCAATACCCTCCATACTTTCTGCCCGCTTCCACGAAGGCGCGGATGTTTTCGAAAGGTGTGCCGACGATGGTGCTGTCCGCCGTGCCGAGGATAAACCCGCCCCCCGCCGCGGCATCACGGATACACCGCTCCACCGCCCGCTCGACATCCGCCACCCTGCCGTGCAGCAGGACGGCAGACGGGTCCACATTGCCTTTGAGTGCCAGGCGGCGTCCAAAGCGCTGCTTCACGGATGCCAGGTCATGTACATCGCCCTGGGGCGGCGGCAGGAGGGGGCAGACGAGGCTCACGCCAGCCACGATGAGATCGTCCATGATGGGGATGACGTAGCCATGCTGATGCAGATGGAGGGGTGTATGAAACTCGCGGCAGACAGCGGAAACTGCGGCTAGGACGGGCGCATCCCACTGCCGAAAGATCTCGCGATTGATCATCGGCAAGCCCGCATAGCCGCCGTGGATGAAAAGCGCCTGGGCCTTGGTACGTTCCAAGATACGCCGCGCCTGTGCGGAGAGATGACCGGTGTAACGGGCGTTGAGCCGGGCGCAATACTCCGGCTCGTCGATCAGGTCGAAGATCGTCTGCGCCATGCCGCCTTCACGTACCGTGCCGAGGAAGCTCGTGAAGAGATCGCCGAGTAACGGCGTCACCAAGCCCTTCTCACCGACGCCGTCGATTACATGGTCGATCTCGGCCAGATCGGCGGTCGCGGGATCTGTGAAGAAAAAGTCCGCATAGGCGTCCATATCGATGGGCCAGCGCTTGACTGGGTGGTTGACGAGCCAGTCGGCATACGCCGGCGTGGTATGGGAAACCGCGCGCAGTTCGCCGTGAGGCGTGCGGTACGTGGTGTGAGTCTCGATGGTCGCCTCATCCAGAAAGCGCGAAACGGACGTGCGCATTGCCCGCTGTCCCTCGGTCTCGCCCGGCGCGGCGAGAATCCAGGCATCGGCGCCGAAATATTCGAATGCCGCCAGATGGGTCTGCCACCAGGGCGCCTGGGCAAAGGGGCCGACCAGCTCATGAAACGGGCGGCCGCTCACGGCGATCGCGGTGGCGTCCCAGATCTCCGGGGAGACCGGGACGGCATCCGGCTGGCCGTGCCGATAGGCGATTAACATGCGCTCCCGTGGGGTCATAGCGATACGCTCTCCCACACAAACTCCACGCCACTGAGCGCGCACCAGTGCCGCAGGATCGGGACGATCCGGCCGGGGACCACCGCGAAGTGCTGGGTCATGCCGCGCTGCACCAGCCGGAGCACGAGCTGCGCCACGGGCACGTCCGGCATCACCGCGGCGTGGGCAAAACCCTCGATGCGGCGAGGTGCCCCGATGGAAACCCCATCAAAGGCGACCATGCGATAATCTTGGCCTGTGTCGTAGAGGCTGACACAGGTCACCGGCCCTTTACGCATTATGAATTCCTGCCACACGCCCTCGTGGGCATCCGTCTGGCGATATTCGCCATCCGGCACGAGGGTGACGCCGTCAGCATCCGCCAGGCGCGGGTCATGCGCCGCGGCATGGCCCATCAGCAATAGATTCGCCCGCGGGTCAAAGGTGAATAATTCCGTGTAGAGCGCCGGCGCCGCCGCGGCACGCATGGTAACGAGCATACCCAACCCCGTTGTCAAATCGCTTTCCATCGCGATCGCCACGTTCCGCCGGGCGCACTGCGGCGGATACAGGCAGGGACGGATCCCGGCCAGCCGATGGAGTTCTGGGTCAAGATCCTGAATGGCGAGGACGGCCAGATCGTACAGGACAACCAGGTCATCGAGGGCGAGCGCGTTCCGGCACGCAAGCTGAAGGGCGCCGGCGGACACCCCGCTGACTTTGTATTGGCGGGCGAGTTCAGCCGACCACGCCTCGACCCGATCGCGCGCCACAGCCACGCAGGCGGCGGCATACTCCGCGGCGCTGATTTCAACCAGCGTGACGCCGAGACGTTGGCTAAGCGCCTCAGGATCGACATGGGTGCCGGTCATCGCCTCGCACCGTCCGGCAATACGCCCGGCCCGCATGCTCCGGAATGCATTGTGAATGCGTAGCGCCGCGGCATACTGTTCCAGTTCACTCGTCAGGTCCGGATCGCCCGGAGTCCCCGCGATCATGACCGCGGTCAAGCCCAGGCGCTGCATCGGAGCACTGCCCTGCAGCATGCCGACCGTACCGCTGAAGCGAAAGACGTCCTGCACTGAAAGCCTGGCCGGCAGCGACCCCGTTGGATGGTAGTTCCACAACAGGAGCGGAACCCCCTCGCAGCCCCGTAAAATTTCGAGGAGCGGCTGATCTTCGCTCCACATGATGTGGACCAGAAGCAAGGCGTCAATCTGCTCCCGTCGGAATAAATCCACGGCGTTGACCGCCTCCTCCGGGGTGGAGATCACGCCGGGGACCACTACCTTGCCGAAGATCCGCGACAGCAGTTGGACCATGGCATCATAATCGGTACTGAGCGTGGCAGCCATGTCACTGCCCCGCAGACCTACCTCCTCGAACCACTGGGCACACAGGGCGGCGAGGCCGATGGTGACTTTGGCCCGGGGTGCGCCATGAATGTCTCGAGTAGTCATCGTGCCACCTCCGCGATCCGCCTGATCTCCGCCGCCAGGTCGCTCCCGACCGGCTCCGGTTGGTGATGATCCAGTAGATCGCGTGCAACCGATGTTGCCCTTTCGACCAGCGACATACCCCCATGCCGTTGCCATTCTGCGAAGGTGTCATAGGCGAAAGCGAGCGGCCGCCACGCGTCGTCGCGCAGATGATCCACGGTGTGAGGATGCGCAGCAAACTTCATCTCGGCGTATGCGGCGTCCGTCACAACCTCCTGGATTGCTTCGGCGGCGAGCGTGTCCGCATTCACGGTGGTATTCTGCCTGGCGGCCAGCAGGTAGCCGATGATGTCGTGATCGATGATGGCTTGCGCAAAGCTGGAAAGCATCATTTGATCCATCATCGAGGTTGGGCCTTGGATCAGCGATGCGCCCGCGTCCATGACTGTCTGCAGAAATATCGTCCGCTCGCAAGCCGCTTGGGAATCTGGCTGTCGGGCGTCGGTCGGCGCTATGGCCCAGACTGGCAGACCATAGAACCGGCCCTGTTGTGTCGCCAGCCGCACCAGATGCACCGCTTGCGGATTCGCCGTTACGGAATTCAGCGTGCGTAGGCAACCCGCTCCCGACGCGGCGCTGTAGTAGCACGGCGCCCCAGGGTGGACCAATTGTATGAGGAGCAGCGCCGTCAGTTGGACGGCATTACGCTGCACGAGCGCCCCGGCCGTGGTTACCGGCGCGGTAATCCCCATCATCACATAATCGCCCAATCCGCACGGGACGCCGGCGGCGGACGCGGTCATGAGCACCTCCGCCGCATGGGCAGGAATACACAGCGGCGGTTCGGCATTGGTGCCGGTCACAAAAAGGGGTCTATCCGCCAGTGCCCCGCGCGACCCGCGGATGCACGCTGCCATCGCGACCATCGCGGTCACGTCGGCGCCGTTCTGGGCTTGCAGTGCGCAGGGTTTGGGACTGCCGATCAACATCTCGGCCGCGAGTCGGAGATAATAGTGTTGCGTCTCTTCCGCCGGATCGACCTGATTGAGCAGCAAGTGGATGCAAGGCAACGCATCAAGGAGGGTGATGAATTGCCGTAGGTGGCCCCACGTGGCCGTGACATAGCGCCCGTCGAGATCCAGAACCCGCACCGAGGCGCCGCCGGCTATGATATGCGGCGTATCGCCGCCGATGATGAGCGGACGATCCGTCTGCCGGCCGTAGACCGGGAACGTGCGGGGAGCCGTGCCCAACATCGCCTCAATTTGCCGGGCATCGGGATAAACGCGCCGGAGCGCCATATCGATACGCACCTGGCGAGCGGCCAGGAGCTCCAGCGCGGGGGTTGATTCCACGCGCACTCCCACACGGGCGAGCAGGTCAAGCGTCGCCCGGTGCAGGGGTTCGGCGATCATCTGAAATGGTTTCGATCTCATGCTTTCACCAAGCGATAATACTCCAATGCCAGCGCGCGTCTCAAGCCGGATATTGTCGTCAGGCTGAATTTCCTTCACGATTTACTTTTCACCTTCCCACCTCCACTATGTGAAATGGGTTATGATCTCCTGCAATTGTTGCGTGCGTTCCGAAGACAACGCGGCGCCCGGATTCCCCCGCAATGTTTCAACCTTGGCGCGGGCTAAAGCATACGTGTCCTTGGCGCCGGCTGCCTGCCATACGGCCAACGGCCCGCGCACGGCCAAGTCCGGCACGAAATACTCCTCAGATCGCAGCCGCGCCAACGTATGTGGTTGGGTCAGATAGGTTTCTCCCAAGGGGCCAACCTGCTGGATGAGTTCCGCCGCGATGGTCTCCGGTCGTACGTCAATGCCTTGTACGAAGCGGTGGGCCATGCCGGCCAGCTCCGCGTCCATCAGCAACTGTTCGTGACTACAGGTCATCCCGGTCGCGAACATCCCGCAGTTAACGATCAGGTCATGGCCGGCGCCAATGGCCGCCAGCAGGCTGAATGTCTTTTCCCAGGCGTTTTGTTCATCATGGGCGTGGTTGTCGGAATTAGGCGCGGTTGTATGCGATGGCACGTGGTAAAAATGGGCCAGCTGGGCGGCTGCGACGCGGCAGATCGAAGTTTCAACGGAACCGACCAGCGCCGCGCCGGTACGCATATCAGTGGTCGTCCATGAATTGGCATACAGAACTTTTGCGCCGGGCTTCAACAGTTGAATCATCACCAGCCCAGACAGACATTCGGCATTATTCATGGTTAGCAGTCCCGCCAAAGTGTATGGGGCTGAGACCCCTGCATTGGGTTCAGGCAGAATAGCCAAAGGAACACCCGTAACCACCGTTTCCGTCAGCGCTTCCAAGACGTTACCTTCCCAAAACAGCGGGCTGGTCGGCGAAAGCTGGTTGATGCCATAAACCTGCGATTCCAATTTGCCGGCAAATGTCGCGCGCAACATTGCGATACAGGCATGATTGATAGCGCATTGATCCGTTGAAAAAAATACCGGCTTGCGGCTGTTCGCAATGACGGCTTTAACCCCGTAAAGCAAAGACGCCGCTGGCTGCGGCCCATCCTGAGGCATGACGGGAATCCCGATCATATCTATAGCGGATAATTGTTCGCATATTTTGCCGAACAATTCAACATCAGCGATAGTTGAAGGCCGGGTTTTACCTGTATTTGCATCCGCCCAGAAGACAGCGTTATGTCCGGCCGCAACGCGGGGAATACCATCGCCCAAAGTAAAGACATGCTGGCCTTCACGGTTGAACACTTCGAATTTGTTTGGAATATGAGCAAGCGCGTCTTCAATGCAGTCGCGCGGAAAACGAACGAGTTGTCGTTCGCGATCCACCGGCAAACCGCGTTCCTTGAGAAATGCGAACATTTTTGGACTGCCGATTTTTACGCCGCAATTGTTCAAAATAGCGAGCGTGGCTTCGTGAATGGACTTGATTTCATCAGCCGCCAGAACCTTCATCACGGATAGTTTCATGAGCCACCGCCTTTCCATATGTTGCTTATCTTAAAACTATTGGTGTTTTTCGTAAGATACGCAAGCGTTTTGCGCAGGCTTTCGGAAGGCGGCAGGGTCGGTGTGTATTCCAGCGCGAAAACGCCCTGGCAGCCCATGATTTCAAGCTGGCGGACCAGGAAAGGATAGTTGGTCTCACCCAGCCAGAGCTCGTGCCGGCCGGGATGACCGGCCGAATGAATATGGCCGATCACATCCAGATTTTTGCGGAGGTGGCCGGTCAGGTCGCCTTCCATTATTTGCATGTGATAACAGTCGAAAAGCAGTTTCAGGCGGGGTGAATTCACTTCCCGGCATAAGGCGGCGCCTTCGTCGGAACTGGTCAAGAAATATCCGGGATGGTCCACCTTGTCGTTCAGTGCTTCCAGCAACAGCGTGATGCCGGCCTTTTCCGCCCGTTCTGCCGTGGCTTTCAGCCCATCCAGGACGTTCAGCCGCATCTGTGTGCGGGAAAGTCCTTTCGCGAGATTGCCGGTGCAGACGATTGCCGCGCCGATATTGGCCTCGCGACAATAAGCCAGCGTGGCATCCGTACGCTTAAGCCATTCCGCACGCCGCACGGCGTCGGTCAGGCCGCCGCCAATACCGCCGTCCGGGGACCCGATGACGGCGTTGGTCATGGTCACACCGGCCTTTGCGGCGGCCGCACGAACTTTAACCGCTTGCTTGGATGTCCTGGCATTTGCGGCGCGCTTGGCCGGCGCGAGATCGCCGAACCACATTTCGGCGAACCGATAACCGGCTTCCGCCACTAATTGAATGCGATCGAGGAACGGGCGATCCGTGAACACCATTTCCAGGCAAACACCATATTTCATTACATGCCTCCTATAGCTAACGTTTTTGCCATTATAGAAAACATCGAACATCCAACACCAGGCTCCGCCGGAGCGCTTCGCCCAGGCGAGTCGAACTTCGAACATCGAATGGAAGCGGAATAGCTCAAAATACTTTGGCGTTGGGCGTTTCCGTCAGCCGACGGATTGGATGTTCGATGTTTGCTTCCAGATTTTTCCGTCATACCTTTGCCAGCACCTTGTTGATGCCTTCCGCAATGGCCCGGCAATCCGCAGCCCTCCAGTTGGAATTGACCCCAATGATTACCGAACGGCTGAGATAATCGAGCGCGTGCGGACACATGTCCATCGTATATGCGGGCAATTCCGACTTTTTTACGCCGCTCCACGGCAGGCCATCTGGGGCGACCGCCTTTTGCTCCATGATGTGGTCCCAGTGCGTGTAAATATGCCAGTCCTTGACCTTGGCGTCGTAAATGCCGCCGGCCGGTACACCCTCGGCCTGCATTGCCTTCATGGCCCATTTTGTTTTTTCCACGTTGGGCATGAAGATCACCAGGTTGCTGCCGGCATCACCCTTCGGGTCTGCCAAGCGTTGGAGCTTAACACCCCTGGGCAATACCAGTGCCGCCACGATCCGTTGCTTGGCCGTGCGGTAGCCGTTAAGAATCTTGTCAGCCTTGCGGATTTGCGCCAGGGCCACCGCCCCCTGCAGTTCGCTCATGCGGTAGTTTTCGCCGCAGAAGAGCTCGCCCTCGCGCCGTTCGGAGGCGTAGCGGTTCGGGCGCCAACAGGCGGCACAGTCATGCCAGGACTGTGCGCGGGTGTAGAGCCACTCGTTGCTGGTCGTGACAAAGCCGCCTTCGCCGCTGTTTAAAATCTTGTAATAGTCAAAGCTGAAACAGCCGATCGTGCCGATACTGCCCAGCATTTTGCCTCGATAGGAGCCGCCCGCCGCCTGGGCTACGTCCTCAATCAGTGCGATCTTATGCTTGTCGGCCAGCGCTTTCAGCTCCGTCATCTGGGCCGGAACCCCAAGCATATGCACGACGACGATGGCCTTCGTGCGCGGCGTGATACGCCGCGCGACGTCTTTGGGGTCGATGGTCAGCGTGTCGTCCACGTCGGCGATTACGGGGATGGCGTTGCAGGCGCCCACCGTGGAGGCCGTGGCAAAAAACGTGTAGGCTGGCACGATGACTTCGTCGCCCTTGCCAATGCCCAATGCCCGCATGGCGGCAATCAGCGCCGAGGTGCAGGAGTTGACGGCCAGGCAGTAGGGCACCCCAATGAACTTGCCGAACTTCTTTTCGGCCGCCTCCACCTTGCTCGGGCGCGGATTGTAATAGCGGAAGAGATGCGGCCCCTTGATCTCCTTGGCTGACTTCCGAATGGCCGTTGCCAGCGTCTTGCGTGTGGCCGCCGGGAACTCCCAGAGATCGAGCAGTTCCAACAGTTCATCCACGTGAATCTTGGTGGGGTAGCTCCCTGTTTGTTTGACGGCCTTGGCGCCGCCCTCGATAGCCAGTTGCTTGAAACGCATGACGATACCTCCTTATTGATTAACGCAACTCTATCGCAGGCTATAAAAACGGCAATGGACAGGCAGGCAAATTATTTGTATTATCTTGCAATGGCTAAACAAGCAGGAGTCGCGAACACGAAGGGTTATGGCTGGACTTGGCTGACGGCGCCGGCGGAGGCGCCCGTGCTGGTCAATGCGACCCGTGCGGTCTGGGCGACGCCGCATGCGAGCCGGGGCACCCGGCACAGCAATCCATACTGGGTACTGGATTACAGTCTATCGGACTTGGGGCTGTTCAAGGTGGGACGGCGGACGGCTCCTTGGCTTCGCCATCCGGCCGGTGAAGCCCTGCTGTATCCGCCGCACACGCCCTACTGGGAGGACATGCGCGCCGTCAAGCCGCCCATTCGCAACGTCTGGCTGATGTTTCGCGGTGGGTCGGGTGCGGGTCTGGATACGCTGGTGAGGCGCGCGGCCGGCTATGCGCGATTTGTAGATCCCGAGGGACGTTTGGGGCGATTGATTGAGAAGGCGGCTGAGGTCGGGCAACGGGAAGAAGACGACGGCTTCTGGAAGGCGATGGAATTATTGTGCGAGGCTCTGGATTTACTGCGGCATAGTGTGCTGATCGAGGTTGACACATATCGGATCCCGGCGGCTTTTTCGCCGGAGACGCCGACGCTGGCCACGGCGGTAACAGCCTTTCTGCGCGAGCGTATGGCCCAACGCCTTTCGCTGGCGGCCATTGCCGAGCATTTGCATGTCAGCGTCTCGACGCTCTCGCATCGGTATCGCGCCGAAACGGGCGAGGCGCCGATTGCCACGCTCATTCGCCTGCGCATTCAGCAGGCCCGGAATCTCATGATGAAAGGCCAGCGCCTCAAAACGATCGCCGCCGCGCTCGGCTTCAGCGATGTCTATCATCTTTCCAAAATGTTTAAGCGCGTGGAAGGCAACTCGCCCCGTCAGTTTGTGAAAGCGCTGAATGCGCCGGCGGTGAGGAAACGTAAACGATAGATTGCCTATTCGGTGTTATCGCCGGCGGAACGCCAGTGACACGATGAAAAATCCCATGGCCCACAGGACAATGGTGGCGCCGGTGGCCGTGCCCCAGTAGAACGAGGTGATCAATCCCAGGACGCCGGCCAGCACGCTAATGACCACGGCCCCCAGCACGTAGGCGGTCATCGTACGCGCCATATTGCGTGAGGCGGCGGCCGGCACGATCAGCAAGGCGTTGATGACCAGCAGGCCGACCCAGGGAATGGTGACGGTCACCACCAGGGCTACGATCACGGCAAAAAAAGCTTCCAGTCGCCAGACGGGAAACCCGCGTGCCTTGGCCAATGAGCGGTTCAGGCAGACAAAAAACAACGGGTTGAAAAACGCCAGCCATACGCCGGCCACGATTGCCAGCAAAAGCACGAGCCGCAGAATTTCGAACGGGGTGATCGTCAGCAGATCGCCGATCAGGTAACGGGAATAGCGCGCAAACCCCCCGCCCCGCGACAGCAGGACCACGCCCAGTGCCACGGCAAAGGCCATCATGAGCCCGATAATAGTGTCGGTCGAGGCCGAACTGTAGCGGCGCAAAACGGAGACGAGGATGGCCAGCACCGTGGCAAAAGCCAGCATGGCCCAGAGCGGATCGGCCAGCCCCGCCAGCGCGCCAATGGCGATGCCCGTCAGGGCCGCATGTCCGATGGCGTCGGAAAAAAACGCCATCTGGTTGCTGATGACCAGGCACCCGATCAGCGCAAAGAGTGGCGCGATCAGGAGGACGGCCAGCAGGGCGTTCTGCATGAACGCGAACTGCGCCCACTCAAACGGCAAATGCCCGGCGATGGAATACCAGAAGGTCATGGATGGTGATGAGCCGGTTGATTGGAGCGGTTTTCCAGTTGCTGGATGGCCACGTTGGCCAGGTCAATTCCGAAAGTCTGTCGAATGCACGGGCCCGCGAGCACCTCGCGCGACGAGCCATCACAGAGAATGGTGCGGTTCAAGAAAATCATACGGTCGGCAAAACGGGCTGCCGTCGGGATATCGTGCGAAACAAGCAGGATCGAAAGATCGAAGATCCGGCGCAATTCGGAAACCATGCGATAGAAAAGGTCAATACCCGCAGGGTCCACGCCCGATACCGGCTCATCCAGGAGCAGGAGGTCGGGAACCGGGGTCAAGGCCAGGGCCAGCAGGACTCGTTGAAGCTGGCCGCAGGAGAGTTGGCCCAGGCGTTGGTCGAGCAGAGCATGGGCGTTGACCACGGAGAGCATATCCAGGGCTTTCGCGCGGATTGCGGCGGAATGGCCCAGCCAGACCGGGCGATGCGCCAGGGCGCCGGCAAACAAGTCCAGAACGGTGACTGGCGCCAAAGTGTCAATATCGAGCTTCTGGGGCACATACCCGATCCGCGGATGGATAAAGCGTTCTTCGCTTCCCGCATGGACGAAATGGAGCGTGCCGGTATAGGGTAGCTCGCCCAGCATGGCCCGGAACAGCGTGGTTTTCCCGGCGCCGTTCGGGCCAAGGAGCACGGTAAGTTCGCCACAATGGACGTGCAGGTTGATGGCTTCCAGAACCACCGTGCCGTTCAAGGTCACTCCAAAGTTGACGAGCCGCGTACAACACCCGCCGCAGGAAGGTCCTAATACGGTTGCTTGTTGTTGGAGCGTTTGTGTCATGACTGCCGGATAGAGTGAGGGATAAAACGCCGTTTTTCAAACTATTTTACTACCCAAGGTCGCTCACGCAGAATGCAATGGTCACTTATTCCGTCGTCTGTCGTCCGTTGTCTGTCGTCTGATGTCCCAGCGCCTGTTCGAGTGTCTGCAGATTGGCCTTCATGATGGTGAGGTACGCATCCGGTGCCATCGGGCCCGTGACAACGGGATCGAGGCAGTACACAGTCGCGCCCGTTTCACGGGCGATTGCGTCCGCCGCTTTGGCCGAGTACTGGGGCTCGGCAAAGATGGCTTTGACGCCGGTTTTCTTCACGAGGGTTATGGCTTGAGCCAGTTCGCGGGCATTCGGTTCCGAGCCCGGCTCGCGCTCGATCACGGCCACCACGGTTAATCCGAATTCCCGGGCGAAATACGGGAAGGCTTCGTGAAAAGTGATGATGTCGCGGGTCATGGCGTTCTGCAGTCCCGCGTGCATGGCCGCGCGGAGCGCATCCAGTTTGGCGAGATAGGTCGTGGCGTTCGTTCGATACAAGGCCGCGTGATCTGGGTCGAACCGGGCCAAGCCCGCGGCAATGTTCTCTACCTGTTGCATGTGCGCCGTCACGCTGACCCACACGTGCGGATTGACAATGCCCGCCGTGGACATCAAGGCGATCCCGTCGCTGGACTGGATAAGCTTGAGCCGCGGAACCTGTTGGATGGCCTTGTCCAGAAAGGTTTCCATGCCCGCCCCGTTGACGACGAAAATATCGGCTTTACTCAAGCTAACCAGATCGTCCGGCGTCATCTGGTAATCATGCAGACAGCCGATCAACGGCTTGGTCAGGTTGACCACCTCGACGCCGGGCACGTCCCCGGCCACATTCAGCGTGGCAATATACACGGGGTAAAAGGAAGTCACTATCCGCACACGGGTTGCCGATCCCGTTGTGGCATTGCATGTCACGGTGCCAGCAGTCAACACCGCCAGCACCAGGCCGAGCCCAAACGAACCATGCCATTTATTTGCATCCATGCCTGCCAGTGTAGCGGGTGCGCAAAAATTGTCGATTCCGTTTCCATCGTCCGTCTTGACCTTGTGCGTTTTGTTCTTCATACTGCTACAAATCGTATTGATCCAACGCAACGCGGTGTATTTATTTTTATGGCCATTCCCGTATCCATATCCGTATATGAGCACGCCGCGCGCCTGATTGACCGGCGGCCATGGGATGTATCGCGTGACCGCGACCTTCTGCTGGCGGCGCATCGCGCGGCCTACCAGCTTTATCGTCATTTTCCGGTCGTCATTGGTATTGATATTTATAATCCCGAAGCGGAGGCGTATGGATGCGTGGTTCGGGAACCGCCAGGCAATGGCATCCCCGCCATTACCGAACCCCGGTTCGCTACGCTCGATGAAGCCACAAACATTCAACCGTTCGATCCGGACCGCGATGGACGCCTGCCCATGATCGTGGAAGTCGCCTCACGGCTTCAGCGCGAATTTCCCGAAGCCGACGTCCGCGTTCCAGTCAGCGGTCCTTTTTCCATCGCGCAGAATCTGCTTGGGCTGACTGAACTCATCATGGCGGCGGCGCTGGAGCCTGAAAATGTCCGCCGGTTTTTGCATCGCCTGATTCCGGGTCAGCTTGCGTATTGCCGGGCTGCCCAGCGTGCCGGCGTTAAAGTGGCTTTCTTCGAGTCGGCGGCGGCGCCACCCTTGTTATCGCCGAAGCAATTCCGGGAGATTGAACTTCCACCGTTGAAGGAGGCGATGGCCGGCGTCAGCAAAATCCTGGGCCAGCCCGTTCCCTGCATTCTTGGCGGCGATACGCAAAAGATTGTGCCGGAACTGCTGGAGACGGGGACACGGTTTTTGATTTGTCCGGCGGAAACCGACCGGCGTGTATTTCTCGGCAAGACGGCGGCGAATCCGGAGGTCACCGTCAGGGTCAACCTGAATCCGGCGCTTTACGTGGGCGGCTCGCGGGAAGCCATCGCGCGTGAAATCGAGGCGGTGGCCGAATTGGCCGCGCGGAGCCCGAATCCCGTCCTGCTCGGCACGGGCGCTTTGCCCTACGAAACGCCTTCGGAAAATGTTCTTTTTATCATTGAATACGCGGCCGGACGCGCGCGTGGCATAGGAAAGGAAGCTGTATGAGCCGGAAAGTTAAAGTGTCCATTTGTGGTTTCCGTGAAGGCCGGGGCGGTGTGTCTGAGGCACCCCGCGCCAATGACGATTCCGGCCGGTTTGATCGAGCCATGGCCATGGCCCGGCGGGCGCGCTTGGAAGGTGCGGACCTGGCCGTGTTTCCTGAAATATTCCTTCTCCTGGATAAAAACAATGCGTGGGACCTGGCGGAACCGCTGGATGGTCCGCTGTTCCGGAAATTCGCGGAAAACGCCCGCAAGGAGGCCATGTTTCTCGCCGTCAATCATCCGACGCTCATTGACGGGGTCCGTCGCAACTCGACCGTTTTATTCAATCGGCGGGGCGATGTGGAAGGTGTTTACCATAAAACCTACCCGACCATCGGGGAACTTGAACGTCGCGTTATGCCGGGCAAGGGCGCTGTGGTCCTGGATACCGAAATCGGGCGTATCGGTTTTGCCATCTGCTACGACCTCAATTTTATCGAACTTCGCGCCGCTTACCGGGACCTTAAGCCGGATATGACCCTGTTTTCTTCCATGTGGCCGGGAGGGCTTTTGACGCGCGCCTGGGCGCTGGAGACGCGGGCGTATCTCGTCTGCGCCGTGGTTGATTATCCCAGTTGTATTGTCAATCCCGTCGGCCGGGTTTTGAAAATCATGGATAACATCGATGATCACCTTACGCACACGTTGGAACTAGATTGCGGTGTTTTTCACTACGACTATAACAATCGGCAAATTAAGCGGCTCTGTTGCGAATTTGGAAAAGACATTGACATGGAGCCGGCGGGTGCGGAGGGCGTATTCCTGCTAAGTGCCACGGGGTCCGTGCCTTTGGCGACCGTTGTTCAGGCCATTGGCCTGGAACCGGCGGAGAGCCTGTTCGCGCGCTCACGTGCCGAATGCCGGAATGCCCTTGCCGGTCGGTTCCCGGAAGTCGGTCCGCCGGCATGGTAATTCAAGACGACGCGAAGAAGCCAATAATCAAATAGATGAGGAGCGCGAATATGTCAGTAAAAAAAGTTAAAATCGAGGTCATCCAGGGATCCGGCTTCAAAACGGAATGCAGGGCGGGCAAGCATCGGGTCATCATCGACCAACCGGCAAATGCTGGCGGCACGGATGAAGGGCCTACGCCGCTTGATGTTCAACTCATGGCACTGGGCGGATGTATCGCGTCTATTGGCCGGATCGTGGCCATGCAGCGCCATCTGAATGTGCGCGGCTTTAAGATCGTGCTGGAAGGCGAGTTAGATACGGACGGTCTGCTCGGCAAGCCATCGGATAAGCGCGTCGGCTTAAACGCCATCACGGCGCGCGTAAAGATTGACACCGATCTGGGGCGGGCGGAACAGCAGAAACTTCTGGCCGAGATTGAAAAGCGTTGTCCGATTTCGGATAATCTCAAGAACATTACGCCGGTCGAAGTCGAATTGGTCGGATGAACGGCGAGCCACCGTTATCCGGCGTCAGCCATGCGGATGCAGATGCCGCAGGCTGTGCGGGCGTTCCAGGCCGTGGGCCAGCATCAGGGCTTCGTCGTTCAACAGTTTAATGGTTTGTCCCTCTGCCACGATCGTTCCTCCATCCAGAACCAGCACGTGATCGCACAGTTCGGCGATCATGTCCAAATCGTGGGAGGCGATAATTTTTGTGGCTGTAATCTGCCGCAGGAGTATCTTAAATTCCCGGCGGCTGCGCGGGTCAAGGTCGCTGGTCGGTTCATCCAACACCAGGATGCGCGGCTCACAGGCCAGCACGCTGGCCAGGCATATGCGCCGCTTTTCGCCCTGGCTGAGGTGGTGGGGGGATTTTTGTTCGAACCCGCAGAGGCCAACGCGTTTAAGCGTATCCTGTACCTTGGTATTCACGGCCCGTGCACTCAGTCCAAATTGCTGCGGGCCAAACGCGATGTCCTCAAAAACCGTGGGACAAAAAAGCTGATCGTCGGGATTCTGAAAAAGCAGACCAACTGTGCGCCGGATGGTGTCCAGATTATGCCGGCCGACTGGTTCGCCGAAGATGCGTACATACGATTCCTTGCCAAGCGTTTCGGGAAGAATGCCGTTCAGATGCAGGAGCAGGGTGGATTTGCCGGCCCCATTTGGGCCGATCAAACCGACGCATGATCCCTCTGCCACGGAGCAGGAAATAGCACGCAGGGCTTCCGTGCCGTTAGGATACCGGAACGACAGGTGCTGGATTTCAACGGCGTTCATGCTTTCCATCCCCGGGCGCACATGGCCGCATAAATCCGCTCCGCACGTTCAGTTGAACGCACGAACAATTGCCCGGCGATTGCTGCCAGGACCTGCCATGTTTTCCAGCGGCTGGACCGGAAAGTGCGTGCCGCGCGGGCCCGTTGCATGCGCTCCAGCTCGTCAATCAGCACGAACAGGTAACGATACAGAAGCGCCAGCGTAGTAACCAACAAACCCGGTATGCGGCATCGCTTCAAGACCCGCAGGATGTCGGCAAAGGACGTAGTGTTGGAGAGCAAGAGAACGCTGAACAGGCACAGCGTACTGCGGACCAGCAACAAGAAAAATATTTTGCCGCCGCCCGGCTGGAACAGGGACAAGATGGCAATACCCAGGACAAACGGTTCTAACATCAACAGACGGCTCGCCAGGAAACCGGGCGGAATGCGGCTGACGGCGGCCAGGCCCAGTAAAATGAACGCTATAAGCGCAAATCCGCCTATCCAGGGGGCGGGCAGAAGAATTGTGGCCAGCAGGAACGCCAAGGCGGTTATTAGCTTTAAACCCGTCGGCAGACGATGCACGGGACTGTTCAGCCTGCTGTATCGGTCTATGAAATCATGATGCATAAATGTGTTTCCAAAAATATTCTAGCGATTGTTACTTCCCTCTTGTTTCGGCGCCACGGTGCGCGCCAGGAGAAAGGCAAAGCCAAACATTAGTACGGTGCCGAGGCCGCCGGCCAGAGCGGTTGCAAGGGCCGGCGATCTAATGCCGGGTAGAAGATAATCGGGGAGGGGGGCAGGTACAATGGGTTTTTCAGCGGTCTTATACTCAAACTGCTGGACCCGGGCGACATGCTCCAGGCCGTCGGGCTTGCTGGAAGCGAATGGCGACACGAAAACCGACAACCCAATGGCTATCAGCAGACCAAAAGCCAGCCGTTCAAAAGCGTGTGTTCCATTGACGGGCAGGGGCTCGGCCAGGAGTTCTGGTCTGGTCTGGGCAATGGCGACAAGCACCAGGGTGGTGATCAAGGCTTCGCCGATTCCAATGAGCATGTGCACTCCAGCCATGGTTGGCAGAACCAGGCCCCATGCCGCAGTTTTTGAAAATGCCAGTTGGGCCGCACAACTGCTGGCGGCCAGCACGACCGAGCACCAGGCGGCAAAAGCGGCGGCCATCAGTTGTCCCCGTAACCCGGAGACGACGTGTCGGACCAGCCAGTAGATGCCGTATCCGCCAATGGTTCCCACGAGGGCCATGTTAAAAATGTTAGCGCCCAGTGCCAGTACGCCGCCATCGGCAAAAATAAAGGCTTGGACAATTAATACGGCCGTAATAACCACAACGGCCGCACTCGGGCCTACCAGAACGGCAGCCAGAACCCCGCCGAGCAAATGACCCGAAGTGCCGCCCGCCACCGGAAAATTAACCATCTGGGCGGCGAAAACGAAGGCGGCCGTGAGTCCAATGAGTGGAATTTGGCGGGGCGGCAGGATGCGCCGCAAGTTCCACAGAGCCAGTGCAATTCCAGTGGCCGAAAGTCCGGTGGTGAGCGTGAGCGTCCTGGCATCCAAAAAGCCATCAGGAATGTGCATATGATACTGGGATCAGGAGTCTTGAGATGCGGGGTTTGTTTTGGGCGCAAACTGGTTGCAGGTATCGGTGGCTTCCACTTCCCGGTTGGATCGGCCACAGCGCTGGAGGAAGGGGTTGACCACGTAATGGGCGCAGTGACGGCAAAGCCGGCTGACTGTCTCAAGCACCTCCCGCTCGTCAAACACCTTGGGTGGCGGCGGCACGTCCTGACGTCCGAAGCCCGGCACGATTTTTTTTGCTTTGAACGGGACTTTGGCCTCGTCGGGAAAGACATGGCCGCAGGCGGCGCAGGACAGTTTTGTCCCCGTGTGTTTGAACCCCTCGTACACTTTCTCGCGTTTGAGCAGCGTGTCCTGGCCGCAAGCCGGACAGAGAATTTCAATCGGTCGAACGGGCGTTTTGTGATCCGCCTTTTCCATAGACCATCAGTCTGGGGAAAATACATTATGGTTGTCAAGAATGGAGATGTGCAGAATGAAACAAGGTAGGTGTGTTTTGGCGTCCGTTTTCCGTTGACGCCTCTTGCCGGATTAACTAAATTGTATTCGCGATCGCGAAGTCAACTGTTACATGGATGACCGATGAAAAGACTGTTTTTGCATAAAGCGGGGATTTCGCCAGGCGTTCTCCGGCGGCAGATTTGCGCAGAAATGGTGGATCTCCTGGGGATTGCGCTCGAGGGGGTGGCGACGCGCGGGAAAGCATTGAGTTGGAATCGAAGTTACCCGCGCATGACGGCCTATCGTCAGGCGCTGTACCGCTTGCGCCGGGATGGATTGATTGCGCGGCGCGATATGCGCGGTGGTTCGCCGACGATGAAACTAACCTCGGAAGGCCGTCGGAATGTTTCGTCCGAAATCATACCCGAACGATTTTGGAATCAACGCTGGGACGGGTGCTGGTATATTCTGATGTACGATGTGCCGGAACGTGAACGGCGTTATCGTGATGCGCTGAATCATTTTCTGACGCGTCTGCGCATGGGCTGCCTCCAGAAAAGCGTTTTTGTTTCCGTCCGCGACATCCGCCCCATGTTTTACGACCTTGATATAGCGGCGGCGGTCGCCGAATATGCCAATCTCTTTGAGGCCCGGACGGTGTTTGGCCAAAGTGACGCGGCGGTGGTCGCGCGCGCGTGGGATTTTGATCGGCTGCGGAAAATACAAGCGGATTATATTGAAGCTTGCCAAGCGCGCTTGCGCCGGCCATTCGATGCCATTTCCTTTTCGGCTGTGCTGGCCGGTATGCGTGCTGAGTTGGCGGAATATCGCGGGGCGATGAGAAACGACCCCTTACTACCGAAGTTGCTTTGCCCCGCCAACTATCTCGGCCCGCAGGTTGCAGCCATGTTTCGTCGTCGAATGCGCCGCTTAGCCGGTAAAATAGTTGGTTGGGGCATGTAACAATTGGATCTACGATCGCGAATACAACTGTTACAGGCGACGCAACCGTGAAAGGCCGGTATTGTTGCCGGTATGGATCCCGGACTATGAAAAATTGACCTTGCGTGTGGCTTGCATATAATCGCCCCATGAATATACCGAAGCTGGCCCTGGATGGATCGTTGCCCCTTTGGCGTGATGGGGCGCCCGAGCCGGATGGTGTGCATGCGCAAACACCCCCCGTTCTTTTGCCGTTTCTTCTGGAGTCGACGGCGCCGGCCGGCGCCGTGATCGTTTGTCCTGGCGGCGGCTATAGTCACCTGGCGCCGCATGAAGGAGCGCCGATCGCGGAAATGTTCAACCGAGCCGGTATCGCGGGATTTGTGCTCCACTACCGCTTGGCCCCGCATCGGCACCCGGCGCCGTTATGGGATCTCCAGCGTGCCATCCGGCTTGTACGCCTCCACGCAAAGGACTGGAAGATCAAGCCGGATCACATTGCCGTGCTTGGTTTTTCGGCCGGCGGCCATCTGGCCTCCACGGCGGTAACGCATTTCGATGGAGGCAACGCGCAAGCGCCGGATTCCGTGGATCGCGTAAACTGCCGACCGGATGCCGGAATTCTGTGTTATCCCGTGATCAGCTTCGGGACATTCGGACATCATGGTTCCATGGTTAATTTGATTGGCGAAAATCCTCCGGAACCCCTTAGGATGTCTTTGTCGAACGAACTGCAAGTGACACATGAAACTCCGCCGTGTTTTCTTTGGCACACGGCGAATGACCAGGGAGTGCCGGTTGAAAACAGCCTGCAGTTCGCCGCCGCGCTGAGCCGCTGCAAGGTGCCCTATGCACTGCACGTGTTTCCGACCGGACCGCATGGAATGGGCCTGGCGGCGAACGATCCGGTGGTGGGCGCCTGGTCGGGGCTGTGTGTGCGTTGGCTCAAGGCGTTGGGGTTTTGATGTGCCGACCGGGTGCACGAATTGAATAATGAGCCATAGTCCCGCCCTCCGTGCATACGTTCATGTTTGCATAATCCCGGATATTTCAGCATAGTAGGGGTGTGTTACAAAATCGGCCACCAATCGACACAAGGAGGGGCCTATGGCCAAAATCACGTTCAAGGGCAGTGTGATTCATACGGCGGGGAAACTGCCGGCCCGGGGAACGGTCGCACCGGACTTCAAATTAACGGGTGCGGATCTTGCGGACGTGACGCTGGCCACGTTCGGGCAGAAGAAAAAGATTGTCAATATTGTGCCCAGCCTGGATACGCCCGTGTGCGCCGTATCGGCGCGCAAGTTCAACGAAGCTGTCGCGGTGCTGGCGAATACGGTGCTCATCAATATCTCGGCGGACCTTCCCTTTGCCCAAAGCCGGTTCTGCGAGAGCCAGGGTCTTAAAAATAGTATAACGCTCTCCACCCTGCGGTCCCCGAACTTTGGAAAGGCATACGGCGTGCAGATCAAGGATGGCCCACTGGCCGGGCTGATGAGCCGCGCCGTGTTGGTGCTGGACGGCAATAACCGTATTGTCTATGCCCAGCAGGTGCCGGATATTGGCCAGGAGCCGGATTATGACGCGGCCCTGGCGGCGGCGAAGGAATGACGGCGGAAGGCGAATGCCGGACGACAGACGACGGAAAAGCGCGTGGTCTGTCCACCCAAGCTTTAGCGAAGGTGGGAGCGCATAGCGGGGATCGAAAAACAAACCAAAAATAATTTTCTGTTTATATCCGAACCAACAAATCCTCATGAAAACTCTAGCATCGTTACTGATTAAAGGGCTGTCGGCGATTTTGCCGATCAGTGTTGTGCTGTTTTTTATCTTCTGGATCGGTTCTACCGCCGAGCATGCGCTGGGCATTCTGTTGAAGGCCGTGTTGCCGGAACGCATCTACCTGCCGGGCATGGGTCTGCTGGCCGGATTGATTTTGGCGATCGGCGTTGGGCTCCTGCTGAATCTCTGGCTGTTCCAACGGTTGGTGGACATGGTCGAGGGCTGGCTGGCCCGTGTTCCGCTGGTGAAAACGGTGCTGGGTGGTATCAAGGATTTGATGGCGTTCTTGGCCAAGGGGAATAAAATAAACGCCGGTAAAAAATATGTGGTCAAGGTGAACATTGGTAATGATATTCACTTGCTGGGGATTATGACCCGGCAGGATCTGAGTGGGACGGGATTGGAACCCATGGGCGAAGGGCACTGTGCCGTATACGTTCCAATTAGTTATCAGCTGGGCGGCTATACTATCTATTTGCCGCGTTCGAGGCTCACACCGATTAATATATCGGTCGAGGACGCGCTTCGGTTTGCCATGACAGCGGGCATGTCCGGCGAAAAGAAATCGAACGGCGTACCGCCGGCCAACGGACAGAAAATGGTGTTATGATTAAAACCGGAATTGGCATTGATGCGCATCGGCTGGTTAAAGGCCGGCGGCTGATCCTGGGTGGTGTGCCCATTGAGCACGCCATGGGCCTGGAGGGACATTCCGATGCCGATGTGCTCTGCCACGCGTTGGCCGATGCCTTGCTGGGCACCATTGCCGATGGCGATATCGGCGTGCATTTTCCGGATACCGATCCGCGCTGGAAAGACGCGAACAGTCTCGATTTGCTGGCGCAGGTGGTGGAGCGGCTGAAGACCCGCCGGGCGCGCGTAGTGCATGTGGATGCCACCGTCATGGCCGAAGCGCCGAAACTGGCGCCCTATCGGCAAGCCATGCGTGAGCGACTGGCCCGCGTGCTGGAAGTGTCCGTGCAGGATGTTTCGATCAAGGCCACAACCGTGGAAGGCATGGGTGCCCTGGGCCGCCGGGAAGGCATTGCCGCAATGGCCGTGGCGACGGTGGAGGTGGCGGACTGACCCTCCTACGCCGGAGCGCTACGGAGGGCAGGCGACGGAGGACGGCAGACGACAGCCCGGAGAAGAGGGAAGAACTAAGAACGATAAACCAAGAACGCCTTTCCCCATGCCTTTCCAGATTTACAACACCCTGACGCGATGCGTGGAAGAGTTCGTGCCGCTCCAGACCCCGCAGGTCCGGCTTTACACCTGCGGGCCGACGGTCTATGACTTTGCCACCATCGGCAATTTTCGCGCCTATATATTTGAGGACCTGCTCCGGCGCACTCTTCACTTCCGAGGGTTCCAGGTGATCCAGGTCATGAACCTGACGGACGTGGATGACAAGACAATCCGCGGCGCGCAAGCGACTAAGGTGGCCTTAAACGATTACACGCAAAAGTACAAAGATGCATTTTTCGAGGATCTGCGCGCGCTGGCTATCGAGCCGGCCGAGCACTATCCGGCCGCTACGGCGCATATCCCCGAAATGATTGCCCTGATCGCGACCCTGTTCCAAAAGGGTTATGCCTACCGCTCCGAGGACAGGTCCGTGTATTTCAGCATTGCCAAATTCAAGGATTACGGGAAGTTGGCGCATCTGGACATGACCGGCCTCAAGCCGGGCGCGCGCATTGCCCAGGACGAATACCAGAAGGAAAACGCGGCCGATTTTGCCCTGTGGAAAGCCTGGCAAAGCAATGACGGTGACGTGGCTTGGGATTCGCCTTGGGGGCGCGGCCGGCCTGGCTGGCACATCGAGTGTTCGGCCATGAGCATGAAATACCTGGGGACAAGCTTCGATCTACACACCGGCGGTGTGGATAACATTTTTCCACACCACGAGGATGAAATTGCCCAGAGTGAGGCCGCAACCGGCCGGCCCTTCGTCAAGTACTGGATGCATTGCGCCCATTTGGTCGTGGATGGGCGGAAAATGTCTAAATCGCTGGGCAATTTTTTCACGGTCCGGGATATACTCCGGCGCGGTTACTCCGGCCGCGAAATCCGCTATGCACTAATGGCTGTCCATTATCGGCAGGCGCTCAATTTTACCTTTGAGGTGCTGGATGCCGCCCGCAGTGCGCTTGCCCGGTTGGATGAGTTTTCGGAACGCATGCAAGCGGCCAGCGCTGGCATCAAATCGGAAATCATAAATCAGAAATCAGAAATGAGTGCATTGCCCGCTTGGATGGGTGCCTATATCATGGCTTTTACCCGTGCCTTGGATGACGATCTTAATATTTCGCTGGCCCTGGCGGCGCTGTTCGATTTTATCCATGCCGGCAACAAGCGCCTGGATGAGGGTGCCTTGAGTCCGGCGGAAGCCTTCCAGGCGTTGCAAGCCCTGGCCCATGTTGACCGTGTATTGGGCGTGCGGTCCGGCGCTCTACAGGTGGCGCCGCCGGCGGCTGTCGCCAATCTGGCCCAAGCACGGCTGGAAGCCCGCCGGCGCAAGGATTGGGCTGAGGCCGACCGCCTGCGGCGGGAGGTCGAGGCCCAAGGTTGGATCATTCAAGATGCTTCCGATGGGTTCAAACTGAAGCGGAAGGTGTCGACATGAAACCACGCGGCAAATTTATTACCTTGGAGGGCCCGGAAGGCAGTGGCAAGTCCACGCATGCCCGCCTGTTGGTCGCTCAACTCCAGGCCGGGGGGCATTCCGTTATCACCACGCGGGAGCCGGGCGGCACTCCTGTGGGCGAAACCGTCCGCCGTCTGCTTCAACACGATGCCGGTGGCGAGGGCATGGCCGCGGAAGCTGAGCTCTTCCTGTTTATGGCCAGCCGCGCGCAACTGGTGCGCCAGGTCATCGCACCCGCGTTGGCGGATGGGACCTGCGTGGTGTGTGACCGCTTTGCCGATTCCACGACCGCTTACCAGGGGTATGCGCGCGGCTGTGATGTCGAAAAAATTCTGGCCTTGAACGACCTGGCCACCGGCGGCCTGACGCCGGATCTTACGATCCTGCTGGATGTGGATGTCAAAGCCGGCTTTGAGCGCCTGCGCCATCGCAATCTGCGTCATGGGGTGGAGAAGGACCGCATCGAACGGGAAACACTCTGTTTCCATGAAAGGGTACGCGCCGGGTATCTGGAGCTGGCGCGGCGTTGGCCACAGCGCATCCGGGTTGTGGATGCCGCGCGCGATGAGGATGCCGTTCAAGCCGATATCTGGGAGTTGGCACAGCATGTCATTTGAACCTGAAGTCGAACAGGCTTTGGCGTTGCTACGGCAAAGCCTGGCCTCCGGCCGCCTGGCGCACGCGTATTTAATCGTGGGGTCGCCGCGGGGCGCCGCCGGGGTCTTGGCCGAGCGGGTGGTGGCGCTGCTCTATTGCACGGCGCCGGGCGAGCGCCCTTGCGGACAGTGTGCAAAATGCCGGCAAATCGCCGCGCATACCCACCCCGATGTGTTGTGGGTGGAACCGCAGAAAAAATCACGCGGCATTTTGATGGCGCAGATCGAAGCGGTCCAGGAGCATATCAACCTGACTTCCTTTGAGGGCGGTTGGAAGGCGGTTGTGTTTAGAAACGCTGACCGGATCAATCCGCAGGCCGCGAACCGGTTGTTAAAAACACTTGAGGAGCCGCCGGATAAATGCCTGTTCCTGCTGGTTACCGATCAGCCGGCGGCGCTCCTGCCGACGGTGGTGTCGCGGTGCCAGCGCGTGGTGCTGGCGGCGGAAGCCACCGTCTCCGGTGTGGCATTGCGTGCCGCAGTAATTGACGCCATGACGGGTACCGAGGGGCGGAGCCTGGTTGCGGCGGTGGAGCGCTCACGCAAGGTGCTCGGGGTTTTGAAGCAGGTGCGGGAGGAAATCGAAGAGACAGTGGATGCAGACGAGCACACCGAAACGCAGGCGTCCGAGGAACTGAAAGCAGCCAAAGAAATTCGCGAGGCTCGCATTGAAAGCCTCTATAAAGAGACGCTGGCCGAACTGTTCCGGTGGCTGTTGTTGTGGCAGAGGGACGTGCTGCTCCGGGTTGTCGGCGCGAATGGCCCGGCCGCGCCGGCGTTTCCCGATCAGGTCAAGGCAATTCAACAGCAGGCCGTTGCATTGACTTGCCGCCGTGCATTGGCTAACATCAACACGATTGAAGACATGCGCTGGCAAGTGGCGCAGAATTTATCCGTGCCCATGGTCATGGAGCGCGGGTTTATCCGCCTGACGGCGACGGGAACGCCGGAGGACAGACGACGGACGCCAGACGCCTGACGGACGACAGACTTCAACCTTGGATACAAGCGCATGCCCCGATTACTCCATATCAATTGTGACGATACGCATCCCTGGCGATGCATGGCGCCCATGGATCTGGCCATTGGCATCGGCGATGCCTGTGTTGTGGAGGCTGATCGCGTGCTGGAATACGGGCATGTGATCTCGATCGACGGCGAGACCCAGGCAGCGCCGGAAGGCATGCCCCGGGTTCTGCGCCGGGCTACCATGCAGGACCAGACGATGGCCAGCGAAAATCAGTTGTTTTCCAAGACGGCTTGGCGCTTGTGCCAGGAAAAAATCAAGGAACATCGACTCGACATGCGGCTCGTGCGAGTGCATTATTCCCTCGACCGTTCGCACCTGACCGTCACGTTCACGGCTGACGAACGGGTGGATTTCCGGCAACTGATCCATGACTTGGCGGCGGAAACGCACGCGCGGGTGGAGATGCGGCAAATTGGGGCGCGTGACGAGGCCGCCATCTGCGGCGGGCTGGCATCCTGCGGCCGTGTGCTTTGTTGTGCGGTGTGGCTCAAGGAGTTTGACAATATTCACATTCGCATGGCCAAAAGCCAGGGGCTTTCGCTGAATCCGGTGACGCTCAACGGCATGTGTGGGCGCCTGAAATGCTGCCTGCGCTATGAACAGGCCTGTTACCAGGATCTGGCCCGCGGACTGCCGCATGAGGGTAATCGGGTGCGCTGTCCCGCAGGGGAAGGCTGTGTGCTGGAAACGCGGGTATTGGGTCGCAAGGTCAAGGTCAGCCTCGATGACCAGCGGGTTATGGAATTTGACGCCCAGGATGTATTTGTGCTTGGCAACCAGTCGTTAAACAAGGATAATGCCCAGCCATGATAAAAATTCTTATTTTGAATGGGCCGAATCTGAGTATGTTGGGTAAGCGCGAGCCGGCGCTTTACGGTAAGGAGACGCTGGATGATATTATCCAGGGGCTCCGGGAGCGGGCCGGGACCCTTGGTGTTGAGTTGGAGCATGCGCAGAGTAACGAGGAGGGCATGCTGGTATCGCAGATCCTGGCGAGCCGGGATAAGTTCGACGGGATCATTCTGAACCCGGCCGCCTATACGCATACCAGCGTGGCCTTGCGGGATGCGCTTCAGGCCGTCACCGTGCCATGCGTGGAAGTGCACCTTACCAATACGGCTGCCCGCGAGGAGTTCCGGCATGTCAGCCTGACGGCCGGAGCCTGCCTGGGTCAGATCATGGGGTTCGGGGCCATGGGGTATCATCTGGCCCTGATAGGATTAGTTCAATATCTCAAGTCCGGTCGTGGGCCCGCCCGCAATCCGTCAGTCGACGGATAGCGATTACGGGCAAGCCGGGTTAACCCGCCAATGAGGTAACTATGCAACTGGATAAAGTCAAAGAAATCATTGACCTGATGACCGCAAATGGCTTGGCCGAGTTTGAAATGGAAGAAAACGGCGTGCGCCTGTCCATTAAAAAAAGCGGGGTCACGCAGGTTGTGCAGACGGTGGCCGCCCTGGCGCCGCCCGTGTCCAAGGCCGGGCCGCTTGCGGCGCCCGCGCCGGCGGCGCCCGTGGTGGATGATCCGCGGATGGCTTTCATCAAGGCGCCGTTTGTGGGCACCTTGTACCGCGCTCCGGCGCCGGATGCCGAGCCGTACGTGACGGTTGGCCAGGAGGTGTCGCCGGAGACGGTATTATGCATCGTTGAAGCCATGAAGGTCATGAACGAAATCAAGGCCGAAATCAAGGGCATTGTCCGCGAAGTGTTGGTGGAGAACGCCCATGCCGTGCAGTACGGCCAGCCGCTGTTTAAAATCGAGAAGATCTAATCAGAATCCAGCCCGCCTACAGCGCTATGCGCAGCATTGCGGGCAGGTAGACAGAAGTCGGAATTCAGTAGAAAAAGTGCCTTTGCATTATTCTGATTACTGAATACTGGCTTCTAAATACTTGCGGAAATAAGATATGTTCAACCGCATTTTAATCGCCAATCGCGGGGAAATAGCGTTGCGTGTCATCCGCGCCTGCCGCGAGATGGGTGTTAAGACCGTGGCCGTCTATTCCGACGTGGATGAGCATTCCTTGCATGTCCAAATGGCGGACGAGGCCATTTGCATCGGACCGGCCCCGGCGACGGAAAGCTACCTCAAAATAGCCAATATTATCAGCGCGGCCGAAGTGGCGGACGTGGATGCCATCCACCCCGGCTACGGTTTCCTGGCGGAAAACGCGCACTTTGTCCAGATTTGTGAAAGCTGCAACATCACCTTTATCGGGCCCACGGCCGACAACATCCAGAAGATGGGTGACAAAGTCGTCGCGCGCGAGACCGTACGCAAGAGTGGCGTGCCGACCATTCCCGGCAGTGATGGCGTGGTCAAGACCAAGGAAGAGGCGCTGGAGGTGGTTCGTAAGTCCGGTTATCCGGTGCTGATCAAGGCGGCCGCCGGCGGCGGCGGCAAGGGCATGCGGATTGCCCACAATGACGTAAGCCTGGCGCAGGGATTTATGATGGCCAGTTCCGAGGCGGAGCGGGCGTTCGGTAACGGCGCAGTCTATATCGAGAAATATATCGAGAATGCCCGCCACGTGGAAATCCAGATCATGGCCGATCACCACGGCAACGTGGTCCAACTCGGCGAGCGCGATTGCAGTATCCAGCGCCGGCATCAGAAACTCATGGAGGAGACGCCTTGCCCCGTGCTCTCTTCCGACCAGCGCCGGCGGATGGGTAAGCTGGCGGTGCGCGCGGCGGAGGCCATCGGTTACCGTAACGCGGGCACGATCGAGTTCCTGCTTGACCCGACCGGTCATTTTTACTTCATGGAAATGAATACCCGCATCCAGGTCGAGCACCCGGTTACCGAAATGGCCACCGGCTACGACCTGGTCAAGGAGCAGATCAAAATCGCCGCCGGCCAGCGGTTGTCCTTCGAGCAGAAGGAGATTAATCCTCAAGGGTACGTTATCGAGTTTCGGATCAACGCCGAGGATCCGGCCAATAATTTTGCGCCGTCGCCGGGCCGGGTGGAGTGGGTCCATTTCCCGGGCGGGCCGGGCATCCGGGTGGATTCGCATGTCTACAGCGGCTATGACGTCCTGCCGTTCTACGACAGCCTGATTGCCAAGCTCATTGTGCGTGGCGATACCCGCGAGGAAGCCATCCAGCGCATGTCCGGAGCCCTGAGTGAATTTATGATCGAAGGGATCAAGACGACCGCGTCGCTCGGTCGTGCGATATTGAACGATGCCCTGTTCCGCCGCGGTCGCTATCATACGGCGTACCTGGAGCAGTTGCTGAAAGATGGATTAGGCGGCGTGGCGTTGACCGGCACTTGATGCATAGGAGGATAGCCATGGAAGCTAAAAAACGGATGCCTGCGGCAAATAACGGAGGTGGAGCAGTCACTGTCGACCAGGATGCCTCGGATGAGCATGGTGAGGATGGAACCGAACTGGGCGCGATCCGCGTTCACAACAGCGTGATTGCCGCGATTGCCCGTCTGGCGGCCCTAAAGGTTCCCGGGGTCGTCGAAATGAGCGGTTCGTTCGCCGATGGGCTGGCCAGCATGGTGGGCAAGTCATCGTTTGACCGCGGCATCAAGGTGGACATGGAAGACCAGAAAGTAAATCTGGATCTCCACATTGTGATCGCCTTCGGCGTCCGCATTCCCCAAGTTGCCTGGCGTATTCAGAACGATGTGCGCAAGGCAATCGAGGATATGACCGGCAAGAAAATCGGCCTGATCAACGTGATCGTGCAAGGCGTCAAACTGCCGGAGCCGGCCCGCGTGTAATTTTCTGCTAAATAAAAATGTCCTGTGTCTTGTCTAAACAATGTAACGGAGGGCGGGCAATATGAATATGTTGCATGGTCTGATCAAGTTTGTGCTTTCGGTGGGACTGCTGATTCTCGGCATTCTGCTGCTGGCCAACGTTGTCGCGTTGCACACGCCCGTGGGTGATTTCCTGATCAATGACAAGCTGGGTCAGTTCCTGGTGGGGATTTCCGCCGTTTTCCTCGTGCTCCTGTACTGGCTGACGGCCATCCCGGTGAAGGAGGAACGCTTCCTCACGTTTGAAAACGAGGGCGGGGCGATCAGCATCAGCGTGAAGGCGATCAATGATTTTCTCGCTAAGCTGGCGGACGAATTTGCGGGTATCATCCGATTGCGCGCCGATGTGGCCGCCTCGCGCGATGGGCGCGTCGAGGTGCGCCTGGACGTGAGCGTCAAGGCCGGAACCAAGGTCCAGCAGTTGTCGCAGATCCTTCAGCAGAGGGTTCGGGAAAGTATGCGCGAAAATCTCGGCATTGCGGAAATTCACACCGTCAAGGTGAATGTGAGTTCCATTGTCACCGCCGAAAAGCCGGCTCCCGGCCGCCCTGCTGACCGCACCGACTGGCAGTCTGAAGTGTGAGGACGGAGGACAGCCTGAAGAGGACGCCAGACGACGGACGCCGGATGCCAGTACGGAAGAAGACGGAAAACGGAAGACGGACAGACGGAAGCAAACGCCCAACGCCCGACTTTGAACGCCGAACGCCGAATGAAAAATCGGACTATGGAAGGCGGAGCGTGGAGATAGCAGGTTGAAGAATTGGCGTATTGGCCGGCATTTGTAAAATCGGGAAATCAAAAATCAGCAATCGGAAATCGAAAATTCAAAAGGTATGCACCAATAGCCCGTCGCGGAGTTTGGGCTCAAACCAGGTACTCTTGGGCGGCATGCATTGACCCGCATCGGCAATCGTCATCAATTGGTCAACGGTCGTAGGGGCCATGGAAAAGGCCACGGCGGCCCGGCCGGTCTTGACGCGCTGTTCCAGTTCCTGCGTGCCGCGAATGCCGCCGACAAATTCAATCCGCTTGTCCGTGCGCGGGTCCGCGATTCCCAGGATGGGGGCCAATAAATTGTTTTGCAAAACGCTGACGTCCAGCGCGGCTACCGGGTTGGCCTTCGGATCGGGCGTCCAACTCATTCCATACCAACGTCCGCCCAGGAACATGGCGGCGTGCGTTTTTCCCGGTGGGATCGTAGTCCCCGTTGGGACCGGGCAGGCATTTGCCACCAACTGGAACTGCCGGCGCACGGTTTCCAGAAAGGCAGCTTCCGTCAATCCATTCAAATCCCGCACGCAGCGGTTATAGGGCAGGATCTTGAGCTGGCTGGCGGGGAACAACACGGCTGGAAACCAGTTGTAGTCTTCCTGGCCGGTGTGCCTTGGGTTGGCGGCGCGCATGCGCTCGGCCACGCGCATCGCGGCTGCCGCGCGATGGTGCCCATCGGCAATATAGACGCAAGGCACCCGCTCAAACGCTTTGGCTAATTTTGAGCTATTGCTCACGCGCCAGACGGTATGGCGAATGCCGTCCGTCGCCGTGAAATCATAAAGCGGCGTTTGGGCCTCCGTGACTTGAACGAGTGCATCCACGGATGATTCGCTGCGATAGGTCAGGAACACGAGGCCGGTGTGCGCGCGTAGTTCCAGGATGTGCCGGCACCGGTCGTCTTCCTTGTCCTGCCGCGTTTTCTCATGTTTTTTGATCCGGTCTGTCGCATAGTCGTCAGCATGACAGGCGGCCACAATCCCCTGCTGAGCATGACCTTCCCGCACCTGGCGGTAGATATAGAGCGAAGGCTCGCGGTCCTGAATCAGCGTGCCGTTTTGCTTCAGCGCCGAAAAATTTAACAGGGCTTTGGCATATACGGCATCGGCATAGGGTGGGGTGGCTTCGGGCAGATCGATTTCGGAACGGGTGACATGCAGGAAACTGAGCGGCTGGTTGCGGGCCAGGGCGGCGGCCTCGGCGCGGTCCACTACATCATAGGGCACGCTGGCTACCTGGGGCGCCGCCGATTCGACCGGCCGCCAGGCCGGGAAAGGATTAATGCGCATGAGTACCTTGTTGGTTTGATTACTGATTAAACGACAAGTTCTCTAAGGCAACGTATAGCCGCAGCCAGATTCCTCTTGTCGCCGGTCACTGTTAATAGCAGTGCGAATTTCGTTTGAAAAAGACTGCTCCCCCCTACGCGAAGCCGCTTCGGCGGGGCACGGCGGCGATTCCGGCTCATCTGCGCCGTTGCCGCGCTTGCGCATACACGGGTATAGCGCTTCGCGTGGTGCCGGCGCATCTGAACCAGACTTGCCTTGTTTTTTCAAATCCCGCTTCCTCCTTCGCTCGAAGAGCTACGGAGGACAAGCCGCGGGAAGCGAAATTCGCCCTGCGCCTACATGCCGCCCAATTGCCACAGTTGGACTGGGTCTCCGATGCGGCATTTAACCTGCGCGCGTCTTTTCCGTAAAAGTATGCAATATTTTAATGGAACGATTCAACGCGGGCTACACCCGCTATTACCTGAGTAGTCACTAAATACCATATCAGCCGATCCTTGTCATTTTATTAATGCAATTGGAGCGGTTTTAATTATAGTATTGCTCGTTCCCAATGAATTTTTGCGGCGCAGGCGACAAGGACTGGCTATGAAAGAAAAATATCCGTTCGATGAAATTGAGCCGAAGTGGCAGGCCTACTGGCGCGACCGGGGCCTGTTCAAGGCGGACTTGGACAAAACCGACAAGAAATATTATTGCCTGATGATGTTCCCGTATCCGTCGGCCGCCCTGCACGTGGGGCATGGACGCAATTATATCATTGGCGATGCCGTGGTCCGTTACAAGAAAATGCGCGGGTTCAACGTGTTGACGCCGATGGGCTGGGATGCCTTTGGCCTGCCGGCCGAAAATGCCGCCATCAAAACCGGGACCCATCCCCGGATTACGACGCTTGCCAATATCGCCACCATGAAGCGGCAGTTGAACGCCTGGGGATGTTGTTATGACTGGGACCGTGAGGTGACCGCCTGCCTGCCGGACTATTACCGCTGGACGCAGTGGCTGTTTCTGCAGTTTTTCAAGCGCGGATTGGCCTACAAGGCATTTGCACCGGTCAACTGGTGCCCATCCTGCGTAGCCGTGCTGGCCAACGAGCAGGTGATTGACGGCAAATGCTGGCGTTGTGATTCGCCGGTGCAGGAGAAGCGCCTCGAGCAGTGGTTTTTCAAGATTACCGACTATGCCCAGCGCCTGTTGGACGATCTGGCCAAGCTGACCGGCTGGCCGGAACGGGTCAAGCTGATGCAACAGAACTGGATCGGACGCAGTGAAGGCGCACGGATCGAGTTCCCGTTAGTGCCGCGCCGCGATGGCAAGAAAGACCCCTCCGTCGCTAAAGCTATGGAGGGCAAGCCCGCCAGTATTGCCTGTTTTACGACGCGGGTGGACACGATCTTCGGATGCACCTACATGGTTCTGGCCCCGGAATATCCCGAGTTGCCGGCACTGGTGAAAGGCCTTCCGGAAGAAGTGGCGGTCACGCAGTTTACCGCCAAGGCGGTCAAGGTTACCGCCGTTGACCGCGCGGGCAATACCTTGGATAAAAACGGCGTGTTCACGGGGCGATTCGTGATCAATCCCTATACCGGCGAAAAAATTCCGCTGTGGGTCGGCGATTACGTCATTATGAGTTATGGCGCGGGCGCGGTGATGGCCGTGCCGGCGCATGACACGCGCGATTGGGCCTTTGCCAAAAAATACGGCCTGCCCATAAAACTTTCCATCCAAAACGCGGAGCAGACGCTCCGTTTGGAAACCATGGCGGATGCTTACGCCGAGGACGGCGTCACGGCAAATTCCGGCCAATTTACCGGTTTGCCCGGCGACCAGGCGCGGGCGCGGATGACGGTTTATGCCGAGGAGAAAAAGTTCGGGCGCGCTTTGGTGACCTACCGCCTGCGCGACTGGCTGATCAGCCGCCAGCGCTATTGGGGCGCGCCGATCCCGGTCGTTTATTGCAAGACCTGTGGCATCGTGCCGGTGCCGGAAAAGGATCTGCCGGTGCTCCTGCCGGATACCGTGGAGTTCAAGCCGACGGGCGAATCGCCTCTGAAGCGCGATCCGAACTTCATGAACACGACCTGCCCGAAGTGCGGCGCTCCCGCCCAGCGCGAAAGCGACACGATGGACACGTTCGTGGATTCGAGTTGGTATTACCTGCGCTATCTTTCCGCGCGCGACGACCATCAGGCCATCCAGACCGAAGTCTGCAATCGGTGGCTGCCGGTGGATCAGTATATCGGCGGCATCGAGCACGCCATTCTGCATCTTATGTACGCGCGGTTTTTCACCAAGGCGCTCTTCGACATGGGTTTGGTGGGTTTCGACGAGCCCTTTGCCAACCTGTTCACGCAGGGCATGATCTGCAAGCGCAGCGAGAAGGACGGACAGCTTTACAAGATGTCCAAATCCAAGGGCAACGTGGTGAGCCCGGACGAGTTGATCCGCGATTACGGCGCCGACACGGTGCGGCTCTATACGCTCTTTATCGGACCGCCGGAGAAGGATGCCGAATGGAGCGACCAGGGCATCGAGGGGGCGTTCCGGTTCCTCAAGCGGCTCTGGCGCTTTGTCTATGAGCGACACGACGTCCTGCAAATGGCCGCAACGCATTTGCCGGAGTTGGCGGCTATGAACGTCCAGGAGCGCAATCTCTACCGTAAGGCCCATGAAACCATCCGGGTCGTCACCAGCGGGCTGGATGGCGCTTTCCATTTCAATACGGTCGTTGCCCAGATCATGGAACTGATGAACGAGGTGGAGCGCTTCTGCCCACTGTCGTCTGGCGTCTGTCCTCCGGCGTCCCTGGCCGAGCTCGGGCAGGCTGTCCTCCGCCATGCGATTGATACGATCATCCTCCTGCTTTCGCCCCTGGCCCCGCATATTGCCGAAGAGTTATGGGTGGAACTTGGTCACGCACCCGGTGTCCTGCAGGCTGCCTGGCCCGTGGCCGATCCTGCCGCGCTGGCGCGCGACCGTGTGGAAATCGCGCTCCAGCTTAACGGCAAGTTCCGTGGCACGATGATGGCGCCGGCCGGGTCCGACCGTAAAAGCCTGGAGGACATGGCGCTGGCTCAACCGCAGATTGCCAAGGTGGTTAAGCGCGAACAGGTGGTCAAGATCGTGGTCGTCCCGGACAAGCTGGTCAATATCGTCTATCGGCCATGAACACACCGGAGTTACCTGACGGTGGCGGCTGGCGACATCTGCCGCGGGCCTGGTTTTACCTGACGCCCAACGAACGGCTTGCCATCGCCGTGATCCTCGGCTTGCTGTTATTAGGCTTGAGCGCGCGCTGGTGGCACCTGAGCCATGCGCAATCGGAAGTCATAGATCAGAAGTCAGCGGTCAGTAGTCAGAAATCAGTAATTAGTGATCAGTGATCAGTTCTTGGTGCTTGGTTCTCTCGCCTGGGCGAAGCGCTCCGGCGTAGCCCGGTCGTTCGGAGTTCTTTGATTTCTGCTTTACGTTCCACGCTCAACGTGTTTTCCGCCGTCCGCCGTCCGTCGTCCGTCCGGTCAATGCTTCATCGTGAGCACGACGCCCAGGACCTTGTCCGGATCGCGGATGGCTTTTTGAATGCCCTCATCCACGGAATTCAGTCCGATGCGATGGGTCGTAAGACGATCCACATTTAGCCGGCCCTCGTTGATGAGGCGGATGCAGAGCGCCAAGTTGGTGCGGGTGGTCCAACGCATGAATACCGGCGGATAATCCGCTCCGACTTCCCATGGATCGTCATGGTATCCCGGCCCCGTACGGCCGGCTACGCGATAATCCATGTTGGAAACCGGCCCGGGTAATGGAAACCGGGTGGCGCCCACGACGACTACGCGCCCCATGCGATGGGTGTCCGGCGATAATTTCATGCAGTTGTGCATCTGTTCCATCGCTTTTGTGCCGTCACCGCCAAACGCAAACACGGCGCCATCCAAGCCGTGCCCGCCGGTGAACCGGTTGGTCGCCGCCGCGGCATCTTCCTTGATCGGTGAGACGGTTGCGGCAATCCCATTCTGGCGGGCTATTTTCGTGCGGAGCGGAATCGTTTCCCAGCCGATAACGTAAGTTCCCGCCATGGCCAGGAGACGGGCCGTGAGCTGGCCGACAATCCCCAACCCGACCACCGCAAAAAATTCGCCGAATTCCGGCTGGGCCCGTCGCAGGGCGTGCAAAGCCGTAGCCGCCAGATGCCCGTAGGAAGCCTGGTCGAAGGTCACGGTGTCCGGAATCCTGGCGCACAGGTTGTGTGGGACAACGCAAAAATTGGTGTGCCGGGCATAGCCGCCGCCCATGCAACTGACCCGGTCGCCGGGCTTGAGATCAATTACCCCGGGGCCAATCTTCAAGACGACGCCGGCATTGGCATAGCCGAACGGCTGCGGTTTAGCGCCCAGCTTGGGTTGTGTCAATTGCTGACGCAACTGATGCCAACCGCCCAGTTCCGTGCCCGGACTGATCAACGAACTGTGTACCTCGACCAATACCGTGCCGGGCTTGATCGGCGGGATCGCTTCTTCAATCAGTCCGATGTGTCCGTTCCCCAGCAGGGCGGCCACAATGCATTTCTTGGGTATTGCGCGTTTGGTCATGAATAATCTGCTCCAATTTTATGAGGTGATGAAAAGAATCGTAAATATAGGGGTTTTGATTTGTTTTTCAATACTTTTTTTGATATGCATACAAACATGCGCTGGCAACGCGATAACAATCCGTTGGCCGCTATAGGTTACGGCCGACTCCTGGCACTCATGGCCTGTATGGGGGTCTATGCGCTCCTGGCGCAGATTCTGCTCTTACGCGAGTTCCTGGTCGTCTTTTTCGGCAACGAACTCACTATTGGCGCTGTGTTCAGCGCCTGGCTGGCGCTGATCGGCGCGGGCTCACTCCTGGCAACCTACCTGGTAGCGCGCTGGCCGGAGGAGCGCCTGCGGGTTCTGTTGGTGGTTCTGCTGACGCTGGCGGCCTTTCTATTGCCACTCCAGGTCTGGGTGATCCGTATCGTCCGGACCGCGCTCCACGTGGCTTACGGGGAATACGTGCCGTTTTTTTCCATGCTCGCCAGTCTGGCGGCCATCCTTGCGCCCGGCTGTCTGATCATCGGGATTGTGTTTCCCTGTGCCTGCCGGCTGGCCGCACGGCGCTTGCCTGCACGGCAATTGCCGTTTGCGGTCAGCCGCGTCTATGCGGTTGAATCGCTGGGCAGTATGGCGGCGGG
>JAPLSY010000025.1 GCA_026398415.1 Kiritimatiellota bacterium | reverse complement strand
CAGTAACCTCGTTGCGCGTGCCGAGCAATATAAAGGCAGTATCGATGCCAGTCGTATGATGGCTATTTTCGATACAACCTTCCCTGACGGCGGCCCAACCCCGTCCGACACCCCGTCCGAATCGAACATTTATCGGTTCGTGACCGTTCCCAAATCCTTAAAATTTTGGTTCAAAGCGCCGACGTATTCCGACTGGGAAGAAATCGATCTGAGCGCGCTGTTCGCGCCGTGACAAAAGCCTGATGGCGACCATTTTTTCCCAATGCTGACTCTGCTTTGCCCAAGGGGCTTCCGTCTTCGCCAAGGCTTCCACCGTCGCCAGGAGGTTATGGTGGACAGGTCGTCGGACGAGACGCAGAGCACAGCCATATTTTCCTCGCGCGACCCGGCGTAGTTTACTGCGGCGAAACGAAGCCGTGGTGATTCCGGTAATTTTTGGTCATTCAGGGCTGTTTTGACTTGTTCTGGGACAGTGGACTATACAGTGGACTATAAATGGGGGGCTTATGGTCCCAAAATCTTTTACCCTTTCAGGAATAGTCGATTAGATTTTTAAACCTGTGGAATTATAGCACGAATTAGCTGAAAAATCTATCTCTGGTTTAGCCGGAATTCTTTGACAGAAGCCTCTTCGGCGTGTTATTATTTTAGTCGTGAAGATCAAAATTCCTATCACCAATCGGCGATAGACTCTTGACGGAGGGACGGGAATGACGTACCCGGGAGTAAAGGAATTTATTAGATGAACAACAGACTGCTACAGACAGCAAGCACGGGGCTTTCCGGCCGCGGCTTGGTCTAAAGGAGACTCAAATGAAAATTAAATCACTGTTGTCCGGAATATTAGGTATTATGATACTGGTATTGTCTGCCGGTATTTTATCCACACAATGTGTCGCAATGGAACAGAAGAACCTTGAGGTCGTCAAGCTCGATTCTGGGCTGATAAGCGGTCTCTTGCAGGGTGGTACATGGACGTACCTTGGAATCCCCTATGCAAAACCTCCTATGGGAGACCTGCGTTGGAAGCTCCCTGAGGCGCCTAAGGCGTGGAGCGGCATACGCAGATGCACCAAGTACGGCCCTTCCTGCCCCCAACCGCAGACTGAAGCATCGGTGGGCCGGATGGCCGAGGACTGCCTCTACCTGAACGTCTGGACGCCCGCTAAGGAACCATCTGACAAACTGCCCGTTATGGTCTGGATCCACGGCGGGGCATATGTAACGGGGTCCGGATCGGAACCCACATACAACGGGCTCAACCTCTCTAAGCAGGGCGTGATCGTTGTTACCATCAACTACCGGCTGGGACCGTTCGGTTTCATGGCGCACCCCCTGCTGTCGAAGGAGTCACCGAAAGGCACCTCGGGCAACTATGGGTTGCTGGACCAGGTCGAAGCGCTCAATTGGGTTCAACGAAACATTCAGGCATTCGGCGGTGACCCGGGCCGCGTCACCATTTTCGGGGAGTCCGCGGGCGGGCAGTCCGTAAACATTCTCCTTGTAAGCCCCCTGTCCAAAGGGCTATTCCAGCGCGCAATCTCTGAAAGCGGGCCTCAATGGCACTTTGGCTTGTTAGTCCCGTTCACTCCACTCAAGGAAGCTGAGAAAAAGGGCGAGCAGTTTGCCGCCGAGCTTGGTTGCGACAAGGCCAAGGATCCCGTTGCGGCCATGCGAGCGAAGAAACCCGACGAGCTGATCCAGACATGGGGCTGGACCGCTACGGAGATGGTCATTCCGGATGGAATTCAGTTCCAGGCTGTAGTGGACGGCTGGTTCCTTCCAGATAGACCCGAGGTGCTTTTTAAGGCGGGAAAGCAGCACGATGTGCCTGTCCTCATCGGCTCCAATAAAAATGAAGGGGCCCCGTTTGCCGCGCTCGCACAAAGCAAGGGTAAAACGGTCGCGGAGTATAAGGCTCGTGTGCTGGGTGCTATAGGGGAATTAGCTCCAGAGGTGCTCACGATGTTCCCTGCCGATACTGATGAGCAGGCGTATATCGCCATCGCAAACCTTCTTACGCAAATGGATTTTGCCTCCTTCCCCAGGTTTATCTGCAAGTCTGTAGCAAAAACTAAATCAAAAGCGTATTTGTACCAATTCACACGCGTCCCGCCTACAAAGTACGGAGCTCTTCTTGGTTGTTACCACAGCTGTGAGATGCCGTACGTCTTCGGGAACTTCGTCATGAGTGATGGCTACAAGCAAGAAGACCTTGACCTCTCAATGGTAATGATGGGCTACTGGACGGGATTCGCTTCGAGCGGAGATCCCAACGGAGGAGGCCGGCCGGCTTGGCCCTACTACGGGCCCAAAGACCAGAACCTGGAACTGGGTGACCAGGTGAGGGTCAATGCGGTCCTTTTCAAGGCTCAATGCGACCTGGCAGAAAAGATCTACGCAGGCGGTAAGCCCTGAGGCTGAACATCAAAAACATTAATGCAGAAAAAGCCGTTTTTCTTTGTGACCCGGCAAACCTCTTCAAAAACTTTAGCCAAGCCGGAAAGGGGTCTTCCATATTGCCGATATTCTCCTTCTTGTGAGAGTACTTTCTTAGGTTAAAATAGGCAGGCTTTACCTGGACGATCCCACGAGCCCGTCGAAGCGTCAGGGTCAGCCTTCGAATTAAGCTTTAACGACCGGCAACAACGACGTTCTGGTATTGTCCAGCCGGACATCTCTATTTCAAGGGTGACCCAAATGCTTTCCCTTTCGCCCTTCAATTCAGCGTGAAACCGGAATGCGTCTGCCGAGCAGAAAGAATTTCCTGTCGGGATACCACAGTACCGGTATGCCGTTTCGCACGGTAAAACTTGCATACAGCGCGAGGTCCAGCCGTCCGCTCGTCCCCGGCTTGCCGAGCGGCACGCCGTCGTGGTCCATAAAAAGCTCGGGCTCGTCGAACCACACGGGCTGGTCCGTATTCGCCTGAAAATGCCCGCGCACGATATGGATCGGGCGGCGATGCTGTGAGGTATCGGTCGGTCCGAAATTCTTGTAATGTCCGTCGTGATTGTGAATGAAAAGCACATAGCTGCCACTTCCCGCCGTATTGCCGCCGACATCATACATCGGACAGGGTGACAATGGATGCCGCAGCGCTTCGCCGCCGTCGCGCAGCAAGAGCCGCCGCGGCATTGTCCATGTTTCACCGATATCAGCGCTCACCGACCAGAACGGACTGCCGGATGAAGTGCGTACAACACAGAACAGCCGTCCGTCCGGCAGCTTCACGGCCGTGGGCTCCTGACAGGCACTCACTTCGGGATGGCCGGGAAACGGCGCCGCAAGCGCCTGCTCGTTTGCCGCGAACCAGCTGATCTTGATATCCTTGGGCTCGGGATCGCTGTCCACGTTTTCGAAGCGCATGAATTCCACGCGGGCATCATCCGAGCGCCAGTCCTTGATCGGGCTCCGTCTGACCGCAAAGCTTGTCCAGCGGGTAATGCCGGCAAAATATTTTCCATCCTTTCCCAGACGCAGCGGTTTCTGCCAGCAAAGTATATTCGGCGGCATGGATGCATCGGGATTATCGTTGATGCTCCGCGCAACGGGAACGTTCTGCGGTTTTGACCACGTCCGCCCGTTGTCGTCACTATAGATGCCGTGCAGCCAGCCGGCGTGATGAAAGTACGTGTCGTACTTGCCGATATGCTGGCTGTAGAGCACATAAATACGCCCGGAGGTGCTGACAAGCGGATATGCCCAGCTTGCCATGTACCCATCCCCCGGTTTTTTCGGACCGGCAATGATGCGCGGCCGCGACCATGTGACGCCCTCATCGGTGCTCTGCGCAAATACGATGTGCTGATCGGGCGGAAATTCAGCGGAATAGTTCTCCACAGAACTCTGCGTCCAGACGGCCATAAGCGAGCCATCCGGACCGTCGAACACAAGAAAGTGCTCATTGCCCGTGTCGCTCACCTCTGCCGTGTTCACCTGCGGCACGAAGACGATATAGTCGGGATCGGTAATGCGTAGTTGCACGGGAATACACGCCTTGAGTTTTTCGGCAGTGATGATTCCATCGTTCATGTCTACCATTGTGTGCTCCTATAGGTGATTAATAATGTTACGTCGGCTTCACCTCAAGCCACGCTCAAAATTACCCGCATGCGTGCCGGGGATCGCCTGTCCCGCGCGCAAGCGGCGCCAGATGGTGCGCACTTGTTCGCCCGTGTACGCCCGATACATGAAATCAGCCCGCAGGATCTGCGCGCCGGCCGACGCCAACACCGGAATATGCGGCGCCAGGCAAAATGGTTTTTCATGGATAACCACCATGCGGCAATGCCGGTTGATCACGCGCACCTGTTCCCCGAACGATGAAGTCAGCACCGGTAGGCCGGATCCCGGCACGCCGAATACCGGCTCACCGGGCCGGCAGGTTCCCCGCCGGTCGCATCCGACTGCAGGCAGCACGCAGACCTCTGAAATCATGAGCGGCGTATCCTGATATACAACCACCACCGCCTTGTTGCCCAACGCAGCCAGTAGGCGCTGCAGGTTGGCGCCATCATCTTCCGGCGAAAGCGTCAGGCGCGTCGCGCCCAACACCAGCACCTGCTCCGCCGCCACATGATTTAACACGTACATCGGCCAGTCGGCCGATATATCGAGTTCGGCCCCCTGCCCTTCCGCGCCCACGGCGCGAAGCAAACTCCAAGCTCCCAGATTGGCCGCCTGCCAGCGGCGCCAGTTGGCGTCGATCAGGCGCCGGATAGTTTTTTGAAGCACAGCAAGTTCCCACCGGCGCACGATCACCGGCAAGGCCAGCCGCAGGCGCGCCAAACCGATGCGTTCGGCCAAATGGCTTATTGCCGCATCAAACGCATTCGTTGCATCGGGCGGCACTTCCAACACGACTTCATCCACATCCTGCCAGTCTGCATCCTCAAAGGCAGCCAGCCAGGCGGGCTGGTCCGTTTTCAGACACCACCGGACAACGGTTTGCGACACAACTACCGTTGGTGCGGGAGCTGTGAGCGCGATCGCGAACGCGGTCTTGACTTGGGTTAGGCCGACGGACAAGGTCTCCTGATAGCGCGCTTCCAACTGGTCGGTTATCTGCCGCCGCACCTGGTTGAGGAGCGAAACCGGAACAAAGCACGCCTCGGGATTGTGCACGGTCATCTGGGCCACCGCAAACCGGGTAGCGCCCAGTTTGCCGAACGCCTGCTCGACCGCCACGCGCATTTGATCGGCATCGCGCGCCGCATGAAATTGACCCGGGATCTCAATCGTCACCGTAATCGCGTCGGCATTTCGTGGAAGCGCCGCTACACCAACCACGGAAGCGATTGCCTGAATCCTGTCAGGCGCGATATGGACCTCAAAATTCACCGGACAACGGATCCGGAACAGGCCGGGCTTCGGTTTTTCATAGCGATAGCGCCGCTTGATTTCCTGCGAAGAGCCACAATAGACCACGACGCCTTCCGGAATCTCGGGATGATCGCCCGGCAAGGCAACCTCAACGAGCGCGCCGGCAGGGGCCTCGAAGACCAACCCCTTTTGCGCGCCGGCAACGACCGGTGCGCCGGCAACAACCGGTTCGCCGGCAACGGCCGGTGCGCCGGCGGCGCCATCCAGCACGCGCAAGCGTTCCACGGCAAACCCATAAGGCCGCGGCAACCCGGGCACGTCCATCTGGAGACCGTCGTGAACTTCAAGCGGCTGGGAAGAATGAAACCGCAGGCGCACCTCCCCGGAGGCCAAGCGCACAATCTCCTCGAGCCGCCCTATGGGATAACCACGGTGACCGACATATTCCGGATCGATCACGTTCCGGTTCCAGCGATTCGGCAGGAACAGGTTCGTCCAGGGCCGGCTGAAAATGGTTTGAATATCGGCGGCCAGCGCTTTGGCTTTTTCAGCCGTAAGGTTGCCGTCGAGCAACTGGCGGTAATAATTCACCACTGCGGCGACATACAGCGGACTTTTCATACGGCCCTCGATTTTCAAGGCCGTCACGCCGGCGCGGCGGAGTTGCGGCACAAACTCCGGCAAGGCCAGGTCTCTCATGGAAAAGACAAATTGGCAATCAGCTCCCTGGCGATACTGGTCGCGGCAGAGATAGGCACAGCGACCGCGGTTACCGCTACGGCCCAGCAGATGCGAGGAATACAGGCATAGGCCGCTGTAACTGTAACACAACGCACCGTGAATGAAAACTTCGGTTTCAATGCCCGGCAAAGCCGCGATGTCGGCCAATTCCTCCAGGGTCAGCTCGCGGGCCAAAGTGACGCGGGCAAAGCCCAGTTCGCGGGCCAACTCCACGCCCGGCCGGTTATGGATGGCCATCTGGGTGCTGGCATGCAAGCGCAATTGAGGGAAATGCCGACGTAGGATGCGATATACCCCAAAATCTTGCACAATGACCGCATCCACGCCAAGAGCGGCAACCGCGGCCAGGGCTTCCACCAGCTCATCCAGTTCGCGCTCCTGAATGAGGGTGTTGACCGTTACATAAACCCGCCGCCGAACTGTACGCGAATGGGCATAACCCGTGATGGCGGCCACATCTTCCAACGAAAAATTTGCGGCCTCGGCCCGGGCGGAAAACCGGGGCAGACCAAGATAAACGGCATCGGCGCCGTAATGGATGGCTGCATAGCCCGCTTCCAGTCCGCCGGCGGGCGCCAGCAATTCGAGGGGCCGTGTGTCCACCGGGCGTTGTGTCGAATGCATTTCCTGATTGACCCTGGCGTTGATTTCGATATGAATACCCTATTCGTGCGCTGGTCAAGAGTGTGCCTCAGCGGCAGGTAATTTTCAACAACCATCAGAAAGACGCATCAAAACAAGGAGTCATGATGAACAACAAAATCGGTGTGCTCGCTTCACTGTATGCGGATCGCAGCTGTTTTGCGCAAATGAAACAACATGGTTTGAATGTCTGTCAACTGTGCAGTTGGGACCCCGCCCTGTGGACCAACGCATTAGCGGACAAAGTCCGCCGGGAAGCGAAAGATGGCGGCATTCACATTACTTCCTTCTGGGCCGGATACTCCGGACCCAGCTCCTGGAATTTTACCGAGGGACCGCTCACGCTTGGCTTTGTGCCGCCAGCCTACCGCTACCAGCGCGTGCAGGAACTGATGCAAGCAGGTCCCTTTGCCAAGGCCCTGGGTGTCCCAGCGGTCATTACGCACCTGGGATTTATTCCGGAAAATGCGAATGATCCCGCGTTCCATGACGTCGTGGTGGCGGTACGGCATATCGCGAACCATTTAAAAAATCTGGGGCTGGAATTCTGGTTCGAGACCGGGCAGGAGACACCCGTAACCCTGCTGCGTCTGATTCAGTCCGTGGACCTGCCCAACCTGGGGATCAACCTGGATCCGGCTAATCTGATTCTCTACGGCAAAGGCAATCCCATCGATGCCCTGGATGTGTTTGGCCCGTTCGTCCGCAACATCCATGCCAAGGACGGACTTTACCCGACCGATCCCATGAAACTGGGCAAGGAAGTCAAGGTGGGCGAGGGTCGTGTCCGCTTCCCTGAGTTTGTGCGGCGCCTGGGCGAAATCGGATTCACCGGCGAGTTCATTATCGAGCGCGAGATTTCGGGAGACCAGCAGAACCGCGACATTGCCGCAACCGTTGCCTATCTCAAAAAATTGTTAGCAGAGGTTAAACCATGATGCGGACTGCGTTTATTGGCACGGGCGGTATTGCTTCCGTACATCTGCGTTACCTGAAAATGCGCCGGGACGTACGTGTGGCGGCTTTGTGCGATATGAAGCGTGAACAGGCTGTAAAGCGCCAGCAGGAATTCGGCGGCGAAGTTTTCACGGATTATCGCATGATGCTGGATCAGGTCAAGCCGGACGCCGTCTGGCTATGTACGCCGCCCATCGTGCGGCGCGAGCCGCTGCTGGCCTGCGCCGACCGGGGAATTCCGGTCTTCTGTGAAAAGCCGGCGGAACGGCGGGAAGCCGAGGCTGCGGCTACGGCCGGGGGGCTAACCAAACGCAAGGCCCATGTCCAGATCGGTTACGTATTCCGATGCATGCCGGCAGTCCAGCAGTTGCGCGTCCTCATGCGGGATGATCCCATTCACCTCGTTCAATCGTTCTACGGTTGCAACGTCAGCCTGACAATGGAATTGCCGGCCTGGTTCTACGACAAGGCAAAATCCGGCGGCGCCCTGGTGGACCAAGCGACCCACAACCTGGACCTGCTGCGCTACCTGTTCGGCGAAGTGAAGGAAGTCCGCGGTTCAGCCAGGAACCCGGTGCACAAGCAACGGAAGGGGTACACCATTGATGAAACACTAGGCCTTGTTTTCACGTTTGCCAGCGGCATCATCGGGACTCATGTGCATACGTGGGTCGGCGACGCCTGGCGAAACGAACTTGTCTTCAGCGGCGAAAAACGGCTCTATCGCCTGTTTCCCGGAGGCCGCCTGGTGGTCGAACAGCCCTCGGCGGGCGCGCATAATAAATTAAGCCGCCACCTGACCAAGACGGCGACCAAAGGTGTTTTTGAGTTTCAGCCGGGGAGCCGGCCAATTTACGAATATGAAAACGAGATTTTCCTGAAGATGGTCAAGACCGGAGACTGGAGCATCAACCCGTGTGACTACACGGACGGATGGAAATCGCTTCAGCTGACGCTGGCCTGCGACAAGGCCTTGACCCAGGACCGGGTGGTGCGGCTATAAGTCCATGGGAATAGACACCCCAACCATCTTAACTACGGGCAGTTCGGGCTATACCAACGAACAGTAATCAGTTTCGTTCTGGGTTCCTGGTTATTCGTTCTTCATTTTTGGTTTGAAGTCTGTCGTCCGCCATCCGTCATCCGTCGTCTGATTAAGAGGGAGGTTAGCCATGGCATTACTAAAACAGATTCAACAGCGGTATTCGGTGCGCGCGTACCAGAAACGGCCCGTAGAAAAGGAAAAACTGGAAACCGTTCTGCAAGCCGCGCGGCTGGCACCTTCGGCCAAGAATATGCAGGAATGGCGGTTTATCGTCGTCCAGGACGCGGATACGCGCAAAAAGCTGTGTGTGGCGGCAAACAACCAGGCCTTCGTAGGCGAAGCGCCCGTAATTATCGTCTGCTGTAGTGCAACTTCGGATTACGTCATGCGCTGCGGGCACCTGGCCTACCCGATTGACGTGGCCATCGCCATAGATCACATGGTGCTTCAGGCTGTGGAAGAGGGGCTGGGCGCCTGCTGGGTGGGCTCTTTTTACGAGGACCAGGTTAAAGCTATTCTCGATATTCCAACCCAGGTACGCGTGGTGGAATTGCTGGCAATGGGCTATCCGGCCGATACGTTCCGCGCCAAGAGCCGCTTGCCGTTAGAGAAAATCGTATGCCACGAGCGCTGGAAGTTTTAAGTAGGCCTTAGGAGCGGCAACTTTTCCGCCAAAGGCGGGCCCGCCTACTTGGCGGGAACCACGCCCCAGCTGAGTGGGGCGGCTACATTTTGGAAAGTTATTACTGTAGCCGCGGCACCCCGCCTGCAACGCTGTAGCACTGCGGGCAGGTCTGTTGCTGCGTTTTTGACCGACTGCCGTTTTCCCGTCTTTCGTTTCCGGCGTCTGTCATCTGTTGTCCGTCGTCTGCCGTCCGGCCTTTGGCGTTTTAGCGCCGGGAGAGGTGATAGGCACCCTCAACCACACCTTTGCCGGTATCGTCTTGAAGCAGTTCCTTGTAGTAGCGGGCCACCTTCTTATAGGCGTTCACCTGCTGTTTAATGTAATTCGGACGATAATGCTTGAACCAGGGAATACCGTACACACGGCCGACCACTTGTTCCGTCACCGGCAGTGATCCCTTCGGTTGGCGCAGATCGTGATCCGTATTGGCGATGCGCGTCGGTTTGCCGTGGCCATAGACATCGCAGGTATTGAACAGCGCATGCAAATGCAGGGGCGCGTTACAGCCCGGCGAGCAGGCACCGCCTTCCGCCGCCACCGCCTCGGCAAACCGCCGCAACGACAGGCCTTCCAACGCTTCCGGTTTGAACAACCCGCGCGGACTATACCAACCACCCATGGTGCTTCCCGAGTCTTTCGACGGGCAATGGGCCTGAATGCCGGGAACTCCTTCCAGCAGATCCCAGAACAAATTCATGGACTTTTGAATTTCGGCCATGCGCGCATCGTAATGTTTCAATTGTACGCGTCCCATGGCGGAACTCATCTGGTGCATGCGGTACTTATAACCGCCCAATGGCAATCCAACAAACGGCTTGAGTGCTTCCGTCTGGATGGTATCGGCATTATTGCGCTCATAAAGCCCGAAAGCTATCGCCCGCTCGTATATTTCCGTGTCATTGGTCGTCAGGATCCCCGCCTCGCCAATGGCCAGCGCCTTCCCGCTCATCAGGGAATATCCGGCCACATCGCCGATCGTGCCTACGCGCCGACCCTTGTAGAGGCCGCCATGCGCGTGCGATACGTCCTCGATAACCTTGATTTTGTGCTTGCGGGCAATGGTCATGATCGGGTCCATGTCCGCCGGATAACCGCAATAATGAACCGCCACGATGGCCTTTGTGCGGGGCGTAATGCGGTGCTCGATATCTTTGGGATCCAGGCACAGGGAATGGGGCTCCACTTCGGCAAACACAATCGTGGCGCCCAATGAAAAGGCCTGCAGACAGGACGCCCAATAGGTCAAACTCGGGCAAATGATTTCATCGCCCACCCCCACCTTGCAGCCAAACATGGCGGCATGCAAAGCCCCTGTCCCGCTGGAAGAACCCATTGCGTATTTCACGCCCTGCCAGGCCGCAAATTCTTTCTCAAACGCCATGGTCACATCACTGCCGGACATGGACCGGTTACGCAGGACTTCCAACACGGCCTGCTCGTCTTCCTTGGTGATTATCGGCCACGTGAACATGTCGCGTTCCTGTTGTGTCACGGCCTTCGACCCGCCTAACAGCGCCAGTTTTGACTTCCCTTCCGTCATGATCCTGATTCCTTTCCTTTGGGTCTTGCTTTGCCGGCCTTTAAAATGATATCGGCTGACGCTTTTGCCAACAGCTCGCGGGCATGGTCCAGCGTCACGCGGGTAGTGTCACGACCACCCAACATGCGCGCAATTTCCTCAATCCGACTTGGGCTGTCAAGTTTAATAATGCGCGCCACCGTACGCCCGTTCTGCACCCGTTTTTCAACCGCGAACTGGACGTTGCCGTGCACGGCCACCTGGGGCAAATGCGTAATGCAGAGGACCTGATGGCGGTGGGCCACCTCGGCCAGTTTCTCGCCCACGCGTCGAGCCGTTTTGCCGCCGATATTGACGTCAATTTCATCAAAGATCAGAACGGGAATACGGTCATGCTCCGCCAGCACGGTCTTGACCGCCAGCATGACGCGCGACATTTCCCCGCTGGACGCAATGGCCCGCAAAGGGCGCGGGGACTCGCCCAGATTGGGCGCGAAGGTAAAGTCCAGGGCATCCATCCCGTCTGCGCGCGGCTCGACGGGGCTAAACGCAATGGCAAAGGCCGCTTTCTCGAATCCCAAGTCCTGGAGTTCCGCGGTTATGGCTTGCACCAGGCGCTTGGCCGCCGGTTCGCGCTTACAACGGAGCACCTGCCCCAGCGCTTCCAGCCGCTGGCGTCCGGCGTTCAGTTCGGCATCCAGCTTGCGCACCTGCTCGTCCCGGGTCTGCAGATCACGCAGGCGTTCCCGGGTCTGTTCAAACAGTTTCAACAGATCGGCCACCGACCCGCCGTATTTTCGTTTAAGCTTTTGATAGACCGCCAGCCGATCATCCAGCCATTGAAGGCGACCCGGATCGCCTTCAATGTTCCGGGCCAAGGCGCCGACACCGGCGGAGAGATCCTGGATTTGCTCCGCCAAGGTCCGCGCCTCGCTTTTCCAGCCGGCGGCGGAAGGCATCAGCGCCGCCAGCTTATCGAGGGCTTGTTGCGCCGCGGCCAGGCAATTAAAGGCGCTCTCCTCGGCCTCGGTCAACACCTGGCGAATTTCTTCGGCCCATTGCAGAATGGCCTGGGCATTGCCCAGCACGTTTTGTTCGCGAACAATCTCGGCCTCTTCTTCCTCGCGTAGGGCGGCCGTTTCCAGTTCCCTGACCTGGAAGGTAAGCAGGTCCACCTGGCGTGCCACATCCGCGTCTCCGGTAGTCAGCGCCTGGTGCCGGGCAAGCAAGGCCTGTTGGCAATCGTACTCCGCGCGGTAAGCGGTAAGCTCATTTTCGAGGCGGCCAAAGGCATCCAGGACATTCAATTGGAAATCGGCGCCCAGCAATGATTGGTGGTCGTGGGGCCCGTGCATGTCCACCAGCAGTTCGCCGATACGTTTCAATACCTGGAGCGTAACGGGACTGTTATTGACAAATTGCCGGCCGGCCCCGGCAGCGGTAAACGCGCGTTTGACGATGAGCCGATCCTCGGCGCCACACTCGATCCCGCTTGCCTGCAGTAGCGCACGGAGTTCATCCGGCCGGGCCATCTGGAATACAGCCTCGACAACGCACTGGTCCGCGCCTTCGCGCAGAAGAGTTTTATCGGCACGCTCGCCCAGGAGCAGATTCAGGGCGCCAATGATCAGGGACTTACCGGCCCCCGTCTCCCCGGTAATTACATTTAACCCGGACTCGAACTCCACATCGAGGGTATCAACCAAGGCCAGGTTTTTGATCTGGAGGGATTGGAGCATTGCTTAATGACCGCTGTGCGGACAGCCCCCGTGGGGACATGCTGCGCAGGCGGCCGAGGGCTCGTGCTGATGTCCCCCTGTCGGCACCGTTACGCTGAAGCCCGACAACACTTTCTTCAGTTTCCTGCCGGCGCAATGCGGACATTGCGTTGGCACATCCCCTACCCGGCGCTGAAGATGCTCGAATTTTTTTCGGCATTCCCCGCACTCATATTCATAAATCGGCATATCCAGGCACCTCTCATAAGGTGTTTAGAGGCTGTTGACGTTACACCCTTTCCGGCAATCGCAGGGTCCGGCATCTTGAATCCCGCTAATCACTCCCGGGAACATGCGGAGCACATTGGCCGCGTTGGTTGCCATCGTCTTCAGGATCAGCTCAAAGGTGACCGACTCCTTCGATTCATGCCAGCAATCGTAATCCGTGCTCATGGCAATGACCGCATAACAGAGACCGGCTTCCCGGGCCAGGACCACCTCCGGCACCGTGCTCATGTTGATCACATCGCCGCCCCACATCTGGAACATCCGGCTTTCGGCCTTAGTCGAAAAACGGGGGCCCTCGATGGTCACCACCGTGCCCCGGTCGTGATGGGGTATCTTGAGTTCGGCGGCGACTTTCGAAAACAGCTTGCGGAGTTGGGGACAAAACGGCTCGGCCATCGGGATATGGCAGACGGTCATCCCCTCGTAAAATGTCTGGGCACGGCGGGTGGTACGGTCAATGAACTGGTCAATGAACACCAGGTGGCCGGGCTCGATTTCCTCGCGCAGACTGCCGCAGGCGGTTGTGGCGATGACGTGGGTAACACCAAGTTCCCGCATGGCCCAGATATTCGCCCGAAAATTGACCAACGATGGCATAATTCGATGGTTGGCACCATGCCGCGGCAGGGCAACGATATCCATCCCCTGCAACTTGCCCGTGATCACCAGATCCGACGTAGCGCCGTAGGGCGTATGCAGTTTGATCCGCTTCACTTCAGTCAGATGCAGATTATCGTCAATGCCCGATCCGCCGATAATACCAATTTTGGCCATGAAACACCTCCATGTATGGCAGGGATGTTCGATCAGTTATGGTTGCTGATCATAAACATTGCAGTGGGACAGGCAAGCCTAAACGCAACAGCCCAAACGAACAGACCGTAGACTGAAGGCTGTAGACTGTAGGTCTTAATCCGGCGTCAGCCGTCTCGTCTTCACATCAATTCACGGTCTACAGCCCACAGTCTACGGCCTCTCTTCAGGCCAAAGGCCAGACCTGTTGCTTCAACTGCTTGGAGGATTTGAATTTGGCCTCCCTGCCATCCATGATCAGCCTGGCTGCCGTGGGCGCAATCTCGATTGAGATCTTCTTTTCCGGGGCGCGCGCATGCAGAATGTTCGCCAGCAGGATCGCCCGTTCCACTCCATCGCCACGACCGTAATTCCAAACTTCATCGGGCTGGGCCAGCCGGCCGGGCCCGTCATATATCGATTCGTTGGACATGTCCGCCACGCGCTTAAGCACTTGCTCTTCCGTCAGCGCGGCAGCGCCAACGATCGAGACGGGATTGCGCTCCAGGGCCGCCAGCAGAAACGGCTCCGGTTCCGTACGGGTAAGGTCGCGGTAGGCATAGAAAGCCAGGTTCGCCACCGCGTTTTGCGGACGGATCGCTTCCAACCGGGCGATCAAGGCCTGACGATCCATATCGAGGGTAATTGCCAAAGGCACCGGTTCCGACCGCACGGTTTTTTCCCGGATATCAGGAATCCGGGGAACCGTCTGGCAGAAACGAATCAGGCCCTCTATCGCCACGGCGGCATTCAGACAGCCGCAGGAAAATTGCTTCCGCAGGGCCTCCACATCAGCGGCATTATTCAAATCCACCCTATGGGTGCGAAGGTAGTCTTCCAAGTCGTTAAGCACAATGCCGTTGGGGACAAGCTCATGCGAAAAGTATTCCACTTCTATTTCCGACAGCAATTTGTTACGGGTCGCGTCCGTGACCTTGAACGAACTGCCCTGCTCGTACGCAAAGGCGCGCTCGGCGCCGATATAATGGTCTACGCCATGAATGGGATAACGGATTTGGAAGCATTTCTGGATATCGCGGCGGTGGCGGATGTAGTTGCCCAACATCTCATCCGTCAGGCCGACCTGCAGGAACCGGCGCAGGCGCTCGGCAAAACCGGCATATGCTTGCGGCTGAATGGTGGCGTCCGGGAAAAGGATGTGCACATACCCGGTCTCGTGGGCCACCAAGGTCACGCGCTCGTTTTCCAACGCACGGCGGGCCTGGGCCGAGAGGGCGGTGCCGTTAAACCACATGGCCCTGGTCACCAGTCGCCGATTATTGGTCAAAACGCCTTCGCCCACGTCCACAAAATTCTGGGAGTGCAGCGGCGTGGCCATCAGGAAAATGTCCTTAAGCGGAATGCGCGCCACAATGAAGAGCGCCGCCGCATAGAGCACCGCCAGCGACACGCACTCGCCGGCGCCACCGGCATAATTCTCCCGGTACTTAAAGGCATCCATGGCCTCCACCGTTTCGGTCTTCCAATACGGAATTACGTCACCCGCGTACTTGTCGAGCCCGAAATGCTTGCGGATATCCACGTCGAAATAATATTTATCCCCCTCGTAGCCAAAGAGCGCGTTGGACTGCTTGAGGGTCTCGGCATCAATAAAATCGGCAAACCGGCCCAGTTCCCGCTGTTTGGTTGTCAGCCCCCAGGTGTCGAGGTCCAGATTGAAGGCGTAATGCTCTATGATGTATTGCTTGAGCCGGACGATGCGCCGGTAGGGCTTCATGGTCTCGAGGCCTGCAAACCATGGGTCCGCGCGCCACCGCCAAATGCGCGGGCTCATCAGGTTGGCCAACAACAAACTGTAGACAAGCTCCGGGAACACGAAGATTTCCATGTCCGAGAGCGTCAGCGCCGAAGATTTACGTTCAAGTTCCTGGTGATTCATGGCTTACCTTACAGGTACCCGAACAGTTACTATTTTGCATTTCTTCTGAAGCACGCCCAGGCAAGCACCGCCAGGAGGATCACACCGCTGGCATTGTTAACAAGCGCGGGGAGCATGGTATGCCCATCGTGATGATGCATGGGCAGACCGGCTACCTGAAAAAAATAATCCAACAGCAAACCGCTCGTCAGCGCGCACACGGCCAACGTCAGGAGATAAATTACGGCCGTTTTCTTCCCCAACACGTTCCAAATGATGGCCAGCGTCGCCGCATTGGTGGCCGGACCGGTCATCAGGAAAACCAGCGCCGTGCCCGGCGAAACGCCTTTCATCATGAGCGCAGCGGCCACCGGTACCGAGCCGGTCGCGCACACATACAACGGAATACCGACAGCCATCATGATCAGCATGCCGACAATCCCCCTTCCGAATACGCCGGCAAAAAAATCGTCCGGCACGAACGCGGCAATGACCCCGGAAATGATCAACCCCACCATAAGCGCCTTGCCGATATCCCGGGGTAAAGTCACAAACCCGTAGCACAGAGCCCGAGTCAAACGGTTTTGCCGGCGCGTCGACGGCGCACAACATTCACCCGCACAGGGGGCCGGCGGTTTCGCGCCCGGATCATTACCACCATCCTGGCCAGCCAGGGCATCCACAAGCCAGCCTCCCACCAGTCCCGTAATAAAGGCGACCACTGGCCGAATGAGCGCGAACAATCCGCCCATGAGACTGTAGGTGACCACAATGCTGTCAACCCCCGTCTGCGGTGTTGACAAAAGGAAAGCCGTCGTGGCGCCGCGACTGGCCCCATGCCGGCGCAGGGAAGCGGCCACAGGAATTACACCACAGGAGCACAGCGGCAGGGGTACGCCCAGGAGCGACGCTTTAACGACCGGCCACATCCCTCGCCCGCCCAGATGCCGTTCCACTATTTCCGGACTGATGAACACCGAGAGCAGGCCTGCCACCAGGAACCCGGACAGCAGGTAGGGCGCCATCTCGCACAGAGTGCCCCAGATGGCTAATAGTAAAACCCAGATGATTTGTGGCCACATAACTGCAGACTAGAAGGCTGTGGGCTGTAGGCTGTGGACTGTAGTCTTATATTGGATTAGATATGCAGGGATCATCCGTCCGTCTGTCGCTTGCCCTCCGTCCGTCGTCTGTCGTCCAGCGGCGCTCAACGCTCTACACTTTACTCGCCTGGGCGGAGCGCTCCGGCGGAGCCTGGCGCTCTTACGCGCTTCCCGGCCTTGGCTATTTTGCCGGACTTGATGCAGGCGGTACAAACTTTACGAATGGCAATTCCCCCATTCTCCATTATCCGGATTTTCTGGAGATTGGGTAAAAAACGTCGGCGGGTAATACCGGTCGTGTGCAGGCCGATGCCGCCACTGGACTTCGGCATTCCGCGCCGGGTAATAATGTTGCCCTTGCGTACGCCCTTGCCACAGATATCACAAACGCGTGCCATAATGAACTCCCTGAGCATGCCCGTTAATACATGGTTCGTTTTTCATCCCACCACCCGATGTGAATTTCACCCTTCTTCGCCAGGAAGCCCTGTGACTTGCCGCGGGGTGCTTCACACTTTTTCGGAAATTGGGAAACACCGTTACTATGGGCAAGTTCACGGCGCTACTCAAGCACAAAAGTTACCGGATTTTGGGATTGCACAGGCGGGAACTTCTGTTATGGTTTAGCGGTTTTCACCGGCGCCCATCGTCTATCGGTCAGGACACCAGGTTTTCATCCTGGGAAGCGGAGTTCGACTCTCCGTGGGCGCGCTCGGCTACCGCCTTTTTCCCCGCCGGAAACGTCACCACGAACATGGTTCCGGAACAGGGGATTCGTTCGATCGATCCGCCTAATTGTTCCACAAAGGTCATCACCAGTTGCAAACCCAGCGATGCGGTGTTTCGGAAATCCACTTTGGGCGGGAAGCCCACGCCGTTGTCGCCGACCTCCAGCCGATACAGGTCATTCGCGGCAGCCTGGAGTCGGATACGAATCGCGCCCCGCCGGTTATCCGGAAAGGCATATTTCAGGGAATTGGACACCAGTTCGTTGATGATCAGACTGCACGGAATCGCCTGGTCAATGTGCAGGGCAACGTTGTCCACGGCAACATCCATGGTCACTGAACCGGGATCCACCAGAAACATCCGGAACAGGTGGCTGATCAAGCTCTGAATATAATTCCCGATATCCACCTCGGCCAGGCTCTGGGACTGATATAGTTTTTCGTGCACGATGGCGATGGATCTGATCCGGTTCTGGCACTCCCGGATCACAGCGGCGGCCTGCCGGTCCTGGACATGACCCAGTTGCAGCTTTAACAGACTGGAAATGACCTGCAGGTTGTTTTTCACACGGTGATGGATTTCCTTGAGCAACACTTCCTTGTCCCGGTTTGCGCTGATCAGCTCTTGTTCCCGTGAGCGCAACTGCCGATTGGCGGCTTCCAAAGCCTGTACGGCCATTTTACGATCCGTGATATCAATGACCACCCCGACCACGGCGTGGCCGTCGGCAAACTGCACAGATCGGGAATGCAGTAGCACCCACTTGGTTTCCCCCGTTTTAGAAAGGAACCGAAAATCATGGACCGGCACAATACCGTCTGTCAGACCAAGCTGTTTTTTGCGAATCTGATCCAGAAAGAAAGCGCGGTCAACCGGCTCGACAATTCGTCCGAATTCTTCAAACCCCCAGGCATTGATATCATCGCGGGTATAGCCGGTGATCTTTGTCCAACCATCGTTGATAAATACGAGTTTGCCATCCTTGATCATATGGATTCCAACAAGTGATTGCTCCGAGATGGTTCGGTACCTGTCTTCGCTTTCGCGCAAGGCCAGTTCTGAGCGCATTTTATCAATCGCCGTGCCGATTTGCCGGCCAACCACCACCAGCAAATCTTGCTCTTCACTGGAAAACGCGTGGGGTGCATCATGTACCAGAATCAGGGCACCAACCACTGTATCCTTGGCCGTCAGGGGAATACAGGCCATGGACCGAATATTCCATTTACGGGCCCACTCCGGGGCCACACGGGTATAATCATCTGTGAACGCCCCCTGCCCCTGCACATAAAGAGCCTGATATTGCGGTTCGTTCAGATGCAATCGCTTCAGACTGCGCACATAATCGGTCGGCAATCCCTGGACAGAAACCAGTGTTGCCGTTGCGCTTTGGGCATCCACGATATAAATCCCGGCCCCTTTGAATTGCACCAAGTTCAATGATGCGTTTAACACTTCATCGAGCAGAGTGGTCAAATCCGTTGCCCGGTTGACCGCCACAATGACCTTGTTCACAATCTCCAACTTGCGGGCATGCTCCTTGATCTGCAATTCGGCTAATTTGCGGTCGGTGATGTCGGTTACCAGGCCGTCGTACGACACCAGGCGCCCGGCGCCATCCTGATGCGGGACAGGGGTATTCCGAAGCCAACGGATCTTCCCGTTCTTGTGAGTGATCCGGTGTTCCAGTGGCTGGATCGTCTCGCCTTTCAACAATTGCTCTGCCTGATGCAATACCAATTTGCGGTCATCTTCACAAACCATTTTGAACCAGAGATTGGGATCGGCGTCGTATTCCGCCGAAGTATATCCCGTAACCGCTACACACGCCGGCCCATGCGACGTGGACACGACCCGCCCGTTTTCCACCTTGACGGTATAAATGTAATCGGTCGCCGACTCTACGAGGCGGCGATAGCGAACCTCGCTTTCCTTGAGGGCCAATTCAGCCTGCCGACGCTCCGTGATATCCGTGAGAATGGCCATTTTGGACACGGTGTTGTCGGCATGGGTGATCGGCATGCTGGCCGCGCGATAGATGCGGCCATCGCGCGGGTTGGTAATCTCGTGGTGAACGCTTTGTCCGTGCTGGACTTGCTGCATCACACACCAGGGGCAAACCTGCATGAGCTCAAAGAATACACGATGGCATGGCTCACCCACGGCATCCCGGCCCACCTTGCGGATCATGGCCGGGTTCATATATTCAATACGGTAATCCGGGGAGCAGATATAAACCAGGTCGCTCATGGCCTCCATCATGGACCGGTATTTCTGCTCGCTTTCCTGTAACTGACGCTCAATCCATTGCTTGTCTAACGCCAACTTGACGGTCGCCAGCACCTCGTTGTCGTCCAGCGGTGTACGAATGAACCCGACGGGCTCAATGACCTTGGCTTTCTGCAAAGCTTCGATATCCGCCGAATCTATCAGGAAAATGATGGGGATCTGCCACTGCTTATGGATGGCGTCTGCCGTCTGAATGCCTTGCCATGCCTCCTCCAGCCGCACATCGATCAGCATCAGATCGGGTTTGAGACTTTCCGCCAAGCGCCTTGCGTCACTGGCGCTGGCCGCGACCCCGGCAGTGGTATAATCCAGAATTTTCAGCAGGGCCTGCAGTTTAGCCACCAAGGCCGGATCACGGGCAGCAATAAGAATACGGGCGGTGCTCATCGGCTTGATCCTTCGTCGTACTTTTTCTCCGGTCTGACGTCCCGCTTTCGGCGTCGCCGTAGGCGGGTAAACTTCTGCGAGCACACCGTCATCTGGCGCTTTCCCTGCGTAGCGCTCTGGCGCAGGAGGGTCCGTCGTCCCACCATCTTCACATCAGCCCACGGCCTACAGCCCACAGTCTACGGTCCCTTTTCCGCCAGAACCTCCACCTGATCCACCAGCAAGGGAATTTTAGCCGCCGACCAGAGCCCGTCGCTCAGGATAAACGCGTTCAAGCCGGGCTTTAGCGGGACGCGTTCAATGCGCCACTCGGCCAACTGCAGGTTCTGGAAATCCGCCTGACCGAGCATGCCGAAGCGCACGCGCTTGCCTCCATTGGCGGCCATGCCACGAATGAGAAGCGTGACGGCATTGGTTTGCGGCGTGAAATTATATACATCCAGCGTAGCCTTTTCCTCCAGAATCCGCCAGTCACGGAAATCCCGGAACTGCTGCCAAAGTTTGACATAGCCCCACCCCGGTCCATAACACACCAGGGTCTCCTGGCCGGCGGAACGGGCCTGTTCCACAGCATCTTCCCGCGTATTGTAAAAAAGTTCCACAATAATCCTGTTTGTAGTCGTATCGTAATAAATATCCGGCGCCAACACAGTTTGGCGCAATAAAATTGCCTGCGTGTTGGTAAACGCAACATGATGACCAAAATGCCGGCGCAGCCAGTCCCAGGGTTGGCCAATGACTGGGCCCGTTTTGGTCATTTCCAAGTACGCCGAATCCGGATATTTACGAAAGAAATCCTTAACCGTTTGCGGCCAGTTATACTTCAAAAAAACATCCCTGGGCTCGCTGGGAATCGTGAAGGTGGCATAGACATTGGTCGGCGCATGATATTTCATCTCGTTCCAAGGCTCCAACCAGCGGTCCACAATGACCAGCGTGCCCTTCGGCAGGTTTGTGTCCATCCAGCGGTTAATCATCGAATATGGCATCGGGTTGCCGGGCAGACTCAAAATCCAATAAATCGGGGCCAGCATGCAAAGCGCGACTGTAGCGCACATGCCGATCATAACATGCTCGGCACGGACAGCCTTTCCGCCTGAGCGTTGAACCGCACCGGCCATACGCTCGGACAACAACAGGACGCCCAATCCTGAGGTCAGATTAAAAAACAACCATAACGGCGTAAAATAACGCGGGGCAAATGCGCCGCGGCCAATACCCATCATGACGGAAAGCGCGCCAAAAAGGATAAGGCCTAATCCGATTAACACGCACATAAATGGGCGCCAACGGGCGCTAATCAATCCCCCCACTATGCCCGCTAATAATAGTCCGATGGTGACAATGCCCAACGGCCAACCACCGCCCCAGGTCATCATAAAGGGCAACCGCCATAGTTCAATAAAACCACTTAGGCCGCCCCCTTGTAAAAACGATTCCTTGGCCGTGAACAGCGCGGAAACAAATATGAATATCCAGGGCAAAATGGATAAAATCCAGATGGCAAAAGCCAGGCCAAGCCCGCGGGCCGCGGAACGCGCGACGCCGTCAGTCCGGCGCACGATGAGCAGTCCGAATATCAGAAGCCACAGCAAGCCGACCAACGGCCAGGACGACATATGGGAATGACAGGCCAAGATGGACGCGACGCACAGCCAGACGACGTCTGAGACACGCGGACGCTCCATCCGTCGTAGAGCCTGAATGATACCGACGGCAAAGGCCGCCGCCAAGGTATTGAATAACAAGGGGAAGGCATAGATATGTGCCTCGCGTGAATAAAAGACAAGAAAGGGATTGATTGTTCCCAGAAACGCCAGGATCCAAGCCAGCCGCCGATCTCCCAGCCGAAGCCCCAGCAGGAATAAAGCCGGAATCGTAAAAATCCCCATCAGGGCATATGACAACCGAACGTTGAAACGACTCGATTTCAAACCGAATCCTTTGACTAGCGCACAGGCCGTTATGCGCGGCAACACCATTGACCGGCCGGTTTTAAAATCACCCCAACAAAAGTTCCAATATTTAACGAGCCCCCCGTCCGATTGGATATATTCTAACAACCACACTTCATCCGCGCGTGTATCCATGACCCCCAGATGACTAAGCCGGATACCACCCGCCATCAAACACAGCCCCGCCAGACTTAACCACATCATATAGCGATACTTTTTCATGGATGCTTCCGCTTAAATTTATTTACAAATGCAATTTCGCCTCAAAAACGATTTCGCCCGAATCGCCAAATATATTTTGCAGCGCCACGATTGGCGCCGCGGCCATAGTCAACGGGATATATATTTTCAGGTGCCGCGGTTTCCCTCGCCAATGGCAGCGATCGACAAGCCAGTTGCAGACGGAAACCGATAAATCGCCCGGGTCGAAAACACGGCAAAAACTAACGGAGGCGAACCCGGCCTTTTCCAGTGTTTTGCGCAGAGTCGCCGCAGTAAAAAAACTCATATGCCGCGGCACCTGTAATCCCGACCACCAGCGCGAGAACACGCGGCGCCAGAGTGAATTCCAATTCGGAACCTGTCCGATTAAAACACCATTTGTTTTCAGATAGCAACGAATATGACCTAAACTACCGACCGGATCCGCAAGGTGTTCAAGAACATCATACAGTAAAATAATGTCAAATGTCCCCTCGATCGGTGCCGTTCGCACATCCCCCTGGAGTAATTTAATTTTTGAACCAGCCGGTAAAGCGACACCGGCAATCGAGTAATCAAGCCCGACCAGTTCGCACCGATTACCCAGGACTTTCTCCAGGGCAATTAACAACATGGCATCCCCGCACCCAATTTCCAAAATCCTTATCGAATCTTTTGCAAGATAGGATCGAATGCTACGATATCTGAAATGGTAACGCAGATTATACAGCCATCCCGAAAATCCTCCGTGGCGCCATGCCGCCAACACATGATAGTTATCACCATAACATTCGGGCAATGCCGACTCAACCGGCCGCCGGGAAAGAAAAACCAGGTTGCATCGACTGCATCGCGCAATCGTGTAGGAACCAGGCACCCCTTCTTCAACATCGTGCATGGACGCTTGAACAACTGCGGCTTGATCGCCGCCACATAGCGGACACGCATGCTCTTCAATGTCAATATCAGGGGAACTGGATGCTATATTGTGCATGACTCAAAATCGCTTGTCTATAACTTCGCTATTCGGTATAAGGATACCTAAGCAAATAATGCCCGACAATGTTAATCTTTTTATGTTGTATTGCGCGCAAGGTTAAAGCCCCATGAAAGGACTTCTTATATCCCTGGCTCTATTTGTCATCTATGTCCTGGTGACCATCATTCTTTCACACGGATTGCGCGTTCGGCAACATGCCAAGCTTTTTTTCTCCGCCGCGCTTGCTTTTTCGCCAATATATTTCATCCTGTTTGCGTTAACTCCATCAGATTGCTTCATCCTGCCGGCCACATGGCTATCTGACAGACCATGTTTGGATATAACCGTGGGATATCTTGTTTTCCTCCTTAATTGTCACAGCTATATTGATTTTTTCTACGGATTCAATTGCGGGTTTTCTATTTCACTCCTGCTTGAAATGCTCTGGACAGGCGATCATGGCCTGGACACGGACCATTTCATTCGCCGGTTTCATCGCGCCGATGGGACCGACAAGATTTTCGGCTGGCGCCTGCCCGGCCTGGAAGCAAGCGGCTATATCCGGCAGGATGGGCAAACTGGAATGTATCAGTTGACACGCAAGGGATTGGCTATAGCCCGGTTGACCTTGTTTTTGAAACGGTTATTAAATCTCGGGGCGGGGGGATAGTCGAAAGCCGGACGGCAGACTACGGACACCAGACCGGAGAAAACAGTATGCTTCGCGGACTTCTAACAGCAGTCATAGTCACGGCAACATGGATCACCATTCAGATTCTATGGATGCATATCAAGCCCTTGGCGAATCGGTTCAAGGCCATGTGCCTGGGCTATTGTATTAGCCTGCCTTTTGTTTACATGGCCTACCAATGGATGCCGGGATTGACCACCATCCCGCTGCACGAACCGTGGGGGATTGGGTTATTCTTCGCTTATTTCCTGCATCTCCTGTTTTTCCTGCTTTACGTGGAGTGTTTCTATCATGTCGAGCGCTCAGTCACTCTCCGGTTTCTGGTGGAAATCCTGCAACAATCTCCACCGGGAGCTCGCTTAGACCAGATTCTGGACAATTACAACGTGGAGAGCATGATTCACACCCGGCTGGCAGCGCTGGAAAAAAACAATTTTATTGAATGCAAGGATGCCCGTTGGCGACTGAAACCAAAAGGGGGCAGATTAGCTAAACTCATGCGTATTTCCGCCTGGATTTACCAGTCTGCGGGCCAAGCGGACCGGCTGTAACAACCGGCTGAAGATTGCCCGCGACTTGTCCGCTTATGGAGGAACCACGCAAAAGAACACGAAAATGGAAGTTTGCCGAAAGCAAATATTTAGCTTTTTTCGCGTCCTTTAGCGTATTTTGCGGGCAAATGTTTTGGTTGCGCTTAATGGCTTACTTTTAAACCATGAAACAGATTCTACATCAATTCGCAGGTCGCAAAGCACATCCTGTCATTCAATTCATCAAGTACGGCATCAGCGGCGGTATCGTTACGATTTTCAGCATGGCCGTCTTTGCCATCCTCACCTGGAAAGTCTTTCCCTCCCTGCAGGAAAACGAACTTATCGTCCGCCTTCTCAAGTTACATGTAGAGCCCATAGATGAGATTGTTCGCGCACGGAACTATGCTTACTGCCAAATCATCGTGTTTATGCTGGCCAATCTGGTCTGTTATTTCATCAACATCGCCTGGGTTTTTGAGCCGGGCCGGCACTCGCGGCGCAAGGAGCTTTTTCTTTTCTACGTGGTTTCGCTGATCAGTTTCGTTGCGGGCACGGCGTTGGGGACCGGGCTGATCGCCTTTTTCAACGCCGGGGCGGTCACAGCTTATGTGGCAAATATGATCGCCGCGGTATTAATTAATTTTGCGGGCAGGAAATATTATATTTTCAAGCAATAGCAAGATTGGCCAATTTGCGGAGACGACAGTTAATGACACACTCCCACTTGCATATTACCGCATAGTTGGTTGTTTCCTTAAATACAAATAGAACGGTTCATCCGATCCAAATACGGTAGAATCTACTTTGTAAAGTGGAATATACTTCCCCGAATATTCCGGCCCAAGCGGAGCATTCAGCAACACCAATAAAGGGCTAGACAAGGGGAAAGTTTCGTCCATCCTTTTCAACGCTTCGTCATATGGTATGCCATGGCCGCTAAAATGAGCTTGGCTCTCACTATAATAAGTACAAAATTGTTGCAATCCTGCATTCCAAAATTGCTTGCCGGGTAAATATGGGGCTATTGAAGATAAATGCGCATAACGATGAGCCGCGATGGGGTATTGATCATAGTGATTGGCCTTAATAAATTCCGCCATCTCCTTGCATCCCGAGTAGTTGAACTTATAATCATAATAATGCATTATGATGCCGTAAGGCATTGAAATTAACAAACACACATTTAAAACCGTCAACAAAGGCGCACGACAAAGCGCCGCAAATTGCATGCGTTTTTGGATTAGTTCGGGCCATTGACAAGCTTCGCGCAATTGATAACTGGCAATCCATAAGCAATAAAATACACCAATTAGAATTAATCCATAATGGCGTAGTGTTCCTGGCGAATACATAGTGAGAAGAGCAAGGAAACCAAAGATGTGACATAATGATACCAACAATACGGCTGGTTTATTTAATAAATAACAAAACACGAGCAATAGCGTGGTTATGGCTGCCGGCGCCAGAATGGCCACAGGACCTGCCCCAACATAAAAAGCGCCAACAATTGTTTTAAGTCCCTCCTGGATATTTATATTCATGTGCGTTCGCGGCGTCGCAAGATCTTGTGGCGCAAAGAATATACCTGCCTGCAAACAGGCAAATAGGGCGCCCATCACCACCATCAGCAAAAAAGCCGCGCATGTTTTTAATTTCACCTGCTTTGTGAGGATCGCCTCACCGGCGAAAGCCATTGTAATACCACAGGCCAGCGGGAATAAATGCATGCTTGTATTGAAAAGTAAAATGACAAGGCCGGAATAAAGAAATGACTTGTCATATCGCCGCGGATATAAATTTGCTATCAAAAAGAGCAGCAACACCCCTGCGGCGTATAGCCGTATTTCAATCGCGTATTGCCAGAACATATAGTACGAAAAGGTGAATAATATTTTAGTGATCAACGAAAACGGCGCCCTGCACACAAAAAGTGCTATAGATGCCGTCGCTATTCCCAAATGGATCAGACCCTGGGTTATATACGGAAATCCCAGTTGAGCAAATGGGAATAAGATCAGGTTCCATAAAGCAGGATGCCCGCTATAAGGTCTCAGCTTGAACATCTCCACTATATTGGCATCTCGCGATATCAGCCAGGGATTGGATTCGTCTCTCCAAGGCTCATGATGCAACACCGCGATCATATTTAACGCAAAATAAATTAATATGATTGCTAAATACCAGACTTCGGTCTTACCCCATTTCCCGAAAACAACTCTTTGATTTGCATTATTCATGTTCATTGCCAGCAAGTTATGTGACGCGCCGAATCATTGGCATCAACTGTTCTATCCTGATTCATTTAAAGTGTTCGGATAATAATTAAAACGTCCCAGAAATATACGCCACAGCGAGCCGCAAACTGAAATGATGTTGCGAAGCTTGAATGCAGAAGTCGGCCCGGAGGTGCGGTCATAATTGTGAATCTTGACTTCCAGATAGGAAATTGCAGGATTATTGAGAATTCGGCATAAAAGCTCGGCCTGGTAGCCTAAACCGTAGGATTCGATACGATGACTGCAAACATTCTCGCGCTTGTGGAGTACCGGACCGTTAAAATAGCGCAGTTCATGTCCGCTCAAAAGCCGCACGATTTGAGCGAACACAATGGATAGCAATCGGCGCATGAAGTTCCGATGGTCGCAGTTGAATTTCCGGCTGAAGAGCCGCGTGCCGTAATATGGCGCAATAATGTCAGCCTTGCCCAGGAGCTTAAGCACGGGCTTAAGAGAATCAACCGGCAAAGCGTTGTCACCGTGAATAATCAGGAAATACTCGCCCCGGCCGTGTTCTGCGGCCCGGAAATAATTAATGCCGATACCCTGATTTGTCTTGTTCGCCACCAGTTCAAACTGGCCCTGCAGTTTGTTTTGCGCAATGTAATCCTTTACAACCTGAACGGATTTATCCCGCGAGCAATCATCGTAAATCAGGACTTCGTAAGTATAGGGAAATAACTGTATAACCTGGCGCACGGTATCCAGGGCATTAGTGATCAGGTCCTGTTCATCATAGCAAGTGACAAATACGGTTAGATCTAGCGGCGGCGATAAAGATTGATTTGTCATGGTGTTATTGGTGCAGTATATATAGCTCCAGATCTCTGAAAATAACAATCCGTTTAATATCCCCCATCCTTTTTTCTTTTAGAATTTGATCTCTTTATTCCATTATACATACCTTATTTGGCAAAACGCTGAAAAAATCTTTAAATAAAATTTTTATGAACAATCGGGTCTTTTGAAAACGAACCGCTTTCGATATTTAGCTCTTCTGCTTTAAGCTTCCATAGCACCTTGTTTAGTTCATGTTCTTTTCCGCACGGATTAGGACAATCCCTGAAATCAATCGACATAAAGACTCTTTCTTTTGAAAGCGAATACCATACTTCTTTAAATGAAGACGATTTCAAATCCCCTATCAGGTATTTAGGGTTTCCTTTAAGATAACAGCATGGATAGACTTTTTGATCCGCAGATATTGATACAGTGAAATGGATTGCGTTACAAACTTTATAACTTCTAGTTTGTTTTGCATTGTCCAACATAATCTCGAATCGTTCCGGGGTGTATGTAACTTCAAAATTATCATTTGCAAGTTTTAGACACCGTTCGGCATTTTGTATAAATCGCTTAACTTCTTCTGGCAGAAAATTCTCCCCAGGTGAGGTCCAATAAGGACGGAGTCGCATATAATCAACACCTAACTTTTTGGCTAAAACCGTCGCTTTATATGCTCCATCAGCCGTATAGTGACCAATTAAATAACTTGTTCCTATAGTTATTCCACTACCGGTATTTTTTCTAAGTGCGATTAATGTTTTGATATTATTCAGCATATTATTAAAATTCCGTTCACTTACTCCATGAACAAGCTTGTACAATTTTGCATCAGGCGCGTCTAAGCTTATATTAATAAATGCAAAACAATCTACAATAACTCGCATAGTAGCGTCATCTAATGAGTTACCATTTGTGCTTCCCGAAACATCAAGACCACATTCTTTGCTAAAGCATACAATTTTGGAAAAATCAGGATGGAGTGTTTGTTCGCCCCCCCCCCCAAAAGCAACGGATTTACCACCTAAATCAGCAAATTGCCTTATAATTCTTCTAGCATCCCTTAGAGGCATGATACAGTTACCCTCTCTATATTGTGCATAGCCCCATACCTTAGGAAGATTGGAGAATTCATTTTTCATTAGATTGTATTTACTAATATGACAACCAGGACAATTGTTATTGCATATATTAGTAAGATCTATATCCAAAGTTATAGGGAAAGCGGAGCCTGCCTTCCAATCTTTTAATCTATCTACATGATAGAATATTTTGTGTGGACTCCTTCTTGGTGATTGTAATTTTGCCTTATTCAACTCTTCCCCTCCGTATGCTTCGTGATCTTCTGAATTTGTTGTTGATAATAGATTATGTGTCCGAGTTTGTCTATCCCTAACGACGGAGAATAAGGGACTACGACCTGCTTCTCCCGCTATCCCCTCGTTTTGTATCTTGACAAATAACAAAAACCGAGCAACATAACAATTGAAAACGATATTGGATTTTTTGATGGGGAAATTATTTTGAACTGGTTTCATTGTTCAAAATACAAAATGAGGGCACGTGACAGTAACGATACCATTGGCTACGTTTTCCATGTCTTTTATAGTGCTGGCGCTCAACGAGGAGGCTGACATTGAGGACACTGTGCGCACTATTCTGGAAGCAGTCGAGGACAGCCGTGTATCTGAATACGAAATCGTCCTTGTCAACGATGGCAGTACCGATGGAACCGGAGCGATCATGGAGAAACTGGCCCGCCGTCATGACCGAATCAAGGTGCTGCATAACGAGCAGAATCTCGGACTTGGAGGCGCATATAAGCGAGGGGTTCATGTCGCCCATTGCGAATATGCAATGTTAGTGCCAGGAGACAACTGCATACCAGCCTCTGACATAACGCTGGCACTGAATCACCTTGGTGAAGCCGACATTATTCTTCCGTATCTGACAAACCCCAAGTTGCGTCCTTTGGGTCGCCGCATCGCGTCCCGCGCATTTACATTAATTATCAATACGCTTTTTGGGCTGCGCATCCGATACTACCAGGGCATGATTCCTCGCAGAGAGATCTTAGACACAATCACTATCTCGACAGATAGCTACGCGTTTCTGGCCGAGGCTGTGGTCAAGCTGATCAAGGCCGGTTATTCATACGTTCAGGCTGGCTTTCCGAACACTCCTGTCGCGGGGGGGCACTCTGTGGCACTGCAACCGAAACGCTTATGGGGAGTCTTCGTAGCAATTGTCAACTTGGTTCGAGAGATGCACCGCCCCGGAGCGATTCCTTCCACGGCGGCTTCTCGAAATCGGCCTTAAACTTTGAGGCTCTATTGGCAATAAATATTGCGCTTATCGTCTTCGGTACAGATTATTGTTATTATTCCTGATTGTTAATTTCATCGTTTTCTTATCGTTCGTCAAGACATCTACTGAATATTTATCATCGGCGGAAATTGGCCGAGACAACGCGCCTGTCTTCGCCGGGTACTGTATGATTAAAAAAACATCTTTTCTTTTTATTGCAACTCATCGGCACTTAGTTTGGCTCGGAACTGTTTCATAACCTGACGCATGGGCGTGAAATGCATCCCTGTCGCTCCAATAAACTTGCTTGCATCTATATATGATTTTTCCGGCCGCAAATCCAGGAATCCCAGTTCCGCCTGATTTCTACACACAATCCGCGCTTCCCGCCCCAAGATATTGAAAAACTGCCGGGCTAGCTCATCCCTGGCAAAATATTCGTTGTTGGCCACATTATACAACCCGGTTAATCTCTGCATACATCCCAGAATGAGGGCCTTGGCAATATCGCCCACGTGGGTGGGCGAAAATATATGATTGGTCATGCACACAATGGGCTGTCCAGCCTGGCTCCAACGATACCATTCGGTGAAAAGGTGATTTTCGGCAGGATCATCGCCCACGATCTTATCCAACCTTACCAGAAACCAGTCCGGATGATGGCTGCGGCAATAAGCTTCGATTTCGGCTTTCTGCCGTCCATATTCGCTGATGGGCGAATGCGGGTCGGTTTCCGTGTAATACCCGACACGTCCGTCAAACACAACATTGGAGGTCAGAAAAACGGGATGGGCGCCTAACGCCGCCGCATCTTCCATGAGCCGGAGCGTATTCGTCACGTTGATTGTTCGTGTAACCTCGGGCTCCCGATAACAGGCGTCTATCTTGCTGTTAGCCGCGCTGATAATGACAAACACCGGTTCTTCGGTCTTGAAAAACGAAGTTGGCACCTTCTCTGTCAGCCGGTCCCGAATCAGGTCCAACCCGATCAAACCTTCCGACCATGATTGGGAGGCCGTGCCAATGGCTTCATACCCTAACGCCCGAGCTTGGGCCAGCGTATGCCGGCCAATAAATCCCGAGGCGCCAATAATCAGAAATTTTGCCAATTTAATTCTCGATTTTTGACAAAATGGCCTTTTTATTATCTTCCTCTTTATATCCTCCAAAAATGCTTTCACGGCAACCGGATCGCTTTCGTCCGGCGCCCACGGAGCAAACACGCTTTCAGTCCGAACGAAAGGACCATTGGTAACTTCGTGAAACACCAGCACATCGGAAGTGATTACCAGAGAATGATAGAGTGGCCCCGAAACGCGATAGTAAAAAATGCGTCCGGACGCGTAATCACCCATGGGAACAACTTGTTGAATGGCACCGTTCTCGTCAAATAGAATAACATCCGCCGTGCCTGCAACGATGTGAAATGACTCGGACTTGCCTATGTGCTTATGAGGGCGCACATACGTCTCCGGGGTATGCACGATCAGCATCTCATGAACCTTACTGTCAATGGCTGGATGAGCGCATAACCGCATGCGTCGACGCACGTTATGAAGCGCCCGCGCACAAAGCTGATCCACGTCCACACTGGTGACCGTGACCAATGGCTCCGCGGCAATCAATACTTCCGGGTTTTGCTCGTATGTGTTCACAATCGAATGCCAAACTAATTGTATAACTCCAACTGTTTACAGGAGTCGTTATCGTTTTTTATCAACAGGACTTACAGGATGATAGAAATCAAAGATGAAAACCGTCTCGCATGGGGGCTGATCTCGGCTCGGCACCCATTTGGGGACACTTCATTCCACTGTCGCGGATCTATCAATCATATCGCTCTTTATTCTGTCAATCCTGTCAAAAACTATTATCTTATCCGATCTTTTCCTTAAATCGGCTTATTACCTGCCGCATGGCCATGAAACGCAGGCCTGTGGCCTGCACAAAGCGCCCCCCATCCAGATATGATTTTTCAGGACGTAAATCCACAAATCCCAGTTCCTGCTGGGTCTTGCAAATAATGGATGCCTCACCACCCAGTATTCTGAAAAATTGCCGCGCCAGTTCGTCCCGTGTAAAGTATTCGCTATTAGACACATTGTATAGCCCGGTTAATCCCTTTTGGCAACCCAGAATTATCGCCCGGGCAATATCGTCCACACAAGTGGGCGAAAACACCTGGTTCGCCATGCATACTATTTGGTGCCTTGCTTGGCTCCAGCGATACCACTCTGAGAAAAGATGATCTTCGGCGGGATCATCCCCCACTATTTTATCTAATCTCACAAGCAACCAATCCGCGTGGCGCTGGCGACACTCGGATTCGATGTCCGCTTTCTGGCGGCCATATTCGCTGATAGGCGAATGCGGATCGCTCTCGGTATAATACCCGACACGCCCGTCAAACACGAAACTGGACGTGAGATATACCGGTCGCGCACCCAGCACTGCGGCTTCTTCCATGAGGCGCATGGTATTCGCAACATTCACGGCACACGTTACGTCGCGCTCCCGATAACAACGGTCAATTTGGCTGATGGCGGCACTGATGATGACAAATACCGGCCCTCCCGTCTGAAAAAACGATGCAGGGACTTTTTCTACCAGCCGATCCCGGACAAGGTCCAACCCGAGCAATCCCTCGGCCGGTTGCGGACGGGAGGCAGTGCCGAGGACTTCATATCCCAGCGATTTGGCATAGGCCAGAATATGCCGACCGATGAAGCCGGATGCGCCTATGATCAGAAATTTCATGAATTGGAATCCAGATATTTATTTTATAGGATTTACGAGATTATAAAAAAGATGCAATCGTTTCGGAATGGGCGCCGTGTATTGCACGGCGCCTATTCCGCTATCGCGGATTTTATTTTCATATCCCCCTTCATTAATCCATATCCTGTCAATCCCTGGTCGCCTACGGTGCTACTATAGGCAGGTAAACCTGTTAAAAAAACCTCTTTTTTACCTCAACGCATGTTTACTGGCGGGGATAATTGAGGCAAACCGGCCGCCTTGTTGTATATAAGCTTGGTTCCGGGCAATTACCTTTTCCTCACTTTCCGGACTGAGACTTAACAGGCAAAAGGTGATCTTCCGATCCAGCAGGGCCTCCGACCCGCATATCGGCAGTGCCGAGCCCGGCATGAACAACCCCCTTTTTTTCGGATGGTCATCCACCACGCATTCCACCAGGTCGTGAAGATCCATAAAATTGATAAAAGCGCAGGCCAGATGGCCGGCGCCGAATACGGCGATGCGCCCACCCTGGCGGCGATGCTCTGCCAATAACGTCCTTATTCGATCTCGAACAATGGGAAATTGGTTTGCGAAGGTATTGGCCCGGTCAATTTCCGCTACCAGCGCCTTCTTCGAGAGCCTCTCCGCTTTTGGACGGCCCTCATACCGCGCAATAGCCACCAGTGAATTTTCAAAAGGGTAAGGGAAACATTCCAAACATACCGGCTCAAGACCACTCCGTGCGAGCCCGGAACGAAAAGTTGCGGGAGTAAAATACAAGCTATGTTCCTCCCACAATGTGGTGTAATCGCCGTTGGCGAGCGCCCGGGCGCAATCCGGGACTTCCAGGACAAGGTATCCATCGGGCTTAAGAAGTTTGTGCAAAGCCGCCATCAAACGCAGGGGTTGAAACGCATGTTCCCAGACATGCCGCATAATGAGGACATCCGCCGGACGGCGATGGCTCATGATGGTTTCCGCCTGCTCCGGCGTCAGTCGATCCTGCAAGGTTTCCACACCAGACCGCTGTTCGGCGATACCGACATCGCTATCCGGACTCAATCGCCAGACATCGGAAAATCCCCGTTCTTGCATGCGGCTCAATATGCTGTCATCTTTGAAACTGATACCGGCGATCGTAGCCTGAGGTGTCAGACCCGGCAAACCGGCCAGCATTTCCGCCAAGCGATCCAGATGTCCCTCAGGCTCGTTACAAGTGATCCAATCAACACGCGGCATTAATTCCTGAGCCGGTACGGGATCCAGAAGCTGAACCAGCCCACAGGCCTGACATTGGCCAGCCGCAAGATCATGGCGATACTGGACCGCATGCGGGTCAACCAGGAAGCGATTGCAGACCGGCTGCTGCTTAAATTCCAACAACCATTTGACCGATGCATTCCGGCACAGATAGCAAGTGGTCATAAATGGTCCTTTTGCTCGGTTTGCATTGTCATTTTTAGGCCATCATTCAACTCGGTAAATGCAAAATCCGGGAATACTCGCCGTAACAGGATATTGTCGAAAGCATTGTCCACCTTGGATTTTGTCCGTGACCGGGAACGGATATCAAGAAGAGCAGGCGCCAAGGCCGCAATTTGGTCCAGGATAGTTCTAAACGAATAACTCTGACCGCTTGCAATATCCAAGACACCATGAAATGGGCAAAACGTCAACTTGTGTACTATTGCCAACAAGTCTGGCAGAAAAAGAAACTCGCGCAACTCGCTGCCATCGCCCCATAACGTTATAGGCTCGCCATGGAGCGCCGCATGGATAAAACCGGAAGGCCCATAGGTGTTGCCAACATCTCCTGGACCGTAAACCAGAGGTGGACGGATGATCACCAGTTCCGGATTATTCCGCATCGCGAGCACTTTCTTCAGTATGCATTCGGACGTGAATTTAGCAATGCCGTAATATGAAGTCGGCGCCACTGCGGTTTCTTCGGTAATGGCGATATTATGCACGTCCTCCCCATACACGGCCGCGGAACTGAAATAAATTAATCGTGCAACGACCTGATCCTGAAGTACCCGGGCCAAATTCATGACCATGGCCAAGTTCTGCGAAAACACATCCAGCGTATCACCAAACTGGCGTTTAATAGCCGAGCACATGATCACCGCCGTATCGGGTCGCAAAAGTGTCGCCAATGCCACCGCATCCTGCGGCCGGGTCAAATCAATTTCCGGGAAAGAGCGCCCAATCAACTCGAGTTCCGGAGATTGCTTGCGGAAATAATTACACAAGGCACTGCCAATAAACCCATTATGACCAAGAATCAGGACGCGATGGATAGGCCGCGGACCGGCGGATGCGCCAGAATGGTTAATGGGGGTTGAAGTCACGGATAATTATCATCCCATATGCACCAGGCAGCGTCCAGCCACGCGACCGGAACGCATATCATCAATGGCTGCATTAATCTGCTCGAACCGGTAGCGCTTGCCGACAAGCAGTTTCAGATTCAACTTGCCGGCCTGACACAGGCGCACATAGTTAGGAATATCGAATTCCGGCCGGCAATCGCCCCCATGTGAACCCTTCAATATTTTTTCGAAATGGAGTGGCAGGGTATAGATACTGGCCTGCTGGCCTTTGGGCGGCACGCCGACCAGAATCGTGCGGCCGCGCGCGCCGGTCACACGATAGGCCTTTTCAATAACCTTCACGTTACCGGTATTGTCTATCGCCACATCTACGCCCGCTTGACCAACAATCTTCAGCACTTCCGGCTCAGGATCAATTTTAGAAGCATTTATGCAATGAGTGGCCCCAAGTTTTGCGGCCAGTTCCAGTTTGTTGTCAAAGAGATCAATGGCAATGATGGGATGGGCCGCCACCATGGCTGCGCCCTGGACAATATTGAGCCCCACCCCACCGGCGCCGAAAATAGCGATGGATTCGCCAACTTTGAGATGGGCATTGTTATTCAGAACGCCGAACGCGGTGGTCACGGCACAACCCATTAACGCCCCGCTTTCGGGATCGAAATTCGCCGGCACCTTTGTCACCCTGTTTTCCGATACCACGGCCGCCTCATTGAAAGTGGTCACCCACCCGGCATTGATTGTACCCCGGTGCGAGGCATATTTTGGCGCCGGCGCGTCAATCCCGGCGCCCTTGCGCCAGTGCATGACCACACGGTCACCCGGCGCCACTGATTTCACGCAAGGCCCCACCTCCAGCACCTCGGCAGTGGCCTCATGGCCCAGCAGATGCGGCAGAAACTTGTCCGGCCCCTTGACGGCATCAATTTCATTAATTTGTGCGCCGCAGATGCCGGTGCATAGTACCTTGACCAGCACTTGGCCAAAAGTCAGTGGCGGTATCTCGATCTCTTCCAGGACAAGTGGTTTTTTGCTTTCCACCAGAATGGCCGCCATTGCTTTCATGAGACCTCCTTCTATTCAAAGTAGATGAATCCGTAATCTCCCTTGTAATTGCAGTGTTCGAACCACCAGCGCCAGCCGACGGGGTTATAAAAAGCCTCGCAGGTCAATTGCCAATATAGAAGATTGGCTTTCTCGCGCTCGTTGCGGAACGATTCCACGCCAATCCAGGCATCGCGCCGGCGCACACGCTCGATTTCCTTAATGGCGAGATACAGGTCCTGGGGCGGCAAATTGTGCAGGGTTGTATTGGAATAGATAAAGTCAAAAGACTTGTCGGGGAATGGCAATTTACGCGCATGACCTTGCACGAGGAACGGCCTCACTTCTTCCTTGGCATGGTCAATGCCATACTGGGAAATATCCAGACCGGCGATTTCCACGCCCGGCACGGCCCGGGTGAACTCATATAACATAAATCCTTTGCCGCAACCGACATCCAGAATCCGATCACCCGGTTTGAGGCCGTAATGTTCCGCAATCTGTTTGGCCAGCGGGAGCCAGCGCCCATCATACTTGTAGCCGCCATACCCATACTGACGCTCGCCATCCCAGTAATCAAAACCCCACTGCGTAGCTTTTTCGGCACAGGCAGCCTTATCAAATTGCGTCACTCGCCCCACATAGTCCCGCTTGGAAGACATGTTGTATTTCTGCAGAAAGTCAATCTGTTTCAACATAAAAAAACCTCCTTGCATTTATTACTGATAACTGAAAACTGATCACTGATAACTTACTCACGCCAGATCCTGCGCGGTCTTTACCAGACCTTCCGCGCTGAGCCCATATTTTTTCATGATATCACTTTGCGAACCCAATTCCTCCGTGAACACATCGGGAAAACCGAGGCGCTTGAACCTAAAGGCGCCGGCCAGCCGGGATTCCAACAGGACTTCCGCCACGGCACTGCCCAGTCCACCCATCAGGGTATGTTCTTCCGCCGTGATCACCACGCGCGCCCTGCCGGCACAGGCCAGCAATGCGTCCTCATCCATGGGTTTCACGGTATGCATATGCAGGACTGAAGCAGAAAGACCCAGCGGCGCCAGCCGGTCAGCCGCTTCCAGCGCCACCTGCGTCGTGACGCCTGTAGTCACAAACAACACATCTTTACCTTCCCGCAACAGGATCGCCTTGCCGATTTGGAATGGCCGGTCGGCGCGTGACACGATCTTATCGCCACCTTTGGCCAAACGGATATAAATCGGCCCAGGCCACGCCAATGTCTGCGGCATGAGACGGGTCATCTCGTCCTTGTCACAAGGCGCCACTATGGTCATGTTGGGGATTGCTCGCATAATGGCGATATCCTCAATCGCCAGGTGGGTCGGTCCTAACGGCGCATAAACCACCCCGCCGCCGCTGCCAATCAAACGCACGGGCAAATTATGGAGTCCCACGTCAATCAGCACCTGCTCATAACAACGGCGCGTCAGGAACGTGGCAATGGTGTTAATATACGGTATTTTCCCGCTCAACGCCATGCCGGCGGCCAAGCCTATAATGTGGGCTTCGTAAATCCCTTCGATAAAAAACCGGTCCGGAAAATCCGCGGCCAGTTTTTCCAGGTCACGCTTGGTAATATCCGAGCCGATAAACACCACGCGGGGATCCGCCTGGGCCAGTTCATACATGCTCAGCAAACAAGTTCTTCTCATCGCGGAAACCCCAGTTCGGCATACAGCCGGGTAAATTCTTCGTCGCTGATTTTGCTCTTGTGATGCCAGTCGGGGTTGTTCTCCATGGCCGCCATGCCTTTCCCTTTGACCGTATGGCAAATTACCGCACTCGGCCGGTCAGCCTCAAACGGCAGAGTACCAAACACACCTTCCAACGCCGGCACATCGTGCCCATCCACTTCCCGCACCGCAAACCCAAAACTGCGCCACTTGTCCACGAACGGTTCCAGTTCCTGGACTTCCGCCGTGCTTCCATAGGATTGCATCTTGTTGTAATCCACGATCACGGTCAGTCGGCTAAGCTTGTGTTTGCCGGCCGAGAGCGCCGCTTCCCAGACACTGCCCTCGTCGCATTCACCATCGCCCGTGAGCACAAACACGCGATAGGCCTTGTGATCAATCCGGGCGGCCAGCGCCATGCCAACACCGATCGAAAGCCCATGCCCCAGGGCCCCGGTGCTGGCTTCCACACCGGGCACCTTGCCGTATTCCGGGTGTCCGCCCAGGATACCTTCAAAACGGCAAAATCGTCCCAGCTCTTCGCGCGGGATGAACCCCTTCTCGGCCAGCATAAGATACAATGCCAAGCAACCGTGGCCCTTGCTAAGAATGAAGCGATCACGATCCGGCCAGCGCGGATTCAGCGGGTCCACCTGCAAAACATGGTCATATAAGACCCGGACAATTTCCAGGAGCGAAAAGGTGGAACCGATGTGTCCCCTACGCGCAACTTCCAGAATTCGAAGAATGTCACGACGCTGTTCCCTGGACCGTTGATCCAATGATGAATTATTCATGACAGCCCGCAACTTGTCCGCCTATGGCAGAAAAATGCGAAAGATCCTTACGCTTGTTCGTTTTGCAATATTCCCGGTAGGCAGATCCCAGTCTAATCTCCCGTTCAGACAAGGCAATCGAAAAAAACCGGCGTGGCGAGGTAGGCTTGTACAGCCTTAACCTGGCAATTCGACTTTTTCAGTTGCTCTCCCCGCCGGACCTGATCCTCCGGCCGATCGCCCGCAAAACGACGGCGTTCCCGGGATACCGGCAAAAATTCGTTCAGCATGATCAGGCTCCATTTAAGCCCGAAGAGCGGATAGAGAAGCTTTAGACGCGCGGCAAGGTCCTCTGGATTATCCAAACGATCAAGAATGACCTTCACAAAGCGCCGTTGCATAGATGTTGGGATCGGCACGGCCGGCTGAAGACAAGCGTTGCAGATCATCTGGGCGGGATCATCCCAGCCCGCGTATTCAAAATCGAGGAAGGTGAGACGCCCATCATGACCACGCAAGGCGTTATGAAATCCGTGGTCCGCCGGATTTAACGTGCGCTGCTCCAAAGACAAACAGGCCTCCAGATCCAGCCCGGAATGCCGGGCTCCCTGTTTTATGAACTTACGAACCGCTTCCAGTGTTGGCGACAGTTCACATTGAATGAATTCATGGACTTCGCCGGGCGCGGCTTCGGCCGCCAGCGTATTGGCTACGTGTCGGAACCGGCCTTCCACATTATCGAGGAAACCGGCCATGGAAAAGCTGGAATCAGAGCCGGACGGTAAGGCCGCCGCGCCGGCATGCTTCCTCAAACGCCACATCTCGGCCAGCAAGTGAACGAGCTGATCAACATCAGGCCAGGCAATTTCTTCCGGTCGTGGCCGGCAACCTTCAATAAACTGGTATAAGCCGATATGACGCGCGTGATCGGCAAATAGCGGCTCCGGAATACAACGCAAACCGTTTTTCCAGAGAAAATCGAGCATGCCAAACTCGGCGCCCAGTCGGTCGCGGTTGTCCCCGGGATGCTGAAAATAAGATTTCGCCAGGATGTCCCGACCACCGACGATTACCCGAAACACGAGATTATTGGCGCCGCCCACTATGGACTTAACGCTTTCCGGTCGGGCCGCAAACGCCGCCAAAGCCGCCTCCCGGATTGACTCAATAATCGGTGCCTTCATGACGTCACGGCCTCCATATACCGCTGGATACCGGCCCACGCCCAGAACACTTGAATATCCGGCCCCGTCTTGCCGGCAACGCCGACTGGATCGAACAACAGTTTAATAATACCGGGTGGAAAGGCCGGATCAAGCAGAACTTCGGGCAAGTCTTCCACAAAATGGGTGCATTGCCGTTCAGCGATGCGCGCAAGCTTCTGCTCGCGGGAACCTTCAAAATATACATCGTCGCGGCTTAAATTAAAACCGTCCGACCGAAAAAAACCATGCGCCTCCATCCAGGCCAGCGCAGCATCGCGCAGATTGATCCGGGGACCGAGGGCCGGATATTCCAGCTTATGACTGATGATGGAAATCCGAAGCCGCCGGCTGCGGCAGAAGGTAAAGAACCCGTCAACGCCCGGAAACCAGACCGCTTCCGCCATGCGCCGGCCATAAACCTCGCCCTGTAATTCCGTCCAAGGCGTATTGCCGTCCGGCTGACGCCAGAGCCAGGCGCGGATGGCCGCCTTGGTAGGCGGCAAATCGGGAGGAATCACATGCCGCTCGCATGCACACCGGTGGAATAACACGTCATAGTTGACCAGGGTATTGTCAAAATCAATGCCGATATGCAAACCCGCCGCCTTTCAACCATTGCCCATCTTGCGCAGTCATCCCAGTGTCAATTGCTGCATCCGCTTGATGTTGTAATATAAGGGATTGGTCATGGGATCCTTCAATAAGCCCTGGTGGTATGCTTCGGCAATGCTGCGGATAGCGTCTTCGACCGAATGGCACGGTTCGAACCCCAATCGCTCACGGATACGATCGGAATTAATGTGGTAGGATCGGTTGTCGCTGGTCGGCACATACTCCATCTGGATGGTCTCATCCCCCAGCGTCTGCTTGACCATGCGGGCTATGGCTTCAACCGAATAATTATGAAAGCCCACGTTGTAGGGAATGCCGTGCACCTTCGCATGGGGCGCATCCAGAAACAACTCATAGGCCCGGACCATGTCCTGAATATTCAAATTAGGCCGGAGCTGAGCCCCGCCGAAAATCCGGATGCGATGATTCACGAGGGCATGGATGGTCAGAATGTTCACGGTCAGATCCAAACGCATACGGGGCGCATAACCGCATACCGTGGCCGGGCGAATGATGATTTTCGTCATGGCGCCGTCATCCGCACCGTCCATCAGCATCTGCTCGCACTGGAGCTTGAAGAGCGAATAATCCGTGAGCGGTGTTTTCTCGGCGTCTTCGCGGACATCCGGCTCTGCCTTAATCCCGTACACGCTGGATGAACTGGCGTAGATGAAACGCCGCACGCCGGCTTCCCGCGCCGCCTGCACCAGGCCGGGAAAGGCATCGTGATTGATTGACTTCCCCAGCTTGGGGTTCAACTCGAAACTGGGATCGTTGGAGATACAGGCCAGGTGAATGACTGCGCCCACGCCCAGCAGGGCCTTTTGCACCGCTTGTTGATCGCGAATATCGGCCTTGATCCGCAGGAGAGCCGGATGATCATTATCGTCCGCAAACACACGTTCGCCGTACCAGAACAGGTCGAAAACTCTGACGGCGTTACCTTGTTCCAGCAGGTGCGGCACGAGCGCACTACCTACATACCCGCCGCCACCGGTGATTAGAATCGTTTGCTTAGCGTTCATAAACACCTTAAATACGGATTCTGCCTGCTCGAACTCGGCCAGGGATATAGCCGCGGTTCGTAAGAACCACGGACGGATAAATCGAACGGCCACCATACGAGTTATCCGCCATCAACTGCCGGCTTCCACCAAGTCCATCCAATGATGCAGAATGACCGCGTGACACGATTCCGCGTAGCCGTAGGTCATAGCGGGCACATACACATTCAGCGTACCGCTGTGGCGCAAAGGATTGTCCGCATCCATCGCTGAAAGCGTTACAATATCAAGACCCAGCTTAACGGCCACACGGACGGCCGCGACGATATTTTTGGACCGGCCGGAACTGCTGATGGCCACCAGCATGTCCCCCGCCCGGGCACGCCTGGAAAGCGGCTCCGAAAACACGAACTCATATCCCATATCATTGGAAATAGCCGTAATCAGGGAGAGATCCGAGAAGACCTCCGTATGCAAATGTGCATTTTTTGCCAGGTCGGCGGCCATGTGACTGGCCATCGAAGCGCTGGCCCCATTACCCGCCAGAAAAATGGTGCCCCGATTGCCCCGTAGACGCAGCGTCAAGGTTCGCCAGGCCGTAAATCCCGCTTCAGCACCGATTTCGCAGCCGTCCTCACCGCAGAAGGACAGGGTTTTTAAGAGTTCAGCGAGTTCGTGAACATGGTCTTTCCAGGAACCGTCCGCCATAATATCCCTCCACCATTACCACCGGCTTATTTTAAAAACGACACAATGCATTTTTTGATCTTGAGCTTGTCAATGGCCTTGTCGTTGCCAACAATTTCCACGGCCTCGGCGCCAACCACATTGCCGATAAATCCCATCATTTCGCCGGGCGCCCCTTGCACCGCCGCCAGTGCCGTTACCGCCAGAAACGCATCTCCGGCACCCACGCGGTCCACGACCTTGCGCGCAAACGCGGGTACGGCGGCAAACTCATCCCCAGCCCCGCTGACCAAACAGCCCCGCTGGCCGCGCGTGACAATCATGTAACGGGCCTTGAGCCGGCGGCGGGTCTGCTCCAGGATTGGACGCAATTCGCCGCGGGCATCGCGCGCTTCCAGGCGCATCTCGTGCTCGGCAATGCAGGCATAGTCCGCCCGCGGATACCGGCTGATGGTATGGAACCCGCGATTGCCGGCATTGGCCTGGGTGTTAATGGCCAGGAATGGCGCTGCCGCGCACAGGGTTTTGATTATTTGGTCGTTAATCGCCCCATGGCCGAAATCGGAAACCAGCACGACGTCCGCCTTCGCCGCCCGCTCGCGGATCGTAGTGCAGATCGCTTCACTAACTGCCGGCGGCAATTCCCGCTCGTCGAGGTCGTAGATTTCGATCATTTTATTGAGCGAATAACCATCCAGTATGCGGCGCTTGGTTACGGTTGGGATGCCGTCCACCGTAAAGAAATGCGGTTCGACTTTCTTGTTTAATGCCGCGCGAATGAACGGCTCGTAATGGTTGCGGTTCCCCAGCACCGAAATCAGTTCGACCTGGCCCGCGAAGTTGGCCACGTGGTTGGCAACCGCCAAAACCCCGCCGGCGAACCGGTCCTCGGACTGGTACTTGACGGCCAGCACGGGGTCCTTGGAAGACTTGCCGATCGCATCGCAATAGACATATTCGTCAACGATCACATCCCCGATCACCAGCACCTTCAGAGTCGCCATCCGGTCAATAACGGCCAGCACATCGTCCAGCGGGTGACGATTACGGAAGAGATCCAGGTATTCATTCACTTCCTGCGGATAGACGGAAATGAAGCGATTGATCAGGCTGGTGGAACTGAACACGATGTCATCGGTAAAGGCCAGGCGAATGCCCAAGTCGTGCGCGACTTTTTCTTCCCGGGCTATCTTCCCCGTCATGTCCGCCTGGATATTCCTGAATTCTGAACCTTTGACGTAGATGTCCGGCTGGATCAGCCGGAGGGTCTCTTCCGCCGTGGGCCACTCGTTGATCGCCACGTAATCCACGCAGGACAGCGAGGCGATGGCTTCGGCTCGCAAGGTTTCCATAAAGGCCGGACGGTGCGGCCCCTTATCCACAAAACGATCGGGCGTCAGCGTGACGACGAGCACATCGCCCATGGCCCGCGCCTGCTCGAAATACCGGATGTGGCCGATGTGTAGCAGGTCGAAGACCCCGTGGCAATACACTACGCGCTTACCCTGGTGTCGGGCTTCTGCCACGCCCTGGGCCAGTCGCTTCACATCCATAATTTTTTTGCCGGTCATGGTTATCTCCCTACCCTGCCGTCAGCCGAACCTCAATCTGAATAATTCAGGGATGCACCGTCCCATTAGGCAGAATCGTCTTGGACAATACGGCTTTATCCAATTGATTGGTCTGCGACAGCACGGCGCCCTGCAGGTTCGCGCCGGACAGGTCCGTTCCCAGCAGGATGGCTCCGGTCAGGATGACTCCGGTCAAGTTCGCACAGGACAGATTCGCTTCGGTCAGGATCGCGCCGGTCAAGTCAGCCCCCATTAATGTGGCATTACACAGTTTGGCGTGCACGAGGTTGGCGCCTTTCAATTTGGCATTGACCAGCGTGGCCCCGCTCAGGTCGGCCTCGTTCAATACAGCGCCCTCCATATCGGCGACGCTCAAATTGGCCCGGCACAGGGTGGCTTTGGTTAGAATCGTTTTCTTCAGGTTGGCTTCGCGCATATCCGCCGACAACAGAACCACATTACTCAGATCGGCATCGTTCAGTTTGGCGCCTTGCAGATCCGTGTTGATTCGACGACTGCGGGCACGGTCCAGGCACTGCTCACGGGTCATTTTTGCTGCCGAGGTATCCACCGTCTGGACTCTCTTTTTAATATTGAATGGAATCACTTGACCGATGATCCAAGTATCGGCCTGGACGGGAAGGGTGAGCGTAAGCATGAAGGCAAGCAGGGCGACAGACGACAGACGACAGACGACGGACGACGGACACAATTTCCCGCGCGGCCCAATTAGATTATTCATGCTCACATCCTTACCTCCCACCTCTTCAAATTATTCGACAAGTCCGAGAGATCGGGATTCGCGGGCAAAGAAAGTTTAATTGCGTGTCTCTAAAAATCCTTCCAGCTTCTGCAACCGTGTCGGATGGCGCAATTTACGCAGGGCCTTGGCTTCGATCTGCCGGATGCGCTCGCGGGTAACGGCAAACATACTGCCAACTTCTTCCAGCGTGCGCGGGCAGCCGTCGGCAACGCCAAAGCGTAGTTTTAATACCCTCTGCTCGCGCTCAGAGAGCGTAGCGATGACTTCCTGCAGGCGCTCCCGCAGAAGACTGTAACCGGTCATTTCGGATGGATTTTCCGCCGATTTGTCCTCGATGAAATCGCCAAAACACGCGTCGTCACTGTCGCCAACCGAAGCCTGCAGGGAAATCGGCTGTTGGGACATCTTGAACACTTCACGGACACGATCCACGGGGAGGTCTACTTCATTGGCCACCTCTTCGGACGTCGGCTCGCGGCCGAAATCCTGGAGGAGCTGTTTCTGGACCCGCACCAGTTTGTTGATGGTCTCGATCATGTGGACCGGGATGCGGATGGTACGGGCCTGATCGGCAATCGCCCGGGTGGCGGCCTGGCGGATCCACCAAGTAGCATAGGTACTGAACTTGTATCCCCGTTTATATTCGAATTTTTCCACAGCCCGCATCAGTCCCGTATTGCCCTCCTGGATGAGGTCCAGAAACATCAGCCCGCGATTCATATATTTTTTAACGATGCTGATCACCAATCGCAGATTGGCTTCCGCCATTTCTGTTCGGGCCTTCTGCCCCTTCTTGAGCCAGCTCTTAAACTCGCGGTACTTGGCCTCAAAAACGCCCACGTCCATCAGGTATATATTTTCCAAATCCCGCAGTTTGTTGCGCTCCCCCCGCAGTTTGGCCGCCCGGACCGCGGTCTTTGGCCCCTTGGCAGTTTCCAGCTTATGGATCAGGCCGGTGCATTCCAGGTGCTTCTGATAGTAACTATCCGCCAAAACGACAAAATCCTCGATAGCTTTCTGCTTGAAATAAAACCCGTCCAGCTGGCGGGAATAAACGGTCCAGGCTTTGTCAAACACTTTCCGACTGTGCTCCGCCTTTTTCGGACTGCCGTGGGCCTTCTTGAGCCTGGCAAACATGATTGTAATGTTCTTGTATGAGAGCCGGATTTTTTTCTTCAGGTTCGGCAACATTCGGAAATACTTGTCGCGCCCCTCCACGTGTTTATCAATAATGATGCGGTCAAACCGCTCCTTGCCCTCTTCCAGCCGGGCCGCGAGGGCCAAGTAGGCTTCCATCGAAAACCCGAAGCGCTTGAACAGGGCACGCGAATTAATCTCTGCTTCCTCAATCCGCTTGCAAATTTCCACTTCCTGGTTGCGCGTTAGAAGCGGTACCTGCCCCATCTGGTGCAGGTACGTGCGGATCGGATCATCCATGACATCCATGGACTTGGCCTGTTCGGCGCGCTCCTCCTTTTCCGCCTGCTTCTTGAACTGTTCCACACCGGTGGAATCAATCACCTCAATGTCCATCCCGCGCAGGAGCAGGATAAACCCGTCAATCTCCTCGGGATCAATCAGGTTTGTCGGAAGCGCCCCATTGATGTCGCCGTACGTCAGGTAACCCTGATCGCGCGCCAGCTTCATCAGATCCTTCATCTTTTCACGCAGTTCCTCACTGCTCAACTTGACACGAATATTGGGATTCAAGGTCGCGCCGACCGAGTCGGCCACCGCGCCTTTGGTGGCGGCAGGCTTAATTACCATCTTCACTTTCTTGGGCACGCCTTTGCTGGTCGGCACTTTCTTATGCGAACGGATCCGCTTGGCTTTGGGCGCCGATGGCGGATGCGCATGCCTTTTGGGCGGGTGGGCGCGGGATACGGACTTTGATTTATGTTTTGTCTTCATATGTCCAACGATGTGCAAGCCCCAAGCCAACGGTCGGGGTCGAACCGACGACCTGCGCATTACGAATGCGCTGCTCTACCAACTGAGCTACGTTGGCAGCTAAATAACAAAATGACCGGATTGCATGTTTATACCGGCAGATGGGGGGTTGTCAATCTCTTTTGAATGGCACGAAAATTGTCGGCAACCGGCTTTTATCCGGTTTCGCAACCAAGGATGCCTGTTCACGGGCATGGACCATAATCGCCCGGACCGGCTCGGCCGGACAGTGGCTCTGGCAGGCCCCACACCCCCGGCACAGGGCTTCATCCACTTCCGGACAATTGACGCCATTATGCTCCACAATCCGAACAGCCTGGTAGGAACAGAATTCGTGGCACACCATGCAATACTGCGCTTCGTTCCACGCCAGACAGCGCGTGCGATCCACCCGGGCCGTGCCGATGGACAAAGCCCGCTTGGCTTCCAACGACAGACGGCCTATGGCACCCGTCGGACAGGCACCCGTGCAGAGCCGGCACCATTCATTGCAGTAGCGCTGGCTGAAATCCAAGCGAGGCGTTAGCCAGCTTCCGGGTCCGCCAGTTCCCAGGTCGGGAATGATAATATTTTCCGGACAGGTGCGCATGCAACTGCCGCAACGCGAGCAAAGTCCCCATAACACCGGTTCAGCCACGGTGCCCGGCGGGCGAATCGGTCCGGCCGACCCAAGGTCAGTGGCTCCCACCCGTCTCAATACCCATCCCAAGCCCGCGCCAAAGACCAGGACCAGGAACATCCGCCGCCCCGCAACGCCTCTGCCTGCTGGCGCCGAAAAGGAACCAGGGCAAACTGGGGTGTCACTCACCGCCGGCTGCGGCACCGGCTTCCGCCCGATCACATTCCGGCCGAACCTGCCGCTTATCCCCAACAGCGCCTGCAGGGCGCCCAAGGGACATATCCGCTCGCACCAAAGATGCGGCCAGATCAACGTGATCAGGATGAGCATAATCAAACCCAAGCCCGGTAATCCAGCCATCCATGTCCAGTCCGTACTCCGCCAGATGCTGAAAAAACCGTTAAACTGGACCAACGGATCAAGATTCAACAACAGGGGAAATCCGGCTAAGGCGCTTCCCAGCATCACGAGGCACAAACCCAGACCAAATACCGGAAAGCGTTGCATGCGGAAGTGGTGCCGACGCAATAACTTGCCAACCCAAATCAGCAGACAACCGGTCGGACATAAATGGTGACAAAACCAGCGGCCACGCACCAAGGCCAATACCAGCAGAGGCAGGCCAATTAACGATACCAAACTGACCGAGCGCGCCGCTATCGCCGCGCAGATGGCAAGCAATGGACTGGCGGCCGGCAAAATGACCACGCCCGAAAACAATGGGAAAACCTGCGCGCTTACGATCGCGGCCAGCGCTAAAATGCCGATGCGGAGAATCGTTCGTTGATGGTGCATAGCAACTGCTAACAGTCTACAGCCTATCTGCCTTGTGAGCAGTTACGTCCAATCAGGCATCCATGTGCACAACCTGGACTTGCTTCAAGTCCCCGCACCCGATGCCCATATCGTGGGCCAGCTTAATATAAAGCACATCAAACGGTTGTTTACCGAACAGCGTCGCCGCATAAGCATCCACCGCCACCGGATCCATGCCGAAGATGAGCTGATTGGGATAGGCCAGTTTGCCGGGTCCCTGGGGTCCATTGGTAGTCATGATGCGCAGGGCATCCACAACAATAAACGAGGGCTTGATGAAGGTGCTGAAATCCGCGATGCACTGGTGCAGGTTGTGCGCATGCCAATACCCGCGGTCGGATACCGAGCCCATCCAGTTTTTCATGGAAAGTGTCAGGGTCGAACCACCGTGGCTCTTGGCCACCGGCATATTGATCAGGCAGGGCGCTTCCAACACATCCCGGACTACGTCCGCCTCCTTAAGCTTGACGCCCCGGGGAATGGCCACGCGCTGAAAATGATGGCGCTCCGGCGAATACATGCGCCCGCCGGAGCGCTTGACCGCCGCGCCGATGCCACTGCGCTCAAACGCGTCTTTGGTGGGGGAACAGCTCTTTTCGGGCACCACGACTTCGGCGGCGCCGGAACGCAAACACTCCTGGATACAGCATTCGACCAGGGCCGGACTCGTATTCCCACCCTGTTCAGGCAACGAGGCCCAGGCAGCGTTCAGCTTGAGCACTACATTCTGGCGCGGCTTCACAAAACTTTTCCATCCGCCCAGCCGGGCAATACCCGCCGCAAGCATGCGGCCGGGATCGGAGCCGTGTACCACATAAATCGTGGGCGTGGGCCCGGATCCGGATGCCGCCCACGCCATACGCGGTAGGCACACACTGCTGACCGCTGTGGCAGCCAGGCCGGTCATAAATTGGCGGCGACTTATACGAGCATTCATGGCAGTACTGTGTTTTCAATCATTTTGCCCAAACAGGTTTTAAGTATTGCATATTTCCGGTCACGCCGCAACAGCGCCGGAATGTCGGCGTATATTTTAATATGGCCGCCGATCGCATGGATCCGTTTATAAATTTTCTGGACACGACTGCCATTTCGTGCAAAACTTTTATTGATTTGCCGACCATGGCATCAATTAAAATCCAGGCTCGCGATGAAAAATCACTTGCGTGTATCCATTGACCGGGAGCGGTGCAAAGGCTGTGAACTGTGCATACCCGTATGTCCCCGGCATCTGCTGATCATGACGACCGCCCTGAACCACAAGGGCTATCATGTCTCGGAGACCGCGCGGGCGGAGGAGTGCCTGGGCTGTCTGAAATGCGCCTGCATGTGCCCTGAAGCCGCCATTGAAATATTGAATGTCCCATGAAAAAGCCTGACAATGCTTTTTTCTCCCGTGTGCTCATGATGGGCAACGAAGCCGCCGCAGAGGCCGCCATCCGGGCTGGCTGTCAGTGCTATTTCGGCTATCCAATTACCCCGCAAAACGAGTTGACGGCATACATGGCCAAGCACATGCCGGAACGCGGCCGCGTGTTCATCCAGGCCGAAAGCGAGCTGGCCGCCATCAATATGGTGTTCGGTGCTTCCGTGGCCGGAGTGCGCGCCATGACCAGTTCGTCATCACCGGGCATCAGCTTGAAGCAGGAGGGCATTTCCTACCTGGCCGGCGCGCAATTGCCCGCCGTGATTATCAACGTTCAGCGTGGCGGGCCGGGCCTGGGCAGTATTGATCCCTCGCAGGGCGATTATTTTCAAGCCACCAAGGGCGGCGGCCACGGGGATTATCATATCATCGTGCTGGCGCCGGCTTCCGTCCAGGAAATGCACGACATGACCGTGGAGGCCTTCCGCCTGGCCGACCATTATCGCATCCCGGTCATGATCCTGGCTGATGGGCGTGTTGGCCAGATGATGGAACCCATTCGACTGCATGAGGATCCACCACCGCCGGTCCCGCCCAAGCCGTGGGCGCTGACCGGCGCCAAGGGACGACCACCCCAATACATTCGTTCTCTTTTCGTGGAGGAAGGTGCCTTGGAAAAACATAATTACGAACTGCAGGACTGTTACCGCCAGATCGCCGCAGCTGAAACGAAAGCGGAGGAAACGGAAACCGGGGATTGTGAATGGCTGATCGCCGCCTGGGGCACCTGCGCCCGGATCAGCAAGGGGGTGGTCCGGAAGGCACGCGCCCAGGGCATCAAGGTCGGCTTGGTGCGTCCCATTACGCTTTGGCCGTTCCCGCATGAACATCTGGCCCGTCTGGCACACCAGGTCAAGGCCCTGCTGGTCGTGGAAATGAACTGCGGCCAGATGCTTGAAGACGTACGGCTGGCCGTGAACGGCGCGGCGCCGGTCCATTTCAGCGGTTACCCCGGCGGCCGGATACCGACCGAAACCGATGTGCTGAACGCCTTGACCGCACTGGCCCATTCACAAGGTAGATAGGCTGTAGACCGTAGGCTGTTAGACTATAGGTGCTCAGGAATTAGAATTCAAGATTCTTGATTCTGACTCTTGAATTCTGGCTCCTGAGTATACACATGAAACCACCCAAAAATTGTTATCGACGCCCGACTTCACTGACCGATGCCACCATGCACTACTGTGCCGGCTGCGGACACAGCATCGTTCATAAACTGCTGGCCGAAGTGCTGGATGAACTGGAGATTCGGGAGCGCACGATCGGCGTGGCGCCGGTAGGGTGCGCCGTGTTCGCCTATTTTTATCTTAAGTGCGATATATCGGAGGCGGCGCATGGCCGGACTCCCGCGGTCGCCACGGGCATTAAACGCGCCCTGCCCGACCGTATCGTATTCAGTTACCAAGGGGACGGCGACCTGGCCGCCATCGGCATGACCGAAACCATCCACACCGCCAATCGCGGCGAACCGATTACCGTCATCTTTATCAACAACACCGTTTATGGCATGACCGGCGGCCAGATGGCGCCAACCACGCTGGTGGGCCAACAAACCGCCACTTCACCAGCCGGGCGCAATCCGGCAACCATGGGATGCCCCATCCGCATGTGCGAATTATTGAATACACTGGATCAGCCCTATTACATCGAGCGGGTCGCGCTCGACAGCTATGCCGGCGTGGTCGCCACTAAAAAGGCGCTGTTAACCGCCTTTCAGTCCCAGGTGGCCGGCAAAGGCTACAGCTTCGTGGAAGTCCTTTCGCCCTGCCCGACCTATTTACGACTCTCGCCGCAGAAAGCCCTGCAGTTTGTCGGTCGGGAAATAGCGGCTCAATTCCCCGTGCGGATTTTCAGGAAGGAAGGAGTTCCCGTCAATGCATGAACGGATTCTCATCGCCGGATCCGGAGGACAAGGCATCATCTCGTTAGGCAAACTGCTGGCCAGACTGGCCGCTGAAACCATCCCGCACGTCACCTTCTTTCCCGCCTACGGCGCCGAAGTCCGCGGCGGCACATCCAATTGCCAGGTGATTCTTTCCGCGCATGAAATCGCGGCGCCCATCGCGGAAATATTCGATTCCATGCTTATCATGAACCAACAGAGCGCCGCGCACTTCATGGCCGCGCTCGACAAGAATGGTTTGGCCATCGTCAATCAGTCCCTGTGCAAGGTCCACGCCGATTCGCGCCACGTACTGGTACCGGCCACGGAAATTGCCGATCGCCTGGGGAGCGCCAAGGCGGCGAACTTTGTAATGCTGGGCGCATGGCTGGCCCGCAAGCCGCTGATTCCAGCCCGCGCCATTGAAACCGCCATGGCGTCCCATTTCCCCGATGCTCCTGCGGCCCTGATCGATATCAACATCCAGGCTTTCCGCGCCGGCCTGGCCGGGTGAGGATGGACACCGGCGCAAAGACACAGAGATGGCAGACGACGGACGCCAGCCAGACAGCTTGCTTACGGTCTTTAGCCGGGCTCCGCCGACAAAGGCTACCTTTTGGCGATCTCCTTGCGCAATTTTTCAATAAGGGATGAGGAAGGATCGATGCTTTTAATAAACACCACCATGCGGGTCGCCTGCTGGTTGTTCTTGTTTTTTAAGTAGATTTTCCCGGCTTCATACGCATAGTCGCAGGCTTTATCACGATCCCCCTTCTTGACATAGCCCAGCGCAATATTGTAGTAGGCACCGGCTAAAGAGCTATCCAGGCTGACGGTTTTTTTGAATTCCGCTATGGCACCGTCCACGTCGCCCGCATCCCATTTTTGGATACCGACCATGTAATGCCGATTGGCCTCGGATCCGGTCGGCAAAAACACACTGGTGGTCTTTGCTTTATCCGCGGCTTGCGCCGATTCGGTCGCGTCGGATGGCAACTCGCCCTTGGCCTGGGCAATAATCCTTTTCTCCGTCGCTGCCACGCTTTCCGGTTCGCCACGCGCTTGTTTGATTTCAACCGCCGGCGTTGCCGCTACTTGCGACTGGCGCTCCAGATCCTTGGCCAGCGTTGCATTATTTTTTACCCTGGCCTGCGCCTGATTCTTCAATTCCCGGAGCTGTTTAGCAAGCGCCTCTTCCTCGCCCGCCTTTTTGGCCGTACGTTGATCCGCCTGTTCGCGCAGTTCCTGTTCCCGCTTGAGATCGGCGCGCTTCTGCTCCACCGTTTTCACTTGCTCCAGCTTGGCGGCATATTCCTTATCCATGTCCGCAAGCCGGCTTTTCAGCGCGTTTACTTCTTTTTCAAGGGCGGCCAGAGTCTGGGTTTTCTTTTCCGATTCGGCCTCTGATTTCTTGCGGGCCTTCTGTTCTTTGCTTATTTCCACCGGGAGGTCTTTCAGCGCCTCGGCCTGCTCCGTCTGCTTGTCCAGTTGGTTCGCCATGTCCTTGATCTTGCGCTTCAAGTCCGTTGTTTCCTTTTGGACCGCTTCCTGCGCTTCGGCCGTGCCGGTCAGTTGCGCCTCGGCTTCGGTCCGGGCTTGTTTTGCTTGCGCCAGATTTTCACGCAGTTGCGCCAGGGCTTTTTGCTGGACGGCTCCTTCCGCATCTTGTTTTTCCAGTTCCGCAATGCGGGTCTGCAATACCGCCTTCTCTTTTTCGGCGGCATCTACAATGGCCTTTTCTTTGCCCAACTGTTCCAGGACAATCGCACGCGTCTGGTTTTCCTTTTCCAGATCGGCTTGCACCTGCTTGATCACATCGGCCTGTTCCGTCCGGACGTTGATGTTCGTCCGCACGGCTGCGAGCTGGGCAGTTAAGTTGGTCACGGCCTGTTCGGCCTCGGCGCGGGAGGCAGTGACGCGCCGAACTTCTCGATCCCATTCGGCATTCACCTTGCGAACATTCGCTAATTCCGTCTGGAGCTGGATCAGGACCTTCGCCTGCTCTTCATCTTTCACTAATTTCTGCTTCAGTTTGGCTATGGCTTGCTCCGCCGCCGCGCGCGCCTGGTTGGCTTCGGTAATCCGGGTTTCGCTTTCCACACGCGCTTGTTTTTCCCTGGCCAGCTCTGCCTGAATCTGGTCCGTGGCCTTTTGTTGGTTCGTTCCCTCGGCCACGCGTTTGGCTTGCTCGTCCACCTGCGCTTGCAATATGACTTTTTCCTTTTCGGCCGCTTGAACAGCCTCATTGGCTTTCGCCGCGTCCTGGAGCAGGGCTTCGCGCAGTTGTTTTTCCTTACCGATTTCAGCCTGCAGGGACTGCGCTTGCTTCGCCTGCTCCTGGGTAGTTGCGGTCTTATTTAAAACCGCTTCCAACCTGGCCTTGAGCGCCATTATGTCCTGCTCGGCCGTAGTTTTAGCCGCCGTTGCCTGTTTAAGGGCCGCCGCCGCTTCCGCACTAAGCTTGCGCACCTCGACCAATTCACCCGGCAACTGCGCGCTGACCTTGCTTTCCTTTTCCAGCGCCGCCGCGTTTTCCTCTGCAACTGTCAACTGGTTTTTTAACCCGACAATAGTTTGCTCGTCCGTGGCCCGGGCTTTCGCTATTTCGGCCGCTTTGGTTTGCGCTTCCAATTGTGCCTGTCGGATGGCGGTCAACTCCGCCTGGCGCTGGCGAACCAGTTCCTGTTGTTTGGCGCCTTCGGCCAACTGTTTATCCTGCTCGGCCAGCCGCGCTTGCCAGGCGATCTTTTCCTTTTCCAGCGCGGCCGCCGCCGCCTGTGCCTGTTCTACACTCTTTAAGGCCACATCCCGCAGTTGTTGTTCCTGAGCGAGTGCCGCCTGTAGTTGCTTGATTTCTTCGGCCTGCGCTTGAGCACCAGCGCCTTTCTTTTCAGCTTCGGCTACCTTGGCCTTCAATTCCACTAACCCCTGTTCCGCGGCCAAATGCGCCGTCGTGGCTTGGGCTTTCTTTTCCGCTTCGGCCTCTGCTACCTTCCGGGCTGCCTGCTCTTTACTTAATTCCGCCTGGAGGTCTTTCAGCATCCTGGCTTGTTCTGCCTGCTTGGTCAGTTCGGCTTCCATGTCCTTGACCTTGCGCTGTAGATCCGTTGCTTCCTTTTGGGCCGCTTCATGCGATTCGGCCGGGCCGGTCAGTTGCGCCTCGGCTTCGGTCCGGGCTTGTTTTGTTTGCGCCAGATTTTCACGCAGTTGTTCCAGGGCTTTCTGCTGGACGGTCCCTTCCGTAACCTGCGTTTCCAGTTCCGCGATGTGGGCTTGCAGGGTCGCTTTATCCTGTTCCGCCGCGCTTATGGCGGTCTTGTCTTTGGCCAACTGTTCCACGGCGACCACACGCGCCTGTTTTTCCTTTTCCAGATCGGCCTGCACCTGCTTGATCACGCCGGCCTGTTCCGTCAGGGCGTTAATGTTGGTCTGCACAGTTGCAAGTCGGTCTTTATAAGCCGTCGCGGCTTGTTCGATCGCCGCACGCGAGGCCGTGACGCGCTGAACTTCCCGATTCACTTCGGCATTCGTCTTGCGGATATCCGCTAATTCCGCCTGAAGCTGGACCAAGTCCTTCGCCTGCTTTTCAAGAATCTGGGCCTGCTCTTCATCCTTCACTAATTTTTGTTTCAGTTCGGCTATGGCTTGCACCACCGCCGCGTGCGCCTGGTTGGCTTCGGTAATCCGGGCTTCGCTTTCCGCGCGCGCCTGCTTCTCCCTGGCCAGCTCTGCCTGAATCTGATCCGTGGCCTTTTGTTGGTTCGTTCCCTCGGCCATGCGTTTGGCTTGCTTGTCCAACTGTGTTTGCAACAGGGCTTTTTCCTTTTCGGCCGCCTTAACGGCTTCGCTGGCTTTAGCCGCGTCTTGGAACAGGGATTCGTGCAGTTGCTTTTCCTTGCCGATTTCAGCCTGCAGGGCCTGTGCTTGCTTGGCCTGTTCCTGGGCAGTTGCGGTCTTTTGTAAAACCTCTTCCAACTTGGCCTTGAGCGTCGTTATGTCCTGCTCGGCCGTCGTTTTAGCCGCCGTTGCCTGCTTAAGGGCCGCCGCCGCTTCCGCACTAAGCTTGCGCGCCTTGACCAACTCTTCCTGCCGTTGCGCCATGAACTTTCCCTGTTTATCCAGGACCTGCGCTTGCTTTTCACCTTCGACTAATTTTTGTTTCAGCTCGGCTATGGCTTGCACTGCCGCCGAGCGCGCCTGGTTGACTTCGGTAATCCGGGCTTCGCTTTCCGCACGCGCCTGTTTCTCACTGGCCAGCTCTGCCTGAATCTGGATAGCGGTCTTTTGTGGGTTCTTCCCCTCGGCCATGCGTTTGGCTTGCTCGTCCACCTGCGCCTGCAATTCGCTTTTTTCCTTTTCGGCCGCCTTAACGACCTCTCTGGTTTTCGCCGCGTCTTTGAGCAAGGATTCGCGCAGTTGCTTTTCCTTGCCGATTTCAGCCTGCAGGTCTTGCGCTTGCTTCGCCTGTTCCATCAAGGCGTTAATGTTTGCCTGCACGGTTGCAAGCCGGTCTTTATAAATCGTCACGGCTTGTTCGATCGCCGCGCGGGAGGCCGTGACGCTTTGAACTTCTCGATTCAATTCGGTATTCGCCTTGCGGATATCCGCTAATTCCACCTGGAGCTGGTCCAGGGTATTTGTCTGCTTTTTCAGGCCCTGGGTTTGCTCTTCACCCTCGACTAATTTTTGTTTCAGCCCGGCCATGGTTTGCGCCGCCGCCGCGCGCGCCTGGTTGGCTTCGGTAATCCGGGCTTCGCTTTCCGCACGCGCCTGTTTCTCCCCGGCCAACTCTGCCTGAATCTGGCCCACGGTCTTCTGCTGATTCATACCCTCAGTCACGCCATTGGTTTGCTCGTCCACCTGCGTCGTCAATTCACTTTTTTCATTTTCGGCCGCCTCAACGGCCGCGCCGGCTTTCGCTGCGAACCACTGGTTCCCAAAAACGGCCAGCATGCCAATGACCAGGCACGCCAGACCATTGTTATGTGTTCTTGCTAATAGCTCAGATTTCATACGCACTCCTTTGCAGCCTGCACTATTCATTATTCCTTAATTTTGCACGAACATCGCCGCTCGTCCTGAGCGACATCGAAAAAGTTCACTCGCCCACGTAGCGGCGTTCTCCGTAATCCGCAATTTAAAAGATGGGCACCCCCGGCAGGACTTGAACCTGCGACCGTCGGATTAGAAATCCGATGAAACTGCACTATCTATTGAGTAATTTAAGCTATGATAGATTTTTGCTTGCATTATCTTCCGTGGTTCTGCTATATTTGCGCCATTGAGAGAAACCTGACGCAAGGAGACGAAAAGCATGAAAACACGGCATGGACATCTCTTCAAACGCAATGGAATGTATTATGTTCAATGGAGGATCAAAGGCAAGTTATTTATGCGATCCACCAGGACGCACGACCGGAAAGAGGCGGAACAAGAACGCGCCCGGATTATGGAGCCGTTCATAAAAGGGAATGAAGTCACCGTTTTGCAAAACATTTCCGCCCGGATCGAAGGCCGAACGGCGGAAATTGCCAGGTATGAAGAAACCGTCAATCCCCCGCTGACCATCACCGCCGCCTGGGACCATTACCTGCAAAACCCGAACCGCCCGGACTCCGGTCCCTTAACCCAGCGGGAATACGAAAGCCACTACGATCAATTCCTTGCCTGGCTGAACGAGACCCACCCCGAGGCCGTGGCCATGCGGAATGTTACCAAAGAGATCGCCGCGGAGTATGCCGGGCACTTGGTCAAACGCGGGCTATCCGCCAATCGGTTCAATAAGCATATCTGTTTTCTTGACCTGTTTTTCCGCGTATGCCGGGACAAAGCCAAGCTGACAGAAAATCCATGGGACAGAAATTTCATCACGCGCAAAAACAAGCCCGCCCAGGGCCGCCGGGAACTGACCATTGACGAATTGCGCCGAGTATGTTCCACGGCCACAGGGGAAATGCAAATCCTGTTTGCCCTTGGCATTTATACGGGACTGCGCGAAGTGGACTTACGCCGGGAAAGGATTATGCGAATCCCGAACAAGACCGCCCGCCGGAAACCGAATCCCGTCATTATCCCCATTCACCCGACATTAAAAGGAATCCTGTCTGAAATACCGACTGTGGACCGCAGTGAATATATTATTCCCAAAACCGCCGCGCTGTATCAGAAAGGACCTTATTGCATCACGGAACTTGTCAGGGCGCATTTTGAAGCTTGCGGAATCAAGCCGCACAAGCCGGGCACAGGACAAGGGACAGAAAAGCGCGCCGTTGTCGAAGTCGGCTTTCATTCAATGCGTCACAGTTTCGTTTCCATGTGCCGGGAAGCAAATGCGCCCCTATCTGTAGTGGAAGCCATTGTCGGGCATAGCAACCCGGCCATGACGCGGCACTATACGCACGTTTCCGAGCTGGCCGCCGCGTCTGCGGTGAATAGTTTGCCCGCCGTCATGGGGGATATGTCCTTGCCCGCGCTACCGCCGGCGAAGATGATTGACGCCGCGCCAGTCTGCGCCCTGGCCGATAAGTTGAACGGCAAGAACTGGCGGACCGTGAAAAAGGAATTGCGGAAACTGGCAAACTGAATAGAAAGGACAACGCTATGTCAAACAAAACCGACCTGATACCGGCCGCGAGCATTGAAAAGAAAATCCTGCTTCTCCGCGGGCAGAAGGTTATGCTGGATAGCGACCTGGCCGCGCTGTATGGCGTGGAAACCAAGGCGTTAAATCGGGCCGTGAAACGCAACCTCAAACGCTTCCCTGATGATTTCATGTTTCAACTTGATCCTTCGGAAGCTGGCGCCCTGATTCATTCAAGGTTCCAAATTGGCACCTTGAAGCGCGGCCAGAATATTAAATATCTGCCCCGTGCCTTCACCGAGCAGGGCGTTGCCATGCTGTCAAGCGTGTTGCACAGCCCGCGCGCGGTAAGTGTGAACATTGAAATCATGCGCGCCTTTGTCCGTATCCGTCAATGGCTGACCTCAAACGTCGAACTGGCGCACAAGCTGGCCGAACTTGAGAAGAAATACGACGTGCAATTCAAAGCCGTTTTCGACGCAATCAGGGAACTTATGCGCCCGCCGGAACCGACAAGAAAACGGATTGGTTTTAAGGCGGATTGATTCTTATAATCGCCCCGGCCTGATCCTCCTATTGCCTACCCGTTGCCCAGGCAGGAAGTCCGTTTAATTGTAATAAGAATCATCTCCGGATTCCGGTTTCCGGCGTGCTGGTTTCCGTGTTGACTTATACTGGGGCAGGTATAGGCTTGAATTCTAAGAATATATTGGCTGTAGGCAATGGAGACAAGCCGACCACGGTTAGTGTCATAACAAGAAGTTCGATGAGGGCATTATGAGAGAACGAGAAGGATGGGATGAAGTAGAAAAGGCACAGAGAGACGGTAGCCTGTATAATGCCGACAAGGAAACGCTGCATCGCTATCTTAAAGCCGTAACAGATTCACCGCCTTCGACAAATCCTGCGTTTCATGCCGCACTTGACCAGACAGCGCAGACGATTCGTCATCTGATTGCACAACAAGCGAACCACCAGATTCAGATCGGAACGTCGTTGCGATGGGCAAAAATCGCCGCCTTCGCCGCCATTCTCGGCGTGATTCTTATGATCATTCAGTTGATTGTGGCAATGATCAATTCATGACAACTGTTTTTCCATAGGAGGCAATTTATGTATTGGATAATCATTTGCATAATTTTATTGCCCCTATCTATATTTGGCGAAAACATTACTACAAGAAATGGAAAGGTGTATAAGGACGTTCAGATCTTTAAACAAGAATCTGACCGTCTTATGGTTACTTATCCTGGGGGTGCGGCAACAATATATCTTGCAGATTGTACCGAAGACATTCAGCGAAAATATAATTATAATACAACCGACGCAGATACCGCTAAATCCGAGAGAGAAAAGAAGGCACAAACCACACAAGAGCAACTTCAAAAAGAACAAAAGGCTTGGGTAAATAATCAGAACATACAAACGGAACAAGCAGGCAACGATAAGGTTCAAATAAATAATGATGACTACAAAAGGGAATATAAAGCCGCAAAAAAAGCGTACGATGATTTTATGAAAGATTATGCTCCCTCTTACCTCAAGATATCAATTTATCATTTATATGACGCACTAATTCAATATTGTGTTGCCGACAAGGAGTTCGCGTTCTTAGTCTAGGGGATGTGCCGTCAAGTGTTAAAATCTGATGGTTTCCGGTTTGCATTTCTCTGTTCTTTCTTCTCTTATCCAATCCTTTTTAATGATCCTTTTGAGGTGTCCCGTCACCCCGATTCTGATCGGGGGTGACGGTGCCAG
>JAPLSY010000085.1 GCA_026398415.1 Kiritimatiellota bacterium | reverse complement strand
GCTTTTTTCAGATTCAGGGAGGGTGATGTGTGTCTCAGCCAAAATGCCGAGTATATTCGCGAGGACTTCTTCAAGCACGCCGACCTCACCGGCGAAGACTTGATCATTGGCAAAGTCAATGGACCGCTGGCTCAGAAGTGCTATGTGGCCTATGTAAAACTCGTGCCTTTGACCTCCGCGCAGGTGGAGGCGATCAAGGCGGACCGGGCCAGAAAAGATACCAGGTCGCTTGTCGCCACCATCGACGGCATGTCCTATTTCTGGAGTAATGAGTACCGAACCCGCGAGCAACTCCTCGAACTGGTGGAGCGCTACAGGTATTCGGACGTAGGCAAGGTCCTGCTTGCCGTGAACAGCGGAGATATCGTCTGGTATCCGGGCTCCAAACTCGGACGCATGTTCTCAGGCGAGGACAGTCGAACGCGTTTGGTGGATGCCGCCCAGAGCATGCCCAGCCCGTACGTCCGGTCCGAGAAGGTCATGCGCGACTCGTTGCGGGACTTGGCATCGAGGAAAGTGGACGTTCAGAATACGATCGCGGAGCATGCTCATTCAATGGGCCTGAAGTTCGATGTTATGTTCCGCCTGGGAATGAGCGGCCATCTGCCCCCCTGTATGAGTGACAAGTCATTTGTTGTCCTGCATCCGGAGTTCAGGCAGGTAATGAAAGACGGCACAGCGGTTGAGAAGGCAAGTTATGCCTTTCCCGAAGTAAGGGAATTCATGCTGGGTTTGATCCGCGAGGCAACGGAGCGTTTCGATGCGGACGGTATCAACCTCTGCTTTACGAGGGGGCCTCACTTTTTGTTGTATGAGCAGCCCGTAGTTGAGGCGTTCCGAGCGAAGTATGGCGAAGATGCCCGCGCCGTGGACCCAGCCGACCCGAGACTGTCGGCGGTGAAGGCCGGGTTCATGACGGATTTCGTGAGTCAGGCAAGGCGAGTCCTCGACGAAGTTGGGAAAAAGAAGGGCCGTCGGCTGGAGCTTTCGGTCTGGGTGTGGCCGAGCAACAAAAACGTCTGGCTGGGCAAGACCCCCGTGGAGGAAGGTTTGGACGTCAAGGCGTGGATTCAGAATGGACTTTTGGACAGCGTCATCTGCCAGGAGGGAATTGACCAGGAGTACATCCGACTTGGGAATGAAAAGAACTGCAAAGTCATTTACTTCTCCGGTTACCGCGGCGAGCAGGCCATGAGCCCTAAGAACGTCCTCGCCGGGCACGAGGCTGGCGCAGGCGGGTTCGCCTACTGGGACATGGACTGTATCCAGGATCTTCCAGCCACATGGGAATGGCTAAGCCGCACGGGCCATGTGGACGAGATGAAGCAGTTCAAAGACAGGAAGCCGGCGTTGATCCAGCTCCGCACCATCGGTGGATACGATTGCATGCAGGGGTTGGAAGCAGCGGTCTACTCCGGGGGCTAGCACGAACGTTCGGGCAGAACTTTCTCGGTCACGGACTCAGGATAAAACTATGCCAAAGTGAGGCGCACGATGAAAACTCAATACTTGCAACGGATGTTGATCGGGTTGGGGCTGACGATGGCCCTGGCGGTGCCCTGGGCATCGGCGACGAATTATTACGTGGTGACGTCGAGCCAGCAACCGTCACCGACCCCGCCCTGGACCAACTGGGGATGGGCGCACACCAACCTGATCGAAGTCGTTGCCGTTGCCCGCGACAACGACACGGTGTATGTGACCAATAACGCCACCTATTGGCTCACGAATCAAATAACTGTCAGCTACGCCATTACGGTGCGGAGTTGGGGGCCGGGCGGAATCCTGGACCCGACCAATACGATCCTGGACGGCAACTATCCAAATACAACTAATCGGCATTTTACGCTTAACAAGTACGGGGCCACCGTAGCGGGCTTTACGCTCACAAAAGGGTGCGACAACTGGGCGCGCGGCGGGTCAATCTTGTTGCAGAACGGGATAGTGACGAACTGCACGATCGTGAGTAACTATGCGTTTGCCGCGTATCCCTATGGGGGCGGTGGCGTGCATATGCAAGACTCTAGTGGCGGCGTATGGAATTGCACAATTAGCGGCAACACCTCATCAAACGCGGGCGGAGGAATTGGGATCAATTCCGGGGGACCTTGGCGGATTGCCAATTGCCTGATCTCCGGCAATAGCGCAGGGGTACAAGGTTGCGGAATTTGGTCCAGTTCGCCAACCGCCGGCACAGTAATCAGCAATTGCTGGGTTGTATCCAATTACGTTGGCGGCAATGGCGGCGCCGGCATATATTTGAAAGGGGAATGCCATAATTCCTTTATCATGGGAAATACATGTAATCCAGCAGTATGGGGGGAAGGGGGTGGCGTTCGTGCGCAAAATGGTAGCTTGGTCAGAAACTGTTTGATTGCTAATAATATATGTTATGCAGGTGGCGGCATAGCTACTTATGATACAATGTCAATTCAAAACTGCACGATCGTCAGCAATTATGCTAGTTCAGGTTATGGCGGATTATTTATCAGCAGGACTAATGCTGCCGCGAAGGTCGAAAACACCATCATATGGGGAAACCGCACAGACACTGGAACTTCCTCGAACTGGGGCATAAGTGCTTGGGGCGATTATGCCATGAGTACATTTACCAACTGTTGCACCTCGCCCAACATTGTTTATACCTTTGCCACCGAGGTCAATACCATTACCAACGATCCGCGGTTTGTGAATAACGCCACTGATTTCAGGTTGCAATCGTCTTCGCCCTGCATCAATGCCGGCGTAAATCGGGCCTGGATGGAAAACGCGCTGGATGTTTACGGTAATCGGCGCATAGATAATTTCCGCAGAACCGTTGATATCGGCGCCTACGAGTATCTCAGCAAAGGCACAGTGTTCGGCTTCCAATAGATGCCGCGTGGCATGCAAATGGGGCATCCCAAAATCGCAAAAAAACATTGACGCCCGCGCCTGAAATGGCCATGATAATTCCCGAAAAGGACGGTTCACGTTCAAGCACGTCTAAAGGAGAAAAACGATGAAAACTATTTCCCGCGCGGTAGTGTCGGGTGCGGCAATCGGTGGCTTGCTGATCTTGACCGGGTGCGCGATGTTCCGGGTAAAAGTGGAGGACAAGGATGTCTCCAACCTGCCGGCCTATGACGCTACCTACGGAGCCCAGGACCTGCGCAACCTGAGCGACAAGGTGGCCACGAGCATCGCCACAAGCGATTTCATCAGGAACCAGCCCACCAATCTGATCATGATCATCTACGGCGTCCAGCCCCGCACGACCACCTTTGTGGATACCCAGGCCATGACCGATCGCCTGCGGAATATCCTGATGCAGAAGAGCAACAACAAGATTCAGTTTGTCAATGAAAGCCGCCGCCAGGAGTTAATGAAAGAACAGGGCTTCCAAGCCCAAAACGCCACCGATGACACGCGCACGGCCGTCGGCAAACAATTAGGGGCCAAATTCATGCTGACCGGTGCACTCATCGAAATGCAAAAACAAACCGGGAAACAGGTCCGGGTCTCCAAGACGGAACTGGTGTATTACCAGTTGACCATCGAAATCACCGATCTCGAAACCGGGATCATCGCCTGGTCCACGCAGGAAGAATTCGCGCGCGCGGCCAGAGAGCCCCTCATTGGATGGTAACATGCATCAGGCGTTTCCGGGAATGCCCCCGTTCTTCCGATGCGGGGCGGTGCTGGCGGTGTGCCTGACCGGATTCCTGGCCGGCTGTGCCTCCCCGCCACTCCAAACGGCGTGCGCTAATTTCTATGCGGGGAGGTTCGAGCAGGCCAACACTAATCTGGCCGCCATCCCCCAGGACAACAAGGACGAGATCCTGTACCTGATGGAGCGCGGCATGATCCGCCAGAATCTCGGCGAATACGAGTCCAGCGCGCTGGACTGGCGACGGGCGGGGGACCTGGACGCCAAGTTGGATACCTATAGCGTGTTCCAGGGCGCGTCCAGCCTGATCGTGAATGACCGCACGCTTTCCTTCCGCGGCATGCCGTTCGAGCGCACGCTGATGTATGCGTTCCTGGCCAAGGATTATCTTGCGGATTCAAACTGGGATTACGCCGCCATCTGCGCCCGCAACATTATAAAGAAGCTGGAGGCCCTGGACGGATTCCCGGATATCGCTTACGGCCGCTACATGGCCGGGTTCTGCCTGGAATTGATCAACGACGAGGGCAATGCCGCCATCCAGTATAGCTCTGCCGAGCGGCTGTTGATAAGCAACGTCATGATTGACCCGCTTTCGGGCCATATCATGCCAACGACTAACGTTGTCAATGCCACGATGTCCATTTTCAAGGCCGCGTTGCAAACCGAACCGGCGGAACTGGTTTGTTTCATTACCCTGGGTCGTATGCCGGTGGGTGAGATCTACGGGGATTTTTATTCCCAGCTTCCGCCTTATGCGGAAATCTATTGCGACGACGAATATCTGGGACGCAGTTATCCGTTTGCCAATACCGCCGCCCTGATGGGCGCCAGTCAACGCCGGCTGGCCGCCATACAATTGGCAAAAGATGCTACGCGGATCGCCACGAAAGTCGCGATCTCCGAGGCCGTGAAGCAACAAAATGACACCTTGGGCGCGCTGGTCTGGCTGGCGTTATTCGCCATGGAAGCGCCTGATACCCGCTGTTGGGAAACTTTGCCCCTGTGGTTGGAAGTAGCCCGCGTCCCCTGCCCTGCCGACCTGAAGAGTTACACCGTGGTCTTCAAGAGCGCCACCGGCGCCCCGCTGGGCAATAAAGTCATCACCGCCCCCATCACCCGCCGCGGTCATACTTTCATCTCATTCTGCCGGGACGTGGGGCACTGACATCCTGAGCCCATTGCAAAACGCAAGTTTTGCAATTATTTCCCCGAATCAATCGTATTGATGATCCAGGCCGGTTCGACGCCACCGGTGCCGGCAATGACGTTGACGCGCGCTTTATCTAGCACGTCTTTCATTTCCTCGGCGCTCAGCTTGGTGCGGAAGAGCGGGACCTCGATGGCCGTATCGGTCTTGAGCAGGATCTGCTTGCTGATATCCTGGTAGCCGGCTTTGCCGATCGTAATCACGTGGTCGCCGGCATACACCTGGAAATTAGCTAGGGGCGTCGTGCCGATTAACATGCCGTCAATTTCCACCATGGCCGGGTCCGCCGCGCCGGCTTTGACCGAGAGCTTGATTTTCGGCCGGCTGTTCTGCTGGGCCAGGCGCGCCTGCAGTTTTTCGTTCATGACCGGCACGGCCTTGGTCAGCGCCGTCTGCAACAATTGTACAAGCTCATCCTCGCCCACCACCGTCTGATGCACATCCGATTGCCGAAAACTCCGGTTAGCAACGCCTTCCGTCATGGCGATCACCGTGCCGTCGCTGGTATCCAGCGCCTGCAGGGCCACGCGCAGGGTCAGGGTTTGAAATTCGGTCTTTAATCCGCCCTGGTTGACCACTTCCTTGCCGGGTGAATAGCTCATCAGGTTTCCGCGCAGGACCGCGTCCGCATTCACCGCCTGGGCCGCGCGCAGGAAAGACGGCTTGACCGAAGTCTTCTTATCGTTATCGGTCAAGGAGAGCGACTGGATCTGGGCAATAAAATCCCGGCGATCAATGAGCACGTAAGCCGGATCATTCGCCAGCACGGCGCCCAACACAAAAACGCCCTTGTCGGCCAGGGTTTTGGGCGTCACGCCGCCCACCACGGCCGCATCCGCGGACACACTGGCCTGGTTGTCAAAGTCCAGCAAGGCCACGCGCATCGGTTCCGCGCCCATGGCCAGCGACGCCGCCACGGCCACCATCGCCACACAACCGAACAGCATTCCGGTTTTCATTCTCGGGACTCCTCATTTGTTTAACCGTACGGTCAATCAATGCGTTTGCAACCAATACACCAGCCAGAAGATGAGCGCCAGCACCAGGATCACCATCACAATGGCCTTGTTTCTCAGAATCCGGCTTTCCTGGCGCAAGGGCCGCAAATTCTGAAAGTGGCCCGCCATAAAATAATTGGCGAATTTTTTGCGGACGGTCTGCGGATTGGTGTCCGGCTGATCAAAGAGCGAGGGGTAGCCGCTATCGCCCGCGAACGGACGCCCCGTCACCGCGGCGCCGCCGACCTCCGATTGCTGCGCCGCGTGGGCAAACAAATCGTTTTCCGCCTGACCCAGCGGCGGCTTCGGCCCAAACACCGGTCCCGCCGCCGCGGAAATACGCGGCGCGGACATGGAAGATTGCGCCACTCCCGGCTGCGAGGCGGTCTTCATTTCGCCTTGGACGCGCTCCATTTCTTTCTGGAGCTCCTTGATGCGCCGGTCAATAACGTTGGCTTTTTTCTTTCCGAACAGCATGGCAAACCTTTTGCAATAGGTATCTAGTCACCACGGATTACACAGATGGCACGGATACTTCTGATTCACAAAAAAATCGAACGCCCTGAAAGCATATGCATGCATCTTTTTTGCCTTTATCAGTGTCATCCGTGATATCCGTGGTTAAAAAACATCTTTTCAATACATCTTGGCGATCAGCACACCGATCAAGACAATGAGCACAATAACCAGGGGCAGACTGAAGGCCAGACCCATTTTTACCCAGTCACCGAATCCGCACGGATAACGGCCCAGTCCGGCGACCTCATCCTGCATAGCCGGCTTGGCAATCACACCGATATTGTGGCTCTCGCGCATGGCCTCGATCCGGGCATAGGCTTTGTTATATTCCTTGCGCGTATTGTCAATAATCACAAGCGCCTTGCTCAGTTCCTCGCGCAGGCCCTCGGTATCGGTCGCCCACTGATCCTCGTTAAATCCACGCATATCACTCAACATTTCCTTGAAGCGCCGCTCCGTCTCGGCCAGCAGTTCCAGCCGCTGATTCAGGCCGATTTCCTCGCGCTCCAGCGCAATGAGGCTTTTTTCCAGATGATCGATCATCTCGCGTTTGCCGGACTCGTACTTTTCCTGGTTATTGCGCAAATTTTCCAGGGAGTTCTTTTCCCGCTCCAGAGCTTCCTGCTTCGTGCGCAATCGTTCCAACTCATCCAGCTTGGTAGCCACCTGGCTGTTGATTTCCTCATTGCGCCTGGTCAGCGGTGTCAGGTTCAAGTCCGCGGTGGGCACCGGTTCCGAACGCGGCAGGTCGCTGGCGGCGGAACCCTTATGCGCCGGCCCCATGTTAACTTCCTTAACCGTGTCGCGTCGCTGGATCAAATCGTCATCAATAAAATCCGTATTGCTCATAGCGCCCTCCTCTGTGTTATTTTAAACTAATAATTAGTAATCAGTCATTAGTGATCAGTTATCAGTTCTTCGTTCTCTTCTGTACGCTTCAGCCTACAGCCTATAGTCTTCAGCCTCTATCCTATTTCGGTATGATCAGCACCTGGCCGGTCTTCAGTTTTTGCGAGCCGCCCAATGTATCCCGATTGGCGTTGTAAATCAATTTCCACTTGCGCGGATTGTGATACACCCGCGCGGCCACGACCGAGAGTGTATCGCCGCGCTGGACCAGGTAATGTGTGCCGGCCGGCTTGCTCGCCGACGCTGATGTCGGCTGGGCATCCGCCGCTACCGCCGGGGCCACGGCTGAGTCGGCAACCACCGATCCGGTTGCCGGTCCGGCAATCGCCGGTTCGGCAATCGCCGATTCGGAGACCGGCTGGCCATCGGCCCTCAGGGCCTGCGACGCCGGCTCACCACTGCGTCCCGACACTCGCCCGAGCGGCGTGATCGGGACGGCGGAGCGCGACGCCGGCGCGGCAATGCGCCTGGCTAAATTTTCGCGGACTTGCCGCAAATCCCGTTTGAGCCGCTCGTTATCATCCTGGAGCGCCTGCACTTTCTTGTCCAGACCGGGGACCTGCTCGGCCACGGAAGCGGCGTAGGCTAGCTTGGCCTTGCGAATAAAGCCCTCGATCATCTCTCTTTTTTCGGTCTGCGGCCGCAACTCCAGATAACGCTCGTAGTGATAAATGGCGCGCACGTAATTATGGTCGTAATCGTCATACAGTTGAGCCACTTCCAAATGGGCTTGGGCCAGTCTGGGCTTTTCATCGATCGCCCGGTTAAGGAGTGCCAAGGCGGACTGCTTGTCGCCTTCGCGCAGTTTGGCGCGCGCCTTGCGAATGGCCGGATAATTGAATTCCAGCGCGTCCTGCTCCTGCACCTGCGAGGTGCAACCCGCCAGCAAACTCATCGCCAACGCCGCCGCCATGACCCATGCATTAACCTTTAAAACCATCGCTACCAACACTCCTCTGCGCTCAGCCCGTTTATAAACGCCTGCAATCCAGCGAAGCCATAAGTTATTTACTTATTAATACTATATAGCGGAAATCGACGGCCAACGCAATGTTTTTTCGCAGCATTTTGCCGCAACGGGCACAACCAAAATATATGTGCTTTTTTGCCTTGCATCATAGAGCCTGGCTCTTCAATATCCCGCTTTTCCGAAACAACCGCCGCCATGTCCGATGCATCGCATAAGGAAATGATTCATGAAGCAAAAAATGTTATGTGCCGTCACACTGCTGATTTCGGGTATGATTGCCACGGCCGCCGCGCCCGCGAATGTCCGGACCGTACCCGGCGCTTCGGCCGCTGTTCCGGCTAACCCGGAACTCACGGTGCCAATGGACACAGCAGTGCCAATGGGCACAGCAGTACCAACGGGCACAGCAGTACCAACGGGCACGGCGGTGCCGGAGCGCACCAAACCCGATGAATACATAATCACCGATGATCCGCCCTACATCGGACTGGCGGCTAAAATCGGCACCCTCGGCCCGGGACTGGAGGCCACCATAGGGATCGTGGAGTGGCTGAACCTGCGGGCGGGCGGTTATTATTTCCGGGTTCGACATGGCGGCTCCGTGCGCGACGTGGAATTTGATTTCGATGTCAAGCTGGCATCCGTCCCCCTGCTGGCGGATTGGCATCCGTTCGAGAACGAATTTCGCATATCGGGCGGCGTTGTCTATAACCGCAACATGGCCGACTTGGACGGCACGCCCAATAAAATCACGAAAATCGGCGACAATGAATATACGCCCGAGGAAATCGGCGAGTTGAGCGGATCCGTGCGCTTCAACAATTGGGCGCCTTACATTGGGCTGGGCTACGGCAACGCCGTGCTGGATGCCGACAAGACCTGGGGCTTTGTTTTCGATATCGGCATCATGTGGCAGGGTTCGCCGAGCATCGCTCTTTCGGCCAACGGCACCAAGGCAGGCGATCCGACATTCCAGCAAGATTTGGGCATGGAAGAAGCGGATATCCAGGACGATGCCGACATCTTCCGGATCTATCCCGTGCTCTCCTTCGGCATCTCGTACCAGTTTTAACCTGAATAAATTTTTCGCCCTGCAACAAATTCGCACACGCGTGAGACCAGGGATTATTGCAGATCGAATGCAACGCTCGACGCTTTACGCTCTACGTTCCAGGCACCGGAATCACATACGGACCTTCCGGAATGACCGCCACGCGGCGGTCCCCGCATGCGACTACCTGACGGCGGATGGCCTCCGCCAGGGAAGCTACCGGCATGACGCCCGTCAGTGCCAGATCCGCCGGCGAAAGGCCGGTGGTGTAAAGATGAATCGTCCCGACTTTCATCGCCTTGATCTGCATCTCGGTTTCCCATTCGTCAATCGCCGCGGCCGGCTTGGCCCGCAGCGCAGTTAAAAACTGACCCGGGGTACCGGCCACCAGCCGCTTCTGGGACGCCACGAATTCGGGCGAACCCATTCCCTCCGAACATTCGGAGGCGATAAACAAGCATCCGCCCGGCGCCAGAATATTCAGGGCGCCAACCATGCCTTTTACGGTCTGGTAATAGGTCTTGTCCAGCGGATAGCCGGCTGAACTCGTGATCACCGTCTGGAATCGCCGGGCAACCGGAATTTCAGCGTAACCCCGCATATAGGTCACGGCCGCCGCATGGCTTTGGATCATCTCACCGAAGTTGACAAACGAGAGCCGCCGCTGTTCATCAATCACGACATTTACCGCCAACACGCGGCCGACCATGGTCGCAATTTCCAGTTGCGCCTCGTGCACCGGATTGCCGATAAGCACACAATTGGCGGCACACGGGTGCTCCAGCAGGCGGGCGCTGTGCAGACGGGTAATGGTGTCGCGGTGGGCAATGCCTGGCGCAATGACTTTGCGACCGCCCGAGTAGCCGGCCATGAAATGCGGCTCGACCAGGCCGGTCACGATCCGCAGGTCGGCCTCCAGAAAACGCCGGTCAATTTTGACGGGAACGCCCTGCGTCGTGGTTCCCAGCTCAACATGATCCTCGTCGCACCGGGCATCGTGATTGACTACCCGCACGGTTTTCAGCACGGAATCGTCCCCGACCAGTTCGCGTAATTCCTCGCCTTCGTTGGACCGGTGCAGGCCGGTGGCCACTAGGATCGTAATTCGATCAGGCGGAATACCGGCTTGGATCAGCGTTGCCGTCAGCGGCGGCAGGAGCAGAGCATTGGGTACGGGACGGGTAATGTCACAGATCGCGATACACGCCGAGCGATAACCGCGTGCTTCCACGCTGAGCGGCCGCGCGGCCACGGGCGCGTCCAGCGCCTGGCGCACGGCCAGCGGCGGGTCCGGCAAAACAGGCATCGGTTTTTTACGGATGACCGTGATCGCCCAGTCATCCGGCAAATTCAAAGGCAATCCGGTTTTGCCGTAATTGAGCGTGATTTGCATGGAATGCGCTTCAGTACCCGTTCTGCCGCCGGCAGGCTTCGATCAGGGCAATCTGCTTGCGAACTTGCGGGACGGTGATGAGCAGGTTGGCGCCGTTGACCAGCACATTATAGATATTGTCGTAGAAACATTTGGTGCCGATTTGGTATGAACGCAGTGTGTAGCCCGTAAAAAACGTCTTTTTAGCACTGGCCAGATTCCACTGCTTTTCAACCCAAGGCAGATTCTCGTGCGGATACGCGCGATTGACCGACCATTTTTTCCAAAATTTCTGCCTGGGCGCTTGGGCGGCGTCAAAATATTTCCAGATGACCTCATCGGCATTGGCAACCAGCGTGCCGCGGGTACCGCCAATCGTGTACACATGGCGGGAGGCATAGGCCTGGCAGGAAGTCAGCAGGATATCCACCGTGGGCACATTTTTACCGTGCAGGGTCAGACTGCAAAAATCATCGGCATCGCCGCCAAGTTCATGGTGACAAGCCATCCGGCAAAAAACCCGCGGGGTTTTGTCCCAGCCGATAAGCGTGAGCGCCTGGTCAAGGGCATGCGGCCCCGTATTGAACAGAATGCCGCCCAGGTTGCGTTTGAGGGTCTGCCAATCCCAACGCCGCTCAAAACCGCCCCAGGTACTGCGGATATGCACGAGTTCACCCAACACCCCGGATTGAACAATCTCCCGAATTTTATCGAAAAACGGTTGAAGCCGGTTGTTCTGAAAAGGCGCCAACAGGCGCTTGGACCGCCGCGCGGCGGCCGCCATGCGGTCAACGTCCTTGACGGTACCGGCAAACGGTTTTTCACTGACGACATGCAAACCGGCTTTCAACGCCGCGATCGTGGCCGGGGCGTGCAGAGGAGTGGGCAGGGCATTCACAAAAAGGTCAAAGCCGCCTTTACGGATCATTGTGGAATAGTCGGCATAGGCACGGGCGCCAAATTCGCGTTCCGCGTCCCGCCGCCGCTCCGGCAATTGGTCAGCCACGGCCACGATCTGGAATTGCCGTCCGGCCTGCTTTAACCATAACGCATGAATGTTATAGCCGCTGCGACCTTGTCCCGCGATGCCTACGCGTAGAATGGGTTTCCCCGATTTGGTCATATTGTTCAACTTCCTTTCATTGAAGATAGAAAATTGCTTCATAACACATTTTTAAACGCGTTCAAGCGAAATATTCACCGCATTGCGAGTAAATGACTTGAAAAATTTGTGCCGTTTCCATAATCTCTGATGCCATGTTCATTTATGTTTTGGAATAGCCTTCACTGCAAACACACGCGAAACCATGAAAAATTTTTCAGTGCCGATTAAGCCGGATTGGGAAGCCTTGGTAGCCTGCATTCAGCGACGGGGCACACCGCGGCGGGTTCATTGCATTGAACTCTTCCTGGACTCGGAAATTAAAACAGCCCTTGCCGGCCAGTTCGGGTTAAATGACGGCATAAATGCCGATGACCGCTATGCCGGTCTCAAACAAGAGGTGCGGATCCAGCGGTTTCTCGGTTATGATTATGTCCGCCAGGGCGCGGAGGGATTGAACTTTCCCCTGCATTACCAGAAAGCGACCGACACCGCCGCGCACCAGCGTGCCAACGGGCGGCAGTATGTGGACGAAAACCGCGGGCCCATCACCTCCTGGGAGGAATTCGAGAAATACCACTGGCCGCAGCCAGAACAGATCTCTACCGCATCCCTGGAATGGTTGGACAAGAACCTGCCGGATGATATGTGCATTATCGGCAGTGGCGGGTTTGCCCATTTTGCCGAATACCTGAACTGGCTCATGGGCTATGAGACGCTCTGTTACGCCCTGTTTGACCAACGCGACCTGGTACAGGCCATTGCCGACCGCCTGGAGCAGTTGTTTACCGCCGTCCTGGAACGGATGCTGGCCTTCCCTCGCGTGAAGTTGATTTGGGGAAGCGACGACATGGGCTTCCGGAGCGGGACGCTCATCAGCCCCGACGACCTGCGCGCGTTTGTGTTCCCCGGCCACCGCAAGATGGCGGCCATGGCACATGCGGCCGGCCGCCCCTACCTCCTGCACGCTTGCGGCCAATTAACCGCGATTATGGAAGATTTGATTGCGGACGTGAAGATTGACGCCAAGCATTCCTTCGAAGACACCATTGAGGATGTCCGGGACGCAAAGCAACGTTACGGCAACCGGATCGCGCTGTTGGGCGGTATTGACCTGGACTTTCTTTGCCGGTCCGACGAGGCCGCCATCCGGGCCCGGGTACACGATACGCTGGATAAGTGCCTCGCAGGCGGCGGTTATTGCCTCGGCACCGGCAACAGCGTCGCAAATTATATTTCGGTTCCGAATTATCTGACGATGCTGGACGAAGGCCGGCGATATCGCCCATGAAAGTGAACTTCCTGGCGAAGAAGGGCGAAAGAGGAGAAAACACAATGCTGTTTCTATCCAGCCAGGAAAAAGAGCAGTGGTCCGAATTCGGCCGTGACATTGCCAAGCGCCGCCTGGCGAGCGTCGATTTCCGCGGTGACGTCCGCGCCAATCTTCTACCGATGTTCCAGTTCTATATCGGCGCCCTGCTCACCGCCGCCGGGCAGGACAAGTTGGGCAAAGCGTGGATCACCAGCGGCACGCTGATCGAAGAGGACGGGCTGTTTTTTAACGCCTATCTCACCGGCTTCCTTCAGCGCCACCATGACCGCTTGAAAATGCCGGAACAGGTCTTTGCCGATCCCCGCCCCTACGTGCACTTTACCACCGTGCCAATCATGCAAAAATCACGCGCGCGCTTCCTGACACAATGCGGGCATATGCTCCCTAAAATCAAGCACCCCTTCCGGCTCATGGATATCGGTTGTGGCGATGGGGGGCTGACCGCTGCCCTGTTAAAGCACCTCCAGGCCACCGGTAAAATCGAGGAAATCGGCGAAGTCCTGCTGGTGGATCCCTCGCCCGCCATGCTTGCGCTGGCCAAAGAAACAGTGGGCAAGACGGTCCCGGCTTCACGCATCACCACCCTGAATCACCGGATCGAACAGGTGGCGGGCAAACTGAAGGCCCGCTACGATGTGGCCCTGTGTTCGCTCTCGTATCATCATATGCCCTACGAACAAAAGGTCATTCACCTGAAAGAACTTAAACCCTGGATTGATCACCTGGTGCTTTTCGAACTGGACGCCAACAACGATTTTCCGGAACTGCAAACCCCCGAGCTGGCGGTATCGATTTATCAATCCTACGGGCGGCTGATTGATTTCGTTTTTTCGCATGACGCTCCCATTGAGGTGGCCCAAGCCTGCGTGGACCGGTTCCTGATGACGGAAGCCGTGTCGCTTCTCACCCAGCGGCGGGGCGAGCGCAACGATTATCACATGCTCCGCACGCAATGGCATACCCTGTTTGAGCAAACACTCGCCCCCGAATTTATATGCCTGTGCGATTCCCCTTGCTATGCCGACGAATATTTCTCGTTATTCACCATTCATTACGGAAAGGGCTAACCGCCATGAAGCCGATGGCATCCCGTGAGCGCGTGCGCTTGGCGCTCGATCACAAGGAACCTGATCGCGTCCCCCTGGATTTGGGCGCAAGCGCGGTCACGGGCATGCACGTCAGCATGGTGTATCGGCTTCGCCAAGCCCTTGGCCTGGACCGGCCCGGCACACCAGTCAGGGTTGTGGAGCCTTACCAGATGCTGGGCGATATCGCGCCCGATCTGATGGAAGCCCTGGGCGTGGACGTGGCCGGATTGCCGGGGCCGGCCACATTGTTCGGGTTTAAGAATGATAACTGGAGACCCTGGACCATGGCCGACGGGACCCCTACCCTCGTGCCGGAAGACTTCAACACAATTCCCGAACCCAATGGCGATCTTTTGCAGTATCCGGAAGGAGACCGGTCGGCCCCGCCCAGCGGCCGTATGCCGAAAGGCGGCTACTTTTTCGATTCCATTATCCGCCAGCCGCCGCTCGATGAGGACCGTCTGCGCGTTGAGGACAATCTTGAGGAATTCGGCCCGATTTCAAAAGAAACGCTGGCGTATTTCCAGCGCGAAGCCGAACGGCTGTACACGCAAACCGACAAGGCCATTTTTGCGAATTTCGGCGGGACGGCCTTTGGCGACATTGCGCTCGTACCGGCGCCATGGCTTAAACACCCCAAGGGTATCCGAAACATTGAGGAATGGTATGTCAGCACTCAGGCCCGCCCGGATTTTATTTATAAAATTTTCGAGCGCCAATGCGCAATCGCCCTGGCCAACCTGGAAAAAATTAATCGGGTCGTCGGCAACCGCGTGACGGTCGTGTTCGTGACCGGCACCGACTTCGGATGCCAGAATGGACCGTTTATTTCACTGGAATCCTATCGCCGCCTGTTCAAGCCCTTTCACCATGCGGTCAACGATTGGATTCATCGCCATACTACCTGGAAGACGTTTAATCATTCCTGCGGATCGGTGCGCGCGTTTATCCCCGACTTTATCGAGGCCGGCTTCGACATTCTGAACCCCGTGCAATGCTCGGCCACCGGCATGGAGCCTGAGGCGCTCAAGGACCAGTACGGCGATCAAATCACGTTCTGGGGCGGCGGCGTGGACACTCAGCGGGTCCTGCCTTTTGGGACCCCGGCCGACGTGCGCCGGCAGGTGCATGAACGCCTGCGATTTTTTGCGCCCGGCGGCGGGTTTGTGTTTGACGCCATCCACAACATCCAGGCCGGAACACCGCTGGCCAACGTGCAGGCTTTGTACGAGGCGTTAAAGGAATTCGGACGGTATCCGATTAAATAACGCGCCAGGCAATTCGTCCAAAAAGCGCTTGCGCGCGGGAGCTACAACGATGATCGCGAACGGTGGAGGGTCACTGCCACATCGACGCCCGACAGGGCGCCGGGCTTGGCCACCGTGACGTCCACAGCCGCAATGCGCGGCTCGCGCAGGCAAACGCCGGCAATGTGCTCGGCCAGGGCTTCGAGGAGTTGGCAACGGCTCTTGGCCGCCGCCTTCCGAATGCGCGCGACCAGCTCCGCATAATCTATCGTGTCCGTCAACCGGTCGCTCCGGCCGGCCACTTGCAGATCAGTGTGCAGGGCAAGATCCACGATCACCGCTTGCGGAGCTTTCCGCTCGCACGGATATACGCCGATCACGACGCTCAATTTCAATTGCCGAATGTGAATCTGGTCCATAAGAAGAATTGTCTATCGTCCGTCATCTGTCGTCCGTCCTTATCCCAACAAGTGCCGTCCGCTGTCCACAAAGACAATCTGGCCGGTAATGGCGTCCGACTCCAGCAGGAAAAGCACGGCCTTGACCACCGCCTGTACGCTGGGCCTGATCTTCAAGGGCAATGGCCCGGCACTCTCGCGGGTCGCGCCGACGGTATCCGCAGTCAACACGGGCCCCGGTGCCACTCCATTCACGGTAATTCCCGGGGCCAGCTCCAGCGCGGCCAGCCGCGTCAGGTCGGCCAGCGACTTTTTGGCCAGGCTGTAAGGCACGGCATCCGACTGATGCGATGCGATGCGGCAATCCAGCAGATTGACGATGCCCCCGCGCTTGACGCGCCGGGCAAACGCCTGCATGAGCAGGAGCGGGGCCAGCAGGTTGACTTCCCATTCCGCGCGGATCGCCGCCGTGGTGACCTGCAACAACCGCTGTTTGTCAAATACGGCGGCATTGTTGACGAGAATATCCAGCTTGCCGGCAACGGCCATGGCTTGACGCACAACGCGATCGGCGGAATGCGACATCCGGTGATTACCGGACCGGTAATTACCGGTCCGGAAATCACCGGCCACCGTCCAAGCCTGTGCGCCGTTCCGGCGCAGACGCGCGGCCAGCGCCTCCGCCGAATGAGCCGAGCGGTTATAATGAATCACGACCCGGCACCCTTCCGCCGCCAACGCTTCGCAAAGCGCCGCTCCAATTCGCCGGGCACCGCCGGTCACCAACGCTGTTTTACCTTTAAGTTGCATCCCAAAACATCCTGCCTTAATTTTACACATTGCTAGGCCAGCGTCCGGTCATACAATGATACCACCCACCGGAAGGGGGAATAGATCAGTCGCAGGCGCACCATGGCCATAAACATATCCACCGAGGCTTTGCCCACTTGCAACTGCGACCCGGATATGTCCCGCCACGTGGTCGGAATTTCGGTAATAGCAAAACCGGCGCGCCGCAGTTGGAACAAGAGATCCACGTCAAAGGCCCATTGCGTGATGCCGATATACGGCAGAATGGCTTGGGCCGCTTCCCGCGTCAGCAACTTGGCACCGCACTGGGTATCAGAAATCCGCAGACCGAACATCAACCGCACCAGGGCATTGAACAGTCGCGAGGCCAGGCGGCGCTTGAAGGGTTGTTGGACACTGATCCGCGCCCCCGGCAGCCAGCGCGAAGCAATGATGGCGCCGGCTGTGCCGATGTGTTCCACAAGGTCCTGAAAAGCCTCCGGCGGCGTGGCCCCATCGGCATCCACAAAACCCACCAGGCGTCCCTGCGCCTGGGCAAAGCCCAGCATGACCGCCCCGCCCTTGCCGATCTGGCGCGAATCCACGATGACCCTGACAGGTTGATGCACACGGGCATACTCCCGGACAATATCTTCCGTGCGGTCATACGAGCCGTTGACCACGACCAGGATCTCATAGCGACCGGCATAGCGCTCGTTGAAGAAAGGCAGGTATTGATCCAGCATCCGCCCCAGGCGGGCTTCTTCGTTATAGGCCGGAGTGATGATGGAGAGTTCCATGGATTGTTCCGCCCACAGATCGCATCAACTGTTATGGTTGCGCAGGACTTTTTGAATCATAATGCCACGCCGTTTGAATGTCGGAATGTCCAGGTTCTTGCCTTCCACCACCGTAGCTTCCATATCTTTGAACCGGCCCTGGCTGACTTTATCGAACAGCCCCACCTGTACGATTTTGCCCCGGGAGACGGGCTCCACAGCCGGCTTCTCGGCCGGCACCGCACCGATCAGGCCGCCACCCGACTCATCTTCGCGCTGGGGAGCGCTGAACACCAGGTCATCCGCCCCTTTCTTTTCCACAACCAGGAAGACCACAAACAGGCGGTCCTGCCATTCGCTCTCACAACAGACACCCGTCATGATCAACGCTTCCGTGCGGCCGATCTTGGCAATACCGGACATCAGTTGATCCACTTCTTTCAACGAGAGATCGCTGCCCCCCATTATGCTCACCAGGAAGGCCTCGGCCTCGGCCAGCACCGCCCCCTGGTTCAACAGGGCATGGCCGCGCACAGTCTTCAGAACCTGGCTGACCTTGTCCGGGCCGGTCCCTTCGGCACAGGCAAAAACACAGCGCCCATTCCCCTTATGTACCAGCGCGCTCACATCCTCATAATCCAGATTGATGACACCGCGACGGCTGATTACGCGCCAGACCGCTTGCAGGCCGCGCGCCAGCATATCGTCGGTTTGTTGGAACGCCGCAACAATGTTGGTCTTGTCCTCCACGAGTTCCAACAGCCGCTGATTGGGCAGACAAATAACGGCATCGGCGCCCGCTTGCAGAGCCATCAAACCCCGCCGGGCGTGTTCCATCCGGCGCTTGCCCTCAAACTCAAACGGCAGGGAGGCAAAACAAAACGTCAACGCACCGGACTTGCGCGCCTCTTCGACAAGCAAGGGGGCCGCGCCGGTGCCCGTGCCGCCGCCGAGACAGACCACCAGAAAGACCACGTCCACATCCTGGAATAACCCGCGAATCGCCTCGATATCCGATTCCGCCGCGCGCTGGCCCATGCGCGGCTCGCCGCCCGTGCCCAGCCCCTTGATGACGCGCACACCGATGTGCAGCCCGGCAAGGTCCCCGGCTTCCGCCAAACTGCGGCCGTCCGTGTTGACCGCCACCACGCGCGGTCCGTCTTTCCACTGCCGCTCCATGGCGGCCACAGTTTTGCATCCGCCATTACCCAGCCCCACCACCAGCGTTCGCGGCAGGGTTAATCGCGCCGTATTCTTTTCCCTGGTCGCCTTCGGCGCCGCCGTCGGCGGGTAAACTTTGCCGGTGGTGTTCATGACCGACCCCACAACTTGCCCAAGAATCCGCCCCAACCGATCGGTTCCGTTTGACGATAACCGCCACTGCGTACGGCATACCGCAACATACCCAGTGGCGCAGCATACTCGGGCCCCTCATTAGCCATGGCCATTCCGCTGTAATTCACAGGCATGCCGATCACACAGGGTAAATCAAATATCTGCTCCGCCAATGGAATAATGCCCTTCAGGTGGACCCCGCCGCCCGTCAGGACCAGGCCGGCGCCAAGTTGTTGCATAAGCCCCAGTTTCTTAAAAAGACCCGCCATCAGTTCCAGCGTCTCGTCCATCCGCGCCTGAACAACGGCGCTCAAATCTGAAGCGGCCACCGAACAGGCCGGGAAGCCGACCTCAGCCGGAATCGAAAGCCGCTGAAAATGCATGCTGGAATCCGGAATGACCGAGCCGGCTTCCTGTTTAAGCATTTCCGCGCGTTTCAATGAAACTGAAAAACCGATGGAAATATCGTTGGTAATATGATCGCCACCCACCGCCAGCACCCCCGCCAGGGCAATCGTGCCGCCGGCATACACCAGGTAACTCGTTGTTCCCGCGCCCAGGTCCAGGAGCGCCACCCCGCATTCCTTCTGTTCCGGCGTCAGCGTCGCCACGGCCGCACACAAGCCGCTGAAGGCCACATCCATCACATCCAGGCCGACATTGCGCACAGCCTGGACGGCATTGGTCAGCGCATTCCGTGCGCCGTGCACAATCAACATATCCAGCGACAGCTTGGCGCCGCGCATACCTTCCGGGTTACTTACAAACAGTTGGTCGTCCACCATGTATTTTCGCGGAATGGAGTGTACCAGTTCGCGGTCATGCGGCAGATTGACGGCCCGGGCGATATCCATGACCTGCGCCATATCGTCCTGCGTTACTCCCGCTTTCACGTCCATCACCGGGGTGCTGCCCTGGCTGGTCATACTGCGAATATGCTCGCCCGAAATCACCAGAAACACTTTGCCGATTTCAACCTGGCCGCTCTGTTCGGCGCCCTGGATGGCCGTCTGAACACAGGCGCTGGCCTTTTCCAGGTCCATGATGACGCCCTTGCGCACGCCGCAGGATGGGCAACACCCAATGCCGGTGACCATGATATGCCCGTCTTCGCGCGCTTCCCCGACCAGCGCGCATACTTTTGAGGTCCCAATTTCAACCGCCACAATCGGCTCGGACGCCATGATTATCCTCGCTCTATTTCGGATTTTGGATTTTTAAATCACAAATTAAAGGAATGCCGATTTTTAAATCCAAAATCAAAAATCAGCAATCCGCAATTCTTAGTATTCCTGGGCTGGAAAATTATTTTCCAACGTCATATCAATCCAGGCAATGCGCTTGCTTCGATGGGCGGCCGATTTAAGGCTTTCAGCCAGCCGGACCAGTTTTTGCTCCAGTTGTTCACGCTCCAGCGATGACGACTCGCCCATATGGGTCCACGCCAACAATACCCGCTCGCCATTCGCCAGCCGAAGCTCCAGCGCTTGCGCATTACGCACATCAATGGACGCGATCCGGACCCTCTGGCCGATGGGAGTTGTCTGACAAACATCAAGCACTTCCAAGGCATTCCGGACGCCCGCCGCGCTCAATTGTACGCCCGGCCGGATCCCTGGCAGGTCATAGCCGGCAAGGATCGGCAGGGCTTTTGAGCCGGGCATCGGCCCCAGCACATAGCCTTCGCGGTCGAGTGTCAGATAATAATGATTTACTTCCAGTTGCGCCATGGACACGCGCTCCCGAACGCGGATGATCAACTCGCCCGGCAGGCGCCGCTTGATTTCCACGGCCTTGAGTCGCGGGACTTTCATCAGCAACTGATCCCGAATCTCCTCGATATTTGCGGCAAACAGATGTTTTATCTCCGACAGACGGGCATATTCCATGATGTGCTTGGGCGTGATGACGTCGCCGTTACATTCAATCTTGATGTTCTGTATGCGAAAGAGGTCGTTTTGCCGGAATAGTAACCGTCCCAGGGACTGGGTTCCCACATAGACCAGAATGCCGCACGCCGTCAGGCTGGAGAGTATGACCGCCACCATTATCAGGCGACGCCCCCACTCCTTGCCCCCGGCGCGATCACGGGCACTGAAGCGCAATACGGATTCCGGACGGTCTTCCCGGTCTGCACGAGCCCACCGCCGACGTTTCGGTTCTCCGGCACGTTTCCACCACATAAAAAAAGTTCCTTTTCGATTGGAATGCGCCGCCGACCAGGCTTCGCCGGCGTGTCCCGCCAAAGCGGCCTCGCAAAGGGGGAAGCGCTTCCGCCGTCGCCAAGGCTATGGCGGACAAGTCGCCCAAGCAAAAGGCGACGTTGCATTCCACCCCCATTCCCCATGCGGACAAAATCAATATGGATTTTCCACTTCGCTCCGTCAAGAGCAAAGCACGGTTGGGTTATCAAATTTTAGTAATGGGCCAGTTGTCAGGGAGGGGTATAGGACAGGAATAAATCCCATGTTGTTAGTTGCGGATTTTTGGCCCCTGTCAATCAACGGCGGCAGTTCGCATAATGCGGTCGCACAGGGCGGGAAACGCATAGCCGGCGACGCGGGCGGCTTTGGGCAGGAGACTGGTTTCGGTGAAACCGGGAATGGTGTTCAACTCCAGCACATACATCCGGCCATCGAGGCTCATCCGCAAATCCACGCGCCCCAGGCCGCGCCCGTCAAGCGCCCGGTACGTCCGAGCGCTCAGGTCCTGGCACAGGCGCGTGGCGGCGGCATCTATCGGCGCGGGCAACAGGTATTCCGTGACGCCTTTGGTGTATTTGGCCCGGTAATCGTAGTTGTTGTTGGGCGCGCGGATTTCAATCACCGGCAAAATTTCGTCATCCACAATCCCAACGGTCAATTCCTTGCCGTCAATATACGCTTCCACCAGCGCTTCGCCGTTGTAGGTCATGGCGTCGGCAAGGGCTTCCGGCCAGTCGGTTTCCACCGTAACCTTGTGGCAACCGAAACTCGAGCCCTGCCGCACCGGCTTGACCACTACGGGCAGAGGCAGTGTACGCGCCTGACCGGGCCGCAGGACTTCGAATACCGGCGTCGGAATACCATGGCGCACTAAAATCTGTTTGGAACGGACTTTGTCAAACGCTATTCGACTGGCCTCCGGCCTCGATCCGGCATAAGGCACTTTTTTGCGCGTCAGAATATCCTGCACCTGCCCGTCTTCTCCAAATTCGCCATGCAGGGCAATAAACACGGCTTCCACCTGCGGCGGCAAATCGAAGTCCCGACCCCTAACATCCACTTCCACCACTTCGTAACCGGCTTGGCGCAGACCCTCCGTCACCGCCCGCCCTGATCGCAAGGAAACCTCCCGTTCCGAGGAAGGCCCGCCCATCAAAACTGCAACATGCCGAAACGTTTTATTACTCAAGGCACACAATCTCCTCTATTAATTCGATACCCGAGCGTTCCCGGACGGTCTGCCGCATGATTTCTAAAAGTGCGCGGACATCCGAAGCCATCGCGCCTGGTTCCGTAACGATCACATTGGCATGTTCCTGCAACACGCGAGCGCCGCCGATTTGCCGCCCCTTCATCCCGGCCTGTTCCAACAGGCGTCCGGCAAAGTCACCCTCCGGCCTGCCCGCCTGCCCAAGCTCGGCCAGGGAACTCGGCCTGGGATTCCTAAACGCCGAACCGGCCGAGGGCCAGGCGCGTAACCAGGCGCGCCGCTTGAGAATATCTTCCATGCGAGCGCGCACCGCTTGCTGATTTGACGGCATCACGTTGAACGCCGCCTCGACCACAACCTTGCCGGCAACAGCCGGTGTGCCGGCAACAGCCGGGATGCCGGCCCCAGCCGGGGTTCCGGCCACAGCCGGGGTTCCGGCTAATCCCGCGCAATGGCGATAGCCAAAGCCAAGCGACACCGATTTCGCCACCTGTCCCGAACCATCGGGATTGAGGAAGCGAACCCAGGCCACCCGCGAACCGATGTCCTCACCCCAGGCGCCCGCATTCATGCGTAAAGCCCCGCCAACGGTTCCCGGAATTCCCGCCAAGAATTCCAACCCCGCCAAACCATCCTCTGCCAGCCGGAGGGACAGTTCATGCAGGGACGCACCGGCGCCTGCAATCACCCGCGCCTGCGCTTCCACCCGAATGGCCCGGAATGCCGGGTCCGCCCGATCAACCAGGCGTATAACAACGCCCCGCACACCCAGGTCGCTAACCAGCACATTACTACCCGCGCCCAACAGGGTAACAGGAACCCGGTTTGCATAGGTCCATCGAAGCAATTTTATCAAATCTTCTTCGTCGGCCAACTCGGCCAAAATATCAGCGATGCCGCCAACGCGCAAGGTAGTTCTTGCGGCCAGCGATACCTGTCGTTTAAATACGGCGGATTTCCATTGCATGTGCTCCAAGTCCGTGGCCCAGATGCATGCCGGGTCCACCCGGGATGCCGGGTCCACCCGAGATACCGGGTCCACCCAGGATGCCGGGTCCAGGGCGGCCAGACCGCGCTCCGCCAATTCCGCGCGCGCCCAGCGGGCAATTTGCTCAACATCGCCCGCGCCCATAATCAGCAATCCATCGCCGGGCCGGAGCGCAGTGCGCACATAGCCCCAAGCCTCGGCCAGCGATGCCGCGCAGAGCGTCCGGACCCTGGTCGCCTTCGGCGCCGCCGTAGGCGGGTAAACTTTGCCCAAACTCCGGATATGCGCATAGAGATCCCAGGATGTCCCGCCTGCCATCATCGGTTCCGAGGCGGCATAGACCGGCGCAAGGACCAGTTCATCCACGCCCGCTAACACGGTGGCAAAGTCGCCGGCCAGTGCTCGCGTGCGGCTGTAGCGATGCGGCTGGAATATGACCAGCCAGCGTTTCCGCTTAAGGCATGGGAGAGTGCGCAATGTGGCGGCAATCTCCGTTGGATGATGCGCGTAATCGGAGATCACCAGCACATCGTCCTTTTCAATTATCCGCTCGAACCGCCGACGCACCGGCTGAAAGGCCTGCAGACCAAGCCGCATGGCATCGAAACCGACGCCACAGCCGGAGGCCGCCGCGCAGGCCGCCAAGGCATTCAGCACATTATGGCGCCCCGGCGCCGACAAACGGATGGCACCCAGTTTTTCCGTGCCATGCCAAACCTGAAATGAAATATTCTCCGCCGTTTCCTCAATCGCCGCAGCGCGCCAATCGGCCGGTGCCGACAACTCGGCCGGTGCCGACAACTCGGCTGGTGCCGACAACTCGGCTGGTGCCGACAACTCGGCCGGTGCCGACGACTCGGCCGTGGGCGCCAAGCCATAGGAGACGGCCTGAGCCAAGCCGGCACCCCGGCTGTGGCCACGGCAAAGCCTAAGCGCTTCCGGATCGTCCGCGCAATATACAATACCCCGGCGCACCTGCCGGAGCATCTTGGCAAAACACTCGCGCAGAGCGGTGAGGTCGGCAAAATGTTCGGCGTGATCGAACTCAACATTCGTCACCACGGCAATATCGGGTTCATAACAGGCCAGGGTGCCGTCGCTTTCATCGGCCTCCACTACGAGACAGTCGCCGTTCCCCACGCCGGCAACAGCCGGGGTGCCGGCAACAGCCGGTGTACCGGCCCCAGTCGGGGTGCCGACCCCAGTCGGGGTGCCGACCCCAGTCGGGGTACCGACCACGCCGCCGAGTGTGGATTCGCCGCCAATACAATAGGAAGGATCGCGTCCGGCGGCCAGGAGGATTTGCGTGAGCATGGCTGTGGTCGTGGTCTTGCCGTGCGTGCCGCTGACGATGATCGAGGTGAACCCAGCATCCCGGGTGGCCCCGGCATCCCGGGTGAAGCCGGACAGGAGCGCGGCAAGCACAACGCCACGCTGGAACACGGGAAGGCCTTGTGCCAAGGCCGCAACAATTTCCGGGTGGTCCGGTCGGACCGCTGTCGTACGCACAACCCAATCCACGCCCGCAAGGTGGGTACAATCGTGCCCACGCTGGATTTCAATGCCGGCGGCTTCCAGCCATGCGGCCAAGGATTGGCCTTGCTGATCGCACCCGGAGACGCGAAATCCTTTTTGCTTCAGATGGAAGGCCAGCCCGGCCATCCCCACCCCGCAGATGCCTACAAAATGCACATGGCCAGGCTTGCCGGCCAACAACTGGCGTACGTGGTTTAAATCGTCTGTCATAAGAAGAATGGTTAATGGTTGATGGTCAATCCAATTGTTGATTTCTGATTGCGGATTTCTGATTTGGATTCGATCCGTGTTCTGTCCGGCGTCCGGTGTCTGGCGTCTGTCGTCCAGTTCCCACATCTTCCACTAACTCGGCTAAGGCGGAGGCCGGATTGTTCACGACGCGCCGGAGTGCGGCTGTACGCATGTTCGCCAGCCGCGCGGGGTCGCGCATCAGGTTGGCCACATAGCCGACCAGCCAATCCACAGTCAAAATTTGTTCGTCACAAATATCGGCGGCGCCGGCCGACGCGAGGGCATCGGCATTGGCCGCCTGGTGCTGATGAATGGCGAACGGATACGGCACCAGCAAAGCCGGCACCCCGTAATATGAAAGTTCCGCGCAAGTGGAAGCGCCGCTCCGGCAAATGGCAAGCGAGGCCTGCCGATAAGCCCGCGGCATCTCGTGCAGAAACTCGAACACCGCGTGCGGCACACCGGCTGCGGCCGGCATACCGGCCTGCTGATAGACCTGCCGGATGGATTCCGCGTCCAACCGACCGGCAAGGTGAATCACCTGGATCGGATTCCCTTCGCGATGCAGACGGATGATCGCCTGGGAAACGATCTCATTCAGCCGGTGCGCCCCACGACTGCCCCCCATGACCAGAAGAGTGAAGATCCCGGGGGCGAGGGCTGACCAATTTTCGATTTCCGATTTTCGATTTTCGATTGCTGCCCCGTCTGCGGTACTATGCGCAGCATTGCGGGCAGGTCTATGATTTATGATTGCGGATTGCGGAACAGCATCTGTCGCCTGTCGTCCCGCCTTCGCCCCAGTGGCTACGGTGGGCAGGCCGTCGTCCGTCGTCTGCCCTCCGGCCTTTGATTTCTGATCACTGATCACTGATGACTGATCACTACTCCGCCGCACCGGCATACCGGTTACCACAAGCCTGCGGTGAGCGAGATGCTGGCGCGTTTCTTCGAACCCCACGGCCACGGCCTCGGCCCAGCGGCTCAGGAATCGGATGGCACGGCCGGGAATAACGTTAGCCTCGTGCAGGACAACGGGGATATGGAGCCACCGCGCGGCGAGCACCGGCCCGACCGAGGCATAACTGCCCATGGCCAGGAGCACATCCGGGGAATAGCGCCGCATGGATTGGCGACATTGCAGTACCGCCCGAACCAGACGGAAGCATGTTGCGATCATCGCCTGCGGAGCATGGGACGACACGCCGCGAGCATATACCGTCACAACCGTCCCCACCCATCCGACCAGGGCCAAGTCTTCGCCCGGCTTGCCCGCCAGCCACAGAACCACCGTATGCCCGCGCTGGCGCAAGACCTCGGCCACCGCCAAGCCGGGGAAAATATGCCCGCCCGTCCCGCCGCATGCAATCCCGATTTTCATGATGCCAGTTCCTGATGAATTATAATTAGCCGCAAAAATGCACAAGAATCACCAATGATTAAGCGCTCTACGCTCCACGCTTCACGCTCTACGTGCTTCCAGCGCTCTGCGCAAGGGCCGCCTGCACCTGCTGCACGAGCTGAGCCAACACGGGATCGGGCGTAATCAAAGGCGGCATGAGATACACGACCGATCCCAGCGGTCGAATCAGGACCCCTTGTTGTAATAGCCAGGCCGCCACTTGCCGGGCACGCTCCGGACCAGACTGCCCTTTGCGCTCGTCCAGCTCAATGGCCGCCAGGAGTCCCAAGCCGCGGACATCCCGCACGCCGCTCAAGCCGCGGATCGGCGCCATGGCTTCCTGAAGCCGCTCCCCCGCTTCCCGGGCACGTTCTACAATCCGGTCTTCAGCATAAATCCGCAAGGTTTCGAGCGCCACCGCCGCCGCCATGGGATTGCCCGCAAACGTGTGCCCGTGATAGAAGGTATGGTCCACAGGCTGATCGGCAAAGGTTTCATAGAGCGCCTCCCGCACGATCGTTGCGCTCATGGGCAGGTAGCCGCCCGCCAAGCCCTTGCCCAGGCACACGATATCGGGATCGATCCCGGCATGTTCGAAGGCGAACATCCGGCCGGTGCGGCCGAACCCCATGGCAATTTCATCGGCAATCAGCAGGACATCGTGTTTCCGGCACAACGCCGCCATTTTCGCCAAACAAGCCGGGGCATAAATCCGCATGCCGGCAGCGCCCTGGCACATTGGCTCTACAATCACAGCCGCAATTTTCGCCGCATTTTTTTCGAGAATGTCCGCCATGGGCGCAAGGCACTCTTGCGCACAGGTACTGGAACGCAAACCGTGTGCGCAGGTTCCGCAACAGGGCGCCGGCGCGCGAAACACCGGAAACAGCAAGGGCTGGAACGGCGCATGGAATTCCGGCAAGTAGCCGACCGAGACAGCGCCCAAGGTGTCACCGTGGTAGGCATTTTCCAGCGATACAAACCCGCGCCGTTCCGGCTGGCCCAGATTGTGCCAGTACTGGACGGCAATTTTAAGCGCCGCTTCCACGGCGCTGGCGCCATCGCCCGAAAAGAATACGCGCCGACGCCGACTCGGAAACAGCTCCGCCAGGCGCGCGGCCAACTCAATGGCGCCGGGATGCGAGAGGTTGCCCAGCATGCTGTGTTGCAGACGCTCGGCCTGGCGGGCAATCGCTTTTACCAGGCGGGGATGGCTGTGGCCCAGGTTGCAGGCCCACCAGGATGAAATCGCATCCAGATAACGGCGACCATCGCTGTCAAAAAGATAAACGCCCTCCCCGCGTACCATGACCGGAAACGCGGTGTCCCGCATGGCCGAATGCCGGGAATAAGGATGCCAGAGATGGCAACGATCCAGATCGCGATAGTCTTCGGTGTTCATGGCGATTGTAACCATTTCAGCCAGGTCGCGGCGGACGGCAGGCAGGCGGCCGCCGCGCGATGGAATCGATCGGTTGACCGCGTTGCCACATCCGGGAAAAACGGCAACCGGCCGAGCACACGCACCGTTCCCAGCCGCGCAATGGTTTTGATATTGTCCCGTTCGATATCGCCTGAGCGACCCGGCGCTGTCGCATTAAAGACCACACCCAGCACACGGACCTGTGAGCACCGCAGAGCGTGAAGGGTAAGCAACGTGTGGTTAATGGTTCCCAGGCCCAGGCGGGCCACCACCACCACGGGCAAGTCCAGTGCCACCATCAAATCCAGCATCGTCTGCCGGCCCTGGATCGGCACACACACACCCCCGGCGCCTTCCACGATGACCATCGCATGGCGCTCCTGCAACGCTCTTAAACAAGCGCTAATGCGACGGAAACCGATACGGCGGCCGTCAACAGCCGGTTTGCCGGCCACAGCCGCGGCCAGATGCGGCGAACACGCCTTGGCGAAACAGTAGGGCGCCATCCGGGCATATTCCAAAGGGTTTGGCTGAAGGCCGGCCCGTACCAGGCAGAAATCCAGATCAGGCGAACACCACCGGCCATTTCGCCGGGTGGCGCCGGTCTGGATCGGTTTCATCGGCACGGCATCCACGCCATGCGAACGCAACACGGACAGCAACGCGGCGCTCACAAAGGTCTTGCCAACCCCTGTATCCGTGCCGGTAATAAAGATGCCCTGGGCAGTCATAATGTTCCCCGAAAACGGGGATACTGTATTACAGGACACATAACCATGCACGAATAATATTTTGGGCGCCCGCTTGTCAATCGGGCATCAACCCGCTAAAGTATGCCCCGTTATTGCGATTGGCGACCATTACGACACGGGGACTAACCGAAAGGACAAGACCATGCCGAACAAAGACATGCTGGCTGAGATTTTTCGAATGCAGGGAGAATTGAATCAACGCATTGGCGTGAACACCTTACACATGCCGGAAGCCGCCAAGCCGGAATGGGTCCTCAACTACTGTCGGGCGATGACCCAGGAGGTGGCGGAATTGACCGACAGCGTGCCGTGGAAATGGTGGGCCAAGTACCAGAAGTTTGACAAGCAGAACGCACGCGTGGAAGTCGCCGACCTTTTTCATTTCCTGGTTTCGCTGGCCCAGGTCCTGGATATGTCGGCCGACGACATTTTCGAAGCCTACCGGAAAAAAAACGAAGTCAACTTCCAGCGACAGGATTCGGGCTATACCGCCAAGGACGCCAACGACAGCAAGCATATCTAAAACAAATGCAGAATGAGAAATGCAGAATGCAGAATTCCGGAACAGGAAAAAGACGGAATGTAGATGCAGGCTTGCCAAGCTCTACGCTAACGCGTGTCCAACTTTCTTAATTCTGCATTCTACATTCTTCATTTCTTCTACGTATAGCGGAGCACTTCTTCGGCCGTGGTATAACCATCCAGGACATTACGGACGCCGTCATCGCGCAGCAGGCGCATGCCCAGTTCAACGGCTTTGGCGCGGATGGTCAGGGTTGGTTTGCGCTCGTTGATCAACTCGCGGATAGGCTCCGTCACCGTCATGTATTCCACCAGTGATTTGCGGCCACGGTATCCGGTCTCGTGGCATTCGGAACAGCCCTTGCCATAGTAAAACGGACGACCCGTCACGGCTTCCTCGGTCAGGTTGAGACGCTCCAAAAGCGTCTTATCGGGTTGTAAAGGTGTCTTGCATTTCTGGCAGATGGTGCGGACCAGGCGCTGGGCCAACACGGACTCCAACGTGGAAGAAATCAGGAAAGGCTCAACGTTCATATCAATCAAACGGGTTACGGCGCCGGCCGCGTCATTGGTATGCAGGGTGCTGAGCACCAAGTGGCCGGTCAGCGACGACTGGATGGCAATCTGGGCTGTCTCCAAGTCGCGGATTTCACCAACCATAATAATGTCCGGGTCCTGGCGGAGGAAGGCGCGCAGACAGCGCTGGAACGTCACCCCGATAGCCTCATTGGCCTGCACCTGGATGATGCCTTCGATATCGTATTCCACCGGGTCCTCCACGGTCAGCAGTTTCATATCCACGGTATTGATGCGCCGCAGGGCGGAATAGAGCGTCGTCGTTTTACCGGAGCCCGTCGGGCCGGTGACGATGATAATGCCGTTGGGCTTCTGGATGTCCTGGCTGAAGGTATCGTAGACTTCGGTGGGCATGCCCAGGTTTTCCAGTTCCAAGGACACGGTGGAACGGTCAAGAATACGCAACACAACGCTTTCGCCAAACTGGGTCGGCAGGGTGGACACACGAAAATCAATCTGACGCCCGAGCATGTTCATCTGCAGGCGTCCGTCCTGGGGCAGGCGCCGCTCGGCGATATTCAGGCTGGACATGACCTTGATGCGCGAGATGACCGGGAGCGCCAGGCGCCGGGGGGGCGGCGACATTTCATAAAGCGCTCCGTCCACCCGGTAGCGGATTTTAAACTCCTGCTCGAACGGCTCAAAATGCACATCCGAGGCCTTCGACTGGACGGCCTCGTAGAGCACCAGGTTGACGAAACGCACAACCGGCGTGGCATTGGCGGCCTGTTCGAGGCCCGTTTCATCCTCCTTGCCCTCGGTCAGTTCCACGACGCCGCCCGCGTCCATGTCCGCCTCCAGTTTATTGAGCATGTCGTTCATGGAATCGCTGTCTTCCCCGTAAAACTTATTGACCTGGGCTTTCACATCTTCCTCGCGGGCCAGCACAAAGGTGAGGTCGCGGGTCAGCACGAATCGGATCTCATCCACCACCGCCGGCTCCAGTAGCTGGGACGTGGCCAGTACGACGCCACTGGCATCCAGGCTGATCGGCACCACGCTGTACATGCGCGCCACACTGGCGGGGATGGCCTTAACCACTTCCTCGGGAATTTCGCGTCCCGCCAGGTTGATGACCGAGGTCCCTAAATGGCTAGCAATCATGACCAGCAGGTCGTCCTCCTTGACGATACCCAGATCCATGATCACCTTGCGCGCGGCATTCCCCGTGCGCTTCTGTTCCTCCATAATCTCCTCGACCTGGGTGGCGTTAACCGCCTTGCCGTCTTTGAGGAGCTGTATGAGAGGGTCCACGTGTATTGCTTCTGCCATAACTAAATCCTTACTTATGTTTGACAGAGCCGGTTGTCCTCAGTTTTTCGACGATGGAATCCGGGTCCTGGGCCTTGGTAATCAGGTGTTCGTAGCTGATAATGCCCTTTTCATAGAGAAACATCAGGTGGGCATCCAGGGTAATCATCCCCCACTTGGCGCCGGTCTGAATGTCCGAGGTGATCCGAAAGCTCTTGTTGTCCCGGATCAGGTTCTGAATCGAAGGCGTTGTGATCATGATCTCGAAAGCCGCCACGCGGCCGGGACGGTCCTGCCGCACGATGAGCAGTTGCGAGACCACCGCGATAATGCTGGAGGCCAACTGCGTGCGAATTTGCTCCTGCTGGTTCGTCGGAAACGCGTCCACGATGCGGTCCACCGTGCGCGCGGCGCCGGTCGTGTGCAGGGTGGCCATCACGAGATGGCCGGTTTCCGCGGCCGTAATGGCCGCTTCCATGGTTTCCAGGTCGCGCATTTCGCCCACGAGAATGACGTCCGGGTCCTGGCGAAGCGCCCGGCGCAAGGCCTCCTTGAAATTGGGAACATCCACGCCGATCTCGCGCTGGGTGATGATCGAACGTTTGTGTTCGTGGTAATATTCGATCGGGTCCTCGATGGTAATAATATGGCAGTCCCGCTCGATATTGATCAGGTTGATCATGCTGGCCAGGGTTGTGGTTTTGCCACTCCCGGTCGGGCCGGTTACCAGGATCAGGCCGCGCGGACGATATAACATGTCCTTGACCTGCGCCGGGAGCCCGATCTCGTCCAGGGTGACCAGTTTGGCGGGAATCTGCCGGAGCACCAGTCCAACATGGCCTTTCTGCTTGAAGACACTTACACGGAAGCGCGCCTTTTCGCCAAAACTGAACCCGAAATCGCATCCGCCGATCTCGCGGATTTTTTGCTGGTAGCTTTCGGAAGTGATGCTTTTCATCAGCCGCTCGGTATCCTCCGGCATCAGCGGACCGCAATCCAGGGGTTGCAATCCGCCATTGATGCGCAACATGGGCGGCAGGCCGACGGTCAGGTGCAGGTCGGAGGCGCCTTCGCCCACCTCAGACTCCAACAGTTCGTTCATGCCGATTTTATTGGGTGCCATAGTCATAATGAATTAGTCTCCCATCGTTGCGCAGAGCACTTCGTCCAGGGTCGTAATGCCGGACACCACCTTGCGCAGGCCATCCTCGCGCAGGGTCCGCATGCCCAATTCCCGAGCCCGGGCGCGCAATTGAGTCAGCGGGGTTTTATTATAAATCATGGCTTGCACTTCGTCATTAATCAAAAAAATTTCATAAAGGCCCTTGCGTCCGCGATAGCCCGTCTGCCCGCAAGCGGCACACCCCTTGCCCTTGAGCAGTTTAATGTCCTTGAACTGGCTGGCGGCACTGCCCAGCAGGCCGATCTCACGTTCCGTGGGCGTGTAGGGCGCCGCGCACTTCTCGCAGATCACGCGCACCAGGCGCTGGGCAATCGTCGCCCGGATGGAAGACGCCAGCAGGAACGGCTTAACCCCCATATCCATGAGTCGCGGAATGGCACTGGGCGCATCGTTCGTGTGCAACGTGCTGAAAACCAAGTGACCGGTCAGCGAGGCGTTGATGGCAATTTCCGCCGTCTCGAAGTCGCGAATTTCGCCCACCATAATGATGTTGGGCGCTTGACGCAGGATGGAACGCAGTACCGCCGGGAAGGTAAGCCCGATGTCTTCGCGCACCTGCACCTGGTTGATGCCGGAAATCCGGTATTCGACCGGGTCCTCCACCGTGATGATCTTGCGATCGGGCCGGTTCAGGTGATTAAGGCAGGCATATAGCGTCGTAGTCTTGCCTGATCCGGTCGGACCGGTCAACAGTAGAATCCCGTCAGGCATGCTGATCAGCCGCTCAAAGATCTGCTGATCGTCGGCGAACAACCCCAGCTTTGGCAGGCCGAGCAGGAGGCTCTGCTTGTTGAGAATACGCATGACGATGCTCTCGCCGTGGGAGGAAGGCACGGTGGATACGCGGAGATCCAGGTCTTCGCCGGCCACGTTGATCTGGATGCGGCCATCCTGGGGCACCCGTTTTTCGGAGAGCTTCATGCCCGCCATGAGCTTGATGCGGCTGAGGATCACGGCCTGCAGACGCTTGGGGGGCGGTTCCACCTCGCGCAGGACACCGTCAATACGGTAGCGAATGCGGAAGCGCGTTTCGAGCGGCTCGACGTGAATATCGGATGCCCGACTGCGCTGGGCCTCCATGATGATCAGGCTGACCAGCTTGATGATCGGCGTATCCACATCGGTGGCAACCGTTTCATCCGCCGTATCGTCCATGCGCACCTGGGCATCCGCGGACGCACCACGACTCTGATCCAGGATTTCCTCCATGGATTTTTCGGCGCGGCCGTAATACTTATCCAGCGCCTCGTTGATTTCCTCTTCCGCGGCCACAACGCCATCCACGTTGCGCTTAAGCAGATAGCGCAGGCTATCCAGGGTCTCGATATTCAGGGGATCGCTCAGGGCCACGCTGAGCGTGTTTTCGCTGTCGAAGACCGGCACCACTTTATACCGGCGGGCAATGGCCGCCGGCACCTGCTGGATCACTTCCTGGGGGATTTCATGGTCGGCCAGCACGATGACATCCATGCCCAATTGCATGGCCACGGTTTTCAGCACCTCCATCTTGGAGATGATGCCCTGCTCGATCAGCACGTCCAGAATGCTCTGGTGCCGGCCGCCGGCCGCGGCTTTCGCTTCCTCAATCTGTTCGGGCTTGATTAACCCGACATCCTTGAGGATCTCTATGATATAATCATCGTTGGCGGTCATGGAAATATACCATCGCGACAAGCGTTTGTGGAACGCTGAGATCAGAAACCGGAAACCGTCGCCGAATCAGAACCTTTCTTCCCTAATTTCAAACCGTGAACCGCTGAACCTTGAACCACGTCGGCATTATACACTTAATTGTTTTTTCAGCAAGTCCTGCACAATCTGCGGATTGGCTTTGCCTTTACTAAGACGCATGACCTGGCCCATCAGGAACTTGAACGCAGCCTCTTTGCCGGCCTTGTAATCGGATACCGACTTTGGATTGCCGTCAATGGCCTGGCGCACCAAGGCTGCCAACGTTCCTATGTCGCTCACCTGCGCCAGGCCCAGTTGGCCAACCAGCACGGCGGGATCGCCGCCCTTGTCGAACAGGATCGCAAAGATAGTCTTGGCGGCGGCACCATTGATCGCATGGGACTCGACCAGTTTGATCAAGCCGGCCAGTGCCTGGGGTGTGATCTTAACCTGCCGAATCTCAAGCTCCTTCTCCGCCAGCAAATGCATCATTTCCGTCATCATCCAGTTGGAAACGGTCTTGGGATTGGCCGCGCCGCGGGCCGCTTCCTCGAAGAAATCCGCCACGTACTTATCCGCGGCAAGCACCTTGGCGTCATAGGCCGGCAAAGCGTATTCACGCTCCAGCCGCTCACAACGCTGACGGGGCAATTCCGGCAACATGCCTTCCCACGCCTTGATCTGTTCGGCTGAAAGCGCCACCGGCATCAGGTCGGGATCGGGAAAATAGCGATAGTCGTGGGCATCCTCCTTGGTGCGCATGCTTTCGGTCACCCCCCGGTCGGTGTCAAAGCGAAGCGTTTCCTGCACGATCATACCGCCGGCGGCGAGCGCGGCAACCTGCCGCTGGAGCTCGTACGTAAGGGCCTGGTGCACGCCCTTGAAGGTGTTCATGTTCTTGATCTCGGTTTTGGTGCCGAGCGCAGCCTGCCCTTCCGGTCGCACACTGCAGTTGACGTCACAGCGCAGATTGCCCTCTTCCAGGTTGCACGGGCTGATCAGACCGTAAACCAGGATCTGCTTGAGCGCCAACAGGAAGGCAAAGGCCTCCTCCGGCGAGTGCATGTCGGGCTCGGTCACAATTTCCATCAGCGGATGACCCGCGCGGTTGAAATCCACCCGGCTCTGATCGCGGACGTGCATGCTCTTGCCAACGTCCTCCTCCAGGTGAATACGGGTCAGACGAACCACCCGGGATTGCCCCTGGCAGTCAATCGCCACCGCGCCGCCGAGACACAAGGGCTGGTCGAACTGGGTAATCTGATAATTTTTAGGCATGTCCGGGTAAAAATAATTTTTACGGTCGAACTTGCTCCACGGATTGATGCGCGACCCTACCATGAGCCCCGTCATGACGGTCAGGCGAATGGCCTCCTGGTTGATGACCGGCAGGGCCCCGGGATATCCCAGGCATACCGGGCAGACCTGCGTGTTGGGCGCGGCACCGAAGTCGGTTCGGCAGGCGCAGAACATCTTGGTCCGCGTCTGCAACTGGACATGCACTTCCAGGCCGATGGTGGTAAAGTAATTCATCAAATTGAATTTCTGATTTTCGATTTTTGATTGCCGATTTTCAGATGTACCTTAGCGAGTTTTTTCTTTCGGCTTTCCTCTTTTCCGGTCTGTCGTCTGGCGTCCGGCGTCTGGCATCCTCTTCAGGCTGTCATCCGACGTCCGGTTTTCTAAGCCGCCAATCGGTGGTCTGTTCATAAGCGAAGCCAACCCGTAATATGGTTTCCTCGCCGAAGGCCGGCCCTACAATTTGGAGCCCCACCGGCAGGTTGGCGCTCGTAAAGCCACAGGGAACCGATAACGCGCAGATTCCGGCCAGGTTCACCGATGCCGTAAAAATGTCGCTCAGATACATCTGGAGCGGATCGGCGGTTTTTTCGCCGAGCCGATACGCCGCCGTCGGCGCCACCGGCGTCAGCAGCGCATCGCACGACTGAAACACCTTTTCAAAATCGGCGCGGATCAGGGCGCGCACTTTCTGGGCACGGACATAATAAGCATCGTAATACCCGCTACTGAGCACGTAGGTGCCCAGGATAATGCGACGCTTGACTTCCGTCCCAAATCCGGCCGCGCGGGTGCGCGTGTACATGTCAAATGGATCCGTGGCGTCTTTGACCCGCAACCCATAACGCACGCCGTCGAACCGCGCCAGGTTGGCCGAGGCTTCCGCGCAGGCAACGATATAATAGGTGGCAATGGCGTAGGGCGTCGCCGGCAAACCAACCTCCACGATAGTAGCACCCAAGCCCTCGCAGTGCCGGATGGCCTGTTGAATGCAATGTGCCACTTCCGGATCCACGCCGGCAATAAAATATTCCTTGGGCAGGCCCAACTTCATTCCCTTCAAATCCTTACGCAGGTTGGCCGCGTAGTCGGGCACCGGCGCCATGATGGACGTGGAATCCATGCCGTCATGGCCAGCCATGACCTGCAGCAACAAGGCGGCGTCACGGATATCCTTGGTCATGGGCCCGATCTGGTCCAGCGATGAAGCGAAAGCCGTGAGTCCGTAGCGCGAGACCCGGCCATAGGTCGGCTTGAGACCGACACAGCCGCAAAATGACGCCGGCAAACGCACCGAACCGCCCGTATCGGTGCCCAACGCGGCTATGGCCTCGTCGGCAGCAATGACCGCCCCTGACCCGCCGCTCGATCCGCCGGGCACGCACGCCAGGTTCCAGGGATTGTGCGTTATTTTAAAAGCCGAGTTCTCGGTTGTGGACCCCATGGCAAACTCGTCCATGTTGGCACGGCCCACGAACAGGGCGCCCTCGGCGCGCAACCGGGCAATGGCCGTGGCGTCATAAGGCGAATGATACCCCTCCAGAATGCGGGAAGCGCACCGGCAAGATTGGCCCTGAACATTGAGCAGGTCCTTGACCGCAATCGGCACGCCCAGGAGCTTGCCTTTGTGCCCCTTCTTCCGAAGCGCGTCGGCGGCCTCGGCCTGCCGGAGCGCGTCGGCTTCATCCACCTCCAGGTAACCCTGGACCTGCTTATCCCGCGCGCGAATCGCGCCCAGGAGCGTTTCGACCAGTTCCCGGGCGGTGCCCGCGCCTTGGTCGAGGCGCGCTTTTGCCTCATGCACGGTTAATTCATTCCACTCAGCCATGCCGTTTATTCCTCGTCAGACGATTTTCGGGACTAGAAATTGTTCGTTGTCGTGCGCGGGGGCATTGGCCAGCACAACTTGGCGATCAAGGCCACAGCGCTCCTCATCCTTGCGCAACACGTTGACAATCTGCGCGGTATGGGCCATGGGCTCGATCGCGGAGACATCCACATGTTCAAGGTCTTTAACGTAGTCGACGATCTGCGTCAATTGCGCCTGAAAGGTTTGCAGTTCGGCGGCAGTCAATTGAATTCGCGCCAGGTTGGCGACATAGGCAACGTCAATATTTTTAGCATTGCGCGCCGGCATTGAATTCGTCATGCGCTTGTCTCCTTGCAGAGCCGGATATCAGGTATAATTAGATTAAATTATTGCCGAATGCGCAGTGGGTGTCAATTCGCAATGCGACCGGATTTTTATTTTACTGGATTTTTATTTTACTTGACGCGTACGCCCAAGCTTGCCATATTGCACGCCACTTATGGGACAACAATTACGACCTCGAGTAAAACGGCAGCGGCGGGGACGTTGGATTGAGCGCAAAAAAAAGGCCGCACATCTGGCGGCTAAGTCCAAGCCCAAGCCAAAGGCAGCTCCGGCGCCCGCATCTGCTCCTGCGCCTGCTGCCGCACCGGCTGTTGTCGGCGCACCAGTCGTGCCGACAACAACCGCCGTACCAGCCAAAGCCTGAACCTGCCAATCGGCGGGCTGCCAATTGGCAGCCCGCCAATTGGCGGATGGTTTTTGCCGGAAGGCTGCGTGCTTGCTTACAGGATCAATGACGGCATTTACCGTCATTATCCGGTTGTGTTGATTACTTCCCGCGATGATGCAGGGTTAAGACTAGGTCCCGCAACAACACGCCCGATTGGCGGAACCGGACGAATTCCCAAAGCGCCTCGCCCCGGCCCGGGCCGCTGGCCGATCCCCATAGCAAACTGCACCGGTTCCAATACCGTAATCCATACGCCAGTGGTATCTCGTTGCCCTTGTCCGCGGCAGGGGCCGTGAAACGCCCCGCCCCGTCCAGCGCCAGGGCGCCATCCACATATACGCGAATGTCCTTTCCAACGATCTCGACCCGGTACGTGTGAAAGGCATACGTCGTATTCATGGCATGCTTCAATCCCGCGTTGAGCAGCTTGACGCCGTCCTTCTCCAACGCCAGGACTTCCACGGATGCACCGTCGGCCATTCGCAGACAAACGGCCATGGGATCGTCCGACGCCAAAACTTTTACCCGCGCCTCCACAACGATCCATTCGCCCGGACTGACCATCCAGGGATAGGCCAGGTTATTCATCTGCGCGTCGCCCGCGGTAAGGTCGGCCAGATAAAGCGCCCCACTGCGGACCTCCTCGGCACGCTGCTTACAGTCGGTCAAACGGCGCCAGGGCAACTGTTGCGGGTACTGCATTACATGATCGCCGCGATACACCACGTTCCAAGTCTCGTTCGTATTTTTGCCGGCGCCCACGCCCTTATCCGAAGGCGGGGTATAAACGATGTCGAAGGCATTGTCGCCAACCTTCAGCAGGCCCGGCGGCACGGGGGCCTCCCACCAATCCTTTGCCAGAACGCCTCCTTCCAGAACCTTCCCGTTGAGGCTCACGCGCAGTTCTTCGGCCTCATTCACGCCATCGATCTGCAGGTGACAACGGGACTCGACACCGGCCGTCCCGTTGGAGGAGGCCTGCGGATCGGCGCCCACCGGCACCAGGACACGCTGCGTTTGATGCGACCGCAGTTGCATGGGGTTACTCGGATGGACCATGCTCACGGTCTCAAACCGATGCCCCTCCGCCAACGCTCCGTCGGCCGTCAGGAACCCAGTGCGACCCATGACGTTGGCAAAGATCACCTGGTCGGCTTTTGCCAAGGCCCGGGGATCGCCCAATTCCCACCACATCGGATCCTTCGGGTTGAAGAAGTTGAAAAAGTACAGCCCATCGGCCCCGGTACTCCAAGCTTCCAGCGCGCGCGCCCGCAGGCTCTCGATCGCGTTGCGGTTCCAGCGACCCACGGCGCTATGGACGACCGGGTCGAGGTCGCACCAAACCACCAAGCCGTACCGGTGGCCCAACGCAACGCTTTCGGGCCAGGGGTTCAGGCGAAAGTCGCCGCCAGCCACCCAGATATCCAGAAGCCCCTCCTGCATCCAGCGTTCCAAATCCAGCCCGATGGCCCGGCAGAATTCAACCGAGTCGGGTGTACGGGCCGACACCAGGATGGGACGGCCCCGGCGCAGTCCCTCCTCCTCGGTCATCCGGCGGACCTTGCGGACCATGTCGGTCATCATGCCGCGTTCGGCATCCCCAGCTTCGCCCCCCTCTGAAACTTTACGGAAGAATACCAGGTGTCGAAAGAAATCCATCTCGATGCCATCCACGTCGTAGTTCCGACAGACCTCACGCAGGTAGCTCACGAGCCGGTCGCGGACTTCCGGCTCGCCGTAATCCACCGCCGTCCAGTTGCCACAGTACGGAGGATGGTCAGGAGTGCCCAGCAAGTATTGCGGATGCTCACGTTTGAACTTGGAGAAAAAGAAATGGGGCTTATCCGGCCGGTGCGAGGTGTCATGACAGTCGTTCATCCGCATGGTCCAGAAGATTTCCCGGCCATGTCCCCGGCACCACTCGATCATCACCTGCAACGGATCGGTCCCCTGCTCCAGGAAGTCCGGCACCAGGTTCCTGCCGCCGCCCTCGGGGAATTCCCGCAGGGTCAGGATTTCGCCTTCCTGCGACCGGTGGATGAACTGACCGAAGGGCCGCGAGGTGCAGTAAACGATGGTGTCCACCTGGGAATTGGTCAGGGGCGTGGTCCGCCATTCCAGAAACGCCTCCCGCGTGGGCGCCTTGGCCTGGACATGATCGTCCCCATCGTTATTGAAAATCAGCCGACGGGGCCGCTGCGCTATCTCGCGGCGCTCTGCCCGCAGGATCACCAACGCCTTGGCATCGGACTTGTCCTTGGCGGAAGCTCCCAGATTCTGGCATCCGCCGACCTGCAGCGCCAGACCGCCCAAAGCCCCCAGGTAGATCGTAAATATTCTGCGCAATGCTTTCCGTTTTTGGTTAAGGCCCGCTTCGCTCGCACATCCGCAATTCGGTGTTTGCCTTTCCATTGCGCTTACCCCTTGTTTTTTTACAGGAGTCGCTCCTGCAAGTTTTTTGGCTTAAGACCCAGCCGCTGGTAACAAAGGTCCGTGGCCACGCGCCCTTGCGGGGTGCGTTTGAGGTAGCCTTCCTGGATCAGGTAAGGCTCATACACTTCTTCCAGGGTATCGGGCTCCTCCCCCACGGAGACGGCCAGCGAACTGATCCCCACCGGACCGCCCGCGAATTTCTCGACGATCACCCGCAGCAAGCGCTTGTCCATTTCGTCGAGCCCGTGCTTATCGATGTCCAGCATGGTCAGGGCCTGGTCGGCAATCGTATGCACGATTTTATTGTTGGCCTTGACTTGGGCAAAATCGCGCACCCAGCGCAGGAGGTTGTTGGCAATCCGCGGCGTGCCGCGCGCGCGCCCGGCGATTTCATGGGCGCCGGGATCGTCGATATCCACGTTTAGAATGCGGGCAGAGCGCCGGAGAATGGCGGCCAACTCGTCGGCATGATAATAATCCAGACGGCAATTCATGCCGAAGCGCGTGCGCAAGGGCGCCGACAACAACCCGCTCCGGGTCGTCGCGCCAATGAGGGTGAACTTGGGTAAATTGAGCCGCACTGAGCGCGCCTGCGGCCCCTGGTCAATCATGATATCGATGACGAAATCCTCCATGGCCGAATAGAGGTATTCCTCCACCGATTTCTGCATGCGATGAATTTCGTCAATGAAAATGATGTCACCGCGCTCAGCGCTGGTGAGCAAGCCCGCCAGGTCGCCCGGCTTCTCGATCACCGGCCCGGAGGTTGCCCGCAGGTTGACGCCCATGGCATCGGCCAGGATATAGGCCAGCGTCGTTTTACCCAGGCCCGGCGGGCCGGAGAGCAGGACATGATCCAATACATCCTGACGGCCGCGAGCGGCTTCCACGAACAGTTCCAGCCGCTCCTTGACCCGGGCCTGCCCGACAAAGTCCCGGAACTTGCTCGGCCGCAAGCTGAGATCCAACGCCGGGTCTTTCTTGTTGAATTCCTCCGTTTTCGGTTGTTCGGTCATGGATGAAGCATACCTCGTGCATCCAGCCGATGCAAGTCGGCAGTCAGCCCCACGAACCATGCCAATGCCGGCGCCACGCGCCAGGCGGCATATTGAAGTAGTGGCGGAATATTCGGGACATCGCGTACTCGTTCCCCAAGCCGGTCTGCGGGGCAATGTCCTTAAGTGGCAGAGCAGTGCTGAGAATCAGTGCCCGGGCGGCATTCGCGCGAATTATCCGCACATCTTCCATGGGGGTCCGTCCCGTCAATGCGTTATAGGACCGCAGAAAATGGTATTTGCTCATGCCAGCCTGGCGCGCCAGCCCGCTCAAAGTCAGCGATTCGGCCATATGGTCGTGAATGTATTTACGAGTCTGGATGACCATGGGGGCTTCGCGATGATTAAGGTTGCGGAAATATTCGGCCACAATGGCCTGAAATAAGAATTGGCGTTCTTCCTGGACATATGGATCACTGGCGTGTCTTTCCTCGTACAACCAGCGGCTCATGTGCAAAATACGGCCGGCATGGTCCTGGGTCTTGATCAGGTCCCGCTTTGGTACACTGGCAGCCTGAAAACTGAAAAAATACACCGCCACAGGCGCTGCGGCATCAGACCATTCGGCGTGTATGACCCGCGGCGGATAAAGCAGGACATCGCCAATCGTTGCGTTCAGCTTCGTGCCCGGCGATTCCACCCGCATCCGTCCGCGGATCGGCACGATGAGTTCGCAAAAAGGATGGCCGTGAGAGGGCAGCTTCCATTGCGGATCCGAAGCGAGGTGTCCGATGCTTAGTAAATGGACGCGTGTAACATGCATGGCAATATTTGATATAAAATAGCAATCGCAGGCATTTACTTGCACGCGGGTATTAAGCTAAATTACCCATTATATAAATGGGCAAAGTGTCATTTATGTTAAATAATAGCGAAAGCATACCGGTCTTTCAAGAGGCAATCGCTGGTAAATCAGCTGTTCTCATTATGGCCCCTGGCGAACTTGCATCATCGATTTGCCACCCTCCAGGAACAGAACATTGAAGCGATGTGCGAAACGGCAAGGGACTGCAGTATGGGATGAAAGCAGCGCAGACTCTCAGCAGGCGGCACCCGATGGAAAGAGAAGCGTGAAAAACAGGCGGGAAACCGGTCGGGAAGGAAAATGGCTATGAAAGATGAACAGCAACCGAATGCGCAAGGGCGCTATAACGGTGTGGTCGCCGTGTGGTTCACTTCGCACTATCCCCTGCATAACCGTGACTGGAGGAACATCCAGGAGTTCGCCGGCGAGTATCATCCGCTGGCGGGGTATTATGACAGCCAGGACCCCGCCGTTCTCCATCAGCAACTGCACTGGATGCGTCGCGCAGGCATAGACTTGATCATCTACGATTGTTTTTCCACCAGCAAAGAAACCATGCTGGACGAACTTCCCAAGGATACAACACTGCATTTACTTCTGAAGGAACTGGCCCATCAGCAGGGGGAGTCCAGGAAGCTCAAATTGTGCATGTGGCTGGAACGGTATGTCGATAATCCCTCGGTCGAGCACTATCGTTTCGCGTTGAACTACATCAGAACGCACATGGCCGAACAGGATTACTACTACCGCTACAAGGGCCGGCCCCTGGTTGTACCGTTTCTCAACGGCCTGCCTGACGCGAATCGAGCCATCGAGGTGATCGAGTTCGAGAACACCTATTTTGAACTGCACCGCATACGCCCGTTCTACACGGATGTCTGGAGTTACATCGAGAAATACCCCCAGACGCTCCGCAAAGACTGGATGTCCGTCTGTCCCGGGATGGACCCTTACATGGAGATGGCTTACCAAGCGAAATACATGGAGAAGATAAGCTCGCCTGACTACGAGAAGATTCGACAGGATAACGCCCAGTACCGGGTCGAGCGCGAGAATGGAGCCTACTATCAGAGACAGCTCTTGCGAGCCAAACAGGCCAACCCGGACATCATTTTCGTGTCCGGTTGGAACGATTGGCAGTACGGCAATCATATCGAGCCCGCCGTAGAGTATGAGTTCCAATACGTGGATCTTACGGCCAAAATCTTAGGGCGATGGGAAGAAACGAAACCCTATCGGTAAAAGAAGCGGCTATGTCCAACCAGCACACAGTGACGAGGGTCTTGGAACAGGGCGAAGGAATCCTCAGGTTGACCCCGAACCGGGCACCCCGGTCTTTTTGCGTACCCGGCAGAAGCATCAAGCTGCATCCGGATGACTACTACGCGCTCGGCGGGCAACGCGATGGCATAGACGAACGGTAATTCGGGAGTCACGATCCGGAATCCCTCGGACTGCGCCCCCATCGTCATGTTGAAGCACTTCGGGCCGGGGAATTGTGTTCTATAACGAAGGCCCCTGAACGCCCGCCGTTAATCCAAGGTCGCGCTCAGGTAGTCCGGCAACGCTGCGATGGCCAGCCGGATCTGCTTCATGGAATCGCGATCCCGCAGGGTAACGGTATTGTCGGTCAGGGTGTCGAAATCGATCGTCACGCCATAGGGGGTTCCGATCTCGTCCTGCCGGCGATAGCGTCGGCCGATGGCGCCGGTCACATCCCAGAAACAGTTCCAGCGCTTTTGCAGGAGGTCGAACACCTCGCGGCCCTTGGCCACGAGCTCGGGCTTGTTTTTCAGGAGCGGGAACACGGCCACCTTGATGGGCGCCATGCATGGCGCAAAGCGCAAGACCGTGCGCAGTTCATAACCGGCAGGCACGGGCTTGCCCGGCTCGGCCTCGAGCACATCGCCGGCGGTATCTCCCGATGGCACCCATTCCTCGCGGTAGGCCTCGCACAGGATCGCCAGCGCAATGCGGTCCACGCCGGCTGAGGGTTCCACGACGTGGGGCACGAATTTTTCCTTGGTCTCCTGGTCGAAATATTCCAGGCTCTTCCCGCTGAATTTCTGGTGCTGGCTCAGATCGAAGTCGCCCCGCGCGGCAATGCCTTCCAGCTCCTGCATGCCGAACGGGAAATCGTACATGACGTCCACGCAGGCGCTGGCGTAATGGGCCAGTTCGTCCTTGCCGTAGACATACTGCTGCAGACTTTCCGCCGGCAGGCCGATGCGCTCATACCAGCCCATGCGTTCCTTGACCCAGTACGTGTGCCACTCGGCATCGGTGCCGGGCTTGAGAAAAAATTCCAATTCCATCTGCTCGAACTCGCGCGAGCGGAAGGTAAAATTGCGCGGATTGATTTCGTTGCGGAAGGCCTTGCCGACCTGGGCGATGCCGAACGGTATTTTCTGGCGCGCGACCGCCAGGACGTTGGCAAACTGCACAAAGATTCCCTGTGCCGTTTCCGGCCGCAGGTAAGCCACGGACGAGGCTTCTTCCACCGGACCGACAAACGTTTTGAACATGAGATTGAAGGCCCGCGGCGCGGTCAGTTCCTTCGACCCGCAGGCCGAGCACTTGACGCCTACCGGCAATTCAAAACCTTTTTCGGTCTTGATGAGCTTTACGCCCTGCTCCTCGCAGAGCATGTCGGCCCGGAATCTTTTACGGCAAGCCTTGCAGTCCACCATGGGATCGGCAAAACTGGAGATGTGCCCGGAGGCCTCCCAGACCTTGGGATGCATGATGATGGAACTGTCCAGGCCGACGATGTTTTCACGCCGGTGGACGATATCGCGCCACCAGGCATCGCGGATATTGCGTTTGAGCTCGCAGCCCAGGGGCCCGTAGTCCCAGAATCCGTTGATCCCGTCGTAGATTTCGGAACTTTGAAAGATAAACCCGCGCCGCTTGCACAGCGACACTAACGCGTCCATGGAAACCTTGTGTTGATTGCGTTGCATAGCTCCGCATCCTGACCGAACGAAAGCAGAGGGTCAAGGAAAAACCGCGACAGGAAAAACTTCCCCGCTTGTAAAGTTCTATTTAGAGGGCCTGTTGCCCAAACAAATTTCCGAACAGGAGGATAGCATTTCATCCGGGGTTTGGTAAAGTTTGGAAAACTTCGGAGGATAATGCATATGATGGGAATACGCCAGGCACAGAAAGACCTGTTCAGTTACAACATAGATTTGGATAAACGGATTCGGAAAGGAAACCCGTTACGTGCGATTGCAGAACGGATCGATTTCACGTTTGTGAGGCAAGAGGTTGCGGAGCAATACGGATATAACGGGAACGTTTCCGAGGATCCGGCGGTGATTCTAAAGATGATGTTTCTGTTGTTTTACGATGATGTATCGAGCGAGCGGGAGCTGATGCGGATTATCACGGAACGCATGGATTACTTATGGTTTTTGGGATATCGACTGGATGATGAGGTTCCAAACCACAGCGTATTGAGCAAGGCGCGACAGCGCTGGGGCGAGGAAGTCTTTCACCGATTTTTTGTTCGGATTATCGGGCAATGCATAGCGGCGGGATTGGTGGATGGTAAAAAGATACACATGGATGGGAGTCTGATCGCGGCCAATGCCTCGAAGGATTCCGTCATCAGGGGTCACCGGAATGGATTGCGGCGCTGAAAGCGGCGTATGAATCGGTCGAAAGCAAGTTGGATGAAGCCATGTCGAGACCGAGTGACTATGAGCGTGAGAACAAGAGCTTAATCAGCACGAGCGATCCAGATGCGGCCGTGGTGCGACGAGGGAGGATGGAAAGCCGTCCGCGGTACAAGAATCACCGGGTTATTGACGATGCGCACGGGGTGATAACGGCGGTGGAGACAACCTCTGGGGATGTGGAAGAGAACGCGAAGCTAATGGACTTGGTGGAGCAGCATGAAGCGAACACGCAGATAAAAGTGGCAGCGGTTATTGCCGACAAGCAGTATGGGACAGCCGATAACTTCAGGGCCTGTTATGAACGCGGGATACGGAGCCACATGGCAGATCTGCAGGCGGCGCGAAGAGGGACAGGGAGGAGTGACGGACTCTATACGGACACGGATTTTGTTTATGATGCAGGAAGCGATACGTACCGTTGTCCGGCAGGGCAAATACTGACGAGGCGAAAACACAAGAAGAAACGCAAGGCTTTTGAGTATGCAACGGCGATGACAATTTGTCGCATCTGCGAGTTAAGATTGAAATGTACGCGTGCGGCCTGTGGAGCCGCGCGAACGCTGAAACGTCACTATAATCAGGAAGCGATTGATGTGGCGAAACGCGAGTCGCAGAGTCAGGAAGCTAAACGGGATCGCCTGAGAAGGAAATGGATGATGGAAGGCAGTTTCGCAGATGCGGCCAATAATTTTGGATTCAAGAGGGCGCGCTGGAGGCGACTTTGGAGACAAAGGATACAGGATTATCTGATTGCGGCGATTCAGAATGTCCGGATACTGATCAGTCAGGGCGAGCGTTACAGGAATGCCGCGATCATGGCTGTGGTTAAACCGATTTCACGCATGTATTCTTCTGTTTTGATAAGAATTGGCGGACTATTTGCTTCTATTCACGATCTGGCGCGTTTCTGGTTTCTCAGAAGAAAATTATCGGCGGAACCAGTTTCCTTGTAAAAAAATATTTTAAATGCGGCTTTGGGCAACAGGCCCTAGAGGGCTGCCCCCTATCTTCCCGTCCGTCGAGCGGGGCGAGCGCTACGCTGAAGCCGGTGGTTAACCGAATCATCTGTACGCATCTTTTCGATCGTCTATGGTCAGGATAAAGACAATCCTTTTCTCGTTGTCCACTGCGTAAAACAACCGATAGGGACCAATCCGATATCTCCACGTCGGAGGTTCATATCCTTGTAGTTTGCGGATATTGGGCCCGTAGTATGGTTCCTGCCTCAACAGGGGATAGATATATGTTTCCAGTTTCTTGGGCAGAAAACGCGGCGGACCAAGCTTGGATAATGCCTTGCGGAACTCTTCGGTCTCAAAAAGGCGGAACTCAGACGAATGCGCCGCGCCGGTTCTTTGCATCCTGATGTCCTCGTTTTAGACTTCGGTTGAGTTCAGTATTACCACGGATTTCGGCCATTTCAAATTCATCAACGGTCTCGTGTTCTTGAACAAAACGCATCACGGCCGTCTCAATGAAGTTTGAAATAGGCCTGTTTTCTCGCTCCGACACCGTTTTGAAGAGTCGGTAGACCGGCTCATCAAGCCGTAACGTTAAAGTCTTGGACATAATCCCTCCCTTTGTTTAAAACAAAGAATACGTTAGAATACATCTGCTTGCAATCTTTTTCTAAACCAACGGAGCGAACTGAACGCGAGCCACCTAAGACGGCGCGCTCCGCGTGGTTGAGCGTTGGGCATTTTCTTCTTTGTTTGTCCGGCGTCCGGCCTCTGGCGTCCGTCCTCCGTCTTACAGAATCCGTCCCGCCCTTTGTCCGGTCAGACCGTTTCGGTCAAGGGCCGGAATACCGTTCACCATCACGCATTCGATTCCCCGAGCGAGAGCGTGGGGAACGGCAAATGTGGCGACATCGGCCACGGTGTTGGGATCGAAAACCACCAGGTCGGCATAAGCGCCCGCCACGACCCTACCCCGTCCTTTGAGCCGGAAATGGTCTGCCGGCAGACTGGTCATTTTCCGGATCGCCTCCGGCAAAGTCACCGTCTTACCATCCAGCGCCGCACGCAGAAATTTTGGGAAAGCGCCATAGGCGCGCGGATGCGGAAAGTCCCGGCTCAGCGGCCCCTGAAGCGCACGCAGGGAAGCATCGGACCCGAGCATGACAAAAGGCTCGGCCAGGATTTTCCACATATTATCTTCACTCATGCCGAAGAAAAAAGCGCTGGTTTTCAGCTCGTCGCCTTGCATGAGCCGCAAGGCCGCCTCGATAGTGCCCACGCCCATTGTTCGCGCGACTTCCGGCAAGGATTTTCCACGGAACGACACCTCGGCCGTGGAGCCGATCACGACGCCGTTCCAGTCATCCGCCGGCCGGGACGCCGTCATTTCCTGCCACAGGCGCGCGTGTTCGTCACTGTCACGCAGGCGCCGCAGAACGGCGTCCCGCCCGCCTGCTTGGGCCCAGTCAGGCAAGATCACGTCCAAATCCGTGCCGCCGGCCGTATAGGGATAACGGTCGGCCGCCACGTCAAGCCCTGCCGCGCGCGCGCGGCGGATAAGATCCAGCGCCGCATCCACCTTCGACCAGTTATCACGGCCTGAAGTCTTTAAATGGGAAATCTCAAGGCGCACACCGGTCTGGCGCCCAATGGCCAGTGTCTCCTCGATCGCTTCTAGCAGATTTTTCCCTTCGCTGCGCATGTGCGTAGTGTAAATTCCATCGCGTTGGGCGGCCACGTGCGCCAAGTCGGCCAGTTCCTCGGGTGCGGCAAACAGGCCGGGCGAATAAATCAAGCCCGTGCTGAACCCGCGCCCGCCCTCGTCCAGGCTTTGTTCCAACAACCGCGCCATGGCGCGGCGTTCGTCGGCCGTCGCCGGGCGAGCCTGGTAGCCCATAACCCACGCGCGCAGTTTGCCGTGGCCGATCAACAGCACGACGTTAGGCGCGGGACGCGCCTGTTCCAGCAGGCAGCGGTAGTCGGCCACGCTCCGCCACGTACCGGGATAGGATTGGTCGCGCCAATCGGATGGCAGCCAGGCTTGATCCGCCAGTGGCGCCGCGCTGGCGCCGCAATTGCCGACGATTTCAGTCGTAACACCCTGGTAAAGCTTGCTCGGCGCCGAAGGCTCGATCAGGAGATAGGCATCGGAATGGGAATGGGCGTCGATAAATCCAGGCGCTACACACATCCCCGCCGCGTCAATCACGGCGGCGGCCTCGGCAGGACCCAGGTCGCCAATGGCCGCGATGCGTTCGCCCGCGATGCCGACATCGGCCCGCACAGGATCGGCGCCCGTGCCATCAAACACCTGTCCGCCGATGATCTTGTAATCCAGCATATTTGGCTACGACGGCGGGACTGCCGGCGCCGACAGCATGGCCATCACTTCGGCCTGGACATGCTCGATCTGATCCAGGCGCAGTTGGGGATCGGTGATGATAAAAGTATCGCCGGTCTTGCGGTGTTCGTAAACGCGCACGAGTTTGCCGTCGTCCTGTTTACGGACATCCCGTTCGACGAGCATACGCCGCCGCTCCAGCATAACGGCCAGAATGAACATGACGTTAGCGTTGGCCGGATCGTTTTTCTCCACAAGAGAGCGCAAAAGCGATTCCGCCGTTTCCTTTTTCAGCGCTTCCGGAGGCGCCGGCGGCGGCATCTCAAAAACGCCGCGCCAGACACTGACGGCCTGCGGCGTGCGGTCCGTCTCGCTCCAGCAGGCCGCACAGGAATCCAGGCGCGCATACCCATCCGGTCCGTAGGTCAGCCGCGACACATATTCCTGCCGATCGGCAAACGGCTTTTGACATTTACCGCACACCGCAGCACGCGGTTTGATATCCCAATCCTGGTTAATCATAGCACATCCAGTATTCAGAAGTCAGAAGCCAGGAGCCAGAATAAAATGAGCATGCAATTCTCAGCGCGCATGCTGACTACTGAATTCTGACTTCTAAATTCATTCGCACTCACTTCGCTTCGCGCACCAGTTGCCGGCACTGCCAAAGATAGATACTGCCGGAAAATACGGTTAAAATGGCCACCAGGGCGGAGAGCCAAAACGTTACATAATGAAAACAACGGTCATAATACAGATTGAGGAACGTTGGCAAATCATCGCCTTTCAACAGGAACGGCAACAGGTCCGCGCGAACGGCCAACCCGATCAGGATTATGCCAATGACAATCATCTGCCAGACCGCTTTATGCTTACCCCAGCGGCTGGCGGGAATCACCCGGCCCTGGTTGGCCGCCAGCAGGCGCAACCCCGTGACCATGAATTCCCGGGTCAGGATAACGATTACGATCCAGGCCGGCACAATTTGATTGATGGCCACAAAACTGACGAAGGCCGCACAGATGAGCACCTTATCCACCAGCGGATCCATGAGTTGGCCAAACGCCGTGACGGTCCCCGTGCGGCGCGCCAGCTTTCCATCCCAATAATCGGTAAGCGCCGCCAGCACAAAAACGAATAACCCGATCGTCTTGCCAAATTGGATCGGCAAGGTCAAAAATATAGTCAGGACAAACGCCATCCCGAACCGGCTGACCGTTAATTGATTGGATAAGTTCATGAGTTAGCGATAACAGCCTTTAGATCGTAACCGGCCACGGCCGCATACCGGCCGCGTATCAGCGCGCCGGACGCCAAGCCATTCGCCGGCACGCTCACATACACTACCCCATCCACATCCGGAGCCTGGCCGCGCGACCGGGATACCCATAGGCGCCGCTTGCGGTCATAGCGTTCAACCAGCAGATCGTCGGACCGGCCGATTTGCGCCAGAGCGGCTGCGTCCACGATCCGCTTTTGCCGGAGCATGAGGCATTGTTTGCGGCGTTCCGCCTCGGCATTGGGCACGGGGCGGGGCAATCGGGCGGCCGCTGTATTTTCCTCTTTTGAATACGTAAAAACAGCGACATGATCAAAGCGGATTTCTTCCAGAAATGCCAGCAAATTCCGAAACTGCCGTTCCGTCTCACCCGGAAAGCCAACCAAACAGGTGGTTCGCAACGTCACCCCCGGCAAGGCGGCGCGAATACGCCCGAACATGCGCCGCATATGCCCGGCGGTGCCCGGGCGGAGCATGGCGCGCAGGATGGCCGCATCGCTGTGCTGGATGGGCAGGTCCAGGTAAGAGCATACCTGCTCCACGGCGCCCATGGCGTCCATTAGCGCCGCAGTCACATGGGCAGGATGGCCGTATAACACACGGATCCAGAACCTTCCGCCGATGCGGCCCAGGGCGCGGAGTAAGGCCGGCAGGTTGGTTCGCGCGCCCAGATCAAGCCCATAGGAAGTGGTGTCCTGGGCAATCAGGTTCAGCTCGCGAATGCCACGGCTGAGCAGATCCTCGGCTTCCGCCACAATACTTTTGATCGGCCGCGAGCGGTAGCGACCGCGAATCTGCGGGATCGCGCAAAACGCGCAGGTGTGGTTACAGCCTTCCGCGATTTTCACATAGGCATAGGGCGCGCCCGTGAAAAGCAGGCGGTTCCCGGATGGCTCCAGCACGGCCTGCGCCCGGGGCGCTATCACCGCCACGGACCGCTCTCCCCGCAGGACACGGCGAATTACCACGCCGGCCTGATTCAACTCGTCCAAGCCGATAAAAGCATCCACCTCCGGCAACAGCGACTGAATTTCCCGACGGTAGCGTTGCGGCAGACAGCCCGCCACCAGCACGGCGCGGCAACGGCCACGTTGTTTCCAGGCGCAGGCCTCGAGCACGGCATCAATGGATTCCGCCTTGGCGTCCCGCACGAAGGCGCAGGTGTTCACAATGACTACGTCAGCACATTTTGGAGCCGGTGCCAGCCGGAAACCCTCCGCCGTCAAACCGGTGGCGATGATTTCCGAATCCACCAGGTTTTTGGCACAACCGAGGCTAATGAAGCCTACGGTGATAGGACGAGCGACATGCATGGCAGGGGATTTTAAGGGTTTTACGGCTTGCTGGTCGGCGCATTGGTTGCGACCGCGGGACGCTGAGCGCGAATTTCACGATCCAGGTAGCGCAGGGCAAACTCGGCCTGGGGAACCCATTCGCTTTTCGGATGGGCGGCAATGAAATCCTCGTAAATCACCTTGGCCTCGGGATAACGGCGCATCATTTGCAGGCAACGCGCCTTGCCAAAAAGCGCCTGCGGCGCCAGGAAATGATCGGGATGCATGTCGCCAAACAGGGCGTAGCCGTTAAATGCCATCTCGATTTCGCCCCGACCTTCCTGGCACTGGATTTTACCGAGCTCGGCCGCCAGGGCCATGCCGTGCCGGGGATATTTTTCCAAAAACCGGCCGTAGGTGGCGAGCGCCTGGTCATAAGTACCAGCGCCGTATTGGCTGGAGGCCAAGGCCAGCAGGGCCACCGGTGCCACCTTGGCATCCGGGTATTGCTGCAGCAGTTCCTCCCATTGCTTCGGCGACTGGGCCACCAGGAGCATCTGCGAGGCGCGTTCCGCGTTGCGCCGCTGTTGCATGAAGTACATCGTCAATCCCGCCGCCACAAGCACGATGATCGCCGCGCCCACGGCCAACACCGTGTAATTCGCCTTCAGAAAATGGAGGACATCCTCAAGCGCGATCGGATTATACTCCGGAGCCGGACTTTGACTGGATGGCACAGGAACTGGCATGCTAATTTCCTTTCCGACATCGCCGCCTATGCGACACCCGGGACCGCTTCAACCTTCTGCGGTTCGGTTCCCTGACCGATATACCCCGCAATAGTTTCCAGCACGGTCTTGGCCTGCGGCCCCGTGGCAATGAATTCTAGTGATTCGCCTTTTTCCGCTTTCACGGTCAACAGGCATAATACGGACTTGACGTTTAAATATTTTTTACCCTGTAAAATAAAATTGAAATATTCCATGCCCACCCGGTGCAAATACACTTCACAACTGTATTGCTGGGCCAGATTTGCCAGCGTGGAGGCCGGCTGCATATGAAGTCCCTGCTCGCTCTGGATGACCACGCTGACCTTCAGGAAGCCGTTACGCTCCAGCGATTCATGCTCCGCCCGCCAGATGGGCGCATATTTAGCGCACCACTCCTCGGCCGCGCGGGCCTTGCCAATGTCACGTCCTTCCTTTTCGGATCGCAGATACTTGTGCTTTTCGATTTCATGCCGCTGTTCCGCCAGATCGCGCCGCTGTTTCTCCCGCATCCAATCCAATTCGTAATGCTCGATAAAATGCTCGATCGCCTCTTCCAGCGAAACTTCAACCCCATGGGCCAACGACATGGAACGCTTATGATCCAGAATGGCCTGCAGCTCCGCCGGTGTGAGATTGACGTCCTTGACATTCATACCATTTCACCAAATCCGGATTAATTGTTAGGCAATATATGACCGCCAATCCCGCATAGCAAGCAGATTTTTAACGGCAGCGGCAAGTTCCCGACAAGAAATGCTTAAAACCCATAGGCGGGAATATCTGAAGAATTCTTTGCCTTGCGTCTCCGCACCGTTGCGTTTAAATTTGTTTCCCATGCAACCAAAGCACACGCGCCTATGCCCGTTGCCATTCCACTGGCCGGAACCACCCCTGCAAGTGGCCTTGATTGAGCCGGAAATTCCGCCTAATACCGGCAATATCGCCCGGCTGTGCGCGGCCACCGGCACGCGCCTGCACCTGGTCGGCCGCCTGGGATTCCGTCTGAATGATGCCAAGCTCCGCCGCGCGGGATTGGACTACTGGGACGCCGTGGACCTGGAACGCCATGCCGACCTGGCGGCGCTGTTCCAGCGCGTAGCGCCGGCCCCGTGCTATTTTTTCAGCACGCGGGGCGCCATCAATTATGCTGCGGTCCGTTACCAGCCCGGCGCCACGCTGGTGTTCGGGTGCGAGACCCGCGGCTTGCCGGAGGAATTGCTCGATCAGCATCCTGACCGAGTCATCGGTATTCCCATGCGGAGCGATCGCGTCCGCTCGCTCAACCTGGCCAATGCCGTGGCCATTGTGCTGTATGCCGCGCTAAGCCAATTCCAAACACCGGCAGCCCGCGATCCGTAGCATGTTTATTCAAAACCTGCGGTGTGGCGTAGAACGAAATTTACGATTCTTGATGGATCAGGCAGGCTATGGGGATGATGGTCGCAAAATGGCTTGGCGATCAGCGTAAAAGAACCGCCGAGCTTCTCATAACGTTCCTTCACGACAAGCGTGTTCTCCTTTATCGGCACCACCTGGTCTATTTCGCCGCACACGCTCAAAATCGGGATTCTGGCCTTGGCCAATGGACCAAGGTTGTCAACGGGATTCAGCCTATAGGCCAAGGCCTGTTTTTCGGTCAGGCCATAGGCCTGCTTGCAGCGCGCCCAATCATCCGCTGAAGCAGTATTCTTATCTTTGCCGCCGGGCCAACTCTTAAAATCACATACCGGCGCATCGACATAAATGGCCGCTACCTTGCCGGGGTTCCGCGCCGCCCAGTTGAACGCGAAAAGCCCGCCACGGCTGAAGCCTTCCAGCACTGTTTTCGACGCTAACGCTCGTTCTTTTGTCAAGTAGGCATAAAACTTGTCCATGTGGTCCAAGGCCACGGGCGCTCCGTACATATTCTGCACATCCATATAGGCAACGTGGAAACCTTTACCGAGCAGCATGACGTCGCCCTGGGGTTCATGCCCGAAAAATTCCGTGCGCCAGATCCACGGGTTGCCCGGCGCCGAAGTTTTGGGAATTACCAGCAGGCACTCACGCCCATCCACCGTAAAATCCTGCCGCGCGTACCCCTGCCACAACGATTTTTTTACGGCCGGCTTGGCTTTCACCAGCGATTTCCTCATGTCTGCACCTTTATCCGATGATCTGCGCTCCACGCGCCTACGTGCTTTTCACCGTCTGCAGGAGGTTATACCTGGACAGGATGCGGACCATTTCCACATCCAAGGTATGTCCCGCCTTGTAGGAAACAACCCCGCCCACGAAGCGCCCCTCGTCAATCAGGGCCAGCGCCGCCAGCAAATCCAGCAGAGCACGGTGCCAGACCGCCTCAAGGGATTTGCCTTCGTGCATCAGGAAAGGCTCGTTGACGTAACGGTGGCGCCCGGCAATCAGAATGTTTTTATCCGTGTAACCCAGATTGCGAATATCGGCAAAAAGTTTGCCCACCGTCTGGGAATACCACTTCATGGCGGCCGTCGTATTGGTGCGCGCCAGGGCGCCATAGCAGAACCGCCGGCGGTTGAGATTGAAACGAACCCGCTGTTTTCCCATGACATTGGGAAAATCTACGGCACAATCCATCTGCAAGTGAAAGGTCTTGTCACGCGCAGGCAACAGGGTCACAAAACTGCCGTTCGCCCTGCCCATGGTGACGGCCTCTTTCACGGTTACATATACCACGGGCGCGGCGGAGGGTTCCGTGCCGGCATCGGTCAGAGCCTCAACCAGGTCAATACTGCCCCGGTCAAAGAGCGGCGGATCGCCCGCATCGGCCTTGATCATCAGGTTGTCGATACCTAAGCCCAGCCGCAGGGCGATGATGTGCTCCACCATGCGCATGTAGTTGTGGGGCGATCCACTGCGCAGAACGATGTTACGGATCGTGGTCCAGACATTACGCACGGAAACCTTGATGGGCAGAGAACCCGGCTGGTCCACGCGCTCAAACCACCACCCTTCGAGCGGCGTCGGTTCGAATATCAGCGTCCGGTGCTCGCGTCCGAAAAAAGTGCCGGGGCCGGCCACTTGGACCGGTTTGCGGATCGTCACCTGACGCCTGTCGGGCGGGTCCGGCGGCTCGCTGGTCAAATCCCAATCCACCGGCTGTTGCGCAAATGTGTCGTAGGCGCGGCGCACCTCATCGGCGGCACCGGCCAGAATTACGCCATAGGGTTCCTGGTTCATAACACCTTCACAAAAAGGCAGAATTCAGAATGCAGAAACGAAACACCCCGTCATTCTCATCGGCTTAGATAACATCTTAAGTGGCTGTTGAAAAAGAACGGCTTAGATCGAAAGACGGCTCGGCGTGACGCCTCGCCCTACCAAAACAATCGTATATTCGAAGGTAGCGCGAAGCCCTGGTCGCCTAAGGCGCCGCCAGAGGCGGGTAAACCTCTGGCTGAGCCAAGAGCGTTTTTCAACAGCCTCTTAACTGACGACTTTATTCTTCAATATAATTCCACAAAAACGCCGATTTTCTTTTCCAGGGCCGATTTATACAGGTGATGAGCAATGCAGATATCGTGCGCACCCAAGCCGACCGGAATCATAAGTATGCGTTCCTGATCGGAACCGCGTCCTTTCTTTTTTCCGGCCACGATTTCACCAAGTTCGGCGTAAATACCGTTCTTCGTGATTTTCCCCGTTTCGAAGAGATGCTTGATTTCGCCGCGATGACTCGCCTGTTCGAAACTGTCGACCACAATCCTGCCGGCCGACAGAGCAAATTCATCTTCAACCTGCTGAAAAGAACCCATCGCTAGAACCAACGCGCCATTTTTAATCCATTCGTCTTTGACGATCGGCTGTTTGGCCGTCGTCACCAGCACGATAATATCAGCATCCGCCACGGCTTCCGCGACCGTTTCCGCCTCGGAAACATCCAGCCCGGTTTCCGCTTTCATGGTTTCGCAGAATTTGCGCCGTTTTTCCACGGAAAGTTCCGCCACTTTGGCCCGCATATTTTTAAAAAGACAACTCATGGCTTTGAGCGCCGTCTGCCCCTGGACGCCGCCGCCGACAATCGCTACCCGGGTAGAGTTGGGCGCCGCCAGATATTTGGCGCAGACCGCCGCCGAAGCGCCGGTCCGTAAATTGGTGATGTGCGACCCGTCCATGACGGCCAGCACGGCGCCGGTTTGCGGATCGCTCAGCAGAATCGCGCCCATGATAAAGGGCAGATCGTGCCGGGCATTGTCGGCATAGCCGCCGATCCACTTTATTCCGGCGGCCTTGATCGGCACCACAAATGCCGGCATGGCGTTGGCCCATGAATCGTATCCGCTCCGCGCCATATTAAGATTGATTTTGGCCGGCATAACAACGTTGCCGCGCCCCCATTCCCTGAAAACATATTCCACGTTTTCGATTGCGGACTCATAAGTGAGCATGGCTTCAATGTTAGTTTTCGACAAAACCAGCGTTTTCATTCATAGCTCCCAGGTTGTGTTGCCGAGAATGCCCCTCATGTTGGCAAGCGTAAATATTCCGATTCCCGGCTATTGCTTTCTGAATTCTGCATGTTTAATCTTTAATTTCAACGATACTCTTGTCGTAATCCTGCGGCGGGACAAACCCCAGTAGAACCAGGCAGGTGGCCGCCAGACTGCTGATGCCCAAACCCTTGGAAGAGGCCGTGGACAAGGTCAGGCCGGCGGTTCCGGCCGGATCGAAAATATAGCATGGCACCGGATTGAGCGAATGGCTGGTCTTGGCCCGGGGCTTGCCGGTTACGGGATCGGTCTTGACCTTGCCGGTTTTTTCATCATGCTCGAACATGTCGTCGGCATTGCCGTGATCGGCCGACACTACCAGAATGCCGCCGGCGGCCTTGACAGATGCTATCAGCCGGCCGAGGCATAAATCCACCGTCTCCACCCCGATTTGCGTGGCCTGGTAAACGCCCGTATGCCCCACCATGTCGCCATTGGGATAGTTCAGGCGGATAAACGGGAACTTGTTCTCCCGGATCGCGCCCACGACATAGTCGGTTATTTCCGCCGCCTTCATCCAGGGGCGCTGTTCAAACGGAATGCGGTCGGACGGGATTTCGACATATTCCTCCAGCTTCTCAGCGAATTTTCCCGAGCGGTTGCCGTTGAAAAAATACGTGACATGCCCGAATTTCTGGGTTTCGCTGATCGCCAGTTGCCGGATACCCGCCTGGCTAAGCAGTTCGCCCATGGTCCGGTTGATGGCCGGCGGGGTGACCAGGTACTGTTTCGGAATTTTCAGGTCGCCGTCGTATTGCATCATGCCGGCGTATTCCACCTTGGGCCGAGGCACACGGTCGAATTTATCGAAATCGTCGTCCTCAAAAGCCCGGCTGATCTCGATGGCGCGGTCGCCGCGGAAATTGAAATAAATGACGCTGTCGCCATCCACAATCGGCCCCACAGGTTTGCCGTCGTGCACAATGACAAAGGGCGGCAGGTCCTGATCAATGACCCCCGGCCAGGCCTTGCGGTGGGCCTCGATGGCGGCATGCGCCGATTTGAACTGCGGGCCGATCCCGCGCACGTGCGTGTCCCAGCCGCGCTTGACCATGTCCCAGTTCGCGTTGTAGCGGTCCATGGTGATGGCCATACGTCCGCCGCCCGAAGCGATGCAGTAATCCACGGATTTGTCCGCATTCAGGCCGGCCAGGAACTTTTCAAACGGGTCCACATAGTCCAGCGCCGAAGTTTCGCCCACGTCGCGCCCATCTAACAGGATATGGAGGCGCACCTTGCGCACGCCTTCTTTTTTGGCTTGGATCAGCATGGCCTTGAGATGGTCCAGATGACTGTGCACGTTGCCGTCGGAAAACAGCCCGATGAAATGGAGCGTACCGTTGTGCGCGCGGCAGTTGTGGATGAGCTTCGTCCAGACATCGCCCCGGAACATGGCGCCCGAGGCAATCGCCGCGTTGACCAGCATGGCGCCCTGGTCGAAGACCCGTCCGCACCCGATGGCATTATGGCCCACTTCGCTGTTGCCCATATCGGCATCGCTGGGAAGGCCGACCGCTTTGCCGTGCGCCTTGAGCTGGCAAGCGAGCGCGTTGGCTTTCAGCCAGTCCAAATGCGGCTTGCACGCCGATCGGACCGCGTCGCCTTCCGCATATTTGCCGATCCCCACCCCATCCATGATCGTCAGCACCACCGGCCCCTTTGGTCCGCGATATCTCGATTTTTGCAGTGTATCCATTATTATTCCTATATCGTTTTTTCCAACCGCCTACAGTCTACAGTCCATATAGTTGCAACGAGCCCTAACCTTACCGACCCATCCACGTTTGCGCAAGTTCAAGATTTGGATAATTACGAACACGGGTAAATGGCGGCTTGACAGCCGCCCTGCGGTTTGCACAATGGAGCCCATGCACGTTCGTCGCGTTCGCCATTAACCACAGCAAGTATCACAAGGACAATCCATGAATGCTGATTCGCTGGCTTTTTTGAAAAATTTGATGAAACAACCCTCCCCGTCGGGGTTCGAAGTGCCCGCTCAAAAAGTGATTCGCGCCCGGATGCAGAGCGTCGCAGCCCGTGTTGCCGGGGACGTCCACGGCAACCTGATCGGGGCGCTGAACGAGAAGGCCCGGGTCAAGGTCATGCTGGCCGGCCACGTGGATGAAATCGGGCTGATGATTACCCATATTGACGCCAACGGGTTCATATTTTTTGCGGCCATTGGCGGCTGGGATCCGCTGGTCGCCGTCGGCCAGCGCGTATGCATCACCACCGCCAAGGGACCGATCTATGGCGTCATCGGCCGCAAGCCGATTCATCTGCTGGATGCGGCCGAGCGCGACAAGGGCGTCAAGCTGGAAGACCTCTGGATCGATATCGGCGCCAAGAACAAGGCAGACGCCCTGAAATCGGTGGAGGTGGGCGATTCCGTGGTCGTCACGCCGGACTTCATCGAATTGAAAAACGAACTGGTATCCTCGCGCGCCTTTGATGACCGCGTCGGCGCCTGGGTCGTGACGGAAGTGCTCGGGGCCTTGCGGCGTAAAAAGTTAAACGTGGCTGTGTACGCGGTATCCACCGTGCAGGAAGAAGTCGGCCTGCGCGGCGCCATCACCAGCGCTTACCACATTCATCCGGACATCGGCATTGCCGTGGACGTGGGCTTTACCTCGGACTACCCGGGCGGCGACCCCAAGAAAGTCGGCGACATCGCGCTGGGCAAGGGCCCCATTTTGCACCGGGGCGCCAACATCAATCCCGTGCTGGGCAAATTACTTGGCGACACCGCCCGCCGCAAAAAGATAAAGTTCCAGATGCAGGCGGAACCGCGCGGCACCGGGACCGATGCCAACGCCATGCAGCTCTCGCGCGGCGGTTGCGCCGCGGCGCTGGTCAGCGTGCCGAACCGCTACATGCACAGCCCCGTGGAAATCGTCTCGCTCCGCGATCTGGATGCGACCGTCACGCTGATCGCCGAAACCATTCTCGCCCTGACCGGCCGGGAAAATTACATCCCGTCATAAGCTGGACGATGCAAGAAATGGCTGACTACAGGGCATTTTCCGCACAGTTCTCTTAAAGTTCAAAAACAACATTCCAACATTCTGCAGAATGTTGGAATGTTGTTTTTGGAGTTGTAAAAAGCGGCAATGCGACCAAGATTCTCCAACGATCAAGGCTGCCTGGCGGCGCCGCGCCGGAAAATCCAACGGCGCGCCAGATGAATAATAATTATTACCGCAACCAGAACAAGCGCGATCGTTTTTTCATGCCGTTTAACGTCCTCAATGAGCAATTCAAAAGCATGGCCGAAGAAGTACCCAACCAGAAAATAGATAAGCGTCCAGAGCGCGGCACTGATTGCGTTCATGGCTGAAAAATAAGCCGGACGAATCCGACCCATGCCAATTGCCATGGGAATTACCGTGTGGGAGCCGGAAAAATAACGAAAGCCCATTATGAAAAGCGGTTTATGACGTTCGATCAGCGCCGAGAAACGGGCATTGTTTCGGCGCCAGAAAGGCCAGCGGGCCTGCAAATATTGGCCGGCAACCAAGCCAATGAAATAACCGATTTCTACCACCATGAATGTGGCCACAAATGCGGTTGCGCAAACCGCGAATATGTTTAGATATCCCTGGTGCGCCAGGAAACCGGCCAGAGCCAGCGTGATCGGACCTTCAAGAAAGACGCCACAAAATACCGCCCAATATCCGTATTGATCCAGCCACTGTTCGATGCTCATGATAAATAAATCCTCGTTTTTGTGCTTTTTGTGTTCGCCACGGCGAATGGCAACTTTGTCCGCGAGAGGCAGGCCCGCCTATGGCGGTAAATTCCCATGCATTTAATCAGATCAGAATCCGCATTTCAGGGACTTTCTTTAGCTTTCCATAACTGGCGGGCTTCCGTATCAACGGCGTAATATTTGCCCATGCCATAGGGAAAGTCGTGGGGCTTGTAATTCTTCAGCCAAGCGTGGGTCAGCGCGTAGGAAAGCGGATGCTGTTCAAAAATCCAGGGGCAGTCCTCGACAACCATTGCCGCCATCTGGCGATAGAACACGGTGCGTTCCGGCGACTCCGGCATGACCCGCACCTTTTCATAAAGCGCGTCAAACTCCTTGTTGCGGTAATTGCTGTGGTTGGGGCCCGGTGAGCCGTTAGGGCCATAAAAGAGCTGGAGGAAATTTTCGGCATCGGGATAATCCGCGACCCAACCCAGCCGGAACAACTGCGCCTGGCGCCGCTCAATCCGTTCCAGGAAGGCCGGCCAGTTGTTATAAACCGGCACAATCAGCACGCCGATTTGTCCCATGAAATCGGCAAATAATTCCACGGCGGCGCGCACTTCGGGATCGTTGGCATTGCCCAGGTCAATGGTCAGCTTGAGCCGCCGGCCAGTTTTTGGGTCCTTGCCGTCGGGATAGCCCGCTTCCGCGAGCAGGCTTCGGGCACGGGCTAAATCGAAGGGATATGGCGTGCGCTGGTCTTCGAATCCGGCGATGCCGGGCGGAATGGGACCCATGGCACGGATGACGCGGTCATTATAGAACCGCACATAGGTTTCCGTGTTGAAGGCGCAGGTCAGCGCCTGGCGCAGGCGCTTATTCGGGCCCACAACGGGATCATCCAGATTGAACCCGATGTAATAGGTTTCCATGACCGGGGCGGAAAACATGCGGATGCCCTTGGCGGCCAAATCGCGATTCAAGGACTTTTCGGTCGAAATCACGGCATTCCAATTGTCGCGCGAAATACCCGACATTTCAAACTGGCCCTTGAGGAACATAAACCACATCGTGGATGTATCCCCAATGACATACTGCACCACGCGGTCAATAAGTGGCAAGGGTTTGCCGGCATCCATCAGCAGGCCCAGCGCGGCATCGCCCGGCGAGCCCTCGGCCGGGTACCGTTCGATGCGTCCGGTCTGCGCCCACTTGGGATTGCGCGTGTATTCCAGCCGGTAATTCTTTTTCCACGACTTCAGCACATAAGGCCCGGTACCCACCGGATGGTTGACAAAATCAGCACCGTAAAAATCCACCGCCTCGCGCGGCACGGCAAACGTATAATGCATGGTCATGATCCAGAGCAGTTGCGGATAAGGCCGCTTGAGCCGGATTTGGAAAGTATAGTCGTCCAGTGTGCACAAACCTTCCACCGGCAGGCTGTAATCGGTCGGCTTATCGTCGGCGAAAGCGGCACGGAATTCATCGAGTCCCACAATCCGGTCGTTAAATGCCCAGAACCCCGTCGAGCCGGTCTTGAGATCGGCGACCCGTTTGATGGAATAGACAAAATCAGCGGCCGTCAATTCACGACCGCGACCTTGCGTGGCGGTGAAGCAGGGATCGTCCTGAAAATAAATACCACGGCGAACGGAAAAAGTATAGGTAAGCGCATCTGGCGAAACCTGCGGCAAGGCGGCGGCCAGGCACGGCTCGACGGCATAGGGCCGTTTCAAATAGGCATATTGAAGCAGGCCCTCGTAAATCCGGCTGATGGCCAGCGCCGAGGCCACGTCGCCGGCCATGACCGGATCGAACCCGCGAATGCGTTCCGCCACCCCGTAAAATGTGGTTTGGCCCGCAGGTTCCGCAGCAGAAAATTCCGACTGGGGCCGGCAAGCGGCGAGCAGAACCATGCCGGCCAACGCGCCAATAACCAGACCAGCGCGCGTCAATGATATGGAAAAAGGCCTTGGCATGAACTCTGTTAGGGAGCCGAAGCAGGTGTGGCGGCAGGCACACTGACCGGCACAACCCTGGTCGCCTCTGGCGCCGCCGTAGGCGGGTAAACCGGCGATGGAGCCGGCGCCTGCGGAGTCATTGGGGCAGACATGGGTACATCCGGGGCCAGCGGCTGATTTGCGGGCTGACCTGCCGAACCCGGTACCGGCGCCCCGACTGGGGCCGCCATAGGCGCCGGAACGCTGCTTTCCGATATCAGGGATTGGGATGTTCCCTTGGAGTAGATTTTGGCCAGCACGGTCGTATTGACCAGGAAAATAATGCCCATCCATATAGTGGCTTTTACCAGGACGTTGCCGGCCCGGGCGCCAAACAGCGATTCGCCCATTTGGGAACCGAAGGCCAATCCCAGCCCCTCGCTCTTCGAACGCTGCAGCAGGATGATCACGATCAGCAGAATACTGCAGATAATTTCAATCAAGATTAATAGAGCTTTGATATAGATCATATTATACTCCCCTAAAACAGACTGCAGGCTGTTGGCTATTAGGAAAACAACTCGTACAGCCTCGGTGTCCCTATGGGACGCCAGTGCCCTGATTTATTTCTTCTTACAGCGCCGCATTCACGATGGCCATGAACGAATCCGCGTCCAGCGCCGCACCGCCGATCAGCCCGCCGTCAATATCCGGCTGGTGAAACAGCTCCTTGGCATTGGCCGGCTTGACACTGCCGCCATACTGGATGCGCACGGTTTGCGCCACGCGCTCGCCGGCCATTTCCTGTAACAGGCTGCGGATAAACTTGTGCACGGCCTGGGCCTGATCGGGCGTAGCCGTCATGCCGGTGCCAATCGCCCAGACCGGCTCGTAGGCCATGATTACAGGAGCAAATTGATCCGGACCAATGTCCTTCAGGCCGTTCAGCACCTGGGTCCTGATGACCGCCTCGGTCTGGTTCGCCTGCCGCTGTTGCAGGGTTTCGCCGACGCAGACGATCGGGCGCAGGTTGCTGGCCAGTGCCGTCTTGACTTTGCGGTTGACGGCCGCATCGGTCTCGCCAAAGAGCGTGCGGCGCTCGCTATGGCCGATGATGACATAGTGGCAATACAGTTCGCGCAACATGGCCGCCGATACCTCGCCGGTAAAAGCACCCGCTTTTTCCCAATGCATATTCTGCGCGCCCAGCCCGATGGCTGTCCCGGAAATTGCGTTGCTCACGGCTTGCAAGGCCGTAAAGGGCGGGCACAGCACAATCTCGACGCCCTTGCGCTCGGCCGCCTGGCGCTTTATTTCCGCAACCAGGGCCAGAGCCTCGGCCACGGTATTGTTCATCTTCCAGTTGCCCGCAATAATGGGTTTACGATTAGTATTCACAATATCGTTCCTGGTTCTTTGTTTTTTGTTCTTCGCCGGGCATTCGATCCGCCGCGACGCGGGTAGCGCTGATAGTCTCCGGTTTGTGGTTCGAAGTCAATTCTTAACCTTTGTGAAGACCATCTTGTCCCTGAAAATGTCCGGCTTATCCTTATTGTCCGCAATGGCCTTGGCCAGTTCGGCGGTTGATTTCACATCTTTCTTCACAACGTCGGCATTCAACATGCGCACGGTGATTGTGTCTCCGGCAACCGAGTATGTTGCGAACTGGAAGACCCGATTGTTTTCAGGAATTCCGCCCTGAGCGGCTCCAATCCACTCCAATTGAACGAGCGTCATATCGGCAGTGCGACAGAGACAAGCACGGGCAAACATGGCATCTTTCGAACCGGCAGGAAACGAGACCATGTATTCTTGTTTGTTCAACGGCAATACCAGCAGGCTCTCCTTTTGTCCATCCTCTTTCGACCTCTGCCACAATCCCACGGCTACAGAGTCGATTCCTAACTCAGGGGTTTTTACGAGCTGGACATTGTATTCACATCCGACAAGCATGCCACATACAACAAACGCCAGTAATTTCTTCATCTTCTGTCCTTTTGTCTTTCCTTGAACTATGCCTTATCGCTCAGGGCCGCCACGCCCGGCAGTTCTTTGCCTTCCAAAAATTCCAGACTGGCGCCACCGCCGGTGCTGATGTGCGTCATCTTGTCGGCCAAGCCGCTCTTGTTAACGGCGCTGACGCTATCACCCCCGCCGATAATGCTCAGGCATTTCGTCCCGGCAATCGCCTGGGCCACGGCCAGAGTGCCGGCCGCAAACGGTGCCATTTCAAAACAGCCCATGGGGCCGTTCCAGACCACGGTTTTGGCCTTGGCGATTTCGGCCGCAAACAGCCGGGCCGATTGCGGACCGATGTCGAGCGCCATCCAGCCATCGCGAATAGCCTTGTCACCTACGGTTTCTATGCGGGCCTTGGCGTCAAACGCGTCGGCAATCACGTTATCCACCGGCAAAAACACTTTCACGCCCTTGGCCCGGGCCTTGGCCAGAATATCGCGGGCCAGATCAATCTTGTCCTCTTCCACCAACGACTTGCCGGTAGGCAAACCCTTGGCACGGTAGAACGTATAGGCCATGGCGCCGCCAATGATCAGGCTGTTCACTTTGTCCAGCAGGTTGGTAATGACATTGACCTTGTCACTGACCTTGGCGCCGCCAAGGATGGCCACAAACGGACGCTCCGGGTTGGACAGCGCGCGGCCCAGGTAATCAATTTCCTTTTCCATCAGGAAACCGGCCACGCTCTTTTTATAAAACTGACAGACCACCGCCGTCGAGCCATGCGCACGGTGGGCGGAGCCGAAGGCGTCGTTCACGTAGATTTCACCGTCACCGAGCAGGGCCAGTTTCTTGGCGAACTCTTTTTGCTTGGCCTTCATCTCCGCCTTGGCGGCTTTTTTCTGCTCGTCCGTGGCGTCATCGGCAACTTTGGCTTTGCCTTCTTCTTCCTTGTAGAAGCGGGTATTTTCCACGAGCAGAACATCGCCCGGTTTCAAAGACTGCGCCTGCGCCAGCGTTTCGGCACCAACGCAGTCCGTCCCGAATTGCACCGGCCGACCCAGCAATGCCTGCAGGCGCTCGGCCACCGGCTTCAGACTGAACTCGGCTTCAACCTTGCCGCCCTTGGGCCGACCCAAGTGGCTCATCAGCACCACCGCAGCGCCCTGATCGAGGATATAACGAATCGTCGGCAGGGCCGCCGTGATGCGAGTGTCGTCGGCCACCTGGCCGTCCTTGATGGGTACGTTGAAATCAACGCGCACCAGCACGCGCCGGCCCTTGAAGTTAACATCGCGAACCGTCAGCTTGTTCATTTCAGCGCGCCATCCTTTTTAGCCATGTAGGTGATCAACTCCACCAGGCGATTGGAATAGCCCCACTCATTATCGTACCAGGACACGACCTTGAAGAAGCGCTTTTCACCTTTCAGGTTGTTCTGCAGGGTGGCCAGCGAGTCATAGATCGAGGAGCGCTGGTCGTGAATGAAGTCCGTGGAGACCAGTTCTTCGTCCGTCACACCCAGCAGGCCATTCAGGTAGGTTTGGGAGGCTTTCTTCAAAGCCGCATCAATTTCTTCAATCGAGGTGTCCCGGGTCGTGCGGAAGGTCAGGTCAACCACCGAAACGTCCGCCGTGGGAACACGGAAGGCCATGCCGGTAAGTTTGCCCTTCGTGGCTGGCAAAACTTCGCCGACGGCCTTGGCAGCGCCGGTCGTGCTCGGAATGATGTTCAGCGCCGCTGCGCGGCCGCCACGCCAGTCCTTTTTGGAAGGACCGTCCACGGTCTTCTGCGTCGCGGTGTAGGAGTGAATTGTGGTCATGAGTCCCGTCTCGATGCCGAAACCTTCTTTCAACAAAACGTGCACCAGGGGCGCCAGACAGTTAGTGGTGCAGGAGGCATTGGAAACGATGACATGTTTGGCCGAATCATATTCGCCCTCATTTACGCCAAGAACAATCGTCTTGACTTCGCCCTTGCCCGGGGCGGAAAGAATGACCTTCCGCGCGCCGGCGGCCAAATGCCCCTTGGCTTTTTCGGAATCGTTGAAGAGGCCGGTGCACTCGAGCACGTACTCCACACCCAGCGACTTCCAAGGCAGTTCGGCAGGGGTTTTCGTGGCCATGACGCACCGGATCTTGTTGCCGTTGACCACCAGTACATCGTCCTCCTCTTTCGCGGCATCGCTCTTGGCCGTGGTGATCGTGTGCTTGAATTTGCCGTGGATCGAATCGTACTTCATCTGGTACGCGAAGTAGTCAGCATTTGTGGATACATCCACCACGGCCACCACATCAAGCGTCTTGCCCAGCAGGCCCTTGTCACAGATAGCCTGGAAAGCCATGCGGCCGATACGCCCGAACCCGTTAATTCCGACTTTAATAGCCATGAACAGATCCTCCTTGTTTTGATGCTATGACACTAATTGATCAAGTCTTTGAAAACGACCGGACATTATAGAAATTTTCCGACGCCGTCAATGGTCGATTGCAAAAAAACGCCCCGCTTTGAAAGAGATTTCCCTGCGCGCTTAGCGGGTCAATGCCTTGCGGACAATATCTTCGACGGAAAGATCCGGTTTGCCGCTTCCTAAACCCATGGCCGCCATCTTCTGGGCGTCGGCCTGTTTGTAGCCCAGGGAAATCAGCGCCAGCACGGCATCGCGCACGCGATGGTCGCCGCCCAAATCCACACCGGCGGGTGCAATGGCTGAGAGTCCCTCGACGGCGGAGAGCTTGTCACGCAATTCCACCACCATGCGCTCGGCGATTTTCTTGCCGATGCCGGTCACCCCGCTCAGCCGCTTGATATCGCCGCCGGCAATGGCGCCGATCATTTCGCGCACGGTCAAACTGCTCAAGGCGCTCAGGGCCAGCTTGGGTCCGATGCCGCTGACGCTCATCAGCAGGACAAACAGCTTGCGTTCCGCTTCGCTCACGAAACCGAACAGACTATGCTGGTCTTCGCGGATGTAGTCGTAAGTCAGTAGGCAGCAGGTTTGCGGGGGAACGCCCAGACGGTCAAAACTGCTCAGTGGAATAAAGACCTCGTAACCCACCCCGCCGACGTTCAGCACAACGCGCGTCGGCGTCTTCTCCACCAATATACCTTCAAGGAATGTAATCATATTTCCTTCGCGCCCATCAGCGCCCCATATTTGCCCGCATGGGCATGGCAGATGGCAATGGCCAGAGCGTCGGCGGCATCCTCCGAAGGCGCTTCGCGCAAGCCCAGAAGCGACGTCACCATTCGCCCCACCTGGTCCTTGCTTGCACCACCGAACCCGACCACCGCCTGCTTGACGCGGCGCGGGGAATATTCGTATACCGGCACCCCGGCTGCCGCACAGGCGGCAATCACCACGCCGCGCGCCTCGCCCAGAATAACGGCCGTGCGCACATTCTTGCAGAAAAAAATGCCTTCGATGGCCACAATTCCGGGCTTGCCCCGTTCAAGGATTTCGCCGATCGCCGCGTACAAATGAACCAGGCACCGCGACAGGGGCCAGGCGGCCGGATTTTTCACCAGAGCCTGCTCCACAACTTCCAGGCGCGATCCGCGCACCTGGATCAAACCCAGCCCCGTGGAACGCAGGGAGGTATCCACGCCCAGGATGCGGCTGACATTAATTTCCGATTTTCGATTGCCGATTGCCGATTTTAAATCCATGATGCAACGTTGAAATCCGGATGTTATTTCCAATTTTCGATTTCCGGTTGCCAATTTTTAAAAAAAATATCAAGCCGCATGCTTCAATCGCAAATCGGCAATCACAAATCGAAAATATATTTTATCTCTGCTCCATATCCTTCAAAATCGCCTCATCCACGTCCATGTTGGAATAAACATTCTGGACATCCTCATTCTCTTCGAGGGTTTCGATAAACTTGATAATGTTCCCGGCCATGGTTTTATCGGTCACCGGCACAAAGGCATCCGGAATCAGCACGATTTCCGAACTGGCGGATTTGATGCCGGCTTTTTCCAGCGCATCAACCACGGCCTGGTAACTGGCGGGCGCGGTAATGATCTCGAACACTTCGCCGTCCTGTTGCATATCCTCGGCGCCGGCATCGAGCACGATCCCCATAAGCTTGTCTTCGTCCACCGTGGCGGCTTCCACCAGAATCTGCCCTTTGCGTTTGAACGTGCGCGACACCGCGCCCTGGCCCGCCAGGTTACTGCCGAATTTTGTGAAAATATGCCGGATTTCCGAGGCCGCCCGGTTCTTGTTGTCGGTCAGGACTTTGATGACCAGGGCCACGCCGGCGGCGGCATAGCCCTCATAGGTGATTTCTTCAAGCTGGCCGCCGGCCAACTCACCCGTGCCTTTCTTGATGGCACGATCAACATTATCGGCCGGCATGTTACTGCTCTTGGCCTTGGTAATCAGTGTGCGCAGGGCTGGATTCATGGCGGGATCGCCGCCGCCGGCGCGCGCCGCGATGGAAATTTCCTTGCTGAGTTTGCTGAAAATTCGCCCGCGGGCGGCATCTGCCGCACCCTTTTTATGCTGGATGGTTTTCCATTTACTATGCCCACTCATGATTGTCCCCTTGTCTTATAGTGATCCGTCTATCGTTTTTCCGTTTTCCGTCATTCCATCTTTCGACATGGCGGCATATTGAACCCCGCCAGCGTACTGCCGGGCGCGGCGCCAAAATCCTGGATCCATCCTTCGGTGAATCCTAGCCGTTCAACCGTACGGCAGACAACGTCATATTCCGCGCGGGTAATGGCCCGGCTCCACGGAACCTGGCCAATCGCCCGATACGTCGGCGTGTATTGCGCCATAACGCTCAACGCCAACTTCGGTCCAACCTGTTTTGCCAACCATTCCAACGAAGCGCAGGCCTCATGCGCCAGCCCCGGCAGAATTAACAGCCGACAGATCACACCGCGCACGGCAACACCATCGGCATCCACCACGAGCGGCCCCGCCTGGCGCCACATCTCCAGCAATGCTGCCCGGGCGCAATCCAAATATGCCGCAGCATCGGACCCGCGCGCGGCGGCTTCCGAACTGGCATACCGCAGGTCCGTCAGATAAACATCCGCTTTGCCCGCCATGGCGCGTACGGTCTCGACCCGTTCAAATCCGCTGGTATTATACACTACCGGCAGGTTTTGGCCAGTCCCACGCGCGCGCTCCAGCGCCGAGACAATCATCGGCAACCAGGACGTTGGGCTCACCAGGTTCCAGTTATGACAGCCTTCCGCGCGAAGCGCGCTAAAGATTCCCGCCAATTCCTCGACCGCATAGGTCTCGCCGCATCCTTCCTGACTCCAGGGATAATTCTGGCAATAAACACACCGCAATGTACACCGACTGAAAAAAATGGCGCCTGACCCGCGCGTGCCGGAAATGGGCGGCTCCTCGCCGGGATGCGATCCATACCGGAAAATCTGCACCGTGCACCCGGCTCGACAATAGCCCACGCGCCCTATCGTCCGATTGATCCCGCACCGACGCGGGCACAGCTCACAATGTTCCAACGCCCCTGCTATCAGATTTTCGATTTCCAATTTCCGATTTCCCACCTTCGCCAAGGCTTCGCCGGACACGTCGCAGGGCAGGCCGGCGTCTCTCCGTCATCCGCTTTTTCATTCGACGTTCGGCGTTGGGCGTTCGACGTTTGCTTCTCTGTTCTGTCCTCCGTCGTCTGTCGTCCGTCCTCTGGCGTCGGTTACTCTTCCTCTTCCTTCTTCTCGGCGCCGGCAATAACCTTCTGGGCAATCATGTTGGGCACGACGTCATACCGGGCAAACTTGATTTCGAACGATCCGCGCCCACCCGTGATACTGCGCAATTCGGAGGAATACCGGAACATTTCAGCCTGGGGCACTTCCGCGGTAATTACCTGCACGCCGTCTTCCATATCCACGCCCAGGATGCGCCCGCGCCGATGGTTGAGATCGCCGTTAATGTCGCCCATGGACTGCTCCGGCACCATGACGCGCACGGTCATGATCGGTTCCAACAGGACGGGCTTGGCCTTGGTCAAGGCCTCCTTGAACGCGCGCGCGGCGGCAATCTTGAATGCGATTTCCGAGGAATCCACGTCGTGGTAGGACCCATCATACACGGAAACTTTCACGTTGACCACCGGATAGCCGGCCAACACGCCATGCGGTATGGCCTCTAAAAACCCCTTTTCGCAGGCCGGTATGAAATTCCTTGGAATGACGCCCCCGACAACCGCGTCCACGAACCACTCCTCTTCATCCGGTCGTTTTGCCTGGACCTTGCAATACACTTCCGCATACTGCCCGCGGCCGCCGGACTGCTTCTTGTGTTTGTAATGGCCATCACCCAGACCGGTTACCGTTTCCTTGTAGGCCACCTTCGGCACCTTGAATTCCGCGTCCAGGTTACTGCGCCTTTTCATCAGTTCATGGACGAGTTCCAGGTGTGCATCGCCCATCCCGGAAAGCACTGTCTCGCGCGTATCCGCATGCCGTTCTACCACCAGGGTCGGATCGTCTTCCACAGCGCGGGTGAGCGCGATTCCAAGCTTGTCGTCATCGGCCTGGTTCCTGGCCAAAACCGACACCGACACCACCGGACTCAAAAACACAACCGGCTCAAACGCGACTTTCTGCCCCACGGCACAGAGAACGTCGTTAAGCCCCGTGTTTTTTAATTTCGGCAGCGCCACAATATCGCCGGAGCGCGCCTCCGTGATCGGCGAGGGTTTCTTGCCCTGGGGCTGGAGGAGCACACCGATCTTTTCCTTCTGGCCCTTGGTGGCATTGAAAATTTCCGTGTTTTCCTTCAGCATGCCGCCGTAAATGCGCACATAGGATAACTTGCCGGCATAGGGATCGGTCACGTGCCGCCAGACCACACCCACGAACGGCGCTTCGGGGGCGGGATTAATCGCCGTACCCGCCGCATCCTTGACCGTCCGCTCCAGGGGGGTTGGGAAAAGGCGGACAATGCCGCCAAGCAATTCGTTGACCCCGATATCCTTGGGAGTCATGACGGCAAAGACGGGAATCAGACTGCCGGCGCACACCGCCGCACGCAGGCCCTTGGCAATTTCATCGGCCGTCAATTCCGTGCCACCCAGATATTTTTCCAGGAGCGCATCGTCCGTCTCGGCCGCACGTTCAATCAATGCGCTTTTATACGCCTGCCAATCTGCGGCAGATGCGCCTGCCGGCGCCGCTGGTCCCAGGACTTCAACCATGCCGTCCGGCGTGGAAAACACGACCGGCACACATTTTGGACCCCAGACTGCCTGCACGTCGGCCAGGATTTTGGCAAAATTGGCGTTTTCCTTGTCGAGCCCCGTAATCACGATTGCCCGGGGCAACCCCAGCGCCACGCATCGGCGCCAAACGCGGTTGGTGCCAACCTGAATGCCGGCGGTGGCATCAATGGTGATCAGGGCCGCATCGGCCACGCGACTGGCACAGAGCACCTGCCCGTAAAAATCGTCAAATCCGGGAACATCCACGAAGGTCATCTGGATTTTCTGGCCTTGCTTGCTCTTGAAGGCCCCCGTAAAAGACTGGGTATACAGACTGATCTTGCGGCTGATTTCTTCCTCGGTGAAATCGCTCAGGCTGGTGCCGGCGCTGACCTGCCCCATTTTTTCGGCCAGGCCGAGCTTGCACAGGAAGGCGTCGCACAACATGGTTTTGCCACTGCCGGTGTGACCCAGCAGAACGAAATTACGCACATCCGCCACGGCAATGTCTTTCACGATATAGGCCTCCTATTCGTTGAATGATCCCCGACAGAATGGTTAATGGTCAATTGGTAATGGCGGATAGCTTGCCATGCGCCACGAGTGGATCAATCGGGCCGCATCAACCATCAGCCATTTTTCATCAACCATTCCCGATCTGCGCGCTTACGCGCGAATCGGGTATTGATACCGGATGCGTGTGTCCAATGCAAGGTTTTGTTGCGCGTTGGTCGTTCTCGGGATACGTAAATATCGGGATTTTATGAGACAGGATCGGACGCTACTTCGCCGTCCCTAACGCCTCAACCTCTTTCCGCATGCGAGCCAATTCCGCCGCCTCAAGGGTAAGGAATCCGGCCCGCGCATTTTCGACGGCATGTTCCGCTTTTCGGGCACCGCACAGAGCCACCGTCACCCCCGGCTGGGCTACCGTCCAGGCAATGACCAACTGGGAGAGCGTACAGTGATGTTTCTCCGTCAGATCGCGCCATCCGGCCAGCAGGTCCAACACTTTGCGACGATGCTCGGGCTTGAACCATGGGATGCTATTCCGATGCTCCTGCTCGCTGAAGTGACGGTCCATGCCAATCGTCCCCGAGAGCAGTCCCTGTTCCAAGGGCGAATACACGAGCGTGGCGATGCCATGTTTGACGCAATAGGGAAGCAGCGCGTGCTCGATGGCCCGGTCCAACATGCTATAGCGCGGCTGACAGGAATCTATCACGCCTGCGGAGCGATATTCGTCCATTTGCGCGCAGGTCACGTTGGACACGCCGATTGCCCGTATTTTCCCCTGGGCCTTCAATTCCAGCAGGCAGGCCATGGTCTCGGCGATCGGCGTGGGCTCCGGTTCCACCGCTTGCCAGTGCGTTTGGAGCAGATCAATACGATCGGTGCCCAGTCGGCGCAAACTGTTTTCCACTTCCTGAATGATTGTCGCGGGGCGCAACGAACGGCGCACCATGCGACCGTCAATCTCAAAAAACGGGGCCCCGCGATTGTCCTCCCACCACAGACCGCATTTGGTGGCCAGGATCACTTTGTCGCGGTTGGCTTTGATGGCCTTGCCGACGACCTCTTCACTCCGGCCGAACCCATAGACGGGCGCCGTGTCGATCAGGTTGATGCCGCTATCCAGCGCGGCCCGGATGGCCCGGATGGAGACTTGATCATCCGTCGCCCCCCACCAGGCGCCTCCGCCGATCGCCCATGTGCCCAACCCCACCACCGAAACCTGGAGTCCCGTCGTGCCTAATGTTTTGTGCTTCATCGTTGAAGTCATCCTATCGTTTGTTCCATTGCCTGAGACGGCGTTACGAATACATCTTCGGTCCCATGCACGGACTATTTTTACACAGGGAATCCTGCCAGTGTTTTTTCATCCGGTCAACTCATCAAATCATATCGAGCGGCGTAGGCGCCATCGGTGGCCGAATCCGGCGGAAAGGATTGATACGAACGCCGGAGACGAAATTCGGGATGCGTCTTCAACCAGGCAGCGATCAGCAGATCATTTTCCTCCGGCTCCAGACTGCACGTGCTGTAAACGATACAACCGCCGCGCTTCACCAAGCCCGCCGCGCGTTCCAGCAATTCGCGCTGGGTGGCGAGCAAGCGTGTCAATCCGGCTTTCGAAAACCGCCAGCGGACGTCCGGCTTGCGCCGAATAACCCCGGTATTACTGCAGGGCACATCCAGCAGAATGCGGTCGAAGCGCCCGAAAGACTCCGGCCGCAAGCGCCGGGCATCGCCCTGCACCACCTTCACAAAAGCGGCACAGCCCAGGCGTTCCAGATTAGTGCGCAGTCGCGGCAAGCGGTCCTCGCGCAGATCCATGGCCACGAGTTGCCCCTTGAGCCGCATACGCTCGGCGATGAGCGCAGTTTTGCCGCCCGGCGCGGCGCAGGCATCCAGGATATGGTCCCCCGGCTGGGGATCAAGCAGATCCACGGCTTGAATCGCGGCAGGATCCACGACCATGAAATGACCCTCTCCATAGCCCGGCAGGTCGGCAACCCGCACGCCATGCGCAAGGGTAAAACACGCGGGGAAAGAATGCGGCTGAACCCTGGTCGCCTTTGGCGCCGCCTGAGGCGGGTAAACCTGGTCCCCCACCCCGAGCACTGTCAATGTTTTGAGAAAAGCTTCCGGCGTGATTTCCAACTGGTTGACGCGGATAATCACATCGGCACGCTGATTATTCCAGGCACACAAGGCTTCGGTAGGAGAAAGCCCGAAATGCCGTACCCAGCGCTCCAGCAGTTCATCCGGATGGGATTGCCGGATGCCCAGTGGCTGGCGATCCAATTCCGCCAGGAGGATATCCTTTTCGCGCAAGGTCCGGCGCAGGATCGCATTCACAAAATCGGCCTGGCGCGCGCCGAGGGCCGCTTTCGCGGCTTCCACAGTTTCGTGGACTGCGGCAAAAGACGCCACTTCGGTCATCTTCAGGAGCTGATACAAACCAACCAGCAGGAACGCTTGCTGGGAGGGGTTCGGCGAGCGCCGCACATAGCGGGCAACGACCCAGTCCAGGAGCCGCTTCCAACGCACGATGCCATAAACCAGTTCCATGAGAAACGCGCGGTGTTCGCGCACGTTCTCCAGCATCAGGTTGGGAAAATCCCCGGTAGCGAGCCAGCGCTCAATGATCGCCGCCGCCTGGGCGCGGGTGGAAGAATTGTTTTTCCGACATTCTGCATTCTTCATTCTGCATTCTGCATTTCTTCAAATCCGTTCCGGCGTCTCGATGCCCAGCAGGTTAAGTCCCCGTCCCAGCACCTGCGCCACAAGACCGCACAGCCGAACGCGGCTTTCACGGACACCCTCGGGCGCCTTGAGAAACGGCACATTCTGATAAAAGCTGTTGTAGAGCCCCGCCAACTCGTATAGATAATCGGCCAGCGCGCTGGGCCGGGCCATCCGCGCCGCCAACGACACGATTTCCGCGAACCGCACAAGGTGAACCGCCAGTTGGCGTTCCACATTCTCTTGCAGGATCAGCGGAAAAGACGCGGGATCCTTGCCCGGAAACTGGTCACGGTATTTGTCTTCAACGCTCCGAATGCGGGCATAGGCATACTGGAGGTAAGGCGCGGAATTACCGTTTAGCGCCAGGGCCTTGTCCCAACTGAAGGTCACCAGGCTCTGCGGGTTCTGACTGAGGTCCGCGTATTTCACCGCGCCGATCCCCACGGCCCGGGCCACTTCCTCTTGCTGCTCCGGCGGCATCTCCGGGCTGGTTTCCCGGACCACCGCCAGCGCCCGACTCTCAGCCTCGTCCAGCAGTTTTTCCAGTTTAATGACATTGCCCTGACGCGTGGAAAACGTGCCCTCCGGCAGGCGCATCAGCCCGAACCAGACGTGTTCCAGGCGCGTTGGGATACCCAACCGCTTGCAGATGGCGAAAATTTGCGCAAAGTGAAGTTGTTGGCGCTCGTCGGTCACATAGACAATAAGCTCCGGCTGGAATTCCTCGACCCGGCTCAGGACCGTGGCGATATCGGTCGCGGCATAATTAAAGGCGCCGTCACTCTTGCGGACAATGCAGACGGGCAATTTTTCCTCCTCAAGAAATACCACCAAGGCGCCTTCGCTTTCCCGGGCCAAGCCCTGCTGTTCGAGCCGGTCGATCGTGGCCGGCAGGCGGTCATGGTAAAAACTTTCGCCGCGCGTCAGGTCGAACTTCACGCCCAGCCGCCGGTACATATGCTCAAATTCGGCAATCGAAAGGTCTACAAACTGTTTCCACAGCACAAGATTTTCATTGTCGCCCGCTTGCAATTTGACTAATTCCTGTCGACACTGGGTTTTCCACTCCGCGCTGGCCTCGGACTTCTCGTAACTCAGGACATAGATGCGTTCCAGTTCCTCAATGGGCGTCGCGCTCAGTTTTTGCCGGTCAACAAAATGCCGATACCCCATGATCAGGATGCCGAACTGCGTACCCCAGTCGCCCAGGTGGTTATCGGCGATGACGCGATAACCCAGGAACCGATAGAGCCGGTCAAGGGCGTTGCCGATCACGGTTGAACGGATATGACCGATATGCATCGGCTTGGCCACGTTCGGGCTGGAATAATCCAGAACGACCGTACGGCCCGCGCCGGGGGCCGCCACGCTCAGGCGCTCGTCGCGCGCCATCACGTCGAGCCGGCCGGCGAGCCAATCCTCGCGCAGCCGGATATTGATGAACCCCGGCCCGGCCAGATCCAGGGCGGCAACGGCTTCATGCAACGGCTTGTGGTTCACCACCGCCTGGGCAATCGCGCGCGGCGGCTTTTTCATTTGCTTGGCCAGGGCCATGGCCGCATTGCATTGGTAATCGCCAAAGGCCGCATCCGTGGCGGCCACGGCGGCCACATCGGCAAAATCGCCCACACCGGGAAACGTCTGGCGGAACACGTCCCGGAGCCAGGCGGTTAGAATATGATCAATAGAATCCATGTGAAATACCAGTTATCAGTCATCAGTGATTAGTAATCAGTTGTCAGCAAATGCGCGCCAGGGATCAGAAGTCAAAGGTCAGAGTCCGTCGTCCGTTTCATTTCAGTCCCAATGCCAGCCTGTATAACCAATTAAACAGGATCAGTAAACCGAAAAAGCAAAGAAAGACCACCCAGGCGCGCGCGCGCCACCTGAGCCAACGGCCGGGAGTCAGGCGCACGCCGCATAGCAGGGCCGCCATGTTAACGGCAAATACCAACGCCGTTGCGGCATAGAGCAACACCGCTAAAGGGCACGTATGCAGGACGGCCAGCCATTGACCTTGGGCCATGGCAACAAAGCCGCGGGTCAGTCCGCAACTGGGACAGGGATAGCCGGTGAGTCGGAGAAAAGTGCAAATCGTATATGGAATTCGATCCAGCGGCAGGAGGGCCGCCGCCAGCAGAATCAAACCGGCGATGAACACCAGCGGCAGGTGCTGCAACAGCACGCCCCGATAACCGCCGGCGCGGCCGGGAGGCTCCACGTTCCACAAGAGTCCCATCCCGACCTTTCCTTAAAAAAAGTCCTCGGCTCAGGCCGCGGCCTGAACACCAAACACATTCCGATAGGCCACCGCCAGGATACAGACCGCGATGGGCATGGTGACAATCACGCCAATTCCGCAAGCAATTGCACCAACATGGCCGATCAACATGGCCACGACCAGCAGGCCGAGGAACGGAAAGAAATTCGGCTTCACCACGTTCAGGCTCAACATGGATGCCGGCCAGAACTCCATTTTCTTATCCACGATCAGGAACAGACCAAACATCAGGGCCGTGTGGAGTACGATGGAAACAACAATAACCACCAGCGTGCCGACGCAGGGAATTAAACTCACAACCGAAATCGCCAGCATGATGACTCCCCAGACCAGGAAAAAGAGAAAGGACTGGAGGAAATAATCGAATCCCTTGAACACGTCGCCCATCTGCGGCTTGGGCTCTTTCCGATCCACAAGCACCAGGGCCATCCAAACCAAGCCGGCCATCATCGGCCCGCTGAGAATACCTAACGTGGCGACACTGATTACGATCGCCAGCAGGGAAGCGACAATCCAGACGCCGATGTTGGCTTTGTACAGTTCCCAACCTTGCTGAATCCACTCGCCGAATTTTACGTCCACTTTTCCTTCCGTCATAACCCACCTCCCTGTTGGTTTGTTATTGCCACTTGACATTGCCCCGAATTCCCCCTGCACTCGTTGCGCGGCGTGTCGCTCCACATCTTGATAATCGCCGGGATCGTCATGGCCGTGATAATGCCAAGGATACAGGCCAGAATCAACGCCACCACGCTCACATAGCCCATGATGAGCCCGGCCATGGCCATGCCGCGGCCGGATGCCGCCGCAGGCGTCTGCTCGATCCGTGAGCGCGCCAGGTGCCCGCAGATAATGGCTGGGATGGCCAGCGGCAGGCAACAGAAGACCAGTGAGGCAATGCCAAGAATCAAAGCCCAAATGGCCAGTGGCGTAATGGGCGATTGGTCTTGAACTGTATTCACGAACACCTCCCGTGTGCAAAAAAGGCGCGAACAAATTTATATGTGTACTTTATCCGGAAATAACGGTAACGCAAGTAAAAAATTCAACCTAAAATTCAACAACTGGGCCCAGCATGGCAGACCGCGCCACCCAACGCCAACCTTTTTTATCTTGACTTGAGATGGGTTTGCCATAGTTTGTTCCTTTAACGCCGGACAAGTCGGCGTTTGTTTCGTTTGCGGCTCTGCCGCTAAAATATACCGTTTTCATCAGGAGGATTTGCATCATGTTTGAAGGCGCATATACGGCAATTGTCACTCCGTTTACCAAAGACAACCGGGTGGACTACGGCAAATTTAAAGAACTGATCGAACTGCAAATCCTGGGCGGCATGGACGGCATTGTCCCCGTCGGCACGACGGGGGAATCCCCCACCCTGGATAACGAAGAACATAAAAAAGTCATCGAGACCGCCGTGGAAACCTGCCGCGGCCGAATCAAAGTCATTGCCGGCACCGGCGCCAATTCCACCAGCGAGGCCTTGGAACTCACCGGGTTTGCCCTGCGGGTGGGCGCGGACGGCACGCTCCAGGTGTCGCCCTATTACAACAAACCGAACCAGGAGGGGCTTTACCGCCATTTCAGCACCATCGCCGATCTTGGCCTGCCGATGATCCTTTACAATATTCCCGGCCGCTGTGGCGTCGAAATCGCCGTGGACACCGTTGCACGGCTGGCACAACATCCGAATATCAAAGCCGTGAAGGAAGCCGCCGGCAGTGTGCCGCGCGTGAGTCAAATCCTGGCGCTATGCAATCTGTGCGTGCTCTGCGGCGACGATCCGCTGACGTTACCCATGATGGCGGTGGGCGCCAAAGGCGTCATCAGCGTGGCCGGCAATGTCGCGCCCCAACCCGTGGCCGAACTGGTTCACGCCGCACTGGATGGGCGCTGGGAAGATGCCCGGCGCCTGCACCGAACTTATTTCCAGTTGTTCAACGACATGTTTCTCGATACCAACCCCATCCCGGTTAAAGCGGCGCTGGCAATGATGGGCCGAATCGAAGAAACGTATCGCCTGCCCCTATGCGCCATGAGTCCGGCTTTGAAAAACCGGTTGGCCGATACGCTACGGAAGGTGAAGTTGATCTAACGCATAGTGTTCGGTGTTCAGTGTTCGTGGGAGCACGAACGATGAACCAGACACTGTTTAATTGAACTGAATATCCAATAACCAACAAGGAATTTCCAAAGTCCAAGTACGGATATCGCCAGCGCTCCTCTTTCTTTCAGGATGGCCCTGTATTACGTTGGATATTGAGTGTTGGTTATTGGATATTCGAAACTGCTTCTTTTAGCAAAAAAGGAACGCCCGCATGCCTAATACCAACCATCCTCCAGCCAAACTGAAGATAGCCATTCTGGGCGCGGCCGGGCGCATGGGCCAGACCCTGATCCGGTGCGCATTCCGTTCGCCGAACCTGCATCTGGTCGGGGCCGTGGAAGCGGAGCAGTGTCCGCTCCTGGGAAAAGACGTCGGGATCATCGCGGGTATCGCGGATATCGGCGTACTCCTGACGGCCGACAGCCACAAGGCTTTCCAGAAAGCGGATACGCTTGTGGATTTCAGTTTCCCGTCGGCCACCGCCAAGCACGCGACGCTGGCGGCCGAACTGAAGAAACCCATGGTTATCGGCACCACCGGCTTGAATCCGGCGGAAACGGAAACCATCCGAAAAGCGGCCGCTCATATTCCTATTGTTTGGGCGCCCAACATGAGCCTTGGCATGAATCTCCTGTTTGCCATGGTAAAGAAAACCGCCGGCGTCCTGGGCGACTACAATATTGAGATCATCGAGACCCATCATCGCCACAAGAAAGATTCGCCGAGCGGAACCGCCCTGCGGCTGGCGGAAATGGCCGCCGCCGCGCGGGGCCTCAAACTGGACGATGTAGTGACCCATGGCCGGCAGGGCCTGCCGGGGGAACGTCCCGCGGCGCAAATCGGCATTCATGCCATCCGGGCCGGCGACGTGGTGGGCGATCATACCATTCTCTTCGCCACCGAGGGGGAACGGCTGGAGTTGACCCATCGCGCGAGCAGTCGTGACTGTTTAGCCATGGGCGCCCTGCGCGCGGCCGCCTGGGTGGCCGCGCGCAAGCCGGGACTTTACAGCATGCTGGACGTCCTGGAGATCAAGGATTAAATTAGGCCGCCAGAGGCGGACCCGCCTACTTGGCGGGAACCACGCCCCAACTGAGTGGGGCGGCTACATTTTGGAAAGTTCTTACTGTAGCCGCGGCACTCTGCTGCCGCGTGATTTTGAAATTCCTATACATGCACGTAGATCAGGAAAATAACTCATGGAAGTCGGGCTAAGTCTTGGATCAAACATGGGGGATCGGCTGGCGCATTTAAAAAATGCCAAGGCCATTATTCTGGACAGTCCCGGCATCGTGGCGGCAGCTCAATCGCCGGTTTATGAAACGGAGCCGGTGGATGTGCCCCCGGAATTCCAGGCGCTTAATTTTCTGAATGCCATCCTGATCGTCAAGACGCTGATTCCCCTGTCCCAGCTTATGCGGACGTTTCAGTTCATGGAGCAAAAAATCGGCCGTGTGCCAAACACGGTAATAAACGCGCCCCGCCCCATAGATATTGACATTATTTATGCGGACGGCCTGCAGGTCGCGGAACAGCAAATTACGATCCCCCATCCGCATTGGCAAGCGCGCCGGTTCGTGGTCCAGCCCTTGTGCGATGTCCGGCCGGACCTGCTAATTCCGGGCCAGACCGGCACGGTCGCCGACGTGCTTGCCGGCCTGAGCGATCCGCACAAGGTGACTGTGTTTGCAAAGAAATGGTAAACTGATTCAGCCGCAAAAAGGCACAAAAGATTTTTTACCGCGGATTACACTGATAGCACAGATATGATTTGTTTTTATCCGTGCCCACCCGCGTTATCCGCGGTAAATGAGGACGATCGAACCATGACCACCGAACCAAAATGGACGGCCGGTAAAATCAAGGCCTTAAAAGGCCGGGACAAGTTCGCCTGCCTGACGGCCTATGACTACACCACGGCGCGTCTGCTCGACGAAGCGGGCCTGCCGTTGCTGCTGGTGGGCGACTCTCTGGCCATGACCATGCTGGGCTACGTCGACACCTTGCCGGTGACCATGGAGGCGATGCTCCACCATACGGCCGCCGTCTCCCGCGGCGTCAAGTCCGCCATGGTCGTGGCCGACATGCCCTTCATGTCCTACCAGGCATCCATTTCACAGGCCATTGAAAATGCCGGCCGCTTCGTCAAGGAAGCCGGCGCTGACGCCGTAAAAATCGAAGGAGGGGCCTTCCGCACGCCCACGGTTAAAGCGCTCATTGAGAACGGCATCCCGGTGTTGGGCCACATCGGGCTCACGCCGCAGAGCATTCATGCCATGGGCGGCTATAAAGTCCAGGGAAAAAAAACGGCTGAAGCTCAAACGCTCATGCACGATGCCCAGGCGCTGGCCGAGGCCGGGGTATTTGCCATGGTCCTCGAATGTATGCCGCCGGCCCTCGGCGAGGAAATTACCAAAACCGTTCCGACGCCGACCATCGGCATCGGCGCCGGCCCCCATTGCGACGGCCAGATTCTGGTCACACACGACCTGCTCGGACTCTTCAGCGAGTTCACCCCGAAATTCGTCAAACGCTATGCCAACCTCGGCGCCGAAATGAAAAAGGCCTTCGCCGCCTACAAGGCCGATGTTGCCCAAGGAACCTTCCCCGGGGCCGAACACTGCTACTGATAACGACCGTGGATAGGGGTCAACGAACCCGGAACTACATTCCCCCCTCCAGCGTCATTTTCCCATGAGGCAACGGGCACACCCCCACCACGCACCTATATTATTGTCATCCGGATATCGCCTTGGCGGCAGAAGATTTTTGCCAGATTGAAAGCCCCTGCCGAAATTCATTGCTACACCCGGATTGACAAATCACGTAACTTTGAAATTCTTATGCGCAAATGCCGTCGTAATATTTTACAAACATTTTACATGAATTTTACCGGATTTTGACCACCGGTTTTCCTCTTATGGCATTATGTCCGACAGCTTGAAACCGGTATGGGGTGAAAAAAGCATCAAAAAAGAAAGGAGAAGGAAGAAACAAAACGAAAGGTTAAAGAACGAGCGAGAATCAAATGATTTGAAATTAACTTGTAAGGGGAAATTATGAAACTTGGAATATGGAATCGAAGAAAAATTACGGCAATCGCATTGTCCGCGGGGCTTGTCATCCTGACAGCAATGAGTGTTTGGGCACAGGAACAGAAAGACCCGTTCGAAAAAAACCAGGGAAGCAAAACCGCGATTGTGGCTCAATCGGAGGAATCGGAGATAAAACCGAGTATTATCTCCGTTGAGTTGCGTATGATTGAGATGCCGAGGCTGGCCGCAGACGAAGTGTTCAAGGAACAAGGCGGCATCGCAAAGACTTATGTAATCAATGAAAAAACGCTCGGCATAATCAGCGCCATGGTAACTAAGAACAAGGCCAAAGTGGTGGGGCAGGCACAAATACAAGCACAAGATGGCAGTGATTCCACAGTCAAATCGGCCCAGGAAATCATATATTCAACTGAATATGCTAACGAATATTTAATCACCCAGGGTATTGGAACGAACAACGCTGGCGGAACGACAGGCATAGAAACACGATCGGCTGTTATAATTCCCAGCGCTTTTGAAACCCGTGACATCGGAACCATACTGAATGTAAGGCCGACAGTTGCTCCTGATAACAAATTGATTAATTTGGCAATACTGCCACAAGTGGTTCGGTTATCAGCGCATCCTTATAAGTCGGGGATAAGCTGGTCAACGGGAAAGACTGAATGCGAACAACCGAAATTTATGTCATACGATTTGACAACCGACATAGATGTTCCAGACGGAAAACCAGTTTTGCTTGGAGTTTGCGATGCCATTGAGGATCAGGAAATGCCGGAGAAGGTCCGGGAAAACATCGTCCTTTGGATCGTGACGGCAACAAACAACATTTTGAATTAGGCCCCGATGCGCTCCGTGCGCAGGGCGATATAATTGGCAAAACTCCCCGTGCCAACCCCGTCGCCAAGGCTATGGAGGTCAAGAGGCCCAGGGCATCCTGACGAAGCCGAAGTGATGACGCACCGCATGGCTTGACTGTGTGGCGCGCCCTTGTCACAATCCGCGTATGCGCCTCGACATATTAAATTTAAGTTTAATGCTTGGCGCCGCGGGGGCAGTGCTGGTCGGGGGCACGATCCTGGCGCGGCGGGATGTCACGGAACGGGTAGCCGTAGATCGAACCCTGGTCCGGGAATTCGCCATGGAGTTCAGCGGCGAATTGAGACGGCTTGAGGCTGTTTATCTCGATGATCTCCAGCAACTGGCTGAAACGGCATCCACGGAGAATCAATCTTCTCTGAAGGAAGCTTGCGCCTCATTGCACGGCGTCCGCCAATATAGTCTGTTTGAGAAAAAATCGGATCGTCCGGCTAAAAATATAAAAATTGAGCCTTTTACCGGCGAACCGATTCCGGAACTGACTGTCCGCTCCGCGAAGGACCGAACTCCTTTTGGCAACCAGATACCACTGGCCCGCGAGCTGTTGTTCCCACCAGCAACTCATGAAACGGAATCGGGCGAAGGCTGGATAACGCCCCGGGATGGAAGGTTCGTGGTGTTCTGGAGTCGTTTAAATGAAAATGACAATCAATCGGTTGGTAAGGGAACGGCCGGTAATCGAAAACGAAAACCAACCGATGCTGTCCTGGCCTTTCTTCTGGACATGCGCGAAATCGGCAACATCGCCTGCAATTATCTGAAGCCAACGATTTCAATTCTTTATGCGCCGGTGCGGGCTGAGGGCGGCTTGAACCGGCTGGAAGGGCCGGGAGGCGTCTGGTTGGCCGGACTGGAACAACCGCCTCAACGCGAGCCTGATTTTATTGTGCCGCTGCCGTCACGCATCGGCAACTGGCAGATTTTAGCGTGGGACACTTTTCGGCCCCATGTTGTTTATCATCAGCCCACGCTGTTCGTGACCGGAACCTTGACGGCCGTGCTTGTGGCCGCGGGACTTATCCTGTTTATTCAACAGCGGCGTGCCCAGCGGCTGGCCGAACAACGCGTTTCGTTCGTCAATCGTGTTTCGCATGAGTTGGGCACACCGTTGACCAATATTCTGTTGAACCTGGAACTGAGCCTTGAAACATTTGCGGATCGACCGCAGGAGGCACGACGCCGGCTCGACTTTGTGACGGAAGAAACCCGGCGGCTGGCCAGGCTGGTTCGCAATGTGCTGGCCTTCTCCCGCAAGGAACGCGGCAAACTAAAAATCAACCCGGTTCCCTGCGTGCCGGACGAGGTCATAACGGGTGTTCTTAATCAATTCAGCCCTGCGCTGACCAGAGCCGGCATTGAAGTAGAGCGGCACGGATCCGCAGCGGAAACAATAGCATGCGATGTTGACGCCCTGGCGCAGATTATCGCCAACCTGGTTTCCAACGTTGAAAAATACGCGGCCAACGGAAAACGGATGGGTGTTGAAAGCCAACTGATTGAAGAATTCCTGATTGTCCGCGTTTCCGACCGCGGTCCGGGCATACCTGCCGAAGCGCGGGAAAGGATTTTTCATCCGTTTGAGAGAGTAGCCGATTCGGTTCATGACGGCATCACCGGCACTGGCCTCGGGCTGGCCATTGCCCGCGACCTGGCGGAACTGATGGGCGGCACGCTCAAGCTCGTGGCGGCCGACAATGGCGCAGTGTTTGAACTGCGGCTGCCGGCACCGAAAGAAAAAGAGGTTTAAATGAAAGTGCTGATTGCCGAAGACGACCCCATCACGCTGGATGCCATTGAAAGCTCCCTGCGCGCCGAAGGCTTCACCACCCTGACAGCGCGCAATGGCAAAGAGGCCCTGCAGTCGTGGGAGAAAAATCATCCCGACCTGGTTTGCCTTGATATCATGATGCCGGAAATTGGCGGTTATGAAGTCTGCCGGCAGATACGCGCAACCGATTCCAGGATACCGATCATATTTCTTTCCGCCAAGAGCGAGGAGGTTGACGTGGTTCTGGGATTAGAACTGGGTGCGGATGATTTTGTCCGCAAGCCTTTCGGCCGCCGCGAACTGCTGGCGCGTATCCACGCGGCTCTCCGGCGGGCCGCTTCCCGACAGCCTGTCCCGCACAGTTTCAAGATGCGGGATTTGATAATTTATCCGGACGAACTTAGGGCTATGCGCGGAAAGCGTGAAATAGAATTGTCGCCCCGCGAGGCAAAACTGTTGACAATTCTGTATGAAAACGCCGGCAGGCCGGTTAACCGGGACACCTTTCTCGACCGTTGCTGGGGAATGGAATATTACCCGGAGTCGCGCACGCTTGACCAGCACATGGCCAACCTGCGTAAATTGATCGAACGCGATCCCTCAAAACCCGAAATCATCGAAACCGTGCGCGGAGCAGGTTACCGATACCGGCCGGCTTAATACCTTATCCTTCGGAAACTACTATAAAGACAGTACCGTCCCATGTTAATCATTTCCTGGTTTTCTTGCGCGGGGCCGACTCTTCAGCCGGGGCCGGCACAGCGGCAGGTGGCACCAGTTGAACGGCCAAGCGGTCGTCCTTGACATCCACGGCTATCGTGGCGCCTTCCACCGGACCTTCCGCAAGCAGGAGCCGGGCAATGGGTGTTTCCAATTCCTGCTGGAGGAAACGCTTCAACGGACGCGCGCCGTAAACGGGATCGTAACCGTTGCGGGCCGCAAACCGCTTGGCGACCTCGGTCAGCTCCAGTTTGACCCGGCGCTCTTGCAGGCGCTGGCGCAACTCAATCACCTGTAGATCCACGATCTTCGCCAGTTCCTCTTCGGTCAACGGCTTGAAGAGCACGGTGTCGTCCACCCGGTTCAGGAATTCAGGCCGGAACTGCTGACGCAGGGCCGCCATTACCTGCTTGCGGGCCTCTTCCGAAATATGGCCGGCACGGTCAATGCCCTCGAACAGGTAGTTCGAACCGATATTGCTGGTCATGATGATCACGGTGTTTTTGAAATTCACCGTGCGCCCGTGGGAATCCGTCAGGCGGCCTTCATCCAGGAGCTGGAGCAGGATATTGAACACATCGGCATGGGCTTTTTCGATTTCATCGAACAGGATGACGCAATAAGGCTTGCGGCGGACGGCCTCGGTCAACTGGCCGCCCTCCTCGTAGCCGATATAACCCGGCGGCGAGCCGACCATGCGCGAGACGGAGTGCTTCTCCATATATTCGCTCATGTCAATGCGCACCATGTTTTCCTCGGTGTCGAACAGGGCCGCCGCCAGGGCTTTGGCCAGTTCGGTCTTGCCGACGCCCGTGGGCCCCATGAAAATGAAGGAGCCGATTGGCCTCTGGGGATTCTTGATGCCACTGCGCGCCCGCAGGACGGCATCGGCCACGGCCTGCACGGCCTCATCCTGGCCGATGACCCGCTCGTGCAGAACCTGGTCCAGGCGCAGGAGTTTTTCCCGTTCGCCTTCCAGCAAGCGGGTCAGCGGAATCTTGGTCCAGCGTGAAACGACCTCGGCAATTTCCTCCTCGGTCACTTCCTCGCGCAGAAGCGGCGCCGCTCCGGTTCCCACGACGGCATCCAGCGCCTTCATTTTCTTTTCCAATTCCGGGATCACGCCATGGCGCAGTTCGGCCACCTTTTCCAGGTTATAGGCGCGTTCAGCTTCTTCGCATTCGCGGCGGGCCTTCTCGAGCTTTTCACGCAGGGCCTGCTTTTTACCAAGGGCATTTTTCTCGTTGTCCCAGCGCGCGCGCATGGCATTGGCCTGCGATTTCAGCTCAGCCAGCTCCTTGCGCAACGCCTCCAGCCGCTCGCGGCTGGCCTTGTCCTTTTCCTTTCGGAGCGCCGTTTCCTCGATCTCCAGGCGCATCACCTTGCGCGTAATCTCGTCGAGCTCCGCCGGCATGGAATCGATTTCCGTGCGGATCGAGGCGCAGGCCTCGTCTACAAGGTCGATGGCTTTGTCCGGCAAAAACCGGTCGCTGATATAGCGGTTGGAGAGCACTGCGGCGGCGACCAGCGCGGCGTCCTGGATGCGCACGCCGTGATGGATCTCGAAGCGTTCGCGCAGCCCGCGCAGGATGGAAATGGTGTCTTCCACCGACGGCGCCTCGACCAGCACCGGCTGGAAACGCCGCTCCAGGGCGGCATCCTTTTCCACGTGTTCCCGGTATTCGTCCAAGGTCGTGGCCCCGATACAGTGCAGTTCGCCGCGGGCCAGCATGGGTTTGAGCATGTTGCCGGCATCGGTAGAACCTTCCGTGCGCCCCGCGCCGACGATGGTATGCAATTCGTCAATGAAGAGGATGATCCGGCCCTCGGCCGATTTTATTTCATTAAGTACGGCTTTGAGGCGCTCTTCAAACTCGCCGCGGAATTTGGCCCCCGCCAGGAGCGAGCTCATATCCAGCGAAAAAATGGTATGGCCCTTAAGGCCTTCCGGGACGTCGCCGCGCACAATGCGGTGGGCCAGGCCCTCCACGATGGCGGTCTTGCCCACGCCCGGCTCGCCGATGAGCACGGGATTGTTTTTAGTCTTGCGCGAAAGGATACGGATCACACTGCGGATTTCCTGGTCGCGCCCGATCACCGGATCCAGCTTGCCCTGGCGCGCCAGGGCCACAAGGTCCATGCCGTATTTCTGCAAGGCCTCGTAGGTGCCTTCCGGATTGGCGCTCGTCACGCGCTGATTGCCGCGCACGGCGGTAAGCGCCTCCAGGAACCGGGCGTGCGTCACGCCCATCTCTTTCAAGATACGTCCGGCGGGCGCATTGTTATCCTCGTCAATCAAGGCCAGCAAAAGATGTTCGACCGACACGTAATCGTCCTTCAGCCGCTTGGCTTCGTCCGCCGCTTTCAGCATCAGCCGGTTCAGGCGCTGGGTGATATAAACTTTGCCTTCTTCCGTGCCGCCGCCGCTGACGCGCGGGCGTTTATCCAGTTCCTGCTCGATGCGCGCCTTCAGCGCCGGCACGGCGACGCCCAGTCGTTCCAGCAGGCGCGGCGCCAGGCCATCGGCCTGATCGAGCAAGGCGGCCAGGAGATGCTCTCCATCCACTTCCTGATGGCCGTAGCGCAGGGCCAGGGCCTGGGCAGCCTGCACGGCTTCCTGCACCTTCTGTGTGGTTTGATTCAAGTCCATAACAATCCCTTCTATAATAGTTCACGAGCTTAATCAGGGTGCAGCTCCTGCGGCGGTCGCGTGCGGTACGCCTTTGTATTCCTTGAAGGCCTCCAACAATTGCCGGAATGAAGTTGGCTTGTATTTTTCAAAGCTTTCTTCGTCCACGCAAACAAAGTCGTACTCCACATCTGTCTGCGCCCGGTTGATGTCTTCGCACCATTGCCGCAGCCGCGCCATCTTCAGCGGCACGTCCAAATCTGCCTGCCCTTTGGTTTCGACAATGACAGCAGAAAGCGATACTTCTCCGGCAACGGCTTGTCCGCCTCAATAAAGCGGATGATTTCCTGTTGTTCCGGTTCGGTCAGCCGTGGCATAAAGTTCCTCTTTCTGTCAGTGTTCTACCCGGTTCAGGCCGGGGGGCAGTATAGAACGGCCGGCAGTGACTGACGGTGAGAACCCGCTGCGGGTTCACCGAACATGTCAACCGCTTTGTTAGCACATTACGATAGTATCTTTGCAATTTCAGTCGCTATTTTTGACACATCCCACTTAATAATATCTACACAGTGCCTCAACTCAGGTTCGAGTTCCTCTGCTTTGATTTCAATTTTCAATCTTTGGCTCATATCTTCTGATAGAGATGCCGAACTACTTCGTTCTAGAAATTCGCGCATTATATGCCATCGATTATGGTTATATGCCAATTTGATCATTGCGGCATATGCCATGGCCTTATGCGCAGCAATACCGTTGTCGAATATTGCTGTAAGTCTTGAGCAAACAAGATCTGAATATGAAAAGAGGAATGACGTTGATTTTGCCCAATCGCAATATTTTTCAATAACTGCTTCTGCAATGCCATCGTTTCGCTTTGATATACTTATGAGTGCAGCGTCGGATATCCAGTGTGCCGTGAGTATACAACGGTGGTCGAAGTGGGACAAGCGCAAATCGAGCGGCATAATGGCCCGCAGGCCGGAACCATAGACCATTGCCAACAGCGTCCGGTGCTTGAGGTAGAGGGTGGCCTACAGGACCCGTTCAACATAAAAATGACTTGTGCAGGGTCGTCTGAAGCGGGTAGTATCCGGCAATCTCCGTGTGGCGGGATGCTCCGTGCGAGTGTCGCGGGCCACTGCCCAACCGGGGGAAAGGAACGTATGGACACAAATCCACCATCAGGCACGGATGCGTCGGGCAATCGGCCCGAACGTCCGCCGTTCAATGAAATCTCGATCCTGTTTCCACTCTTGGCGCTTTACACCGTAAGTTATCTGGGGCTGATGGCGGCGGAGTTTGTCCTGCGTGGCGCGTTCGTGGTTCCGGCGGGGATGATGCCGGTCTATATCGCACTGGTGGGGGCTTATGCGGCCGACAAGGAAATCCGGCGCTGGGCGGTTGGCGATCAGCCGTCGCGTAAGGGCGCTTTGTTTGTCTATCTCTGGATGCTGTTTTTCCTGGCGGCCTTCCTGCTGCACAGTTTCCAGGTTGACTTTACGATGCCGGGCGAACTCAGCAAGGTTGTGCTCCAGGTGCTGGGTATATTCTTCGGGTCGCGCGCCTCGAAATATATCTACGCTAACCGCCGGGCGGAAGACGGACGCCAGCCGAAAGACGACGGACCGGACAGGCAGGCGGAGATCCTGGATATGATCAAGGCCGTCGGAAAAGTAACCAATCGGGACGTGGCGGCACGGTTTCAGGTATCCGATACGTCAGCCAACCGCCTACTGGCCGATATGACGGCCCAGGGCCTCATCCGGCGCATGGGGGAACGCAAGGCAACCTATTACATTATGCCATGAGCGATAAACGGGGGATATGTGGGATAAATGAGTGATAAACGGGGGATAAATCTGCTTTTTGGGTAAATCTAACCGGGCGATGTTGTGATAAATGGGGGATATTTTTTGGGACGGACGGAGGACAGACGCCAGACGACGGGCATGGTGGACAGGGTTGGATCCGGCTTCGCTCATGGAGCTCTATGCCGGGACAAGGCTGCGGGGTGGCCATTGTGCGCGCTTCATTTTACCGTCTCAACCAGATCCATCTCCGAGCGCAGCATCCGGTTAACGACTGCGGAGACATCGGCACGCTTGCGCTCCGCGATCCGCTCGACAAACTGCTGAACCTTGCAGTCCAGATAGACCGGCACATTGAACTTGGCGTTGGGGCGGTAAAATTTGCCCCGCACGCCTTTTGAGAAGTCGTATTCTTTTTTCATCTTTTCATGCTCCGTATTGATTGGCCTCGTTCTTCGTGGCCTTCCGACTGGAGAAAATCCTGACCCGCACCGTTCTCTCGTTCATTTCTTCGAATGTATGGTGGACGACGAGAAGTCCGCCGCCTGCCGAGATTCCGAGTGTAATCCATCGGTCTTCTGTCCTGCTGTGCGCATCATCGAACACGGAAAAAGCACGTGGGTCCCGAAAAACCGTCACCGCTTGATCGAAACCAACGCCGTGCTTCTGGCGATTCAACCTTGCCTTGTCCGGGTCCCATTCAAAATTATATTCCATGAATGCATTGTAGCCAGAGAACGAATATTGTCAATTATTGAGCGAATACTCGACAAGCTGGTCTTCGGCGTAGGCGTGGGACATGGCATTGCATCTCCTGCGCTTTTATCAATACTTGCCCAGCAGAAATTCCACCAGATTAATTCTGCGGATGCCCTCAATATCATTCCCAAACTCCGTATCCATGCTCAGTAAATATTTCGGATAGTTATCAGGAATAAGATTCAAAGACCGTACTTCACGATCCAACGTTCGCCTGTCCGAAAGCAGATAGGCATGCCCCGGTATGTTGCCACAGGCTCCCATTCAAGAGACTCCTTGTCTATGAACAGGGTGTTGGCCACGCGGACCCCCTTCGCGCGCAGGCGGTTGGCTATCTGACGGAGAATGCAGCTCTTCCCGACTCGTCGCATCCCGGTGATAATCTTAATCACAGGTTTGCCAATAAAGGGCATGAGCCGGTCTATATACATGTTTCGACTATATTCTAATCTTTTCATTATTATCCTGATAATTTCATATACAGTCGAATCTTTGCATTGCGCTCATTTTCAGTCAATCATAAACCATCCCGCTTTTTTCCTGTCCCCGGCGCGCCGCATCGCGCAAACAGGCCAAGCACTTCTCCGGGCCCAGGTCACTCAACTTAGCCGCCAGAACAGTTGTCAGCGGCGGGAGTTTGCCGACGGCCTCGAAGAAATCGTTTTTTTGTCTGGTATTATCGCCAAACTCGGATTGGGCGGCGGCGCTGACATAGGAAAAGTTGGCGTAGCGGGCAAGCAAAGTCTGCCCCACCATGATGCATGCGCCGCGCAAAAAGGCCGCGTGATAAGGCTGGAGCGCCCCGCTAAGGGTATCGTCCACAAACGGCTGGCCTTCCTTGTTCATCTCGGTGCCGATGTTGATGGGCAACTGCAATTTATCCGCCACGGCCACAATCTCGGCCAGTTTTTGCAGTTTCACGGCCCGCACCGCCGAATCGGCTATACGGTGATTGCGGTCGGGAATGATATTAAGCGCGCAGACGCCCCGCTCCCGCAGGCCTCCCAGCATTGCGGTTGCATCCGCTTCGCCCCGGGACATGCCGTCAAGCCATGTCGCCATCGGCAGCGCCTGGCAATCGCGCACCCAGGCCACGAACGCATCCACCGGCGGAAATGTTTTTTCGGTCGGCCGCGCATAACCAATGCCGCCGCTCTTGGCCAGCACGGCGCGGATTTTATCTTCCATGACCGGTATTTTCTGGCTCCATGTTTTCACGTCGACCGGGCGCGCCTTCATCAGCTTCGCCCAGAACGCGAACAGGGCAACCGGCGTCTTAAACGCGGCATTTGCTTTTTCCCGGTAGGCACGCATTATATGCCGCTCCGTGGGACATGCGCCCGGCGAAAGCGGCAGGACGTCGGCATCGTAATCCAGGGCGATTTCCGGCAGACGCGCGTTGATGCGAGCCACCAGCGAGCGGTTGCGCTCCTCCGCCTGGCGTCGGTACTGCAAGAGCGTGGCGGCCGTCCGACTGCCAGGCTTAGGGCTACGGGCAAACCCGGCGCCCATGATATAGGTGACACCCGGCTCGCCCGGCGAATTGATGTCCACCTGGGCATAGTCGCGAAAAAAGGCCCGCGTTTCCAAATTCACCGTGACACGCAATCCCAAAGTCTGTCCGGCCGCCAGAAATTCCTCCAGCCCGTCGAGCACGTCAAAATCGCAAAGACCGGCGGCGAACAGCCCCTGACAGCGAGCTTCCCAGGCAATGTGGCTGGGGGAATAGTTTTTCGTATTGTAGGAAAAAAAGGAATGCATATGCATATTGACGCGTTCCAAAGGCTCCGGCAAAGATGTGCCGCTGCACATGACCAGGGCCTTCAGCGCCTGTTGGCGTTCTGCGAGATCAAAGGAATCCAACTGTTCGATGAGCCGGGCATTATTTGAGGTGTTCATAGAAGGCTAAGCATGGTTGATGGTTAAGGGTCGATGTTCTTTGTTCTTAGTTCTTCGTTCTGATCTCTGACCGCTGACTTCTGACCTCTGACTTCTATCTTCTGTTCCGACGTTACTCTCGCACCATAGGCACAAAGCGGACGGGCAGGTCCTCTTCCTGTTCGACCTGACCGCGCTGTTTGCGCAAAATGACCAGGCGTTGGGATCCGCGTCCCACCGGCACAATCAGGCACCCACCTTCCTTCAACTGATCCACCAGGCTCCGGGGCACCTCATCCGGGGCGCACGTCACAATGATGGCGTCGAAGGGACTGTATTCCGGCCAGCCTTTGTAGCCGTCGCTGGTCAGGATGTGAACGCGCCGGTAGCCTTCGGCGTCGAGTGCCGCGCGGGCATGGCGCGCCAGCTCCGGGATGATCTCGATGGTATAGACGTCCGCACCGCACTCGGCCAGCACGGCCGCCTGGTAGCCTGAACCGGTGCCGATTTCCAACACCTTGTCGCCGGGCTTAATGGCCAGTTTTTCGGTCATGTAGGCCACGATGTACGGCTGGGAAATAGTTTGCCCACACCCGATGGGACAAGGGGCATCCGCGTAGGCATTGTTCACGTCACGGTAGGTGGCGGGGATGAATACATGCCGGCGAATCCTGCCCATGGCCATCAGCACACACGTATTGGTGATATGGTAAACCTTTAATTGCGCAACCATGGCTTGACGTTGGACCGCCCAGCCGGCATCCTCGGCCGACTTGCCGCCACCCTGCCCTGCCTTGCTCGTAAAAGGAATCATACTCGCCACCGCCATAATAAGCATGGCCCGCACCATGACCGCCATCCTCTCATTGGAAAATGCCAAAACATTTATTAAGTTTTAGTATATGGTGCAAACATGGATTTGTCACATGTAAAAAAACCATGCAAACTTATAACTGATGCCAAAAAAATATCTTTTTTTGTTTGACAGGCCGATGGGTCTGCCGTATGGTTCCATTTCTTTTACAGGAAGGTGAACGCTATGAAAACAACGATACCCCGGACGGAAGACGTCCGACGCAACTGGCTATTGATGGACGCCGCCGACCAGCCACTGGGCCGGATCGCTGTGAAAATTGCCAATCGCCTGCGCGGCAAGCATAAGCCGACCTACACGCCCCACGTGGATACGGGCGACTTTGTCGTCGTAATCAACGCCCGCCGTGTCAAGCTGACGGGCAAAAAGAACGATCAGAAAATATACGCGGACTATTCGGGCTACCGGAACGGCCTCAAGGAAGTCAAGGCCTCCGTGATGCGCGAGCGTAATCCGGAGCGCATGATTTATGACGCTGTCAAACGAATGTTACCCAAGAACCGGCTCATGCGCGAGGCGTTTCAACGGCTGAAAGTTTATGCGGAGGATAAGCATCCCCACGCCGGCCAGAGCCCTCAGCCCCTTGTTTAATAAGGAGAAAAAACGTGGTTACAACCCAGGCCGCTATTCAAGCCACGGGCCGGCGCAAAAATGCCGTCGCTTCCGTGCAACTGATCGAAGGGACCGGCAAACTGCTCGCGAACGGCCGGAATTTCGAGGACTATTTCCCCTCGCTGTCCGCCCGCAACTACGTGCTCCAACCACTGAAATTGACCAACACGGACGTCAAGTTTGATATCTTTGCCAAACTCACCGGGGGCGGCACCATGGGCCAAGCCGGCGCCCTGCGCCATGCGATTGCCCGGGCTTTGATTCGAGCGGACAAATCCCTGCGCGAAGTGCTGAAGAACAGCGGTTTTCTCACCCGGGACGCGCGCATGAAGGAGCGCAAAAAATCCGGTCAGCCGGGCGCCCGCAAACGCTTCCAGTTCTCGAAACGGTAACCTTTCACCCTGCGGGCTTCGACTACGGCGAAAGACAGGCCTTCGCTCAGGGTTAACCTTGAGTCAGGTTAAGCGGGACAAAGCTTCGCATTTTTATTGGGTTAGATCGACACATTGCCCGCCTGGAAGTGTCTGGCCTTCGCGGACAAGCCGGCGGGCAATTATTTTTCAGGACAGTCATGAGCAAGGGAATTACCATGGCCCCCGGCGGGGTTACCACCCCTGGGGGGATTACCGCCACCGGAGGGATTACCTCCCCGCGCGGCTTTCGGGCCGCCGGGGTGGCGGCCGGCATCAAGGGCGACAAGCGGGATATGGCCCTGCTGGTCTCGGATACCCCTGCCGTAATTGCCGGGGTATTCACCACGAACCGGGTGGCCGCCGCGCCCGTCCAACTGTGCCGCGAACGGCTGGCCGCCCGGCAGGCCCGCGCCATCATCGTTAACAGCGGCAATGCCAACGCCTGCACCGGCGCAGACGGCATGCGCGATGCGCGCCGTATGGCCCAGTTGACGGCTGAACTCCTGCAGTTGGAAGAGTCCGCTGTTTTTGTGTGTTCCACCGGCACCATCGGCCGGCCGCTACCCATGGACAAAATCGAGGCCGGCATACGCCTGGCCGTCAAAGCCCTTGCGCCCACCGGTGGCGCAGACGCGGCCACGGCCATCATGACGACCGATACAAAACCGAAGCAGATTGCCGCAGAAGTGGAAATCGACGGTAAACTGGTGACACTCGGCGGCATGGCCAAGGGCGCCGGCATGATTCACCCGAACATGGCGACTTTGCTGGTGTTCTTAACCACGGATGCCGCCGTGGAGGCACAGGCCCTGCAGGATTGCCTGGCAGCCGCGGTTGATCGGAGCTTCAACCGGATTTCGGTGGACGGGGACAGGAGCACCAATGACACCGCGCTTTTCCTGGCCAACGGCGCGGCCCAGAACGCGCCGTTAGACCGCCGGCATCCGCGCTGGAAAACATTTTGCGCCGCCGTCAACGCCCTGACCGGCGAACTCGCGCGCCAGATCGTCAAGGATGGCGAAGGCGCCACCAAGCTGGTCACCGTAACGGTCCGGGGCGCTCCGGGCAAACGAGCGGCGGAAAAAGTCGCCCGGGCCGTGGCCAATTCGCTCCTGGTGAAAACATCCTGGTTCGGCGCCGACCCCAATTGGGGCCGCGTGATTTGCGCCGTGGGCTATGCCGGCGTGCCGGTAAATCCGGACCGGATTGACATTGCCTACAATGGACAATTCGCCGTACGCGGGGGCCAGAGCGTCGGCCTGGCGCCGGAGATTCTGCATGCCATCATCGCCAAGCCGGAATTCGGCATCGAGATTGATTTGCACCTGGGGCGTTCGACGTATACCATGACAACCTGTGATTGCAGTGACGCCTACGTGCATATCAATGCGTCGTATATGACATAAGGCAACCCGAATGGTTCATGGTGAACCTGAGAACCTGATCACTTACATGCAAAAGATTATTGAAAAAGCCAGTGTCCTGATCGAGGCCATGCCGTTCATCCAGGCCTTTCGCGGCGCAACGGTGGTCATCAAGTTCGGCGGCAGCGCCATGGAGGACAAGGCATGCCACGACAGCATTCTGACCGATACGGCGTTCCTGGAATGCGTGGGCTTAAGGCCGATCATCGTGCACGGCGGCGGCAAGGCCATTTCACGGCGCATGGCCGAGGCGGGCCTTCAGCCGGCATTCGTCAACGGCATGCGCGTCACGGACGAGGCCACCGTGCACCTGGTGGAAGAAGTGCTGAACCACGAGGTGAATGTTGAGATCGTGGAGACGCTGATCGCCCGGGGCGCGCGGGCCACAGGCATCCAAGGTCCCAGCATTTTACGCGCGGAAAAAACATTTTCGCTGGACAAAGCCACGGGCCAGCCAATGGATATCGGGTTTGTGGGTAAAATCACGGGCGTGGAACCGGCGCCGATTACAGCCTGCCTGGAAGCGGATATAATTCCCGTAATCACGCCGTTGGCCCGGGGCGCGGATGGGGCCGTCTATAACATTAACGCGGATGAATCCGCGGCGGCCATAGCCCAGGCCGTACGCGCCCGCAAACTGGTCTTTCTCTCGGACGTGCCGGGACTCCTACGGGACCCGCAGAATCCGGACTCGATCATTTCCACGTTGAAACGCAGCGACGTGGAAAGCCTGATCAAGGATGGCGTGATTGCCGGCGGCATGTTGCCGAAAATCAGGGGCGCGCTCGACGCCTTGGCCACCGGCGTCCGGAAAGTGCATATCGTGGACGGGCGCATGCCGCATTCATTGTTGTTGGAAATATTCACAGACCAAGGAATCGGAACGGAGATTATTCAAGATGAGTAAAACGACAGAAATCATTCAGCAGTTCGACGAGCATGTTATCCCCGCTTACGCCCGCCGGCCAATCGTGTTTGTCAAAGGCAAAGGCGCCAAGCTCTGGGATGCCGAAGGCAAAGTATACCTGGATTTCCTGGCAGGCATTTCCGTGTTGAATGTCGGCCACAGTCATCCGGTTGTCGTGGACGCCATCCGCCAGCAGGCGGGCTTGCTTATGCACGTCTCCAACCTGTATTACACGGAAAACCAGGGACGCCTGGGCCAGGCATTGGCCGGCCTTGCGCTGGGCGGCAAGTGTTTCTTCTGCAATTCCGGCGCCGAGGCCAACGAGGCGCTCATTAAGCTCGCCCGGCTCTGGGGCCATGAAAAGAACCGCTTCGAAATCATCACGATGAAAAATTCGTTTCATGGCCGGACACTGGCGACCCTGACCGCCACCGGCCAGGACAAGGTCCAGAAGGGGTTCGACCCCCTGCCATCCGGCTTTGTCCACGCCAAATTCAACGACCTTGAATCGGTCAAGGAAGCGGTCACGGCACGGACAGTCGCGATCCTGGTGGAAGCGGTCCAAGGCGAAGGCGGTGTGATCCCCGCAACAGCCGAATTTATGCAAGGCCTGCGGGCACTCTGCGACGAGAAAGACCTGTTGCTCCTATGCGACGAAGTCCAATGCGGCATGGGCCGAACCGGCAAGTGGTTCGCGTTCCAGCATTTCGATGTAGAGCCGGACGCCTTTTCGATGGCCAAGGCGTTGGGCAGTGGTTTCCCCATCGGCGCCATTGTGACCAATTCCAAGCTGGCCGACGTATTCCAGCCGGGCAAGCATGCCAGTACGTTTGGCGGCACGCCCCTGGCCTGCGCGGCAGCCCTGGCAACCTTGCAAGTCATCGAGCAGGAAAACCTGCTCCAGCACGCCTCGGACCTAGGCGCCAGATTCAAGAAGGGACTACAGGCGCTGGTGGAAAAATACCCCAAGCACCTTACCGAAGTGCGCGGGCTGGGACTTATGCTCGGTCTCGTGCTCACCGCTTCCGCCAAACCGCTGGAAGATAAATTGATGGAAATGGGCCTGATCACACTGGCCACGGGCAAACAAGTGCTCCGTTTCCTCCCGCCGCTTACCGTAAAACCCAACGAAGTGGATGAAGCCTTGGATATGATTAGCGACGCCTGCGCGGAAATGTTTGGCGAACCAGCGGCGGAAGAAGCTAAACCGGAATAGACTGATTTTGGATTTTTGATTGTTGATTGCTGATTTCCGTCAAGCTCAATCATAAATCAGAAGCAACCTCAGTTGCGCAGGTAAGTTGTGAACATCAATGCTGTCATTCCCGCGAAAGCGGGAATCCAGTATTGATTTTTCTGGATTCCCGATCAGGTCGGGAATGACAATCAGCCCTCATAACTGAGGGGGTACAATCGTAAATCATAAATAGATTATGTCTCCCCGGATCAATCCGAATGTCGTGTATCTCCCGACGCGCACGATTCAGCGCGCGGCGCGGCGGTTTTCCACGCCTTTTTTCATCTACGAGGAAAGCCGCATCCGCGCCAACTGTGCGCGCTTCCGCGACACGTTCCGGCGCTATTTTCCGAACTTTACGCCGCTCTTTGCCGTCAAGGCCAACACAAATCCCGCGCTTCTGCGTATTATCTTTTCGGAAGGCTTCGGCGCGGACGCCTCGAGCGAGGCGGAGGCCTGGATCGCCCGGCGCATGGGCGCCACGGGCATGTACACCGGCAACTACACCACCGCAGCCGAATTTCGCTTCGTACTCAAGACCGGACGGCTCCGGCTGAACCTAGACGATATCAGCATGTTGCCGACAATCCGGAAAATCGGCGTGCCGGAGTTTCTGTCGTTTCGCGTCAATCCGGGCATCAGCCAGGGCGGCATGAAAAGCCTGTTTCTGGCGGGGCCCGACGCCAAATTCGGCGTGCCCGCGCGTGAAGTTGTCAAGGCCTATCGGCAGGCACACGCACTGGGCGTCCGGCGCTTCGGCATCCATGCCATGACCGGCAGCAACGTGCTTGACGAGCGCTACTTTGCAGCGGTGGCCGACAAATTGCTGACCATTGCCGGCGAAGTAAAAAAAGCTATTGGCATTGATTTCGAATGCCTGAACGTTGGCGGTGGCTTTGGCGTCCCCTACCGCCCGGAACAGCCCAGCCTGAACCTCGACCAGGTGGCCCGCGGTATCCGCCGCGTCTTCGACCGGCAATGCGCACGTTACGGGTTGCGCGAACCCGTGCTCATGGCGGAACCAGGGCGCTTGATCATGGCCGATGCCGGCTGGCTGGTCGGCCGTGTCCACGTCATCAAGCACAGCTACAAAACATTTGTGGGCATTGATGCCGGCATGAACGATCTGCCCCGCCCGGCAATTTATGACGCCTACCATCATGTAACCGTCGTCGGCAAGCCGGCGCGGGGCCGCAAGGAGCCGGTTAACGTGGTGGGACGGCTGTGCGAAAACAATGACCAGTTTGCCAAGGACCGGCGCCTGCCGGTCGTCGCGGTTGGGGATCTGCTTGCCATCCATAACGCCGGGGCGCATGCCTACGCCATGGGGCACAATTACAATAACCGGCTACGGAGCACCGAGGTCTTGATCATGCGCTCCGGCGCGCTGAAAAAAATCCGCCGCGCGGAAACCATCCGCGATTTATTCCGAACGACAAACCTCAAACCCGTGAAATAATTCTACGCTTCCCGCTCCGGTGTCTGTCTTCTATTTTCTCCGGTCTGTCGTCAGGCGTCTGTCGTCCGGCGTCCGTCTTCTGCACGCTCCGCGCTCTTCACCCCCGCCAGGCGGAAGAAATTGACCAGGATTGTTCGGCCTGCCATATACGGCTTTCCCCAGCGTTCGGCGTGGAATTGCATGCCGTATAACAGCCGCGCACCATGCCGGATCATTTCATAGGTACAGTCCGCGCTTTGCGCCAGGTGAAGAAAGCCCCGCGGCAGTTTTTTGATCTCGCACCGATGGCTTTCGCGGACGCGGACACGCCGGCCCAAACCCGCAAGGATCGGATCCGCGCGTAGAATGTCCACTTCCACAAAGGCATCCGCATAGTAATAGCCCGGATGGCCCTTGACCGCGCCGGTATCCGGCTCTCCGGGGCGGCATTGGCGCATGGGTTCATCCGGCAACCGGCGAACCTTGCGCAGATCCCGATTGAAACAATGACCGATCAACTGGTGGCCCTGGCAGATGGCCAGGAGCGGTATTTTCGTGGTGTGCAACAGGTCGTTAAGGCCGTACAAATCCGACACACGAATCGTCGGCCAGGGATCCGGGGAACCGGTGATAATAATGGCCTGTGGATCCACGGCCTTCACCGTGGCCGGGCATACGTCCGCGTAGTGCATCGTCAGAACCGGCAGGCCGGTCAAAAGCTCCATCCGGCGTTTAAGGCCATCGTATCCATCCCGCCGGTCATAGTCCTTCCGGTTCCGCATGCTGATCACGAGAATCATGGCAACGCACTCCTCCTTAAATTTATTGACCGCATGGCGTGGCATTTGTTACACATTCGGCAGCATCTGTAAAGACTTCTTGAATCATATCGAGGCCGCATGAAATACCGGAACGTCGCATGGCGCGAAATTGACACGTGCGTGGAAACGGTAGGCCGGGCCATCCGCGCCGCGCGGTTCCGACCGGACTGCATTGTCGCCATTCTCAAGGGCGGCATGGTGCCCGCGCGCCTGCTTTCCGACTTTTTCGGCTCCATTGAAATCTATCCGATTCGTGTCAAGGCCTACGTCAAAACCCGCAAGTTGGCGCGCATCCGGCTCGAACCCTTCCGGTATCCCATTGGGCGCAAAAACGTGCTCCTAGTGGACGACATTCACGATTCCGGCCAGACGCTGCAAAAAGTGATTCAACATCTCCAACGTCGCCGCCCGCGGGCGCTGTGCACGGCCACCCTGTTTTACAAGCACAACGCGCTGCATCCGCCCGACTTTCATGCGCGCAAGGTCGCACCCGACATCTGGGTGGTCTTCCCGTGGGAAAGAAACGAGATGAAACATATTTTTGACGGGGTTCCAAGTAACACGTAGTACGTCTACCATATTATATGTAGAAAGTTTTTTTGCGCGCATGCCCAAACTCACTCTCAATGCAGAGTTCGCCTTGATCAGCAATGCCCAGAAACTCGCCGCCGAAAGAAACGCCAGTATTTCGGCTTTATTCTTTCGCTTGCGTTCGGGAAAAGGCAAGCTATTCTACGCTTCATAGGTGGCATCAGGGCGATGCCTGCCTGAGCTTTTACGAAAACCAAAACGGAAAAGAACTCCCTGTGAAAACACCATACTTGCAACGGATGTTGATCTGGTTGGGGCTGGCGATGACCTTGGCAACACCATGGGCAGCGGCGACGAATTATTACGTGGTGACGTCGAGCCAGCAACCGTCGCCGACCCCGCCCTGGACCAACTGGGGCTGGGCCCACACCAACCTGATTGAAGTCGTTGCCGCCGCCCGTGATAACGACACGGTGTATGTGACTAACAACACCAAATATTACCTCACGAATCAAATACCCGTCAAATACGCCGTCACAGTGCGGAGTTGGGGACCGGGTGGAATCCTGGACCCGACCAACACGATCCTGGACGGCAACTATCCCACGACAACCAACCGGCATTTTACGCTTAGTAATTACTGGGCCACGCTGGCTGGTTTTACGCTCTCGAACGGGTGGGGTTCAGCCAACACCAACGGCTTGGGCAACACCGGGTCCAGCGGCGGGTCCATCTCTTTATATTATGGAACCGTGACGAACTGCATTATCACGCGCAACTATGCGATAAGCGCGGATCCTTCATATAATCAAGCTGGTGGGGGCGGAATATTTATGGGGATGGATAGTGCCAAAAGCGGGAGTGTGTGGAATTGCACAATTAGCCGTAATATCATAGGACTAAAGAACTGTGGTGGTGGAATTTTAGTCAACAATGGGAGTTGGCGGATTGTAAATTGCACAATCTCCGGCAATACTGCGCCGGACGTAGGATACGAAGGAGGGGGCATTCTCATGAATTCAGCGTCCGGGCCCGGGCCGGGCGGGGTTGGGGTGGCGGTTGTCAGCAATTGCTGGGTTGTATCCAATCGCGGTGATTACGGCGCCGGGATAAAAATGTCTTATAATGCGGAATGCCATAACAGTTTTCTCATGGGCAATACGTCCAAATATCAAGGTGGTGCCATTCGTGCAGCCGGTAATAACGTGATCAGGAACTGCTTGATTGCTAATAATGCTACGACTAGTTCGGATGGTGGTGGAATCTCTGCTTCTGGGGGCAATCCTACAATTATTCAAAACTGTACGATCGCCAGTAACTACTGTTCCGGTAATGGAGGCGGAGTTAATTTCGCTAATTACGATGGTTTTCCTAAGGTCGAAAATACCATAATATGGGGCAATAGCGCCGGCGGAATTAACTCTAATTGGTACATGGCGCGCACGAATCCAGCGAATGCATGGGCCACATTTACCAACTGCTGCACCTCGCCGGACATTTATAGCAACAGTACTGCTGTTTTTGCCTCCGGGACCAATACCATCACCAACGATCCGCGGTTTGTGAGTATTGCAATTGCTGATTTCCGATTACAATCGTCTTCGCCCTGTATCAATGCCGGGGTAAATCGAACTTGGATGGATGGTGCGCTGGACTTGGAAGGAAACCGTCGCATAGATCAGTTTAACGGGCAGGTTGATATCGGCGCCTATGAGTATCTGCCGGCCGGAACGCTGTTTGTGATACACTGATTTTGAAAACGCCGACAGTATGCCTGCGCGAAACCCTTACCACTTTCGCCCGGCCCGGAGTTTAAGGCCCAACCTCAAAAAGGAACAAGGCATGAAAAGAAGCCTGCATGCGAAAGCCGGCATATCCAACACGATGTCGTTGCCGGAGACATCCGGCGGCGGTCTGCGCGCCGGCGTGGCCAAGAGCGATATCACCACCCGTGCAAAAGGGAGCGTGATTAATGACCCGTTATATGCCAAAGCCCTGGTGCTGGACGACGGCACGACGCGCGTGGCTATTATCGCCACGGACACAACCGCGATCGGTGGACGACGGATCAGCCAGGGGATCCTGTACGATGTCGGCGAGGAGTTCCTGCCCAAGCTCCGCGGCCGGATTCAGAAGGAGTTGAACATCCCAGGCGGCAATGTCCTGGTCAACGCCTCACACACCCACCCGCCGGGCCGGATGTTGTGTGACGACGCCGAGCAGGTTGACCGGGCCTTCGACGCCGTCAGCCGGGCCGTGCGCAACCTGACCGAAGTCAGGATCGGCACCGGGGCCGGGCATGAAGACCGGATCACGATCAACCGGACCCTCCGGTTGAAGAACGGCCAGGACTGGAGCATTCGCCACAGCCATCCCTGTCCGCCGGACGAGGAGGTTGCCGCTCTCGGTCCCATTGACCCGGAGATCGGCATCATCCGCATTGACCGACTGGACGGCCAACCGCTGGCAGTGGTCTATAACTTCGCCTGTCATCCTCTTTTCGGCGACGCACGCGGTGCGATTACGGCAAATTTCCCGGGGGTTGCTTCCAAGCTCATCGAAGAGACCTTGGGCCACAAAGCCATGGCCCTGTTCCTGCAGGGTGCGGGCGGTAACATTGTCGACATCCTGTTCAAGGACTTCAATCGTCCCCGGGACATCGCACCGCTCGGCACCATGCTGGGCCTGAGCACCTTGAAGGCGTTACGCGATATCCGGACGGGCAATGCCAAGCTGAGTGTCATTTCGGAAACCATCGCGTTGCCCCGCCGGACCGACATCCCGGAACGCATAGCGGCACTGCGTCAGGAGCAGGCCGGGTTGCTGGAGTCCTTGCGCTCCACCAGCCTGAACTTCAAAGCGTTCCTGCCGCTGTACCTCCAATATGCCCTCAGCGCGGATTGCCCGGCGGATTATTCCTACCGCTATCTGCAAGCCGAGAAGATCGGGAGCGACGCGCGTACCGCCATGGATGCTTTAAACCGGCGGCTCGTGGAAAAATATCTCCAGAACATCCGCGCCATGGAGCGGCTGGCGGTGATCCAGGAGAACATCGCGACATTGGAAAAGCATCAGGCGATCAATGCGGAGTCCGGCGCGGCGACCATCCCGGCGGAGGTCCAGGGCATCCGGATTGGCGATTGCGTGCTGATCACGTCTCCGGCGGAACTCCTCGTAGAAATAGGCTTGAACCTCAAAAAGGCGTCGCCGCACAAACACACCCTGGTCGTGCCCTTCTCCAACGGCTACATGCACTACGGGCCCCCGGCCGACGCCTACAAGCGGGGCGGGTACGAGGTAACGGAGTGCTTGTTGGCTCCGGAATGGCAACCGCTCTACGAGCAGAAGGCCACCGAGATCATGCGCCGGCTGCGGTGATTGCAGGAACGGATTCTAAGCTTCTTTTTGTGTTTCGCATGCGTTTTTAGTGGGACTTCCGCTGAGTGCGTTTGTCCGGCGCGCGGCCGGAGGCGGGTTTCAGCGCGTTTTTAAGCTCAAACAACTGGTCGCGCAACATGGCCGCGCGCTCGAATTCCAGCGCCTCGGCGGCCTCCAGCATTTCCCGCTCGATATCCTGGATGGCCTCGTGAATGTCAAACTCCTCATCCGCCGCGTGTAAAACCCGGCGCTCGATGGCCTCGCCTTCCTGACGGTACACCAGGCTTTCCTGGATGCTTTTTTGAATACTACGCGGCGTTATGTTGTGCTCTTTATTATAAGCCCCCTGCAGACGGCGGCGGCCTTCCATAACCGCCAGCGCGCGGCGCATGGAGTCGGTCACCCGATCCGCATACATAATCACGTGGCCGGCCACATGCCGCGCCGCACGGCCGGCCGTCTGGATCAGCGCCGTTTCCGACCGCAAAAAGCCTTCCTTATCCGCGTCCAGGATCGCCACGAGCGACACCTCCGGCAGGTCCAGTCCCTCGCGCAAAAGATTAATTCCCACCAGGCAGTCCACCTCGCCTTTGCGCAGGCTGCGCAGCACTTCCACCCGCTCAATGGCGTCAATATCCGAATGCAGGTAGGTAACCCGCAGACCGGCCTCACCGAGATAATCGCTCAGGTCCTCGGCCGTCTTCTTGGTCAGGGTCGTCACCAGCACGCGCTCGTGGCGCTCCGCCCGCGCGCGAACTTCCTCGATCAGGTCGTCAATCTGGCCTTTCAACGGACGCACCGTGACGACCGGGTCCAGGAGGCCCGTGGGCCGGATGATTTGCGGCACCGGCGAGGGCGACACCTCGCGCTCATAAGGGCCCGGCGTGGCCGACATGCAAATGATTTGGCCGGTCCGGCCAAGAAACTCGTCGAACGCCAATGGCCGATTATCGCGCGCCGAGGGCAGGCGGAAGCCATGCTCGATGAGCACATTCTTGCGCGCCTGGTCGCCGTTATACATCCCGCGCAATTGCGGCAGGGTGACGTGGGACTCGTCCAGGACGGTCAGGAACTCGCCGGGAAAATAATCCAGCAACGTGGCGGGCGGCTCACCTGCGCGCCGAGCGCTGAGGTGCCGGGAATAATTTTCAACCCCGGAACAGTAGCCCATTTCGCGCAACATTTCCAGGTCGTACATCGTGCGCTGTTGAATGCGCTGGGCTTCCAACAGCTTCTGGTTGGCCTCGAACCAGGCGACGCGCTCTTCCATCTCCGCGCGAATACGTGGCAGGGCGCTTTCGATGCGATTGGCCGGCATCACAAAATGCTTGGCCGGCGAAATAGTCAGGGTCGTCAGCACCCCCTGCCCGGCGCCGGTCAGCGTATCAATGCGTTCCAGGCTTTCCACCTCGTCCCCGAAAAATTGCACACGCACGCCGGCAGTGGAATATGACGGAAAAATATCCAGCGTGTCGCCGCGCACGCGGAATGTGCCCGGCTGCGGCTCGTAATCGTTGCGGGCGTACTGGATATCCACGAGCCGGCGCAGAAGGCCGTCGCGATCCAGGCGTTCGCCTTGTTTGATGGTTACCAGCATTTCGCGGTAATCTTCGGGTGAGCCCAGGCCGTAAATGCACGAGACAGAGGCCACGATGATCACGTCGCTGCGGTTCATCAGCGAATTGGTGGCCGAAAGCCGCAAGCGCTCAATATCCTCATTGATGGAAGCATCCTTCTCGATATAGGTGTCGGTCTGCGGAATGTAGGCTTCCGGCTGATAGTAATCGTAGTAACTGACAAAATACTCCACGGCATTGTCGGGGAAATAGGCCTTCAGTTCCTGGAAGAGCTGGGCCGCCAGGGTCTTGTTGTGCGAAACGATCAGCGCGGGCTTGCCCCACCGGGCAATCACGTTGGCAATCGTGAAGGTCTTGCCCGAGCCCGTCACGCCTTCCAGGGTTTGGAAACGCGCGCCCGCCGCCAAACCGCGGACGAGGGACTCCATAGCCTGCGGCTGATCGCCCGCCGGCGCATACGGCGCCTTCAATGCATATGGAGAAGACATGGTAAGAAGAGGTCAGGAATCCGAGGTCAGCAAGCAGTTCTTTGTTCCTGCTTCTTGGTTTTCCGCCTTCTGACCGCTAAAATCTGACCTCTTGTTTTATTTCACTTCCAGCATTCTGGCCAGGGCTTTACGGGCATTTACGCGCAGAGGCTCGGGTACGCGCACGATCTGCTCCTCCGGCCACTGCTCCAGCAGGGCCAGGAGCTTGGCTTCCGTCGTCAAAATCATATTCCGGCAGACCGATTGCCGGAGCGGCACAATCGTCAGCCGCCCGCGATGCTGGCGCGCCAGGCGATCCACCAGGTGAAACTCCGTGCCGATGACCACGGTTGAGCCCACCGGCGCCGATTCAACGTACTTGATGATCTGGGAAGTGGAACCATGGGCATCCGCCAGGCGGGTGGCAGCTGCCGGCGTTTCCGGATGCACAATGATTTTTGCGCCCGGATACCGCCGGCGGGCCGAAGTGATATCGTCCACTGCAAAGGTATGTACGTGGCAATATCCCTTCCAAACCAGCACCCGCGCGCGGGCAATGCCATCCACACCCACCTCACCCCATTTTTTCCCGGGATCGTAAACCGACACGGCCTCGTCCGGCAGTCCCAGTTCGTGCGCCGTGTTCGCACCAAGGTGTTCATCGGGAATAAACAGAATGCGCTTGCCCTGGCCCAACACCCACTGAAACACCTTGGCCGCGTTGCTCGACGTGCAGGTACTGCCGCCATGTTCGCCACAAAAAGCTTTGACGGCGGCGGAACTGTTGACATAGACGACCGGGATCCAACCTGCCTGTGCGGAGCGCTCCGGCGAAGACCCGCCTGCAACGCTGGTAGCACTGCGGGCAGGCAGGCCGGTTGCCACCGCCTGGATATCCTTCCAGACCTGCTGAACCTCGCGCAGGGGCGCCATGTCGGCCATGGGACAGCCGGCATGGATATCCGGCATGTAAATCGCCTGGTGCGGACTGCGCAAGATATCTGCCGATTCCGCCATGAAATGCACGCCGCAGAAAACGATCCGCTCGGCTTCCCTTGCGGCGGCGGCACGGCGCGATAATTCCAGCGAATCACCGGTTACATCCGCATGCCGGAGCACTTCATCCTGCTGGTAATAATGCCCCAGGATAAAAAGTTTTTTGCCCCATTGCTTCCGAAGGACTTCGATGGATTCGCTTGTGGTCATGCAAGCCTCACATATACCCATACAGCGACCAATAAACTACCGGCACCATGTATACGCCACCAAAATCCGTCAGGTGCCGGGTAACGCCGCTATGATAACGAATGTACCACTCCGCACGATTGCGGTCATACACCATCAGGTCAGAAACCCCGTCACCATCGAAATCGCCGGAAACCGGAATGTAGGCAGCCCCGCCCCAGGGATACCTGTCCTTCAGCCAACCCGCCACGGGCGAATAGATATACCAGACATAAGCCCAGTAGTCATAGAGCGCGAAATCCGATACGCCGTCGCCATCGTAATCACCCGGTACGGGCACCAGGTGCGGGCCGCCAAAATTGCCGCGCTCAACCCTTCCGTTTTTGGCATACAGGATGAGCCAATCGCCTGTGGTTTCCGAATACAGGACCAAGTCCGATCGGCCATCGCCATCGTAATCACCCGGCACGGGGAAAAAGCCCGGGGCGCCGAAATTATCGCCCCAGGCCAGCCGTGTGCGGTCGCGCGCCGACAAAATATACCACGCCGCGGTGCTCGGATCATAGAGCGCAAAATCCGTGCAGCCATCGCCATCATAATCGCCGGGCACGGGAATAAACGCGTCGCCGCCAAACCCGGTCGTACCTTCAACCATGCCATTCTCACGGTAGGACACGCTCAATAAGCCCCCGTGCGGCCCATAGATGAGCGCATCCGACTTTCCGCCGCCGTTATAATCGCCCGGCACCGGCAGATAAACGCTGGATCCGAAATTCGCGCCGTCGGCCAGCCAGTTCTGGTTCTGGGACGACCAGACATACCAATTGCCGTTGCGGGTATCATACAGCGTGAAATCGCCGCACTGGTCGCCATCGTAATCGTTGTTAAGCCCCAGCGCGCGCAGGTTCGATGTCGGCTTGGGCGGTGTACTGCCATCCACCCCCACCGCCGACCAGGCGGCCTGCACGCTTGCCGTCCAAGCGGGGTTAAGATCCTGGGCCGCAGAAAGCCAGGCAATCCGCGCCGCGCGGTAATCGGTGCTCGGTGTGCAATACACGGTCAAGGCCCGGTAAGCTACCTGGCGCGTGCTTTCAATGCCAATGCTCGTGACGGTGTAACTGATGCCATCGTTGTTGCCGCTGCCGCCCTCCGTGAGCAGGTAAGTCATGTGGTTCTGCACGCCGCTGTTGTAATGCACGCCGCCATTGTCACCGCTGCCGTAATACCAATATGTTCCGTGGTATTTGCTCGGGTCGCTGTAACGCTGGGGATTACGCATGTCACGCAAAGCCACCGCATCCGGATAGGTGCAATCTTCGCCTATCAGCCAGTCGGCCTTACCCGCCACGCGGTCCGGATAACTGGCACGCCCATCGTCCTGGCTGGCGAATTCCACGACCGTGCCGAAAATATCCGAGAACGATTCATTCAAAGCCCCGGGTTCACCCTGATAAACCAGGTTCGCCGTATTCTCGGTAACCGCGTGGGTGAACTCGTGGGCACACACATCGAGCACGGCAAGCTCGGCAAACAGATTGCCCGGATAAAAGAAAAAGGCCTGGTAACCCGGCGACCAGTATGCGTTGTCCGTACCACCCCACATATGCACATTCACGCTGGCCTTCGTGCCTTTGGCATCGTAACCGACGCGACCGTGCACGGCACGGTAATAGTTCTGGATCAGATTAAAATTATTGGCCGCCGATATCTCCGTGGGATCCGAAGCGCCCCAGGAATTCGAGTTGCGGAAGGCCAGCGATCCGCTGTCGGGATAACGACCGGTATTATCGCTGTTATTAATTACCCAGGCGGCATTCAACAACCAGTAACTGCCACCGCTGAACCATGCGGTCACGGAAGCTATCGCACCCCCTTCCCCGTCCAGAATATTTCCGCTGATGGCTTTATCGCTCCTGGGCATCGAATCAGCGGCCTCGCGAATGTCATTATAGCGGTTCAATACGGCGCCAGTGCGCGCGTCAATCCAATATCGCCAACAACCTGCGCCCGCTTGGGTGTCGGCATAGGCCAGTGTCATTTCGTAGGCCAGCGCCGGCGTATCGCCCTGTGCGTAAATCACGATTTCCGGGGTTCCCCAAACAGTGCCGGCCGGTTTATCCATTGCCACCAAGTCCCTCTGGGCCGCACCCACCGCCGTGGCCGCGTCAATGGTCGGCGCCGGATCCACAAACGCGTTCGGAATATAGCGCCCGTTGACCTGGTAGGGCTGGCCACTGCGATCGAAATGCACAATCAACTCGCCACCGATAATGCGCAAACCGCCGGCCGTCTGGCGCAAGCGCACGTGGTGAAACCCTTTGGTATCGGTATCCACGCGATAGACGGCAAATTCATGCGCGGCATCATTTATCCGGTAGGCCGCCGAAAACCGCTCCAATACCGCGACCGCGTCCTGGGCATAGTCAGGCCGGCTGCTGAACGCCGCAGTCTTGCCACCCATCTGCCTTTCCGCCAGCCCCGCACCGCGCAGGGAGGCCGGCACGCCCGTTTTTGCATCCCACTGGACCGCAATGTCCGGCAGGGCATTCAACGCCGCCACCTGATCGAACGTCGGCGCACGGACAACCTCCGGTTTCGCGGCGGCAGCCACGGCCGCAGAGGCGGCGACTGGGGCATTCCTGGGCCGCGGCGCATCATCCGCACGAAACGCCCATCCAGGCAGTGCTAAGGCCAGCGAGCCCGTCGCGATCCAAATGGCTATGGAATAATGATTCATAAAGCTCGTAATAAAAGTATTGCATACCGCGTGCAGTTATACAAGGATTTATGGTTTAAGCCCCGGATAATTAACAGGCAAACAAGCATTTTTTATGTCATTTTTTTCTTGACTTCACCGGAGAATCTTTTATGTTATATGCATGCTAGATTGAACCGTTCACAGTTTATCCAACAAGGAGGGCCGCGCCATGAAAAAACAGAGTTTATTAACCGTCGGATTCGTGGTGTTTGCGATGGCAATAAACAGTGCCACGCTTGTCTGGGCCCTTGAAATGGCGCCGCTTAATCCGGAATTCCAGCAATACCAGGCACAACAGCAGACTAAGGCCTTAGCCACCCGCACGGCGGATGGCCATGGTTTGGGCCACATACCGGCGCCATTCAAATTGCCCCAACCCGCGGTGTCTTTGCCGGCACAACAGGGCAAGCTTCAGACGTTACCCGCCACTTATGATTTACGCGATTACAGCAAAGTATCATCCGTCAAGGATCAGGGGGATTATGGGAATTGCTGGGCGTTTGCCACATTTGGCTCGATGGAGTCCTGTCTCCTGACCGCTGAAACCTGGGATTTCTCGGAAAATAACCTGGCCAACAAACATGGCCTCGATAAAGCCTATGGCGCCGGCGGTAATTATTACATGTCGTTGGCCTACCTGGGCCGCTGGGCCGGGCCAGTCCTTGAAACCGCGGATCCATATTCCAACGGATCCAGCAGTCCCAGCGGATTAGCGGTTCAAAAACATATTCAGAGCGCGCAATTTATTCCCGACCGGACATCGGCCACCGATAATGATAAGATCAAGCAGGCCATCATGACTTATGGCGGCCTCTATTCCGCGTTCTATTACGCTGACGCCTATTACAATGGCGCAAATTACGCTTATTATTGCAGCAGCGCCAGTTCCGGCAATCATGCGATCACCATTGTCGGGTGGGACGATAATTTCAGCCGCACTAAGTTCAATTCGACTCCGGCCGGCGACGGCGCCTTTCTGATCAAGAACAGCTGGGGCCCCTCCTGGGGCAATGCGGGCTACTTCTGGATTTCGTATTATGATGCCCGCATCGGCAAGGACAATTGCCTGTTTCTGAACGCGGAATCCACGGCAAATTATACATCCTACTATCAGTACGACCCACTTGGTTTTTGCACTGCCTTGGGTTTGGGGAGCACGACAGCCTGGAGCGCCAATATTTTCTCTGAAGCATCCGGCACAATTCAGGCGGTCAGTTTTTACGCTCCCGCCGCCGGCGCCAGCTACGAAGTCCGCGTCTATACGGGTGTAACTGCGGGAAGTCCGACCAGCGGCACGCTGAGCTCCACAAAGACCGGCACACTCACCTATGCCGGCTATTACACCGTGGTGCTGGATTCGTCAGTGTCGTATTCCACACGCTTTTCCGTGGTCCTCAAATTAACGACCCCAGGCTACAATTATCCAATCCCGATAGAATATCCCATATCGGGTTACAGCAGTGCGGCGACAGCTTCCGCCGGCGAAAGTTACTATAGCTCGAATGGCAGTTCCTGGCAGGAAGCCTATTACAGTGGCAAGTATTTCAATTGCTGTATCAAGGCATTTGGCACGGGCGGCACAGAACCTGCACCCGTGACCTCGGAGGGCGCGCCGGTACTGACCGATTACGATGGCGATTACTTTGCCGATCCGGGGATCTTACGCAACGACGGTTCGTGGCATTTGCTGATGTCGAGTTGGGGATATATCGGTTTCACCACCACCGCTGTCGGCAGTCAGTATATTATTCAGCCGGGCGATTTCGACGGCGACCGGTATTCCGATATGAACATATATGACACGTCAAGCGGGTATTGGTATTTTATGTCGTCCCGCAATAATTATGATTGGTATTATATAGGTCCATGGGGCAACGGGTATACCACATCCGCGTGCGGCGATTTCGATGGCGACCGCAGGGCCGATCCGATGGCCTATGAAAACTCCAGTGGAAACTGGTATATCCTGATGTCCCGTTATGGCTGGACAAGGTATTATGAAATCGACAATTGGGGTGGTTCCGGATACTCGCCCCTATGCGATGACTTTGACGGCGATCGTTATGGCGACCTAATGATCTATGACACAGCCTCCGGATACTGGTATATCCTGGCATCCCGTTATAATTGGACAAGGTATTATTATCTCTGGTTCGGATTAGCCGGTTATACGCCGGTCACCGGCGACCTTGATGGCGATCGGTACGCGGATTTGGCCATCTATAACAAGACAACGGGGGTATGGTATATCCTGCTGTCTTGCTATGACTGGGATATCGACTACGTTATCAGCGTCACCTGGGACGGTAGTCCGAGCTAAATACTTAGGCGTCAGCAGCCAGAATTAGAACAAGTAAAGCCAGTACGGCATTTTCTGCCAGCTTGAGCGACGGCGGGAGACGGATCTGCCTGTGGTATGACGTTCTGAATTCTGTATTCTGACTACTGAGCAGTTAATACCGGGCGTTACCCCGCCCGTGCCTCCAGCCAGTCCAGAATTCGCGCCGCCACCTTTATCTTGGTCATGAGGGGCAAGACGCGCACTTCGCCGGAAGCCTCCATCAACGCCACTTGGTTTGTATCCACTTCGAACCCGGCATCCGAGCGGCTCACGTCGTTGGCCACGATCAGATCCAGCCCTTTTTCAGCCAATTTGCGCCGAGCTCCTGACAGCATCCGTTCCGTTTCCGCCGCGAATCCGATAAATACGCGCCGCCCCTTTTTGCTCCGCACGGTTTTTAGGATGTCCGGCGTCGATTCCAGGCGCAACACGTGGGGGCCCGTTGTTTTCTTTATTTTTTGCGCCCTGACCCGGCATGGCCGCCAGTCGGCCACGGCGGCGGCCATGATGAGTGCATCGCATCGGGATAGATGGCGTTTGACGGCCGCCAGCATTTCGTCCGCGGTTATGACCGCCACGAAGGACACTTTCGCCGGCGGCCGCAGCGCTACCGGGCCGGAAATTAACGTGACGACATGCTCCCGCCGCACGGCCACGCGCGCCAGGGCATACCCCATTTTGCCGCTGGACCGGTTGCTTAGAAAACGCACCGGGTCAATCGCCTCACGGGTCGGTCCGGCTGTGATCAGGATACGCATGGCCAATTATTTCTGATTTCGGATTTTTGATTTCTGATTGTCCGCCTATAGGCGGATCTGCCTCTGGCATGAAAAACCCGCAATCAATGGATGGTTCTATGATTTCAAACACTGCGCTACTGCCGCAATAATCACATCCAACGCCGCCAGGCGGCCCCGGCCTTCGCAGCCACAGGCCAGTTTGCCCTGCTCCACATCCACGACCACGGCGCCGCGCGACTTCAACAGGCGGAGATTCTCGCGCGTGGCGGGATGATCCCACATTTTTTCGTTCATGGCCGGCGCCACCACCAGCGGCGCCGGACAGGCCAACGACGTCGCACTCAAAGCATCATCCGCCAGGCCGTGCGCCAACTTGGCCATCACGTTGGCCGTGCAAGGCGCGATCACAAGCACATCGGCCCAGTCGGCTAGCGAGATATGCGTCGGCCGCCAGGTTTCCGTCTCCTGAAACATGTCAAGAACCACGGGGCGACGGGTCAGGGTACGGAAGGTCAGTTCCCCGACAAACCGGGTGGCCGCCTGGGTCATGACGACCGACACCTCCCAGTTTTTTTTAATCATCAGGCGCACCAGCTCGGCAGCCTTGTAGGCGGCAATTGACCCGGTCACTCCCAGAACAATATGTTTGTTATCAGCCATCATGCACCTCCGTTTACCATCTGTCCGATCTGTCCTATCCGTCTTTCATTGGACGTTGGGCGTTCGGCGTTGAGCGTTGGATGCTTGCTTCTCTTCCAGCACAATGGCCCGCAGGCGCGCCACGGCGTCCTCCAGGCAATCGTTGACAATCCGATACTGATAGCGCGAAGCGCCCGCCATTTCACCCCCGGCATTTTTCAGACGCCGCTCGATCGCGGCCGCGTCATCATGGCCCCGCGCCACCAGTCGCCGGCGCAACGTTGCGCTGTCCGGCGGCATAATGAAAACATCCACGAACGCGCGCCGTAAGTCACCGCCGGATGAGGGCGCCAGCAACTGCCGGATACGCTCGGCACCCTGCACATCAACAATCAACAGCACGTCGCGTCCCGCCCGCAGGGCTTGCTCGACCGGCTCGCGGGGCGTACCGTACCAGGCACCATGCACCTGGGCATGCTCCAAGAAAGCGCCGGCTGTAATCCGCCGCCGGAATTCCACGGCATCCAAAAAAACATAATCCCGGCCGTTCACTTCGCCCGGCCGCGGCGCGCGCGTGGTGCAGGAAACGGAACGGACCATGGCCGGAAACGCCTCCAGCAACCGCGCGCATAGCGTCGTCTTCCCCGCGCCCGAGGGCGCGGAAACAACCAGCAATAACGGACGCTGGACGGGTGCATTCATTCCACGTTTTGGACCTGTTCGCGGATACGCTCAAGCTCGGCCTTGGCTTTTACCACCATACCGCTTGTGGCCGCATCGTTGGCCTTGGAACCGATCGTATTGATTTCCCGGAACATTTCCTGCAACAAAAAATCCAGAGTCCGTCCCACCGGTGTGGCCGCTGCCACCGGTGTGGCCGATGCCAACTGCCCGTGGGCCTGCTTGAGATGACTGCGCAGGCGGGTCACTTCCTCGGTAATGTCCGAACGATCCGCGAAAAGTGCAACCTCCCGGATCAGCCGGTCATCGCCCTGGCCTAATGGTACCCCCGCCTTCTGCAGGCGCGCCAGCAGAGCCTGGCGGTAGGTTTCGGCAATCTCCGGCGCGCGGCCGGCAATCTTATCCACGATGCCGCCAAAGACCCCCAGACGTGCCTGGATATCCCGCCCCAGTTCCCGCCCCTCAACGGCGCGCATCGCCAGAAAAGCTTTCAACGCCTGGTCCAGACACTTGATGGTCGGCGGACCTAACTTAGCCTGCTTCGCCGACACGTCGGCGCTGGTCACGAGGCCGGGCATTTTGAGGAGGGCACTGACGGTTAAATCATCCTTTAAACCCAGCTTCCGACCCGTCTGGCGCAAGCGCCCCACGAGGGCGGCGGCCAAATCATAATCCACACACACAGCCTCCCGTCGTATTGCGGCGGACACATCCAGTTGCACCCGGCAGGTCACATACCCGCGGGCAATCCGCGCATGCAGGCGTGCGCACACATCGTTCTCAATCACCGTCAGCACCGGCGGAATATCCAGGCGCGCTTCAAACTGGCGGTGGTTGACCGCGCGTAGTTCGACGGTAATCTTGACGCCGCCTGAGGCCAATTCGGCCCTTCCCTGCCCAGTCATGCTTCGAATGCTCATTTTCGTCAATGGGTGATGGTTTCCGCTATAGGCGGATCCGCCTTCGGCGGAAATGGTCAATGTTTAATGGTCAACGAACTACAGGCCGTTTCTGCAGCTTACCCTACGCCCTTCCTGTGCCTTCTATTTTCTTATATTCGACGTTGGGCGTTGGACGTTGAGCGTTTGCTCCTTTCGTCTTACGCTTTGACAGCCTCAGTGCGCTTAAATTTCAAATAGGCTTCAATAAATTTGTCCAGATCGCCTTCGAGCACGCCCATGACGTTGCCGACTTCGACGTCCGTGCGGTGGTCCTTGGCCATGGTATAAGGCTGGAGCACATAAGAGCGAATCTGGCGGCCCCAGGCGATCTCGCCTTTCTCGCCGTAAAATTTTTCCATCTCCTGCCGCTTCTGGTCCTGCATGAGTTCGTAAACCCGCGAGCGCAGGAGCTTCATGGCTTTCTGCCGGTTGGCATGTTGCGAACGCTCCGACTGGCAGGAGACAACGATCCCCGTCGCCAGATGCGTCAGGCGAATGGCCGAATCGGTCTTGTTGACATGCTGACCGCCGGCGCCACCGGCGCGATACGTATCCACCCGCAAATCGGCCTCCGTAATTTCCACTTCCGCATCGTCGTCCAGTTCGGCCACGACATCCAGCGAGGCAAAGGAAGTGTGCCGCCGCTTATTGGAATCGAATGGACTGATGCGCACCAGCCGGTGCACGCCGCGTTCGGCCGAGAGATAACCGTAGGCATACTCGCCCTCGACCAGCAGCGTCGCACTTTTAACACCGGCCTCCTCGCCAGCGAGCATATCCAGCACAGTCACCTGGAATCCATGCTGCTCGCAATAGCGCCGGTACATGCGCATGAGCATACCGGCCCAGTCGCAGGCCTCCGTGCCGCCCGCACCCGCGTGCAGGTTGATGTAGGCATTATGCCGGTCCAGCTTGCCGTTAAACAGGGCTTCGATTTCCAGTTTGCGGAAGGCCGCCTCGAACAGATCCATTTCCCGGGTGATCTCGCCGAGCGCTTCCGCGCGATGCGCGGCATCGGCTTCCGCCTCGGCCAGTTCCACCAGAATGCGAACATCTTCCAGCCGGCCGGAAACAACCTTGAACGGATTCAGCACGGCGCGCTGGGCATTGGCCTGGTCAATCACCGCCTTGGCGGCATTCTGGTCGTTCCAGAAATCGGGTGCGGCCATCTTCGTTTCGAGTGCGGCCAACGCGGTTTCACGGGTGGCGACGTCAAAGATAACCCCGCATTTCCGCGAGGCGGGCCACCATGGGCGCAATTTTCTCTTTTACATCATCGAACATCCGAAGCCCTTTCCTTGCAAACCAAACTTATGTTGCCGGAAATGGTCTGGCAAAGCAAGCGGCAAGAGCGGAACCCCGCAGCGCGCGCTTTTTGCTTCCCTTTTTATGTAATCCGGATAGGCTACACCTCTTCGAGTCATTAACCTGCCCGCAATGCTGCGCATAGCGCTGCAGGCGGGCCATTTACCATCGACCATTGCCTCATGGCCTATCGCATCGAAATCGGTTTGAAACGCGGCATACTTGATGCCCGTGGTCGCGGCGCGGCCGCGCGCGCGGCAAGCGCCTTGCGGTTACCGCTTAAATCCATCCAGACCCGCACGATCTACCAGCTTGATGCCCGGCTCAGCCGCGCCCAACTCGAGGCCGTGTGCGAGGCTTTCACCGATCCCGTGATTGAAATCGCCGCCATTGGCCGGCTGCGCCCGCCACCGTTCGACTGGCTTATCGAGGTAGGTTTCAAGCCGGGCGTGACTGATAACGTCGGCCGCACGGCGCGCTTCGCCTTGCAGGACGTACTGGCCCGTCCCTTGGCCGAGGATGAAGCCGTCTATACGGCCATTCAATATTTTGTGCGCGGCGTTGGCTTGACCCGCGCACAAATCGAGCATCTGGCCCAGGATCTGCTGGCCAATCTACTGATTCAAACGATCCGGATTTTTTCGCCGGACGAGTGGAAAAATGAACCGACCGACGAGAGCGTCCCGGCCATTCACGAGCAGGCCGAGCCCACGGTCAAGACCTACGATCTCGGCGGGGCGGATGAGGACCTCCTGCGTATCAGCCGCGAACACATTTTGTCGTTAAGTCTGGACGAGATGCGCGCCATCCGGGATTATTTCAAACGCCCGGCGGTGCGCACCGCACGGCAGGCCTTGGGCCTGCCGGAACAACCGACGGACGTGGAAGTGGAATGCGTCGCGCAAACCTGGTCGGAACATTGCAGCCACAAGGTTTTTTCGGCAAAGATTAATTATGTGGACGAGCAGGGCCACGCGGAAGCGATCACATCGCTGTTTAAAACTTACATCAAGGCTTCAACGGAGAAAATCGCCAAGTCGCTGGACTGGCTGGTTTCGGTCTTTACGGACAATGCCGGGATCATCCGATTCAACGAGCGCCTGAACCTGGTTTACAAGGTGGAAACGCATAACAGCCCCTCCGCCCTGGACCCCTACGGCGGAGCGATGACGGGCATTGTCGGCGTCAATCGCGACCCGATGGGCACTGGCATGGGTGCCAACCTGCTCTGTAATGTCTGGGGGTATTGCCTGGGCTCACCCTTCTATGCGGGGAATCTGCCGGCGGGACTCATGCATCCGCGCCGCATCCGCGATGGCGTGCATCAGGGCGTGATCGAGGGCGGCAACCAGAGCGGCATTCCCTGGACACGGGGCTGGGAAATTTTCGACGACCGCTATATCGGCAAGCCGCTGGTGTTTTGCGGCACGGTGGGTTATCTGCCGGTAAAGCTCCAGGGACGTCCCTCGGAACGCAAGGAAGTAAAGCCCGGTGATGTCATGCTGATGCTGGGCGGCCGCATCGGCAAGGACGGCATTCACGGCGCCACTTTTTCTTCGGAAGAATTGCGCGTCGAGTCACCCGTGCAAGCCGTTCAAATCGGCGACCCGATTACCCAGCGCAAGATGTACGAATTTTTGATGGAAGCACGCGACTTGGGATTGTATCGGGCCATTACCGACAACGGCGCCGGAGGCTTGAGTTGCTCAGCTGGTGAAATGGGCCGGATGAGCGGCGGGGCCGACTTGGACTTAGGCCTGGCACCCTTGAAATACCAGGGATTACAGCCGTGGGAGATTTTTCTTTCCGAGGCCCAGGAACGCATGACCTTGGCCGTGGCGCCCGAGCAGGTTCAGGCTTTGCTCGACCTGGCCCGGCGGCGGGACGTGGAGGCCACGGTCCTGGGCACGTTCACCGATTCCGGCGTCCTGGTGGTCCGCTACAAGGAACGCGTGGTGGGACGTTTGGATATGGATTTTCTCTATGACGGTTGCCCGGTCATGACGCTGGAAGCCCGGTGGACGCCGCCGCAAGTGCCCGCGCCCCTACCCCTGCGCGCCGGCAAATGCGACTCCGTGCTGACCGAACTGCTGGCCGATCTAAATCTCTGCTCCAAGGAATTCAAGAGCCGCCAGTATGATGGCGAAGTCAAAGGCTTAAGCGTGGTCAAACCCTATGCCGGTGTTTACAGCGATATGCCCAGCGATGCCACGATTATGCGCGTGGAATACGACCACCCCGAAGGCATTATCCTGGCCGAAGGCATCAATCCGTTTTATTCCGACCTCGATACTTATGCCATGATGGCATCGGTCATTGACGAAGGCGTCCGGCGGGTGATCAGCGCCGGTGGCCGCCTGGGCCAGATCGCCGGGCTCGATAATTTTTGCTGGCCCGATCCGGTGGAGTCCGAGAAAACGCCGGACGGCCGCTACAAGCTGGCGCAACTGGTGCGGGCCAACAAAGCGCTTTATGATGTCACTACCGCTCTCGGCGTACCCTGCATTTCCGGCAAGGACAGCGTCAAGAACGATTCCACCCGCGGCGGCCGCAAGATTTCCATTCCGCCGACGGTCTTATTCTCCACCATCGCCAGGATGGACGATGTGCATAAGGCCGTTACGATGGACATGAAGGTCGCCGGCGACTTGATTTACGTGATCGGCCTGACCCGCCGGGAACTGGGGGCTTCGGCCTTTTTCCGGTGGCTGGCCCAACGGCAGAATACGCCCACCCATGTGGGCGGCGCCGTGCCAAGCTTGGACATTCCACAGGCATTGCAACTCTATCGGGCAATGAACAAAGCCACGGACCAGGGACTGTTGCGTTCCGCGCATACGCCCACCCGCGGCGGGCTGGCCGTGGCATTCGCTTTGAGCGCCATGGGCGGGGACGTGGGTATTGAAGTGGAACTTGGCAAGGTGCCTGCCGAGAGTGGGCTGACCGATGACGAGTTGCTGTTTGCCGAATCCAACAGCCGGTTTGTCATCACGATTACGTCCGAGCATGTCCGGGCACTGGAAGCGCTCTTCCAAGGATTGCCTTGCGCCTGTGTCGGCCGGGTGACGAAAGACAAGATTTTACGGGTTAAAGGATTGCGCGCTCAGACGTTGATAACGGCCAAGACGGCATCCTTGCGCAAAGCATTTAAAGGCACGCTTTATGGCATCTAAACCACCCGTGCTCATCATTACCGGCTACGGTGTTAATTGCGAAGCCGAGTCTAAGGTCGCCTGGGAAATGGCGGGCGCCGATGCGCAGCTCATCCATTTGCACGACCTGCTGGCCGAGCCCGCCCGGTTGCGGTCGTTCAAGGCCTTGATGTTCATCGGCGGATTTTCGTTTGGCGACCACATGGGCTCCGGCCACGTGCTGGCGTTGCGCATACGGCATCGCCTGCGGGACGAACTCCAGCCATTCATCGAGGCCGGCAATCTGATCCTGGGGGTGTGCAACGGGTTCCAGGTAATGGTCAAGCTGGGCCTGTTGCCCGGCCTGGACCACGATTATTTCAACCAGAAGATCGCGCTCATGCAGAACGATGGCGGCACCTTCCAGAATTTCTGGGTAAACTTGCGCTTCGAGGCAGCGTCGCCCTGCGTGTTCACCCGGGGCCTGGATCGAATGCCGTTACCCATTCGACATGGCGAGGGCAAAATTTTCACCACCGACCGCGATTTGCTGGACACGCTGGAACGTACCCATTGCGTCGCCTGCCGGTATGTGGACGGCAAAACCGGCCTGCCCACGATGCGCTTCCCGGATAATCCCAATGGGTCGCTCAACGCCATCGCGGGACTTTGCGACCCTACCGGCCGGATTTTCGGACTCATGCCCCACCCCGAGGCTTATCTCTTCCCCGAAAATCATCCCCAGTGGCAGACCCAGCGCCTGCACGGCAAACTCCCGCAGAATGGCTTGGGCTTGCAGATATTCCAGAACGCGACGAAGTATTTGCGCGGATAATACGGCAACCGGTTTGTTCATTGCCGGTATTATTATCAATATGCTATAGTAACGGCCATCAAATTTATCCAGGCATCCATTCAGTCAGAAAGAAATTGGGATTTATGGCTTCCGATAAAAGTGAAAAACGTCTCCCGGGAATTCCCGTTATTCTCGATACGGATATCGGCGACGATATTGATGACACATGGGCTTTAGCCATGATGCTGAAATCGCCCGAACTGGATGTCAGGCTGGTTGTCAGCGACCAGGGAAATACTTCGTATCGGGCACGGATTATTGCCAAAATGCTGGAGGTTGCCCAACGCACCGACATTCCCGTGGGTATCGGCATCCACCAGGAAATCCGGCCTGACGCGGAACCTCAGGGACCTTGGGTTGCTGATTATGATTTAAAAAATTACCCGGGAACCGTTCATGATGACGGCGTCAAGGCCATCATTGACACAATTATGCGTTCATCTGAACCGGTCACGCTCATTTGTATCGGGCCCGTTCCCAATATCGCGGAAGCGCTCCGCCGGGAGCATCGGATTGCCTCCAAATGCAAATTTGTCGGCATGTTCGGTTCCATTCGCCGCAGTCATCGCGAAGACGGCAAGGTTATTGCCGAATGGAATGTTGTATCCGATATTAAAGCGTGCCAAAAGGTCTTTAGCGCTCCCTGGCGGGAAATGGTCATAACGCCGCTTGACACCTGCGGCCAAATCCGCCTGAAAGGCCGGCCCTACCGGCGCGTCTGTTCTTCTTCCGACCCCTTAACTCAGGCCGTGATTGAAAACTACCGCATCTGGCTTAAGGGCAAACCGGATGAACAGAGTTCCATTCTATTTGATACCGTGGCCATATATCTGGCATTTGCCGAGGACCTGCTGGTCATGGAAAACCTGGGGATCAGGGTTACCGACGATGGCTTCACGATCCCGGACCCCAGGGCCAGATCCATCCGATGCGCCATCGAATGGAAAGATCTGGACGCATTTGAAAACTTGCTGGTGCAACGTTTGACCCAGGCAGACAACATATGATCGCGATTGTGGATTATAACGCGGGTAATTTGACCAGTGTCAAGCTGGCCCTGGACTACCTGGGCACATGCGCGGAAATCACGCGGGACCCGGCGCGGATTCTCGCGGCCGAGCGCGTGATATTCCCCGGAGTAGGCTCGGCGGGCGCCGCCATGCAGAACATCCGTGCCCTGGGTCTGGCCGACGCCCTGCGGCAAGTCGTTCAGCGCGGTACGCCGTTTCTCGGCATCTGCCTGGGCACCCAGATTATTTTCGAGGCTTCCGAAGAAGACGGCGGCGTGCAGGGCCTGGGGATTATGGCCGGCACGGTCAAACGCTTTCACCCGGCAAACCCGGCCGATAAAGTGCCCCAGATCGGCTGGAACAGCGTGGCCTTCGTCAAGCCGCATCCCCTGTTTGCGGGGATCGAGAGCGGCAGCGAGTTTTATTTTGTGCACAGTTATTACCCGGCGCCGGCCGACCGCGCCTGTGTGCTGGGCGAAACCGAATATGCCGATATCCGCTTTGCTTCGGTTGTCACCCGTGACAACCTGGCGGCCACCCAGTTTCACCCCGAAAAATCAGGCCGCCTGGGCTTGCAATTCTTGAAAAATTTTACCGCCTGGAAAACCGCCTGATTGTTTAACCCAGCCTATTCATCTGCGGCAGGAAAGCCTGTTTGGAACAATTTAAAAGGATTGAACCATATGAAAAAAACATTCCATTTAATCGCCAACGCGCACTTGGACCCGGTCTGGCTGTGGGATTGGCGGGAAGGTTTGAATGAAGGCATTATCACCTCCCGCACGATTCTCGACCTGATGGATGAGATCAAGGATCTAACCTGTATTCGTGGCGAAGCGGTCGTGTACCAGCATATTGAAAAATATGATCCGAAGACTTTTTCGCGAATAAAAAAGTACGTGGCGGAAGGGCGCTGGGACATTGTCGGTGGAACCTATGTCCAGCCCGACATGAACTTGACCGGAACCGAGACCATGGCGCGCCATTTTCTCCGGGCCAAACAGTATTTTCGCGCGCGGTTTAACAAGGACGTCACCGTGGCCTGGGCGGCGGACGCCTTTGGCCACAGCGCCGGTTTGCCGGAGATTCTGGTATCGGCCGGTATAAAGGGATTCGCCTTTTCGCGTCCTACCCGCGCTCAGTTGCCTATCGCCAAACCCGCCTTCTGGTGGATCGGCTCGGGCGGTTCAAAAGTAATGGGGTATCGTCCCTTGGTTGGATATTACGGCAGTGAAAGATATGAAGATATTGGCATACGTTTAGATGAGGTTCTGGAAGCGGCGTCAAAAAGCGATATTGACAATGTCGGCGTTTATTACGGCCTTGGCAACCACGGTGGCGGACCTACACGCCGACTGGTCGAGGAAATCCGCAAATGGGCCGGGAAACACCCGCAAGTCAATGTCGTTCATTCCGGACTGCACCGCCTGTTTCAAACCCTCTATGACGAAGTGGCACGTAAAGGCGAACATATTCTGCCGGTTTATAAAGGTGAACTTAACTTCTGCTTACGCGGCTGTTATGCGTCGGCGGCGAAACTAAAGTTTGCTTTCCGAACAACCGAAGCCATGCTAAACCGCGCCGAACGCACGGATACGGCAATCGGCGCGGCCCTTGCCAAAAAGCCGGCTGATCTTGGTCCCGCATGGGACGCCCTGCTTTTCAATTCGTTTCACGATATATTGCCCGGATCAAGCATCGAGCGGGCCTACGACGATCAGCTGGCCTGGCTGGGCAAGGCTGTCCATGAATGCCGGCAGACGGAACTGACCGCGCTAAACACCTTGGCGGATCATATCGATACCAGTGTTCCCCGACCAGCCGCAGATCATCCGTCGGCCGTGTCATTCCTGGTTTGGAATCCACAATCCTATGAATACAAGGGACCGTTGGAACTGGAAGCCTGTCTCGATTACCGGCCGATCATGGCCTACATCGATAAAGCCAACAAACTGCCGATAGAGTTGTGCGGGCCGGACAAAAAACCTCTGCCCTTTCAGGCTGTGTCCACCGAGCACGCCTCTTTTCCAAATCTGGCATGGAGAAAGCGGGTAGTGGCCCGTGTGACTCTGCCGCCATTGGGCTGGAGTGTTTTCACCCTGGCCTGGAAGGAAGGCGCAACAATACCCACCGTGTCAAATCCCGTTAAAACACGCACCGGTATCATTGACAACGGAATATATCGCGTGAATGCCGTCAAAGGCAGCGCCGGCATTCAAGTTTTCTTAAAGGGCAAACCGGTGTTCGGCAAATCCGTCCTTGGCGCAATTACCGTGAATGATCCCTGGGGCTCTTGGGGCGGCGACAACGACGAACCGGATTCGCTGGATTTGCAGGAAATCCGCTATAATTGGAAAATTGCCGATGTCCGGACAATCGAATGCGGACCGGAACGGGCCACACTCTGGGTCCGCATGACCGGCGGACACTCCCATATTGATTTGATGATTTCAGTTTATCGTAGCCGGCCCGCTGTCGATATTCAGGCCCGCGTTTTATGGAATGAACGCTCGGCGCGATTGAAACTGGTCATGCCTGCGGTGGGGGACAAGGCGGAATTCGAGGTGCCGGGCGGCGTGATCCGGCGCGCACCCTGTGGCGAAGTGCCGGGCGGACGCTGGGTAAGCGTGAAAGGAACAAACACAAGTTTCGGTTTTGCCAGTGACGCGCTTTATGCGTTCAACAACAAGGACAGCGCTCTGCAGGCCACAATTGCCCGTGCCAGCCGTTATGCCGACAACCGAACCATGGGATCCAGGGAAGAACTGTGGCACCCCACCGTGGATAACGGGGAATTGAAATTCCGTTTCGTTCTCTCGCCCGGCGACGCGCAATTACCGCACCTGGCCGGAGAACTGGAACAGGCCGTACTTACCGTTCCTGTGCCTCCTAAAAATGCCTCTTGGCCGCGCCAGGGCTCCCTGGCAGAACTGATGCCTTCAACATTGCATCTACTAGCGCTAAAACCGGCGCATAACGGACAGGACTGGATTGTGCGCGTTCAGGAAAGCACGGGGCAGCCGGTACGGGCAAAATTAACCTGGCTGGGCAAACACATCAACCTGGGCACGGTACATCCTCGCCGGATTGCCACCTGGCGGATTTTCAAGAAAGCCGGGCACTGGAAGGCGAAACCGATCCTGACTACAGAATTCTGATGGCCTGAGCGGGTTCCATCCGATATATTTCCAAGGTGTATAACCAAGGAGCATGCCGCCATGAAAATCATCACATCCGCTGAAGACATGCAGAAAACAGTACTCGCGTTGAAGCGAGCGGGCAAACGCATCGGCCTGGTGCCGACAATGGGGTTTCTCCACGAGGGGCACTTATCACTGGTCAAGCTGGCCCGCCAACAGGCCGACGTGGTGGTCTTGAGTATCTTTGTCAATCCCACCCAGTTCGGGCCAAATGAGGATTTCAGCCGGTATCCCCGTAATTTCGAACGCGACCGTACGCTGTGCGAAGCCGCCGGTGTGGACATTGTTTTCACGCCCACACCGGAAGCCATGTATCCAGCCGGCTATTCCGTCTATGTGGAAGAAAACGCTCTTTCCAAGGGGCTTTGCGGCGCATCGCGGCCCGGCCATTTCCGCGGCGTCCTGACGGTGGTAGCCAAACTGTTCAACCTGACGCTGCCGGACGTAGTCGTATTCGGCCAGAAGGACGCCCAGCAGGCGCGGCTGATCCAGCAGATGGCCCGCGACCTGAATTTTTCCATAACCATCGTGCTGGCGCCCATTATTCGCGAAGCCGATGGCCTGGCCATGAGTTCGCGCAATACGTATCTCTCGCCGGCCGAACGCCGGGAGGCGCTTGGCCTTCAGCAAGCGCTGAAAACAGCGCGGCGACTTTACCGGGAAGGCGAACGCGACGCCCGCCGGATCATCGCCGCAATGCAGGCCGGCATCGAACAGATTCCCTCGGCGCGGGTGGATTACATTGCGGTTGTTGATCTTGATATGCTTCAGCCGGTTCCACAGCTCAATACTCCGGTTCTTGTGGCCTTGGCCGTATATATCGGCAAAACCCGGCTGATTGACAACCTGACCCTGCCGGACGACAGCCTGAGCAACCTGCCGGAATAATTCGGTCGTCCCGCCTTCGCCCAAAAGGCTTCCCCCTACGCGCAACCGCTACGGCGGGACAAGCCGGCGGGCAGGCCGTCATCGGTCGCCTGCCCTCCGTAGCGCTCTGGCGCAGGCGGGTCTGTCCTACGGCTCGCTGCGGCTCTTGATTTCAATCGTGACCGGGCCGTCATTCATGATTTCCACCGCCATCATGGCTTGGAACTGGCCGGTAACCACGCGTTCTTCACCCAGGATGCGGCGCAAGCCGGCCACATATTCCTCATAAAGCGCTTTAGCCTGCTCTGCGGGCGCCGCCAGGATAAAGCTGGGGCGATTGCCTTTGCGGGTATCGGCGTGCAACGTGAACTGGGAAATCACGAGGATCGCCCCGCCGATTTCCATAATCGAACGGTTCATGCGGAGTTGTTCATCCGGAAAAATACGCAAGGCCGCCGTTTTCTCGGCCAAGTAATTCGCGTCGGCCGCCAAGTCACCCTGTTTTACACCCAGGAACACCACGTAGCCGCGGCCGATGGCCCCGATCGTCCGGCCCTCCACGCTGACACTCCCCCGTTGCACACGCTGAATCAAGGCTTTCATAAAATCGAAAGGACAATTTCTTTTGAAAGAATATGCTTGTTTGCCCAGCTGGAATCAATATAAATTCACGCCGTGATGTTGCACGGGAAAGCGGACAATCCATAGCGGTTCCAGCGAACCGCGACTACACCAGCCTGATCAATGTTTTTTATGCCGCAGACAACCAACTAAAGGGACACTCCATGAAGAAATCCACCAACGACAAACTGAGTCAATTATTTTCCCTGGAAGGCAAAACGGCGGCCATCACCGGCGCGGGCGGCATCCTGTTCGGCGCCGTCGCGCGGGGCCTCGCGGAGATGGGCGTGAAGGTGGCCTCCCTCGATCTGCGCCTGAACGAAGCCCAGAAGACCGCCGATGAAATCAAGGCTGCCGGCGGCGAGGCCGTCGCCGTGGAAATTGACGTGCTCAAGCCGGAAAGCGTAACCAAGGCCAAGGACGCCGTGCTCGCCAAATTCAGCCGGGTGGATATCCTGATCAACGGCGCCGGCGGCAATCATCCCAAGGCCACCACCAAACCGGAAGAAAAGTTCTTCTTCTCCGACCTCTCCTTGGAAGGCATCCGTTTCACCTTCGATCTGAACATCATGGGCACGGTGATTCCCTCCATGATTTTCGGCAAGGTCATGATCCAGCAGGGCGAAGGCGTGATCATTAACACGTCCTCCATGAATGCGGATATTCCCTTAAGCCGGATCGTGGCCTATTCGGCCGCCAAGGCGGGGATCAGCAACTTTACCAAGTGGCTGGCCGCCGACATGGCGCTCAACCATTCCCCAAAAATCCGGGTCAATGAAATCCGGCCCGGGTTCTTCCCCACCCTGCAGAACGCGGACCTGATCAACAAGACGCCCGGGACGCTGACCGCCACCCGGGGCAGCGATATCCTCGGCAAGACGCCCATGAAGCGCTATGGCCGACCGGAGGAACTGGTCGGCGCCATCGCCTACTTGTGCTCGCCCTCAGCCTCGTTCACCACCGGCAGCAGCATTGCGATTGACGGCGGGTTCGGCTCCTTCTCGGGCGTATAAGCCGACGCGGAGTTCAAGACTTAGCGGCGGCGGCGCGCACCAGTGGAAGCGGCCACAGGCGTGGACGTTTGCCCGGTTGGAGATGCCGGCGCCGAAACGGCCGCTGGCACGGCAGAAGAAGTTGTGGTCGTCACGGGAGACAGTGGTGCGGCCAGTGCCGCCGGCGCGCTCAGTGCAACCGGCGTGCTGACCATGCCGCCGACGCCGGGTTGCGGCCAGACATCAGGCGGCGCCTTATAGAACAGGTATTCCGTTACCTGCAGGGCCAGGACACCGATAACAAGGCAAAAGCCTACGGCACACAATACCAACAGGATCAGGCGCCAAAACGCGGCGCTTTTGTCGCTCGCCACCGGATTATTCTGAGCATCCATGCCAAATACTCCCTTTGCGTTAAAACAGGTAACACTATAAATAGCGCCCCGGCATTAGGCAAGCCTGTTTATTGATTTCCGGTCATGTCTCAGGCAGCCGTTCACGGCACGAAATTTACTTCTTATCCCCGGTGGTTTTGAACTCCAGCCGCGACAGGATACGTAACTGCTGCACGGTAAAACCGATCAGCATGAAGCCCAGGATCCACGCCATGGCGGTCGCCGGCCCGAATTTCAGGAACATATAGGCCTGATAAAAAATGTGCAAACCGGCCACCGTTGTCCCGCTGGTCCCGCCGGTCATGGCCAGGATAAACGCATCGCTGTTCCAGGAAGCTATAAAGACACCCACGAATTGAATAATCAGCAGGGGTTTCAGCAGGGGAATAACGACGAACAGAATCTTGTCGATAAACGTGGCACCGTCAATATCGGCCGCTTCATAGAAATCATCGGCTATGCCTTTGAGCGCCGCCAGGTAGAGCAGACAGCCCGGCCCCATGCCGGCCCATACCAGGGGCAATACACAGCAAAACATGGCGGTCTTGGGGTCCAACAGCCAGCGATTGGGCTCCGGCGCGGTCTTTAACAAGGCCTGGTACCAGTGGATCCCGGGCTGATTCAGGATGGGCAGCGCAAAACTGAAAAAGAACCAGGCCACGATGCCCCCGGCCGCCAGGCATACCAGCGCAAGCCCGTACCGCTGGTGAATGTACAGCCGCTTGGCAAAGAAAAACAGGATCAGAAAAAAAATGGCGGCCAGGCCGATATAGCCCAACGCCGGAATCGCCAACACCACGGCATTCAACACGCCATATTCGGTCGGATCGTAAAACGACTTCCACAGATAAATCACCACCAGCCCGGTAATCACGGCCGGCAGATAAAACAGCGTCCGAAACAAAATCTTGCCGACCGGAATCTCCTGCAGGAGCACCGCCAGGATCACCGGCGGCAGAAACGTCAAGCTCACCACCAGGACGCAATAGCGCACACTGTTCCAAACGCAAGTCCACCAGTCCGCGTCCCACAGCACCGCGCCGAAATTATCCACCCACACCCAGGCGGAACCGCCCATGATGCGATAATCCTGGAACGCCATCTTGGACCCGAACAACAGGGGCAGATAGTGCCACACGAGAATGGTCAGGAGTGCCGGCACCAGGATCACATAAGCCCACGCATACTTGCGGAACCCCCAGCCCATCGGCACACCGGTAGCGCTGGGCGGCGGCGCAAACACCCTGGCGATATTCCGAAACACAAACCCGAAGGTAACGCCAATCAGCACCAGCACAACAACGGCGGAAACGCGCCGCTTCAGCAAGTCCTGCGGCGACACCCGCCCGACCATCTTTTCGTTCGTTTCGCGGGTAGACTCATCTAAAATGGATTGCAGGAGCGCGGTCCGCCGGAGGGGATCGGCCGGCATCACGCCGGTAATCGTCAAATTCGCTGCCTTGACCAGCGGCTTGGTTATTATCTGGTATACCATTTGACAATTGCGGCCATAGGGCTCCGGCCGGCCGGTCCCGATCGCGATATTAAAACACTCCTCGATTTCTTTCGGCGCAAAACGGAGCATGTCCTCGTAGCCGAACATCCGCAGATAACGCGGATTGACAAAGCGCCCCAAGCCACCTTCCACCTGGACGCGGGTCCGGATGCGGACGGCATCTTCACAATCCGCAAAGCGCAAAAACTCCCAGGCCGCATCGCGGATCACCGGGTCCTTGACGCCCGCAAAAATCCCCTGCATGCGCGAGTTTAATTCCGCGCCCCGCTGGCCACCGGGGCCTTTGGGCACCGCCACGATGCCGGTAACATCCGGATTGATTTGCGTGAACATCTTTTCGTCAATATAGGTCGTCATGAACGCAATCTGGCCCATGCTCCATCTGGGCCCACCGGCCAAAGCAGAATCCCGGATCACATAGCCATAACGTTTGCGACCGTTCTTATCGTGCCAAATCTCGTTGCAAAGCCGCGTATAAAAATCCAGCGCCTGGACCCCGGCCGGGGAGTTAAATACCGCCCGCCATTCATCCTTGGCTTCATCATATTCGATCACCTCGCCGCCGGCCGACCAGAGAAAGGTCATCCAATAGGCGCCTTCTGAAAAACCAACCGGATAGATCGCGCCATAGACGCCGTTGCCGGGATCGGCCACTTTTTGGCAGATGGCAAAGAAATCATCCCAGGTCCAGTCATTGTTCGGATAAGGAATATTATTCGCGTCCAACAGATCTTTCCGGTACAGCACGACCTTGGCCATGATCCCGCCCTGCGGCATGGCCCACAGATGCTTCTGTCCGTCGGGACCTTTGCGATAAATGACCGGCATGATTTTGGGATGAATACGAAACGCTTTCTCCGCTTCCGTCAGGCTGGCAAAGTAGTTGTCTTCCGGCTTGTCCAGTGGATACAAGAACCCCTGATTGATGTAGGTGTCGGACTGGCGAAAATTAACATAAACTACATCGGGCGCCACCCCGCCGGCAATGGCCATCAGCGGACCGGAATCCATACTCATGCCTTCGATCCTGATGCCGGAAAATTTGTGCAGGGCCAATTCCACGCGATCCCAGCGATGGCGGCCGTACTTCTTCGGATTACGCGTATAAGCGTCGCGATAACGCTCCGCGAACAGGACGGGAAACCGGCGGATCAACTCATTAATCGCGGCCACATCGGCATGGACACTCGGCGCGGGATTCGACGGATCGGGCAAATCCCAAATCTTCAGATGAATAACCGTCTTGTCAGGAAGATCTTCCACCCAGCCAGCCCAGCCAAGCGGGGCCAAAACCATCAGCAAGCCCCAAATGCCGGCCCGCATCCATAATGCCACGCGCGACCAAGAATAAAACATATCCTCATCCTGTCTTGCGCATTCGCTGTTACCGGCCAGCCCCCGCACCCCAGGTAAATCCTGTGCTGACCTCGCCAACATCGAATTTAATTAATTTTTCCAGACCGTGTATCTGCTGTCAATCTTTTTGCACCCATTATTACCATAAGATTTTGATTGCATAAAAGAAAGGCTGTGGTAATTTGCATATGTTTTGATTGCGGGGTGGAGCAGCCTGGTAGCTCGTCAGGCTCATAACCTGAAGGTCGCTGGTTCAAATCCAGCCCCCGCTACCCTTTTGAAAGTAATGGTTAATAATTTTGTGGTCGCGGGATCGTTGGTTCCCAGCCGTAGGCTGGTCCGCCTCTGGCGGAAAATCCAGCCCCCGCTACCCTTCTTCGCGTGTCGGCCCGCAGCCTGTGAGGTGCGGGCCTTGCGCTACGAAGGGCAGGCCCATTGCAACGAATCAAACAAACAATCGGCGCCAGCGGGTACGGGTTTGGCATCAAACCTGGCCCGAACGTCGGCCAGGAAACAGGAGGTCTCGTGAAAACTTTGTCTTTTTTGATGGCGATGTTGTGTGTTAGCGTGTTGTGTGTTAGCCAGGTCTATGGCGAAGATAAGCCCCAAGTCGGGCCAACTCTGGCCACCGCGCCGACCCCGGCATTCAAAACCGGCCAGCAGTCGATGTTTCAGCCCGTATCCATGGATCCGACGCTCGTGCGCCAGAGCATGCAAGCCCGCTCGGAATACGATGACCTCAACCGGCGCATCATTGCCCGGCAGTCCAAGCTTTACGAGGAAAACACGCGCATCAAAGAACTCCAGACCCAACTGCGGGATTTACAGAAAAAGATCGACAAGCTGATGGCCGAGGATGATGAATTGAGCACCCTGAAGAAGAAGTACGCCGCCATCACACCGGAAATCCCCCTGGGATCGCGCAAAGGTTTTTCCACCAACGCGATGCCGTTTTCCACCGGCCGCTAATGCCGTATCGCACCTTCAACTTGAACGAAGCGGCCATCTATCTGCACTTGGCCCGCACCGACTTGGAAACCCTGGTACAACGTCGGGAAATTCCGGTGGAAACGCAGGGCCAGCGCCTGGTATTCCGTAAGAAAGACATTGACGCCTGGGCCTCGCAACGCATCCTGGGGTTTTCCCACAAGCGGCTTACCATCTATCACAAGCAGACTTCAGCCCTGACCAGTGATCGCTCACTACACGCCCTCGTCGTGGCAACGCTTGTCCGTCCGGAGGCGATCGAACCGGCGCTGACATCCAAGACCAAATCCTCCGTGCTCCGCGACATGGTGGCGCTGGCCGACCGCACCGGAAGCGTGGGCAATCCACGCGATTTTTTGCAAAGCCTGATCGAACGGGAGCGCCTGTGTTCCACGGCACTGGCTGAAGGCATTGCGCTCCTGCACCCCCGCAACCATGATCCGTACATGGTTGTGAACTCATTCATCAGTATTGGCCGGGCCATCCATCCCGTGCCATTTGGCGCGCCGGACGGGAACCGGACCGACTTGTTTTTCCTGATCGGCTGCCAGGACGATCGCCTGCACCTGCACGTGCTGGCGCGGCTATGCATGATGAGCAAGCAAACGAAAGTCCTGCTCCAGCTCCGCGAGGCGGAGTCGGCCAACGCCATGGTCACGATCCTGCGCCGGGCGGAAGAAGAAGTCGTCAGACAGATGTAGAATTGAATTAGGCCGCCAAAGGCGGCAACTGAAATCCTGGATTCCCGATCAGGTCGGGAATGACAAACAAAGGCAAGCCATTCTGTCTGCCCTGCGTAGCATCCGGGCGAAGCAGGGTCATTCCCGCGAAAGCGGGAATCCAGATCCAGAATATGCGTCTTCGAAATTCCTATGCATACCCGCCCACCAGCAATTATTCACAGCACCGACAATCCGGTCTATAAAAAAATGCTGGCCTTGCAAACGGCCCACGGCATCCGCAAGCACGGCGAATGCCTGGTTGCGGGCCCCAAGCTCACGGTCGAGGCCGTGCAACAGCGGCGCCAGGTTGTCGGCGCCTGGATTTCAACTCCCGACCTGCCACCGCCCCCGCCAGCGCTCGCCGGCACTCAATGGGTGCTACTGGATAAAAGACTGTTTCGGAACGTGAACGTGTTCGGGACCCCGGGGATCATGTTGACCATGCGTCTGCCTGATCTCCCGGTATTTCAACCAGAGGCACACTGGCCGGCCGGATGCACGTTGTTTATTCCCTTTGGCGACCCCGAAAACGTGGGGGGTGCTATACGTGCCGCCGCCGGGCTGGGCGCTGCACGGGTCGTGCTGTTGCGCGAAGCAGCTTGTCCCTTTCTGCCCAAGGCCATACGCGCCTCAGCAGGGGCCGCCTGGAAAATACGGCTGGAATCGGGGCCAGGCTTGGCCGAGTTGACCGCCATCAAAACAGCCCCGCTCTATGCGCTCGACATGGAGGGCGTGCCACTTGATAAAGTGCAGCGCCCTGCTTGCTACGGATTGGTGGCCGGGATGGAAGGCCAGGGTTTACCGGAGGCATTACGGCGGCATTGCCGGCGGGTTTCCATTCCCATGACTAACGGGATCGAATCGCTCAACGCAGCGGCGGCCACGGCCGTGGCCTTGTGGGCCTGGCGACATGGCTGAATCAGTGCACAACGAACAGCGTTCCGGACGGCAGATACTCATAGGCGCCGATATCAATCCTTGTTCCACTCGCCGATAATGCGCAGGGCGTCTATACCTTAATGGCCCCTGAACATTGTGCCTTGACTGAGATACTCGTGGGCGCCGATATCAACGGTTTTGCGGAAATTATCTATGCGCCGATTGCCGTAAAGATCCCGCGCGCCCTCCATCCAGTCTCGATTTACCCCGGCATTGATACAGGGCGAAGACGATTGCAGGCGGTAATTATCGGTTGCGGCTTGCACAAATCGCGGATCGTTGGTGATGGTATTGACCTCGGTGGCAACACTATTCGTACTAACAATATTCGGCGAGGTGCAGCAGTTAGTAAATGTGATAACTGCATATGTTGCATTCGAGCGACTAACGAAATAATTCGAGTTAATCCCGCCGTTTGCGTTTGCGCGATTGCCCCATATTATGGTGTTTTCGACTTTCGGAAAACCATCGTAATTAGAGAAATCTAATCCGCCTCCTTCCTGAGCACAGTAGTTGCTGGCAATCGTACAATTTTGAATTTTAGGATTACTAGAAGCAGCGATTCCACCACCCCACGAATTTCCGCCAGACGAATAATTATAAGTAATCAAGCAATTTCTGATCACGCCGCTCCCATTGCCAATACGAATGCCACCCCCTTGATGGGTGGACGTATTGCCCACAATAAAGCTGCTATAGCATTCCGCATTATAAACCATTTTTAATCCGCCGCCGTAGCCAGCGGAATTGGATACAACCCAGCAATTGCTGACAACCGCCACCCCGGACTGCGTACACATTTCGATCCCCCCGCCTTCGTATCCTGCGGCTTGCACACTATTGCCGACGATTGTGCAATTTAAAATCCGCCAATTTCCATCCCTGACGAGAATTCCACCACCATATCTATACGCGGCATTACCGCTAATTGTGCAATTCCACACACTCCCGCTTTTGGCACTATCTATCCCCATAATTATTCCGCCCCCACCACTATTAACGCTAGCATTCGTGTTAAACGCATAGTTGCGCGTGATAATGCAATTCGTCACTGTTCCATAATATAGATAGATGGACCCGCCGTTGGCCCCGGCGTTGCCTGTGTTGTTGGTGTTGCCTGAGCCCCATCCGTTTGTGAGCGTAAAACCAGCCAGCGTGGCCCAATAATTGCTAAGCGTAAAATGCCGGTTGGTCGTGGGCGCATTGGGATAATTGGCGTCTATGATCGTGTTGGTCGGGTCGTAGATCCCGCCCGGCCCCCAACTCCGCACCGTGATGGCGTTGGTAACGGTTATTTGATTCGTGAGGTAATATTTGGCGTTGTTGGTAACATACACCGTATCGTTATCGCCGGCGAGGGCAACCATTGCAATCAGATTTGAGTGTGTATCCGTCCACGACGTACCACCGCCCGTGCCATTGGTTGCCACGTAACGATCCGCCGCCAATGCCCAGGGCACCACCACCAGCGCCAGCACCAGCCCGATCAACATCCGCTGCAAGCATTGAGTTTTCATCTAGCACCTGTCATGGCACCGCGATCCGGTATACAACCGGCGGACTTTGCGACCAACCAGTGGACTCATCGACATATTTATCCTTGAAACGTCTGCCGACAATGACGATATCCTTCGTCTCACGGTCCTCTAAGCCCCAGAAGTGCGACAAGTTCAGGCCGCTCTCTTCGGGGAGTTTTGTATCAATGATCAGCACACTCTTGCGAATCAGGCGCAATGTCTTGCGGTCCACCTCGCCGATCACCAGCGGGTACCGCGGGTCGTTTGCACGGCAATTGGTCTCGCTCAGGTTGCCGATCCAGAAGATCCTCCCGCTGGAGTGCTTAAGGAGCTGGGACATGCTGGACGGCGAATAGAACGGCGTCCCGTCTTCGTAGGTCAAAGGCTCCGGCTTCGACCAATGAAACCCGCCATCGGTTGACACGGCAAACCAGCGGTAGCTCGGCAACTTACAGTCCGGGTCTTTACTGCCGCCGTTACTGCCGCGCATTACACAGAGAATCCGGCCATCCGGCAGCTCGGCCAGCGTGGGCTCGATCATGCCGCGGGTGGTGCACGCCGGGTCGCCCACAATCGGCTCCGAGGCGCGCCACTCGAGCCGGTTGTCCGGCACCCACCGGCCGATGACCATGAGCGCTGCAGTCCAAGTGAATCCGCCCCCGGGATTAGCCAGCTTCCCATCCGGCGCGAGTATGCAGGCCTGCGCGGGAACAATAATGTCGCCCCGGCGCGTCCGGATGATCTGCGAACCAGCATCGCCCAGGAAGATTGCGTTCTTGCCCCGAAAGACTCCGTCAAACGGATTTTCCGGAGTCTTGCCCTTCTGCACGACCGGTTCGTCGAAAAGGAACGTCTTTCCGCCGTCAACCGAAACGCGATAGCGCAGGTAGTAACTCTCGAGCCCGATCGGAGGCTCAATTATGGTCGAATCGAGGTCGGGCGTATCCATCGCGATCACGATTTTCACGATCCGGCCGTTTTCCGGATCAACGAATCCCGACATCTCATTACGCCGATAGCCGCGCGGAAGCTTGCTGTCGAAGTTCGGTTTGATCGGCAGGTACTCCCACGTCCGGCCGTTATCCGGGCTGTATCCTCCGTTGCGCCCCATCTCGACCCCGGCGCGCTTCAGATACGACGCGCCCCAAAGCTGTGACGGAGCCGACGGGTGCTCGACGCTCTTGAGCACGAGACCGCGCTCCTTCGCTACAGGCCCAATTGCGCGCCAGAACAACAGCACCAGGACGGCGATACAGACAACTAAAATCAGGATGCCGTGTTTCATATCAACTACCTTTTATTTATCCCCTTATTTTTCCTGTTTTTTGTCAAGACACCCGTTAAAGATTTTTACCGGCGCGGTCCCGGCCGGCGGAATCCGCTCCGGGGCGGCGGGCGCCCACGACGATCAGACGGCCGGTGGAAAGCCGGCGCACTCGGCCCGTGATCGGCCGCCAAAGGGAGCGGGTGCGCGGGCAACGGCGGCAGATGCAGCCAAGCTTCCTCCGGCTGCGTATAGGGCAAACTCCGCCCGATAAATGTTTCGATGGCCGGCATATTAAACGACCCCTCCTCGCAGGCAAACGTGATGGCGGTTCCCAGCGCGCCAGCCCGGCCGGTGCGCCCGATCCGGTGCACGTAGTCTTCCGCCTCGTAGGGCACGTCATAATTAATGACGTGACTGATCCCCTCCACATGAATGCCGCGGCCGGCAACGTCCGTTGCGATCACCACCTTGACGCGACCGGCACGGAAAGCTTCCAGGATGCGGAGGCGCTTGTCCTGGGGCACATCGCCGGAAAGCGGCGCGCACGGTATGCCATAGTCGGTTAGTTTGCGGGTCAGCCGATCCACGCCATCGCGCCGGTTGCGAAAGACCAACACGCGCTCGACCGGCTCGTTGCGCAGCACGCTAATGAGCAGGGCCAGCTTATCACGGGCGGATACCATATATACCTTCTGGTCAATGGCATCCACGGTAACTTTTTCGTGTTCCACGGTCACCATGACTGGATCCACCATCCAGGCGGAAGCCAGCCGCATAATATCCTCGGTAAGCGTGGCACTGAAAAGCATTGTCTGACGCCGGTGTTTGGGCGGCAAACTGTACACAATCCGGCGCACATCCGGGATGAAGCCCATATCCAGCATGCGGTCGGCCTCATCCACGATCAGGATTTCAGCGTGGTTGAGATGCAGGACGCCCTTGGATTTGAAATCCAGCAGGCGACCCGGCGTGGCCACCACCAGGTCAATCCGGTTTTGGGCCAATTCTGTTTGCTGTTTACGATAATCCATGCCGCCATAGACAACCGCCACGTGGAACGGACAATATTTTCCCAAGGAAAGCGCATCCTTATGAATCTGGATGGCGAGTTCGCGGGTCGGCGCCAGAATCAGGGCGCGGGGTGTTCCGTTGCCCAACGGTTTCGGCAACGGATGGCGCAAGAAGTGCGTAAAAATGGCAATCAGGAAGGCCGCCGTCTTGCCCGTGCCGGTCTGCGCGCGACCGGCAACGTCCTTCCCCGCCAGCGTCGGCGGCAAAGCCAGCGCCTGCACGCTCGTGCAATATGAAAATCCGAGATCGGCGACGGCGTGCATGAGCTCCACCGGCAGTTTCATATCGTGGAAACGGGTCTTCCCTTCCGCGGGCGTAACCTTAAACCGGTCCACCGTCCAGGAAGGTCCCGACGCGTGCGTAGCCGCACTGGCGTGCGCAGTCGCACTGGCGCGGGGCATCGGAACGGGAGGCGCCAAGCCAGGACGCGTGGCCATGGTAGCGCGAGCGGGCGGCAGAGTCGCCCCCGTGGGAGCATGCCCAGCCACCACGTCGCCCCGTCGCGGGGCAAGTGGCCACTTGGCTGCTGACGTGGCCAGCTGCGCCCGTGAGACTACAGACTTGTGGGATGGATCTTTTTGGAACAGGACGCGACCAATTTTGCGCAGTAATCGTTTAATAAATTTACCCCTACTTATTCACCACTAACACGGGCTTAAAACAATCCACGCACCCGCCCGGTCTTTACATCCACATCGATGTTGCGGAAGGCCGGATTTGAAGCCGTTCCGGGCATGAGCTTGATAGCGCCGGCCACCGGCACAACAAAGCCCGCGCCCCGATAAATCAGAATATCCCTGATCGGCAGGTCCCAGCCGCGCGGCCGGCCCTTGATCGTCGGATCGTGCGACAAACTGAGATGGGTCTTCACCATGCAGGTGCCCAGTTTGGCAATTTCGGGATCGGCCTCAAACTCCCGGGCCTTCTGCAAAGCGACGTCGGTATAGGTAACGCCTTTCGCGCCGTAAACCTCCCGGGCGATCAGATCAATGCGCTGGCGCAGCGGCAGGGTCAGGTCGTACAGGAACTGGAAATTGCTCTTTTCATGACAGGCCGCAATGACGGCTTCGGCCAATTCGCGGGCGCCCTCGCCGCCTTTGAGCCAATGCCGGGAATGCGCCGCCAGGGCACCGTGCTGTTCGGCAACCTTTTTGATCAAGGCCACCTCGGCCGCAGTGTCGGTATAAAAACTGTTGATGCACACCACCGGCCGGACGCCGCTTCTTTTGACCGTTTCGATGTGGGCCACCAGATTTTCACAGCCCTTTTCCAGCAAACCCAGATTTTCTTTGCGATAGGCTTCGTCCAAGGGCAGACCGGGCTTAACCACCGGACCGCCCCCATGCATCTTGAGCGCGCGCACGGTACAGACAATGACCACGGCATTAGGCTTGAGACCGGAAAAACGGCATTTCAGGTTCCAGAACTTTTCGAAGCCGATGTCGGCCGCAAATCCGCTTTCCGTCACGTGATATTCGCCCAGGCGCACACCGAGTTCATCGGCAATGATGGAACTCTGGCCGATGGCGATATTGGCGAACGGGCCCGCGTGCACAAAGACCGGCTGACCTTCGATTGTCTGGAGCAGGTTCGGATTCATGGCGTCCACCATCCAGGCGGTCATGGCGCCATCCACTTCCAAGTCATGGGTGGTCACGGGCCGGCCGTTGCGGCTGTAGGCCATCACGATCCGTCCCATGCGTTCACGCAGGTCCTTAAGATTTTTTGAGACCGCCAGGATGGCCATGATTTCGCTGGAGACCGTAATCTGGAAACCGGATTCCATTTCAAAGCCATCCATCTTACTGCCCTTGCCGATGGTGATATTACGCAGGGCCTGCGCGCAAAAATCTATCGCCCACCGGGTTTCAACCCGCTGCGGATCAATGTCCAGGCGTTTGAGCCCCGCTTGCTCCAGGCGCGCATCGTCGTAGTTACGTTCATGCTGCATCCGTGAAGTGAGCGCCACCATTGAAAGGTTGTGGGCATTCGTGATGGAATCAATGTCGCCGGTCAGGCGGATCGAGAGCGGCGTCAACGGAATGCACTGGGCCAGGCCACCCCCGGCCGCCGAACCCTTCACGTTGAAGGTGGGACCACCGCTCGGCTGACGAATCGCGCCGACCACGCGCTTGCCCAGTTTGCCCAAACCTTCCACCAGCCCCATGGTCGTGGTCGTTTTGCCTTCGCCCAGCGGTGTCGGCGTAATGGCCGTGACGTCAATATATTTACCCAAAGGCGCGTTTTTCAAGCGCGCGAGTACCTGCATAAAATCAACCTTGCCCAATTGCCGGCCCATGGGAATGAGTTCCTTTGTTTTCAAGCCCATGTCCGCCGCCAGTTGCGCGAACGGCTGCATGTGGTCTTCCGCCGCTTCAGCAATTTGCCAGTCCTTGAGTTTTAACGGATCCAGTTTCATCGTATTGCCAATCCTTTCGAACAATTAACCGCATAAAAATTAAAAGCTTGCATGCGCGGGGAATTTAGCATGTCCGGACATGATAACAACAGAAAAATATAGACATGGTTCACAGTTTAGGAGGTTGCTGATTTCCGCTTTAATCGGTTCAACCGTGAACATTGGAACTGTGAACCTTGAAACATGCTTAAAGTTTACCCTATTAATCCGAGGCCATTTATATTCTCATTTTCTAAAATCAGATAGGCCAGAATGCGCACCATTCGGCATTTGTACAAAAAAGAATACCCCACCATAAGTCGTGGGCGGATTATGACTTTTCCCAGTAAATCAGGTGGAACGCATGGTTCCTTGATTAATAATGTTGGGAACAATCTTCAACCCACATCACGAACCAGGCAGGGTATTACTTTGTTTCGTCCGCTTTTCAAAGAACATTTCAACCAAGACTCACTTACATTTATATACCAAGCATTTTTCAAGCCAAGGCAGGAAGCATATATATACCAGCATGGTTCAACGGTTCATGTTAGGGAGGTTCTCCACCAGATGCGGATTCCGCCTCTCTGGCGGAATCCGTTGGTACCTTGAACCATGCCGTTTTTTTACGTTTCTATTTGACATTTGGCGTTTTCTCACAGATAAACACCGGTTGCGTCTGGCCCAATGAAAAGAGCGACAATACCATGCAACGGATGGAAATTCAGGCCCCGGCCAAAATCAACCTGTTCCTGGATATTCTCGGGAAAAGGCCGGATGGCTATCATAACATCAAAAGCATCGTCCTGCCGGTTTCCGTATATGACCGGATTGTGCTGGAGAACCGTCCCGACGGCATTGAAACCGTAACACCCTGCGACATCCAGTTGCCGGGCATCCCTTGGACCATGACCTTGTGCCGGTCGGAGGACAACCTGGCCACACGCGCCGCCCGCTTGCTGAAGGAAGCCACCGGCCATCCTGGCGGCGTCCGGATCATCTTGGAAAAGAGCATTCCCATCGGCGCCGGCCTGGGCGGCGGCAGTTCGGATGCCGCGGCCGTTCTCAAGGGCCTGAACACGCTCTGGAAAACCGGCCTTTCCCAGGATCGGCTAATATCGCTGGGCACACGCCTGGGCTGCGACATTCCCGCCCTCATTCACGGCGGAAGCCTGTGCATGGAAGGCGTGGGCGAGCAGCTTACACCCATTCGCCGCCACGCGCAGAATCCCTTGTGGCTGCTCCTGGTATATCCGGGACTCGCCGTCTCCACCACCGACATCTACGCGCGGTATAAGACCGGCTTGACATCCCCGCCCCCGGCGGATAAGTTCCACCAGGTTGTTTCCGGATTGGAACAGGGCGTTCCGGCACAGGTCGCCGCCGGCCTCTACAATGCGCTCCAGGCAACGGTATTCCAGAAATACCCGCTCCTGGAGCTGATTAAAAATAAACTTGCTGCTGCTGGCGCTCTCGGTGTACAGTTAACGGGTTCGGGCTCAACCTTGTACGCGCTGGTTCAGGATGCAGATCACGGGCACGCCTTGGATGGGCGTCTGCGCAAATCCATCGAGTGCCCGGCATGGACTTGTGTGGTGCAGGCGATTTGACCGTATTCGATATCGAATGACATCCGGCGGGCGCTCGTATTATTGATTTTGTGCAGGTCTGCCCGATGGTGTAATGGCAGCACACGGCCCTTTGGAGGCCAGAGTCTAGGTTCGAATCCTGGTCGGGCAATGCCGCAGGAAGGAAATTATGTTGGAAATTTTTTCTGGTAGCGCCAATCCGGTCTTAGCCGAGGGCATCGCCCGCAATCTGGGAGTTGCGCTTGGCCATATCGAAATCAACCGATTTCCCGACGGCGAAATCGCGGTAAAAATCGACGACAACATCCGTGGCAAGGATGTGTTCATCATCCAGCCCACCTGCTATCCGCCGAATGAGCACGTCATGGAACTCCTGATCGTGATTGATGCCATGCGGCGCGCTTCGGCGGCGCGCATCACGGCCGTCATGCCCTTTTACGGGTATGCGCGCCAGGACCGTAAGGACCAGCCGCGCGTGCCGATCACGGCCAAACTTGTGGCCAATCTGCTGGTGGCCGCCGGCACAAGCCGGCTGTTGGCCATGGATTTTCACGCCCAGCAAATCCAGGGGTTCTTCGATATTCCCGTGGATCACCTCTATGCCACACCGGTAATCGTTAAATACCTGCGCGAAAAAGCACTGGTCGATCCGGTGGTGGTATCCCCCGATCCCGGCGGCATGAAAATGGCCTATCAATACTCACGCCTGTTGAACTCGGGCTTGGCGATCGTGGCCAAACAGCGCATCAGCCCAACGGAGGTCGAATCCTATAATCTGGTCGGCAATGTTAAGGGCAAAACCTGCATCCTGGTGGACGATCTCATTACGACCGGCGGCACACTTTGCGCGGCGGCCAAGCTCCTGAAAGCGGCGGGCGCCCGCGATATTATCGCGGCGGTCACCCACGCCGTCTTCATCCCGGAGGCCTACGAGCGCCTGAAGCAGTCGGCCATTCAAGAATTTGTTGTGACGGATAGCGTGCCGTTAAGGATGACGAGCGGCACGTTGCCCGTGCGCGTGCTGTCCGTGGCCGATTTGTTCGCGGAAGCGATCCGACGAATTCACAACAACCAATCGGTGTCGTCCTTGTTTAACATTTAGTCTATAGGGGAGATATTCATGGTTCAGGAAATAGATACCATCAAACTGGCGGCGAACAAACGCGATATTTGCGGCTCGCACCGCGTGAACCGCCTGCGCAAGGACGGTTGGTTGCCAGGCATTGTTTATGATAGTAAGGGCCAATCCCAACCCATCCAGCTCAAACGGCATGAGTTCGAGCTTCTGCTCCGAAAACGGGCAGACGAAAACCTGATTATGGACCTCGCGTTGGACAACGCCGCTCCCCGCAAAGTCCTGTTGAAGGACGTCCAGCGCGATCACATTCGTGACCACCTGACGCACGTGGACTTCCTCGAAATCTCGCTTACCCGCAAACTGCGCGTGCCGGTCGCCATCCGGTTGACGGGCGAGCCGTTCGGTGTCAGCCAGGAAGGCGGCATCCTGGAACACCTGTTGCGCACGGTGGACGTGGAATGCCTCCCAATGGATATCGCCAAGGAATTCGTTCTGGATGTCAGTCAGCTGAAAATCGGCGACAGTCTTTTTGTACGCGACCTGAAAATTGACCCAAAAAAGATGACGCTGCTCACCGCCCCGGACATTGCCGTTGCCTCAGTGCTCTTGCCGCACATCGAAGAAGAAGTGAAGCCGGAGGAGGCGGCGGTGGAAGGCGCGGTGGAACCGGAAGTCATCGGCGAAAAGAAAGAAGGCGAAGTCGAGGGCGAGGGCGAGACAAAGGAAGGCCCGGAAGCAAAGGGCAAAGAAGTCAAGGGCAAGGAACCGGAGGCCAAGGCAGAGAAATGGAAGGAGGCCAAAGGTAAGGACAAAGGCAAGGAAAAGAAATAATTCGCCCCAATGCGCTCCCGGCTCCGCCAGCGTGTTCTGCCGACCTGTCCGGAATAGCCGTGGCGAAGACGGAAGCTCTTTGAGCGTAGGGCGAAGTGGCCTCGCGACCAGGCTAGAGGGGGAAGCGTGAAACTGATCGTGGGGTTGGGCAATCCCGGAAAAGAATATGAGCACACGCCGCATAATGTCGGCTTTGAGGTGATTGATGCGTTGGCCGAACGATGTGACTGCACCTTGCGGCGCAGTTTCCGTTTTCAGGCGCGTCTGGCCCGGACGATGCTGGGCGGGGAAAAGGCCCTGCTGGTCAAGCCGGGCGCTTACATGAATCAAAGCGGAGCGGTAGTGGCGGCCATGACCCGCAAACTGGGCGTCAGTCCGGCCGATCTGTTCGTTATTTTCGACGACGCCGATCTGCCGGTGGGCCGATTACGGATCCGGGTTGGCGGAAGCGGTGGCGGGCACAAGGGATTGCTTTCCATTCTCGGCCATTTGGGACAGGATCAATTTGTACGAGTCCGGCTGGGCATAGGTCGGCGGGCAGACAAGGATTTGGTTGCGCACGTGCTGACGCCCTTTGCGGCCGACCTGCGGGACAACGTGCATGCGATGATCGTCATGGCCGCCGATGCAGTGCAATACCTGGTAGCGCATGGCGCGGAGGCGGCCATGAACAAGTTCAACACGCAATGACAAGGAGAAACGCTTGAAAAAATATGAGGCCTTGATTATTCTGTCACAACCGGTGGACGAACAAACGCTGGAAGATAAATTGGATAAAATCCGCGCCGAGATCACAAAACAGGGCGGCGCAGTGGAGCACACCACGCGCATGGGGCGCCAAACATTTGCGCGGCGGATGAAGAAAAAGGATGCGGGGTTTTATGTGCTGATCACGTTTACCCTCGACCCTGCGAAGATCGCGCCCCTGCGCGAACGGTACAAACTTAACGAAGACGTGTTCCGGGTACAAATCACCCTCGCACCGCCGCCCGCGCGCGATTCCGCTAAAGACGCGGCTTCCGCCGTAGGCGGCCTGCCCAAGCTCGGCCAGGGATCAGCCAATGGCGAAAAGCCCGTCACTGCGGAAGCGGGCAAACCCGCCAAAAAATAGTACGCGTCGCCTGCATAACGTAAGTTTTGCAATTGATTCAATGCACTTTTATAATTCTTAGACCTGGACGCAGATTTTAAATCAACCGTAATCCCATCAACCGTACCAGGAGGAACGAGGCCATGGCTAATCTCAACCGGGTTTTTCTGATTGGCAATCTGACACGGGACCCTGAAATCCGATACATCCCATCCGGCAAGGCTGTGGCGGATTTGAACATGGCCATTAACCGGAAATACCGGACGACCTCAGGCGAGTTCAAGGAAGAAACTTGTTATGTTGGCGTCGTGGTCTGGGAAAGGCAGGCGGAAACGGCCGGGGAATATCTGAAAAAGGGGTCTTCCATTCTGGTCGAAGGGTCGCTCCGTTACGAGCAATGGGAAACCAACGGCGAAAAGAAAAGCCGGCTGCGGGTAAATGCCGACCGTATCCAGTTCCTCGACCGGCTGAAACGACCGGCGGAACCAAGCGAGGCTTCCGCGGCAGGCCAACGGCAGAACGCGCCGGCCGCCGCAAGTGAACCGACCGAGCCGTCGGCGCCAGCGACGCCTGGTGAGGAAAAAGGCGATGACGACAATTTGCCGTTTTGAGGCGTAATCGAAAATCAGACAACAGAGGACGGATCGGAAAAGAATAAGCGATTTATCCGTCGCAGGCTTGGTGAAGGCGGATGCTACCGTGGCTCGAATTCGGTTTCCGCCATAGGCGGATTCGGGAAAGCAAGGCAAGCTTGGGCCGAATGCGGGAGCGCGACGCGAAGCATTGGACTCGTGTCCATGCGAGCGGAGCAAACCCACAGGCGACCCAAGATCGCCGCCGTATTTCCCGAACCGAATTCGAGACGCATAGATCGAGAAATGTGTTGCAAGCTTGGAGAAGAACAACGGAGGTTAGCGTGAAGAAGAGCAAGAAAATCGTTCGCAAACGGGAACCCCGGGAGAGCTTCGGCTTTTTCTCGGAAGAAAAACGATGCCGTTATCTGGAAGGCATTCACCGCATTGACTATAAGGACGCCGAACTGTTGAAAAAATTCATGACCGAGCACGGCAAAATCATGCCCAGTCGCATTACGGGCACAACGACCAAACAGCAACGGCAACTGAAAAACGCGATCCGCCGGGCGCGGATCATGGGATTTGTTCGATAGAAAGGCCGGGGAACACATGGCACTAGAATTGATTCTGATGGCAGACGTTGAAGGACTGGGCCTGGAAGGCCAGACGGTGAAGGTGACCGAGGGTTATGCCCGTAATTATCTCCTGCCCCGCAAATTGGCGGTGAGCATCAGCCACGCCGCTTTGAAACGCCTGGAGAAAAACCGGCTGGAGCGCGAAAGCCGCCAGCAGAAAGATCGCGCGGCGGCCCAGACACTGGCCCAGGCCCTTGAGCAGGCTTCCTGCACCATTCCGGTAAAGGTAGGCGACAACGACAAGCTCTTCGGGTCGGTCAATGCCAATGACATCGCCGACGCGCTCAAGGCACAGAAAATCGAGCTCGATCGTCGTAAAATCCACTTGGCGGAACCCATTCGCGAACTGGGCGTTTACACAGTCAAGGTCAAATTGCATCCCGAGGTCGAGGCATCGCTGAAAGTCTGGGTAGTTGGAGAATAACATCATGCCCGCGGAGAGCGGTTCCGCCGGTGTACCGGCGAGCCATGATCGCAAGCCTTTGTATAATGAAGATGCGGAGCGAGGCGTGTTGGGCGCCATCCTTCTGGATGCTCAGAAAGTGTACGATTTCTGCATCGAGAAGCAAATCGCGGCCGAATCATTTTACGGGCGCGCCCATCAGGTCATTTTTGCCGCCATGGAGGACATGGCGAAGGCTCTGCGGCCCATCGATGTGCTCACCTTAGCCGATCGCTTGTCCGCGCAGGGCAAACTGGATGAGATCGGCGGCACCGCCTACCTGAACCACCTGCTGGACGCCATTCCAACGGCCGCCCACGCCGAATACTACATCGATATGGTCCGCCAACAGCACCTCCTGCGACGCATCGTGGACTGTTCCCGTAATTCCGAACAAGAATGCTATACATCCGATGAGGATGCCGACCATGTTTTGTCCAAGGTGGAACAGGATTTCTTCAGCATTTCCGAAAACCGGCACGGCAGCATGTTGCCCTGGAATGCGGCCGTCAAACAAACGATGGGGGTTATTGAACATATCAAGTTGACCGGGAAGGGGATCAGCGGAATTCCCACCGGCTTCATTGATCTTGATGAAATACTGCTGGGCCTGCACAACGAGGAACTTATTGTGCTGGCGGCGCGGCCCTCCATGGGCAAAACGTCGTTGGCCATGAATATCGTCGAACACGTCGTCCTCGGTCGGACGGATAATCAGCCCCGCCCGGTGGGGATCTTCAGTCTGGAAATGTCGCGGGAACAACTGGTCATGCGCATGCTGAGCAGTCATGCCGCCGTACCGGCTCATCGGATCGCCTCCGGACAGATTACGCCGACAAATCATGGCTTGCTGGCCCAAGCGGCCGATATCTTGATGAAGGCTCCGATCTTCCTGGACGACACGGGCGGCCTGGAAATCCTGGAACTGCGTTCCCGCGCCCGGCGTATGAAAAAAAAGCACGGGATTGAGCTCTTCGTCGTTGACTACCTGCAACTGCTGCATGCCAAGGAACGCAGTCGCGAGGGCCGCCAACAGGAAATCGCCTTCATTTCGGGATCGCTGAAAAACATGGCCAAGGAATTGAAAGTTCCGGTCCTGGCGCTCAGCCAACTCAATCGCGCGCCGGAAGCCCGCGAGCGGGAAGGCAAACCCCGCCTGGCCGACCTGCGCGATTCGGGCGCCATCGAACAAGACGCTGATGTCGTGTGTTTGTTGTACCGGCCCAGCAAGTACAAGGACGACAACAAAGACGATTCGGGCAAGGAAGGCGGCTACGGAGGCGGCGAAGCGCTGGACGACAATCCCAACGTGGCCCACGTCATCATCGCCAAACAGCGCAACGGGCCCACGGGCGACATTAAGCTCATCTTTCGCGACGAAGTCATGCGCTTTGAAAACATGGCGCGCGCCGCCTACGGCCAGGAGGCGGACCGCACGCCGGAAAAGGAAGCATGAGCCTCCCCCGGATCTGCCGCTTGATAACAATCGGCTGCTTACTCCTGCCGACGGTACTCCACGCCGCTGTAATCCGCGAGGTCAAGGTGGTCTCGCGCAGTCTCGCGCTCCAGGACGAGGCTTTTGTGTTTGCCTATCTCAGCGTCCACACCAACGACGTGGTGGATCAGCGCCGCATTTCCCGCGATGTGAAGACCCTGCTGGGCACGGAGCGTTTTTCCTTCGTGGATTCCGAACTCACACCCGTGCCGGATAAGCCGAATGCTTTTGACCTGACCTACGTGGTTGAGCCGCGGCCACGACTGGAAAAGCCCGTAATCGTGAACGGTGCGGAAGCCATTGGCGAAAAAAAGGTCCGCCAGTGGCTGGAACTGGAAGTCGGCGATTTCGTGGATGACGTCGTCATGAGCTTGCAGTCGCGCAAGGTGCTCGACGAGTATCACCAGCGTTATTATCACGACGCCACCATGGCGTGGGTAATTGACGTGAATAAATCCAATGGGTTTGCCAATGTCACCGCAACCGTCAAGGAGGGCGAGCGGGCCAGCCTGCACAAGGTACATTTCACCGGCAACACCTACGTGCCCCCCGGTCTGTGGCAACGCATGATCTCCGGGCTCAAACATCAGTCGGCCATCTCGGAGCAGTCGGTGCCGCCCGGAGTCTTGGAAGAGGCACTCCAGCCGCGGCTCTGGAATATCTTTTCGTTTTTCACCAAGCGCGGCGCCTATAATCCGGACGACCTTAACGCCGACCGTAACCTGTTGCGCGCAATCTACCAGAATCGGGGCTACCTGGATGCCCGGATCGGCGAACCACAGGTGCGCGCCTATGACCATGACAAGCTGGAAGCCACCTACCCCATCGAGGAAGGCAGCCAGTACCGGATCGGCGCGATCAGCTTGCGCGGCATCACGCTGTTTCCCGAGTCTAACCTGTGGACCCTGGTAAAGCTCAAGACCGGCGCCATTGCCTCCATGGGAAAGATCCAGAAAACGGCGGATGACCTGCGCGATTATTACCAGAGCCGCGGCTACATGCGCGCCGTGGCCAAGCCGCTCCTCAAGCCGCAGCTAGCCGGGGCTATCGTGGACATTCAATTTGACGTCACGGAAAGCAGTCTGGTCAATATTCGTTATATTGATATCCGCGGCAACACCCGCACTCAGGACAAAGTCATCCGGCGCGAGTTACTGGTCTACCCGGGCGAGGTATATAACCAGGTGGGCATCCGACGCAGTGAAGCGATTTTGCGCAATCTGGGATTTTTTGAGACCGTCAACGGCTATCCCCGTGAAACACTGGAACCCGCCCGGGACGACCTCGTATTCGAGGTGGAGGAGAAGCGCACGGGACAGTTTATGGTTGGCGCCGGATATTCCAGTGTTGACGATCTGATGGGCTTCATCGAGCTGTCCCAGGGCAACTTTGACCTGCTTAATTGGCCGAATTTCACGGGCGCCGGTCAAAAGCTGCGTTTGCGCGCCCAAGTCGGGACCCAGCGCCAGGATTACGAAATTTCGTTTGTGGAGCCCTGGTTCCTCGACCGCAAGCTGTCACTGGGCGTTGATCTGTACGACCGGAACCGCAACAACCTGAGCGACTATTACAATGAACAGCGCATCGGCACGGCGGTGACGCTGGGCAAACCGCTGAAATGGTTCTTCTTCCAACGGGTAAACCTGACGTATCGTCTCGAAAATATCGATATTTACGATGTACCCACGAATGCCGTGCAAATCTTTCAAGACAACTCCGGCGCGTGGAACGACAGTTCCATGAAGCTAACCTTCGTCCACGACACCCGCGACAACGTGTTTATTCCGACACGCGGCACGAAGGTCAACCTCTCCGGGAATTTATCCGGCGGCCCGCTGGGCTTCGACGTGGATGTCTACGGCTTTGAAGGCGAGGGCACCGCTTATTTCCCCATCCTATTCGACCATGTCCTGAGCCTGCGCGGTTGGGCGCAAACGGTGCAGGAATACGGCAACAATCAGGACGTGCATATTTTTGACCGGATTTTTATGGGCGGTCCGCGGACCCTGCGCGGATTCAAATATCTCTATGTGTCCCCTTACGACCAGGGTCAGCCCATTGGCGGCAAGTCGGGGGCGCTGGGCCAGATCGAATATACGATTCCCCTGTATAAGAACATTCTGCGGTTTGCCACGTTTTATGATATCGGCAATGTTTGGCTTGATGCATTTGACTTCGATCTGCTAGAGTATTGCTCGGATATCGGTGTTGGGCTACGGCTGGATATTCCCGGTTTTCCGATCCGCGTGGATTATGCCTGGCCGTTGCAAATCAGCGGCGAAGATATCCAACGCACGTCCGCCCGATTTAATTTCTGGATGGGGTATGGATTCTGAGAAGGCAACCAAGTTCAGCGGTTCAATGGTTCAACGGTTCACGGTTATTATGGTTGGCCCCATCAACCGTTGAACCGTGAACCCGACAACCTTATAGTTATCTTTTAAACCATTAAACAGGAATTCGGCACACATGCATATGCGATCATTATCACTGCTCACAACGGCAGGGCTATATTTGGTACTGGCCGCCGCGCTGAATGCGGCCGAGCCGACCATGGCTTTCGTTTCCATGGAGCGCCTGTTCGACGACTATTACAAGACCAAAGCCGCCAATGTCCAGCTAAAGGTCCGTTTTGAATCCGTGGACGTGCCCCGCCGCGAACTGATGAACCAGGTCAAAACGCTTAAAACCGAAGTCGAGAAGTTAGGCGCCGAAGCCCGCGATAAATCGCTCAGCGATGCCGAGCGCGATAAGAAACGAACGGCAGCGGAAGATAAGTTCGCTCTGTTCCGGGACGCCGAGCAAAAGCTGGCGGAATTTGACACCACCTACAAAAAGCAGTTCGGCGAACAGATGAAACAATCCCAACAACAGTTGGTTGGTGAAATCCGTGCCGTCATCGAGGCCTACGTCAAGAAACACGGGATCCGCATCGTCTTCGACAGCTCCGGCAAGACCCTGAACAGCGTGGAATCCGTGGTTTATTACGACCCGGTTTTTGACATCACCGAACCCATCTTGGCCATCCTAAATAAGAATGCACCCGAACCGGAAGCCAATAAAACAACAGAAACCAACTCAATAAAGAAGACGCCATGACACTAACGGTTGAAGAAATTGCCCGTCGTCTGGATGGGCACCTCGAAGGCAATGCCCAGGCAGAGATCTCACGGTTGGCCGGCATCCGCGAGGCGGAGCCGGGCGATCTGACCTTCGTGGCCACGCCCCATTACGCAGGCGCGGCCGCGACCACGCGCGCCACGGCCGTGATCGTGAACGAGGACTGGAACCGACCGTGTTCGGCGACCCTGATCCGGGTCAAGAGCGCGGACAAGGCTTTCGCCGACGCCGCCCAATGGTTTGCGCCGCCGCCGGTTTCGTTCGCGCCGGGTATTCATTCCACGGCCATCGTGGCTCCGGACGCCAAACTCGGCCAGGACGTTTATTTGGGGCCTTATTGCATTATCGAACCAGGTGTAACCATCGGTGATCGCTGTGTGTTTTGCGGCCATTGTTACATTGGCCACGGCACGGTCATCGGCGATGATTGCAAGCTGTATCCGCACGTTTCCATCCGGGAATACACCCGCATCGGCAGTCGCACCATTATTCATAACGGCACGGTCATCGGCAGCGACGGATTCGGATACGTCCAGGAAGGCGCGGTCCGTAAGAAAATCCCCCAGATCGGCATCGTCGTGATCGGCAACGACGTTGAAATCGGCGCCAACGTCACCATCGACCGTGCCCGGTTCGGCCAGACGCGCATCGGTAATGGCGTTAAAATGGACAACCTGATCCAGATCGCCCATAATGTGATTATTGGCGACAACTGCGTGATCGTCGCCCAGGCCGGCATTTCCGGCAGTACGATGATCGGCGAACGGACGATCATCGCCGGCCAGGTCGGCATCGTCGGCCACCTGGTAATTGGTTCGGATATCATCGTGGCGGCGCAGGCCGGCGTGACCAAGGATGTCCCCTCAGGCACATTTGTCCTCGGATCCCCAGCCATGCCCTACGAAAAGTTTACCAAAATGCACGCCCATCTGATGCGCCTGCCGGAGCTTAAAGACAAGATGATAGCCATGGAAAAGCGCCTGGAAAAACTGGAACAGGCCAAGCCGGAACCTAACCCGGTGGCGCCGCCAGTCCCGAAAGCGTAAATTAAACCCTCTCAGTTACGGGCACGCATATTGTAGCTGCGCTATAACGGCCTCTATGATGGTCTCCACAGGGCATTCGCTACGGCGGATTGCGCCCATTGACTACCCTGAACTCTGACATGCGCCCTATGGCTTCCTTTCACTCGATTTCTTCTTCCAATATCCGCGAACGGGCGATAGAATACCAGCCGTCGTCATATCGCCCCATGAGTGCATGCCCATATTTTTTTTTCGGGATGGCCACCGCCCGATATCGCCCTGCCCGCTGGTTTATTTGGGCGGCCCTGTTGCTGGCTACAACCCTGTTGTCGGCCGCACCAGCGGCAAGGGCCGCGCCGCGCTCCCCAACTTCTGACCTGCTCGCCGATAGCCGCACCGCATTGGAAGACGAGTTGTATGACATCGCGTACGCAAAACTGACGCATTACCTGCAGCAGGCCACCACGCCCGAAGAGCGTCGCGATGGTATTCTGCTGCTGGCCCAGACGCTGTATGGTCAGAAACGATACCAGGATATGCTGCAACTGTTGGAGCAAAACAGGCGGCTGGCCGATGGTTCGTCGCAAGCGGATGCTTTTGAATTCTGGCTGGCCATGGCCAACTTTGAAAAAGAACGCTGGGCTCAGGTTGTAATCGCCTGCCGCTTACTGGACCAGCAGTATCCGCAATCACAATACCGTTCCCGGGCCCTCCGCCTGCAGGCCTGGTCACTGGTCAAACAGGGTGAGACCAACGCAGCCGTGGTGTGTTTTGCGCGCTTTGCGGACCTGTACGAAAACACGCCGGAAGGCCCGGCTAACCGCCTGGACTGGGCCGAGACGCTGATTAACGCTGGTTCGATCAATGCGGCCCGCGAAGTGCTGGAACACATGCCAAGCACGGATCCGGAAACGCGCGTGGGCCAGGAACACCTGAGCATGCTGGGCCGCATCTACCTGAATGAGCGCGCCTGGAACAAGGCCCGGAACGTCTATACCCCCCTGGCCAACCTGCGCAATGTCCCCGACGAATACCGCGCCATGGCGCTCCTTTCGCTGACCGAGATCGCTGTAGCTCAAACCAATCTGGTCGAAGCCCTTAGCCTGCTGGATCGAGGCATTGAACAGCTCTCCGATCCCACCCTGAGAGGAATCTGCAATCTGCGCAAAGGCAAACTACTTCTGAAAATGGATAAGCCGGAGGAAGGCATCGCTCTTGTCCGCAGCTTCGTGGTCGCCCAGTCCACCAACGCGCTGGCCCGCGAAGTCCAGTTGGAATTGGCTCAAACACTGCTGGACAAGGGACTCTCCGACAAGGCCCTGCGTGACTTTCAAAATTACCTGGAAACATTTTCCGATCCGGCGGGCACGGCGCGCGCCCAGCAGGGCAAAGGCCAGGCATTGTTCAACCTTGGCCGTTTCAACGAGGCCACGCTGGCCTTTGAAAAGGCTTGCGAGGAGGAACCGAACCCATTGAAAAAAGCCCGCAACCGCCTGCACGTCGGCGATGCGCACGTGGCCGCCGGCCAATACAAGCTGGCGATCGAATCATATGCACGCGTTCAAACACAATCGCCGGAAACCCTGCTGGCCGATCAGGCCGAATTCCAGATCGCCGAATGCTGGGTGCGGTTGGACGAACCTGCACGCGCCAAAACACTCTTCTGGGACTTGGCGGACAAGGATCCCGACGGCGAACTAACGCCCACGGCCCTCCTGCGCGTCGCCGACATCGAGTTCCTGCAAGGGCACGCGGACACCGCGCACGCCCTGTATACAGATATCAGCCGCACGTATCCCAATCCCACCCGGGCCCACGCACTCCATGGACTGGGCCTGATTGAATATTGCGCGGACCGATTCGGCCCGGCATTGGATTATTTCGAACAGGCCCATAGCGCCGCCCCCACCAGCGACGTGGCTGATCGCGCCCTGTACCTGAGCGCCTGGTGCCGATTCCACTTAGGCCAGGATGAGCAGGCCGGAATCGCCTTCCGAACCTTTGTCGAGCGCTATCCCAATTCCGTCTGGGCACCGGACGCGCTGTTCTGGGTGAACGAATATGAATACAACCATGGCCGTTACGGCCCGGCGGAAACCGGCTTTCTAACAGTGGCGCGCCAGTATCCCAAGGCGACGATCGCTGACGCCGCGCTGTTTTGGGCCGGCCGCGCGGCGTTGCGACAGAACGAGTTCCGCCGTGCCAACAATCATTTTGCCTTGCTAATCAAGGAATACCCCGCCAGCCCGAAGCGCCCGGAAGCCCGTTATTACCAGGCCGCCGCGCTGTGCGAATTGGGCGAATTCACCGCCGCCATTCTGATCTTCGATGACTTGATCAAGCAGTTCCCGGACCACGAGTTGATCGAGACCGCCTGGTTTCGAAAGGGAGACTGTCAGTTTACGCTCGGCACGGAAGATCCCAAGCGGTATGATGAAGCATTATCTTCCTACCAAACCATCCTTGACCGGCCGGCGATCACACCCAGGGCCCGCATGCAGGCCGAATATAAAATCGGCCGTTGCCTGGAAAAAACGGGCCGCCTGCCGGACGCTTTTGAGCATTACATGAACGGGGTATATCTTTATTACAAAACCGCCGATCACCTGCCGGAGGAATCGGTCTGGTTCACCCGCGCCGCATTCCAGGCCGCCGCGTTGAAGGAAGCGGAAAAAAGCTGGCGCAAGGCCGCCGCCATCTACCAGCGCATCGTGGATGCGGACGTGCCCTCCAGCACCGAGGCTTTAGCGCGCATCAATCGCCTGCGCACGGAACACTGGTTGTTTTTTTATTAAAGTGGAATTATAGTCTGAATTACTCGCCACCAAGTCACAAAGACACCAAGAAGAAAACGAAAAATACGGGTATTATCAGGATGTTTCAATCTGATAAAATAAACGGAAAAATAAAGATTTTTGTGTTTTTATTTCCTGTCAACGGATACTTTGTGTCTTAGTGCCTTTGTGGCAGATGATAGTTTCGGAATAGAAAGGATTGTCATTATGTTCACGCTCATCCAACAGGGCGGATTGGTCATGTGGGTGATTCTGGCCGGAGGGATCATTGCACTGGTCGTTTTCCTGGAACGGTTCTTTCACGTGCACCGGGCCAAGATTAAAACCAACGATTTTCTGAAGGGCATCTGCAACATCCTCCGACGCGGGAATGTCAATGAAGCCGTCAGCATTTGCGACGATACGCCCGGTCCGGTGGCCTATATCGTGCGCGCCGCCATTCTGCATTATGACCGAAGCCGGGAGGTGATCGCACAGGCAATTGATGATGCGGCGCTCACCGAAATCGCGCGCATGGAAAGACGATTCGGCGTATTGGCCACCATTGCGCAGATCGCGCCACTCATGGGTGTGCTGGGCACCGTGCTGGGCATGATTCAGACAATTCTGGCCATTCAGCAGAAGGCGCCCCTTGTCCAGATTGGCGATCTGGCCGCCGGTCTCTGGCAGGCCCTGTTGACCACGGCCGCCGGACTGGTTGTGGCCATGTTCAGTTATATCGGCTATAATCTGCTGGTGTCCAAGGTGGATGTTATCGCGCTTGACATGGAGTGGGCGGCGGGCGAAATTCTCGCTTTCTTCGCCAGTCAGGATATGTCCTCCACCACGGAAACCTCGGGCAAGGCCGGCAAAACAAGGACAGACGCATGACCTCCGTACACGAACAGGCTGGCATTCGCTGGCGACGCTATCGACCCCGGCAGAAGTTATTCCATAACCCACTGGGCCTAATACCGCTCGTCAACCTGGCGCTCCTCATCATGTTGTTCATGCTCTTGCACGCCTCGTTCGTGCGTCAACCATCTTCCGCCGTCCAACTGCCCACCGCCGCATTCCTTGCCGGAACTCCGTATGGGCTCATGGTGGTGACGGTGACCCAGGAGGGGTTGTGTTTTTTTAACGACGAACGGGTGACGCTCGATGGCTTGGCCACGGCATTCCGTAATGCCGTCCGCGATCAAAAGACCACGGCCATTACGATTGAAGCCGATATCCGTGTGCCGTACGGCATCATCCTGCGCGTCATGAATATGGCCACGACCGCCGGCCTCCAACAAGTCAACCTGGCTACCCGACCATCCTTTGGCGAAGAGGTCATGCCATGAACACGCGCGCTTCCATGGTGCGGCGCGACGTGGTGTTAACCTGCGCTCTCGTGCTCGCCGTGGCCGCATTCCTGTTCACCTGGTCACCGTCCCTGCGCCCGGGTTATTCGCCGGCGCGGCTGACGCCGCCGGCCATCACATATTGTCCCGCCCTCCTGACGACCGACGACCATCAGGAGCATTACGACGAATGGAATGCCGCACATTCCCCGGCACTGATCGCACTTTCCGCCGCCATGATGCTATCCCCGGACAAACGCGACCAGACCGACACGGTCACCCCGCCGCTCGACACGGCCTCACGCCTCCTCCACTTCCTGGATACACCCCCCACGGAACGGAATGACCAGATTCCCATGTTGACTCCACCGCGTCCCATGACCCCCTTGGCACCCCAACGCCTTGCGCTCCCTGCGCCGCCCCAGCGCCCATCGCCGACGCCGCCGGCCTATCGCATGGACTTGACCGGCAATCTGCAAGGCCGTTCGGTGGATCTTGCGCCCATGTCCGCACTGAACGGGCCCTCCGGGCCCTGGTCGTTCACCGTCGTTCTGCGCTATGACGAGACCGGCCGGGTACAACACGTCCTGCTGGAATCGGCGGCGCTCGATCTGCCCCTGCGCGATGAAGTCGTCCGTCGTCTGTATCAATGCCGGGTAACGCCGAGCGGCGCGCCCGGCGAAGGCCGCCTGACGGTATACGGTCCCGGCCAGCCGTAGGATACAAAAATGGTTAATGGCTCAGGAATCGGCGGTTGTATTCCTTGCGCCTTGACTGTAAATTATATGCCATGAGTGCTGAAACCCCCATTATTATCCCCACGGTCACTTGGATGCCGGACAACCCGTCTGCACTGGTTACCGCCTTTCTCAATCGTCCAGCTTTTGACTTTGCCGCCGAAACCAAGGCCCGCGAAATGTTGGCCGATATTCAAACCCACGGTGACGAGGCCGTGGAGCGGTTTGTTCGCCAACTGGATGGCGCGGAGCTGACCCCCGACCAGTTTGCCGTTCAGAAAGCAGAACTCAATGCGGCCCGTACCCAGGTGGACGCCGATTTTGTAGCCGCCGCCCAGGAAGCGCACAAGCGGATTCTCCATTTCGCGCACGCCAGCCTGAAAAAGGACTGGAGCATGTCCACACCCAAGGGCGGCACGGTTGGCGAACAGTTTGCGCCCTTGGCACGCATCGGCCTATATATTCCCGGCGGCCAGGCGCCCCTGGTATCCACGGCACTGATGACGGCAACCCTGGCCAGAGCCGCGGGTGTCCCGGAAATCGTGGCCTGCTCACCGGTGGACGCATCGCGACGCATGAACCCGTATCTGTTGTACGCGCTGGAACTGGCGGGCGCCACGGAGATTTACAAGATCGGGGGCATTCAGGCCATTGGCGCCATGGCCTATGGAACCGCCACGCTACGTAAAGTGGATAAAATCGCCGGACCTGGCGGAACGTACGTGACGGCTGCCAAGCGTAGCGTGTACGGACACGTGGCCTTGGACTTGGTGGCGGGGCCCAGTGAAATAGCCATCCTGGCCGACGACAGCGCCCAACCCGAAGCCGTGGCCGCCGATTTGTTGTCGCAGGCTGAGCATGGGACCGGATTCGAAAAGGCCCTGCTGGTCACCGTCTCATCCCATCTGGCGGAGGCTGTCGTCGAGGAACTGAGACGGCAGGTGGCAACTTTAAGCCGCCGAACGGCCATCCTCCGGGTGTTGACCGAAGGCACCTTGATTACCGTGGTCAATCACCTGGATGCCGGCATCGAACTCTGCAACCGGTTTGCGCCGGAGCACTTGGAAATCATGGTGCGCGAACCGCGTAGCTGGTTGAAAAAAGTGCGTCACGCCGGCGCCGTGTTTGTCGGCGCCTGGACACCCGAATGCGCCGGTGACTTCGTGGCCGGCCCCAGCCACGTCCTGCCCACGGGCGGGACGGCCCGCATGTTTTCGGGGCTTACCTCGGATGATTTCCGCAAACGTTCGAGCATCGTATCGTTCACGCGGGCCGACTTGCAGAACGCCCTGCCCGTAATCGAAGCCTTCGGACGGGTCGAGGGCCTGGATGCGCACGCCCGATCGGCGCGCATTCGATTCGAACAGCTATGAACTCATACATCAAAAAATCCGTGCTGGCCATGCAGGGATATACGCCGGGCGAACAGCCGACGGATCTGCGGGTCATAAAGCTCAACACCAACGAGAGCCCCTACCCGCCCTCACCGGCCGTCCGAAAGGCATTGCAGAACCTGAAGATTGATACTCTGCGGCTGTATCCGGACCCAGTCAACCTGGCATTACGCCGTAAAATCGCCGAACTGCACGGCGGCGGACCGGACAACGTGTTTGTGGGCAACGGGTCCGACGAAACTTTGGCTTTATGCTCGCGAGCTTTTGTGGAGGATGACGGCGCCATCGGCTATTTTGACCCATCCTACTCGCTTTACCCGGTGCTGGCACAGATCCGCGCCGTAACCGCCCGGCCAATAGCGTTGGGACCTGACTTTGAGTGGACCATGTCGGCGGATTATCAAGCCAGCCTGTTTTTCATGACCACCCCGAACGCACCAACCGGCATCCAGTATTCAAAGACCGAGATTCGCGCGTTTTGCGCGCGCTTTCCCGGCGTTGTTGTGCTCGACGAGGCCTACGTGGATTTTGCCCGCGAGCATTGCATGGACCTGGCGCTGGAATACGCCAACGTGCTGGTTTTGCGCACGCTCTCCAAGTCTTATGCCCTGGCCGGCCTGCGTCTGGGTTATGTCGTGGGGGCCGCGCCGCTCATTGAGGCCTTGTTTAAAATCAAGGATTCCTACAACGTGGACCGGATTACACAGGCCACGGCGCTGGCGGCGCTATCCGACCAGGCATATATGCAATCCTTGGTGGAACGCATCAAGGCCACACGTCGTCGGACCATTGCCGATCTGGAGCGCATGGGCTTCCGCGTATTTCCTTCGGAAAGCAATTTCCTGTGGGTCAAGCCGCCGCGAATACCGGCCGCGGATCTCTATCGACGCCTGCGGGAGCAGAACATTCTGGTGCGCTATTTTACCGGCCCCCGCACACAGGATTACCTGCGCATCACCATCGGCACCGATGAACAGATGCAGGCATTGGTGAAGGCCATACAAGGAATTTAACCCAGGATAATCCATCATGCGTATTGTTGAAGCCGGCATCTTGAATCATTGCACTCCCCGCACTTCCCGCGCGATTCTTACGTTTCCATCCCTCGTATCGCTTTCGAACGGCGGACTGCTGGGCGTGTGCCGCTCCGGCTCCACGAAAGACACGGATGACGAAACGATCGAGGTCTGCGAATCACATGACAACGGCCATACCTGGAGCGCTCCGCACCGGCCGTTTGCGACACCGGCACTGAACGGCCTGCGCGGGTCGCTCAAAGTCGGTTATATCACGGAGTTGGAATCCGGCCATCTGCTGGCCGGCGTGATGTGGATTGACCGTACTACATATCCGGGACAACCATTGTTCAACACCGAGACAAACGGCTGTCTGCCCATGACCATTCTGCTCGCGGATTCCCACGATTTTGGCGCGACATGGTCGGCATGGCGCAGCGTCCCCATGCCTGAGGAGATTGGCCCACCCAGCCTGACCAACCCGATTCTGAAGCTCAAAGACGGCACGCTCGCGATGAGCATTGAGACAAATAAAAATTACCGCGATCGTTCGCCCTGGCGGCAGCAGGTGGTGTTACTGCATTCCGCGGACCAGGGAAAAACCTGGGGGCCGCCGAAGATCGCGGGTTTTGACCAGACGGGAAGGATCTTCAATTGGGACCAGCGCGCAGGCGTTGCGCCGGACGGGCGCATCGTGACGTTTCTGTGGACGTACGACACGCAGGCCAAGGCTTATCTGAACATCCATCGCCGGATCAGTTTGGACGGCGGACGGACATGGTCGCATGCGGAAGATATCGGCATGACGGACCAAGCCTCCCATCCCGCGATACTTCCGGATGGCCGCGTAGTGCTGGCATGGGTGGATCGCTTCAAAACGCATTCGATTCGCGCGCGGCTTGCCCCGGCCATTGACCGCGCGTTCGACCCCGCGAGCGAAGTCATCATCTATACGCCCGAACACGCATCCGCCGGGAATACGGACGCCGCCGGCGCACTGGGAATGTCCATCTGGTCATTCGGTCTCCCGTATGCGGAGGCTTTGCCAGGTGGCGATGTTCTCGCGCTTTACTACGCGGGGACGGATACCGCGATGGACATGCGCTACGCGCGACTGTCCCCATAGAGGCATCAGACTTAAACACCCTATCCAAGCTTGCTATGATCGGGCCAGGATCTTCTCAATCTTGTTTTTCATCTCCTTGACGGCCGGCGCGGATTGACACAGAACCCGCCCCGCCTTCCCGAAAGCAAGCATGGGAACATTAATAATTTCCGGATGTACCCAGATATCCGGCCTACGGCGCTTCATTTTCTCGGACAAGGTTGCCTCCTGCATGAGTTGGAACGATCTCAGAACCGACTCCCAGACGTTTGGTATTCTGTTTTTTCCGGGTGTGCGAGTGCCGGCAACGTTCACGGCGATAGATACATCGCATCGATCCAGGATATGTTCGTACGGCACGAGATTGACGATACCACCGTCCAACAGTTCGCGGTTGCCAATCGTTACCGGAGCAAACACCCCGGGGATCGCGATGCTCGCTTTTAAGGCTGGGAGCAACGCGCCCGCCTCCAGGACGACCTCCTCGCCGCTCCAGTAGTCAGCGGCAATGACGCGCAGGGGAATATCGAGCTCCTCGAAAGTCCGCTTGTTTACGGCCGCCAGGAGGAAGTTCAGGAATCGGTCGGGCTTAAAGGTTCCGCCCGGCCCGCGCTCAAACGCGACGGTCCGGACCACTTTCAGGAGATCCGAGCGCTTATTGAAGATATCGTGCCAGGTATCCCGTCGGGAAATAATGTTCTTTTGGATGCTCTCCCTGATGGTTCGGCCGGGCACTCCAGATGCGTAGATGGCGCCCATGATCGCACCTATGCTGGTGCCCGCGATGATGGCCGGTCGGCAGCCGATTTCATCCAAGGCCTCAAGGACGAGGGCATGCGCCAACCCGCGCACTCCGCCGCCGCCCAGAGCCAACCCGAATGTTTTCACGGACTTATTTCTCCCGATGATGGACGCCGCAGCCCTTGGCCGCGAGTGTCAGGTCCCCTGCGTTTTCGAGCTATATCTTTCCCTTCAAATAGCGTCGCCTCAACTTTGCCGGGAATTTCTCGATGGCATACCGGAGCATCGTCCGCGGCATGATCTGATAGTGTGCTTTCAAAAACGCTTCTTCAGCAGGACGATCGCGTTTGCCGATTTCCCGAAGCATCCAGCCGACGGCTTTATGGATCAGGTCTTCCGGATCATGGAGCAACTGCTCCGCAATACGCAAGGTTTCGGCAAATTCTCCATGTTTGATGTAATGGAATGTGGCCATGATGGCAATGCGCCGGTCCCACAGCAAACCTGATACGGCCAATGTCCGGAGCGGAGATCGGCGGCGATGTCTCAAATGAGCGCCCACGATGTGTTCAGCCGAGGCATCGACCAAGTCCCAGTTATTGATAAAACTGGTATTTTGAAGGTACTGCTTAAATATTTGCTTTTGGATAGGGACCGTTCCGCGCCTGTAAGCCTGAACCAGGATGAAGAGCGCCAGTAGCCGGGCTTCATGGATGGGTGAATGGAGTAACCGGATGATTTCGGATAGAGGCAGCGCCTGGTATCTTTTGGCCAATTGCCTGAGTTCGGGAACACGGAGACCGACAAATACATCCCCGGCACCGTATTCCCCCGGGGCGGTTTTAAAGAATCGTTGCACGACCTGCGCTCTTTCTTTGTCGCCAAGAACCTGTAATAAACGAACTATAGCGGAAGCTTTCATGCGGATTTACCATAACCTTACCACTTTGGCATGAGCATTAGATGGATCAGCGCCATTAAAGATAGCATGTATTGCCACACGATGGGAGTCAAGGAAAACCACCTTTCGGAAACAGAGTTCCGCCCGGATTGTTTTTATTTGAACTTCCAACCCAAATAATCGCAAATTGCGCTCGCAACCATTGGCAATTCTGTTATGATTAGTTGCATTATGAAACCAAGAACCGCCTGTATCAAACGCGCCACCCGCGAAACGCAAATTGAGATCACGCTCACGCTGGATGGCCGCGGCCGTTTCGACGTGGACACCGGCCTGCCGTTTCTCAACCACATGCTGGAGCTTTTTGCACGGCATGCGCTGATGGACCTGTGCCTGCGCGCCCGTGGCGACCTGGCCGTGGATTATCATCACACCGTGGAGGACCTGGGCCTGTGCCTGGGCCAGGCGCTGGATAAGGCCCTGGGCAACCGCCGTGGCATCCGCCGCTACGGGTGCGCCACCATTCCCATGGATGATGCCCTGAGCCGCGTGGTAATAGACCTGGGCGGGCGCCCCTACCTCGTCTATGAAGTCGCCAACAAGCGGCGCAAAATCATGGATTTCGATGTGAACCTGATTGAGGAATTTTTACAGGCTTTCTGCGTCCAGGCACGGATGAACCTGCACGTGGCCCAGCTTTACGGACGTGAACCGCATCACGCGTATGAATCGGTATTCAAGGCCCTGGCACGCGCATTGCGGGAGGCCGTAGCCCGGGATGCGCGCGAGACGGAAATTCCGTCCAGCAAGGGAATTCTCTAATCGTTGTGCAAGAGTGCTATGTCCGCACTGACCATTATTCCGGCCATTGACTTGAAAGGCGGACGCTGTGTGCGCCTGCGCCAGGGAATTGCCTCCGCTGAAACCGTATATTCGGATGATCCCGTGCAGATGGCCCAGTCCTGGGAACAGCAAGGCGCCGCCTGGCTGCACGTTGTGGACCTGGATGGCGCCTTTCAAGGCGTTCCCGTGCACACGGCCCTGATCGAAAAAATCGCGCATGCCGTACGGATCCCCGTCGAGGTGGGCGGCGGCCTGCGCACGGATGATCAGGTGGAGACCTTGTTGGCACTGGGCGTGGCCCGCGCCGTGCTCGGTACGCGGGCCTGGACCTCGCCGGAAACACTCGCTCGCCTGATGGAACGGTTTGGCGAACGTGTGGCGATCGGCCTTGACGCGCGCAACGGGCGGGTCTCGATCAAAGGCTGGACCGAAACGACCGGAACGGATGCCTTGGCTTTGGCCGCGCGTCTGCACTCCCTGGGCGTTCAAACGCTGATTTATACGGACATCGCCCAGGATGGTATGCTGACGGGGCCGAATACAAAGGCTATAGCGGCACTTTGCGACCGGGTGGCCTGCCGGGTGATTGCCTCCGGGGGCGTGGCTTCAAAGGCGCATGTGGCCGCCCTGGCAGCCCTGGGCAAGCCCAATCTGGCGGGCGTGATCGTGGGCAAAGCCCTGTATGAAGGCACGGTTTCGTTTACTGAATTGCAATTAGGGAGCAAAACATAATGATGATGGATATTCACGAATCGCGGCTGGCCAACGGCATGCGCGTGGCAACCTCCGCCATGGAACACTTGCAGAGCGTGGCGCTCGGTGTCTGGGTGGGTGTCGGTGCGCGCTACGAAACGCGCGCCCTGGCCGGCATCAGCCACTTCGTCGAGCACCTGCTGTTCAAGGGCACCGAGCGCCTGTCGGCGCGCGATATATCACAGGCCATCGAGGGCCGCGGCGGATTCTGCAACGCGTTCACCCAGGAAGAACTGACCTGCTACTACGCCCGCACCGCCGATGACCATACCTGGAAAGCGCTGGACATTCTGACGGAAATGTACCGCCACCCGCGTTTCGCGCCCGCGGACATCGAGAAGGAACGCGGCGTCATCATTGAGGAAATCATGATGTACCGCGACCAGCCGGAACAGGTGGTGCAGGAAATGCTCAGCGCCGCGTTATGGCAAGACCACGAGCTCGGACGCCCGCTGATCGGCTATCCCGAGACTTTGCGCGGACTGACGCGCGACCATATTCTGACGTTCAAGAAGAAGAAATACGTGCCGGAAAACACCGTTTTCGTTTTTGCCGGACATGTGCGTCACGAGGAATGTGTCCGCCATGTGGAAAAACTGATCCGGGGAATTACGGGCACGCGGGAACCCACGTACCCCCTCGTCACGCCGGCGGTGCCGCAGGAGCGACTGAACCTGAAAGCCAAGGACATCGAGCAGACCCAAATGGCACTGGGTTTTCGGATTTTCGGCCGGTTCGACAAGCGGCGCTATGCGCTGAAACTGCTGAACGTGATTCTGGGTGAGAACATGAGTTCGCGCCTGTTCCAGGTGGTCCGCGAAAAACACGGGCTGGCATACGCCATTCATTCCGGCGCGCAACTGTTCGCTGAGACCGGCGCCCTGGTGATCAGCGCCGGCCTGGATCGCAAACGCCACGACAAGGCGCTGGAACTGATTGCACGCGAAATTCATCGTCTGAAACAGGAGACGGTCAACACGCAGGAACTGGAGCGCGCCAAGGAATACGTCGTCGGCCACATGCGCCTGGGACTGGAAAGCCCGTCGGGCCATATGATGTGGGTGGGCGATCAAGTCTTGAATTACGGGTCGGTCATGGCGCCCGAAGCGGTGATCGCGGCGATTCAGGCCGTGCAAGCCGAGGACATCCAAAAACTGGCCGACACTATATTCCGCGAACGGATCGCCAGCCTGGCTTGGCTTTCGCCGGGAACAGCCGCCAAGGACGGGGAACGTTTCAAGGCCCTGCTGGCCGAGATGTAGGAAGCCAGACGCCAGATGACAGACACCAGAGGACAAAGACAAGCTTCACATTGGGAAACCCATGAAAAAAATTTTGATTATTATTGTCGTCCTGCTTGTGGCGGTAGTGATCGGGGTGCAATTATTCCTAGCTTATGGGCTGACGGATTCCCTGCGCCAATGGGTTCTGCCAATGGCCAAGGATCGTTGGAACCTGGACGTTACCCTGGAGCGTGTCAGCGTTAACGTGTTGGGCGGATCGCTCTCCATTCACGGCGTGCAGGTAATCAACCCGCCGGGATTCGACGACAAGAGCATGATAACCTTGAAGCGGTTTAAATTAAATATCGGCCTGCTGGCGCTATTCCGCGGCGGCATTGCCGAAATTGAAAAAGCCACGATCCGGAATGCGTCGCTCAGCGTGGTGCGCAACCGGGAAGGCGTGCTGAATATCGAGCCGGCCCTCGAGGCCATTCATGCCGCCATGTCAAATGCGCCGGCCACCGCGCCCGGCGAGGCGGGACCAGCGACTCCCGGCGGCGCCACGCCGCCCACCCGAAGGATTCCCGATTTCGCGATCCGACAAATGGAGGTCAACACCCTTATCCAGTATGTTGACCACAAGATCAGCGAGCCCCCATTCCAACTGGGCCTCGATATCCAGGTGCGCCTGAAAGATATCACCAATCACGGACAGGAAGACGCCATGTCCGGAACGATCAACCTGCTGGGCCACATCCTGACCACCGACCGCAAATGCGCATTCGATCTGAACGGCCGCATCGCCCCGATCAAGGATCCCTCCCGGCTTAGTTTCGATCTGACCGGATCCATTCAGACGATCGATTTCAACAATTTCCAGGAACTGGCCAAGCGCTGTGGTTTTGAAAAAGGCCAGATCTCCGGGACCATGACCCTCTACTGCCAGCAAGGCGTGTTTGATCCGGAAAAATCAGTTATGCACCTGACATTCAACAAGGTCAAACTCACCAAGGAACAACAGGAAAAGTTCGGCAGCATTCCGTTCCCCGAAACTTTTCAGGCGCTCGTTCCCATTAAAGGCGTGTTGACCAATCCGGAGATTGATTTCCGGGAAGCCTTGATGAAAACCCTGGCCAGCAAGGACACGTTCGACAGCATTATTAAAGGGGTCATGGAAGCCCAGGGCCGGACGACAGATTCGCAAGCCAAGAGCAACGCTCCGAACGTGGACAGCTCAGGCAAAGGTAAACCAATGGATGTCAAAGACACATTGGGCGGATTGTTCGGAAAGCCGGAATCGAAAAGCCAATGACAGCTAACAATCGAATCTTCGTGGGCCTCAGTTGTGTCGCCGTTGTTGCCGCAGTCATCCTTTCATCCGCCAACCTGTATCTGGGCGATTTGAATCAGGATGAAGGCTGGTACTTGTACGCGGCCCAGCTGGTTGCGTCAGGCCAATGGCCGTACGTTGATTTTGCCTTCACCCAGGGCCCGGTTATGCCGCTGGTGTATGCCCTGTTCAAGCCGATCATCACAGCCGGGGGGCTGGCAGGCGGACGACTGATCACCGCCTTGCTGGGCCTCTTGGCCGCTGTGCTTGCCGCCCGGCTGGCAGCCCGCCTGGTAAATAAAGAATTGCGCGCCGGCGCGGCGCTCACCACCTTCATCCTGATCGGCGTCAACGTTTATCAAAGCTATTTCTGCACGGTCGTTAAAACCTATTCACTCACGGCCCTGTTATTGATGTTGGGATTCCTGGCGCTGGCCGAAGGCTGGACACGCCGCCACGCATGGCTGATGCTCATGGCCGGCGCGTTCATGGTACTTGCCACCGGCACGCGCACTTCCGCCGGCGTCGTCCTGCCAATCGTTTTCATATACCTGCTGATGGCGCGCCATGCGCCACAAGTGGCCCAGCGGAGTGCGCCTTCCTTGGCCTGGCTCCATTTCGGGTTGGGCGCAACGGTCATGGCCGGCCTGGTTTTTCTGCCATTCCTGATCCTGGCGCCGGAATCCTTTCTGTATTGCATCATGCAATACCATGCCCTGCGACATTCTGGTGGCGGCCTGATGACGCTGGTTTTCAAGGTCGGCTTCCTGTCACGCCTGCTTCAGGCCTATTTTGTCACGTTCAGTATCGGCGTTTTCGTTGTTTTTGCAAAATGGGCTTTGGCCCGCCTTCGCCCACCGTGCTTCGCCATAGCGCTTCGCGACGGCGAGAGAGGCTACGGTGGGCAGGCCCGCACCCCGGCGGCGATGACCGCGGCAACGGCTGGGCCAACGATTGCAACCCCATTGGCCGGTCCGGCGGCAACGGCCGCTGCGGCGGCAACGGCCGCTACGGCGGCGATAGCCGCTCCAGCCTTGATGCGGATATTGTGGCTGAGCATCATCGCCATTACCCTAATTCATTTTTTGGCGCCGTTCCCCTATGACGACTACCAGGTATTTGTTTTTCCTCTGTTGGCCATCGCCATAGCCAATACGGCCATCCGCCTTGTCGGCCAACGCGGCGCCTTGTGGTTAACGATTGCCATACTGGTCGTGTCGCTGGGCGCCGCGGGATCCTCGCCTCTAAACCAGGACTGGTTTATCCAGGGGCGTGACCGCATCTGGTGGCTGGTCAAGGACCGTTCGCCGCTCCAGAAACTACGCGATACTGCCGCGCAAATCAGGCGCGTTACCAAACCGGGCGATCTGTTGCTGACTCAGGACCCCTACATGGCTGTGGAAGCCAACCTGAAAGTGCCGCGAGGGCTGGAAATGGGGCAATTCAGTTATTTCCCGGCCCTCAGTGACGATCAGGCCGCAAAATTGCACGTGTTCAATCGCGCTGGCTTCGAGCGCCTGCTCCGGACAACGGAAGCGCCCCTGGCCGCGCTGAGCGGCTATGCACTGGCCATCCAATCACCGGACATAATGCCCGTGCCGCCGAAAGATGAGATACTGTTCTGGAATATCATCCGTGAACATTACGAACTGATGGAAAACGTGCCGAATTTCGGCCAAGCTTACACCACGCTAAGAATTTACCGGATAAAAACGGCACCTTAAGCTTTGACTGATCTTCCCCTGCCGCCGCCACATCATCCCCGGCTCAATGTTACGCAACCAAAGTGTCTGCGACCATTTACGGAGATTACACAGCCTGTTAAAAGAGACTTTTTACCCAGAAATAAAGGGAATCCGCCATTTGCCGATAACCATTTTCGGATGGATGGACGCCGTTGCCGAGCCGCGTAACTGTCTCCGGATTGCGGGCATTCAACGGCCGCGTATAACTCGGATAATTATGGGCTGTGTCCAGGTTGATATAAACCGGAACAAGATAGATATTTTCTTTTTCCCGGTTGCCGTATTTGACAAGCATGCGCTCAACGACACGGTGCTGATTGCGGCGGTATTGCCATCGGGTTTGCCCGCACTGATAATTGGCACCAAAGGCATCCTGGGTAGCGGCCGGCGGCGGAATGAGAAAAATCCCGATTTTGGTATCAGCGCGCACGACATGGAATTCGTTGATGAGTGTGTCCAGGTTGGCCATCATATCATCTATGCTGGCGTCTATCGTTTTGTCGCTGGCAGAGAAAGTGTCGTTGCATCCCAGGCCAATCGTAATGATGTCCGGCGCCTGCCCGCCGCTACTTTCGGCCAGATACTTTTTGAAATCAAGCTTGGGCTTGCCGTCCGGACCGGGAAACAGGAACGGACTTGAACGCAACGATATGTGACGCAGCAAGGCTAATGGCGGATTAGTCGGATTATAACCGGTAACAAATCGCCGGGCCGTCCACCCGCCGTAGCCCTCATGCCGGATTGCGGGCGGATAATTTGTCGGCTGATACGTGCCGATTAGCGTAACTTTGGGATTGCCCTTTGCTTGACAGAGATTGAAGAATTCAGCGGGATACACGGTGGCCCCGGTCAGGCTGTCGCCGATAATCAGGCAGCTAAGCGGTTTGTCCGCGCCGGCGGCCGGCGGAACAACCTTGATTTTCGTGGAAGCTTCCGCAAGAACGGCGTTATCCGCGTCATAAACGGTAATTTGGAGATCGTGCGTCCCAACGTCATTGGTCGGGTTAGGCACAAAAGTCCAGCGTTCCGATTGCTGCATGCCTTTAGTGCATTTGACATCGAACACGTAATTGTCGATATTGGGCGTGAGGATAATATTATCAAAATAGATGTTAACCTCATGCCCGGGCACCGCCTGAATTTCCAGAGGCAGGATCAGACGTAAATTGTTAAGCAGATTGGTTTTCGTGTTTTCTGGCGCGCCTTGCGCTACGGTTACGGCCAAGGAAATTAACGCCATCGCCAAAACATGCAATAATGCATTCATTCGCAACCTCCGGCAGCGCGACCACCGATGTTTAGCATCACGGCGCCAATTTTCAGAATTGACACCATGACGCGTTACCTTAACAATTCATTCAATACCAGCACAGATCCATATAATTAGATTTGAATAACTTATCAGATCGGGGACCAGCATGAAAGTGGCATTATTAGGTTTACCGCAATCCGGAAAAAAAACGTTTTTCACGCTGTTGACCGGTCGGGGACGCGGGGCAAGCGGACTTCCGGCGCTCAAGCCGGGTGAAACGCTTGAAGGCATTGCCCTCATCCATGACGCGCGGGTGGATGCGCTTGCCGCGATTTTCAAGCCGGAAAAAACCAAGTATGCCGAAAATCTCATCGCACTCTGTCCGGATATGGCATTGGGCGACGCCAAGCGGGAATGGCTGGAGGCCGCCCGGCGCTGCGATTTGCTGTGCGTGGTTGTCCGCGCTTTCACATCCGCTGAAGTCTATCACCCGTCCGGTTCCGTGGATCCGGAACGGGACCGGCTGACCTTGGAAGCGGAACTGCTCCTGGCCGACCTGGAACTGATCGAAAAGCGCATGGAACGGCTGGCCAAGGAAAAACGCGCCGGGCTGACACCCCAGCAGGCCCAGGAGGAACAGACGCTAGTCAAGCTCAAGACCACGATTGAAACCGAAATGAAATGGGTTCCCCTGTCATTCCCCCCCCACGAACTCGAGCCCATTCGAAGCCTTAACCTGTTGATCCTCAAGCCGGTGCTCTGGGTCTTTAATATGGATGAGGATCGCCTGGACCAGGCCATGGGTCACAAAGGCGACGCTATATTCACGGTCTCCTGCCGCATCGAACAGGAAATCATGGACCTGGAACCGGCGGAGCGCGACGCGTATCTCAAAGATTTGGGCCTCACGGCTTCCGGCCTGGACCGGCTGAACCAGGCGGCTTACGACGCATTAGGGCTTATGTCGTTTTACACCGTGGGCAAGGACGAGGTGCGCGCCTGGACCATCCGCAAGGGGTCCACCGCACCCACGGCGGCCGGCAAGGTGCATAGCGATATTGAGAGGGGCTTCATCCGCGTGGAAATCATCAAGTTCGACGATCTCGTCGCCGCCGGCGGTGAAGCGGAAGCCAAGGCCCACGGCAAAGCGCAGGTCAAGGGCCGGGATTATGTGATCGAGGACGGTGACATCTGCCACTTCCGGTTCAATGTCTGATGATTGATAAAGCCGCTTCGTCAATCACAGTTCGAGCAAGGCAGCCGGATTATTACGGCACATTTTCCTTATGTCGCTTTTCTTCACGCCGTTGGCGAGCAGGATGCGCACGAAAAGTTTCATGCCCTCCCATGGCGGCATGTTCACGACTGTCCCCAAATCCGAAGCCAGGACAATATGTTCAGGCCCGACTTTTTTGATGATTTCGAACATCTCCATCGGGTCGCAATTAGGATTGTTGAAATTGGGCACATCCCCATACATAAACAAACCGATATACGCCCCCATTCTGCCCATTTCGGCCATCTGTTGATGAGTGGCTTTGGTGACATTCCAATTCGGATGGGTGATAACCATCTTTTTAACTCCAAGTTTCCTGGCCTCTTTGATTATTACAAACCTCTGCTTTGTGCCGGCATGACACGGATCAAGAATCATATCGTTTTCAGCCACGATCTTGAATATTTCGTAAAGCGCAGGCACCGGTTTGTCGTTCGCATCCAGCAACTCAATACCGCCGGATTCGCCCATAACACGCCGATGGTGGGCCGAACTGTGACTCGGCAACCAGACGACCTTGCCGCCCAAGTCGGCGCACATCTGCACCGCCTCCGGATTCAAGCCGCCTTGATAATAATTAAGGGTGACGCCGCCGAATGCTTTCGCGGGTTTTTTGGCAATGCTTCGGGCATATTCATCCACCGCCTTCTGGACATAATAGACCGTGGCCGCGGTCGGGATCGTATGAGCCTTGAAGACAACGGCCCCCATTCCCATGTCGGTGGCTTTCTTTGTTATCTCAAGCTGATCCCAGCCGACGTCAATTTCCGGGTCCGGCGCGCCATGCACGTGGATATCAACCGCGCCGGCCAGAAGCTCAAGCGCGTCGTCCTCTGTGATCATTTTCACCCGGTCACCCATGTTCAAAATGGTGGTATAGGCCCTTTTGGCGTCCTGACGCCATTTCGGCTCCATCGAAAGCTCGTAAATATCCTTTGTTTTTGATTTGTTTTTCATAAATTAATTCCCCCTTCCATTCGTTGCTCCGCGTTCGCTGCGTCTCCGGCAAAGCACGCGGTGAAATTCATTTCTGCTGAGTTCGTTTTTTAGGACGCTTCACCTTTTTTGGAATTGGCCCCAGGTATTTATATCCGGTTCCGTCAAAATCAGGCGAATTCGGATAAAATCCGACTACTTCAATGTTTTCAGTGGCATGCGTATTGAGCATCCAATGCGGCACCCCTTTCGGCAGATAATAGGCACATCCGGGACGCAATTCATACACCTCGTCTTCCACGCCCTTCAGGCCGTGACCGGAAATGATATATACGAATTCATCGCATTTCGCATGGAGATGTGTCGCGTGAAAGCCCCCCGGTCGGAAAGTTGCCCGAAACATGCATCCGTGCGATTTTATGGCGCCGGCGCCGATAAGAATTCGGGCGGAATTCCCCGCGAAATCCTCCCGACTAACGAGAGGCAAATCCTTTATTTTTTCATAATTAACCATATATTTTTGGCTCATTTTTTCTCTCCGTATTATTGACCTTACGAGTCAATTTTTAAATGCGCGCGCCAAAATCAACCATTTACCCTTACTGCGGGATGCTTCGCCAAGGAAACAAACCCATCAGACGATCATTAAGATATTCCGCTTCCAACGGTTGCGTAATCAATTCAAACACCGTTTCCGGACCGCTGACGACTGACTCCGGATCAGAAGGGTCTTTCCTGATTAAAACAGGGACGCTATCATAAGCATATTCATCGTTGCCATTCACGGACCGGACAACAATCACGTCAAACCCGTTGTTTAATTTTTTCAATGCAAGATCAGCCTGCCATTCGGACCAAACATCATCGAAGTATTTAACCATGGGTTGCCACTTGTCGTTTTTCAGGGAATACTCCACCTTTTTAATCCTTGATTCTTCGGAATAAGCTTGGGTTGAGATCGTTAAATCGCCGTGAATTACGGCCGGCCTGACCTGCGGCCTCGGCCCCTGGGTATGAGCCCGGCCGATATGTTCCAGGTTAACCTGGTTTTTTACACCGACCTCCTTATAAAAACTGAATATTTTATTCCCTTCCAGCCGGAACATGCGATATCCGGCCCGAACGGGAAACCAATAATGTGGCGGAAGTCCCGTCCACTGAAAACCGGCCAAAGGTCCGGTTTGAATCTGCGTTATATTATTGCCAATTTTATCCTCCGCATTCCTATGCCGATGGCCGCTGATTAAGGCAATAATATTGTATTTCCCTATCAGATTTAAAAACTTATCCGCATTCCGCCAGCCTATATAGCCGCCTTTGGCCGGTAAAACAGGAATATGATATCCTATAAATTTGGGCGTTTTTTCATCGCCGGCAAGTTCGGCTTCAAGCCAAGCTTGGGCACTTTCATCAAAATCATTTTCGCCGCGGGTTTCCGACATTTTTTTAAATGGCTCGAACAAGATCAACTTTACGCCATTATGGACGAAAGCAAACCTGGCCGGACCGATATTCTTCTCCCATTGTTCGGGATTATCATTCAATATCATTCCGCCCCCCGGAAGAGAGCGCAATGCCAAATCATGGCTGGAAGGTATGCTGTACACCGGCAAGTTAAGCCGGCCGATCAATTGCTTATAAATAAGCAGGTCGTTTCCGCCGGCATTGGTACAGTCACCTGTTGCCAAAATAAAATCCGGCTTGAAGCTTGAATCGTTTATTTCATTTATAGCGCTTGTTAAATTTTCTCCGGCTTGTCTTACAATCCCGGGAAAACTCACGGAAGATCCGACATGCATGTCGGTAAACTGGATGAAAGATAAATTCATTTAATCCAAATCCCTACTGTCTTGATTTCATAGGGCCTTAACCTGAAGGAAGAATTACACGATTCCGCCGTTTTAAGCGGTTCTTCGTTGAAATTCAAGCGCTTGATTACCGAAGCCATTCCATTGAGCTTTAACTTCGCCAGTGTTTTACGGGGAGAAAGATTGTAAAAACGCACCACAAAAAAGTCGCCTCTTTCGGATTTCTTCACTGCACTGACCTGGACACTTGTTCCCGTCAGCGTCGCCAGGCTGAATTGGCCGGGCAACATTCCGTTTCCTGTTTCCTCTCCCACATAAGGCAGCAAGGACGCCCGGTAAGCGAATGCATCGCGAGCGATTCCCTCCCAATTCCCCGCATGAGGAATAATGGCGTATTTGAAAGTCAAAGCTCCCTGACATTGGGCGTCAGGCGTCGGCCAATCGGCAATTGCGCTCTGTCCCGCTTTACGTTTCATCGAAAGCAAATCTTCCCTGACCAGATAGCCAACAGACCGCAAGAGAGTCAGATAGAGCGTCCCATCGGGAACAACCTGATATTGCGGCAGTCCTTTGGCGCAAACCGCCAGCCTTTTCCGGCCTTCACCGAAGTCCACAAAGTAACGTTGATGATGCAGGCCAAAGTCCGCCTCCTTTTTAAAATCGGGATAATCCAATTCCGTTACTTTTCGTTTGATTACGCCAAAATGGGCGCCCGCATAGGAATACCTGGACCTGACGCCCAGTCTGAATGCAATCCGCAAGCGGTGATCTTTTACCCGGTTGTCAACCCGGGTTTCAATGTCAATGCGCCGTGCCGCTTTATGTAGGGTAAAGAAGGAGGAAATAAAACAGACGCATCGCTTTTTACTTCGGCCTTGCCTGTCGGCGCTCAACGCCGCCGGCAAAACGATCTTGATGCGCGCCTTAATAGTCGCGCGGACCGGCCCGTTCTCAATCAGGCATACTTCGGCATTTTCATTTTTTGTCGTAAAAACTTCATCCTTAAACGGCGGTGAATAATTATAACCGTCGCCCGCATCGCCGTCATCCACGAAATAATGCAGATTTTCATAACGGGAACCGCTTTGTTTATCCAGCACCTCCAGCGTACCGTTGTGATGAACCTTTAATTTCAGATACTCATTTTCGAGGCAATTCTCCGATTGCCCAATGTTCGCCGGTCCTTTCATCCCTTCGTCAATATCGGCAGGAGCAACGATGAAGCTTTGGCAACCCAAGGCGGGTATATTTTCGGCCAAAAAAACAATTTCCCAGAAATCACGCTCACGAAAGGTCGGGATTTTACGCGAAACCTCACCGGGATAAAAACAGCGTTTCTTATTTTTGCCGAGATATTTTGCCTGGCTCAACAAGCGCTTGCCTTCTACATCAAAAACCGCCAAGGAACGATGCGAACCCGGAGGCAAATCAATGATCATGTTGGCGACTTCCGTCCGAACAAAATTGAGAGGATTAAAGAGGAGCACAGGACTCTCATCCTTTTTAATGCGGGCAAAATCCATCTTTCGCCAAATGTGCTCAAAACTTCTCCGAATGACATGCTTGGAGATCTCCCCGGCATGATTAAAGCGCTGCAACATGTCGCGATGGACCTCGTCGACGCTACAGCCGCAAATTGAATCGTGCGCATGATTTTGAATAAGCAGCTTCCATGCTTTGCGCAACAATCCGGAAGGATATGACATCCCCAGTAAAAAAGCGCTGGTTGCCAGTGGTTCCGCATAACATCGCAACATATCCTCCGCTTCTTCATTGGCCTGCTTCAAATATATTCTTGAAGAAAGCACGCCGGAAACATGAGCAAAATAATGGCCTGCGTCAATTAACTCGCCCGAAATTTCATCCAGCCGGGGTTTTTCTTTCCTGACCGCCTGAATATAATCCGGCAGAGTACTGAGCTTGACTTGACATTGCGGCGATAACCGGTTTATTCCTTTTATAATTTGAAGAACATTTCCTTGCGGCGTCAGGTGATCCACTCCATTCATCATGAGAAAAGGCCCGTTCGCTTTTGGGGCCCGGGCAAGAATGTTCGCTTTGGCAGCCAATATTTGTTTCAAGGCTTCGGCAGGATTATTTGCCAGGCAATAGACGTTGCCATAGCCGGTGGGCAGCCAGACACAAAAAACTTTCGTGCCGTCCGGCGCACGCCATAAAAACTCGGTTTTACCGGCGGTGACGCCGCGCCAGACAACGGCATTATCAATGCCAAAACCGCTGAAAATTTGCGGCAAGGCGGCAATATGGCCGAACGTGTCCGGAATATATCCCACTTTCATCACGCCGCCTAATTGTTCGGCAATCTGACGACCAATCAGCAGATTCCGAATCAAGGATTCGCCGTCCGGCAGAAACTCATCCGGAAGAACATACCACGGTCCGACCAAAAGGCGCCGCGCGCGAATATACCGTTTCAAAACGCGCTTATTCTCGGGTTTAATTTCCAGATAGTCCTCAAGCGCCACGGTCTGTCCGTCCAGCATGAACTTGAATCCCGGATTATCCTTAAAAACACCCAGAAGCGAATCCACCATTTCGATCAGTTGCGCCCTGAAAGCCTGAAACGTAAAATACCACTCTCGGTCCCAATGCGTGTGGGAAATAACGTGTGCAGTCACTGTCTTCTCTTTTCTATATTGAGCGGACATATATAATTCCACCTATTATATTATGGCATAAGAAACAGGATGCTGCTTTGTTTTTCGAACAATGACGCCGGTTTGGAAAATTCTATTACACGAATTTAGCCGGTATTATCAATGATATCGGGGACAGCCTTGCTAAATCATTTCCCCAGGAAAAGACGTCCGGCATTTGCTCCTAAAATATTTATTTTATCATCTTCACTCAGAAAATCGAAACGCCGCACCAAGAAATCCTGGCCCTGTTTGTAATTTTCCGGGCCGTGCGCGCCGTAAAGCGGCAGATTCATGAACGGTCCTTCCGACCCCCACAGCAAACGTTTGGAACCGATCAGGGAAAACAGCCGTTTGATGGTCTTTTCCGTCAGGCCGGGAACGGCAAATTTTCTTTCGATGTAATCCAGGAACGAAATATCCACGTGAACATTGGGATTTGTGCCGGCCACGGCGAAGAATTCCTCCGTCCAGGGATACCCGCCATGGCATATTATGACATTCAGGCCGGGAAAATCCGTCGCCACGTCATCGGCGTAAATGGGGTTGTTATATTTCATGTGCTGCCAACGCACGGCCTTTACACCGGTGTGAATGATGACCGGAACGCCCGCTTGCCGGCAATATTCATAAACCGGATAAAGCCGCCTATCGTTCGCATAAAAGCCGGCATGGGGATACAGCTTTACCCCCCGCAATCCAAACTCCTCCACCGCACGCCTAATTTTCAGTTCGGGGCGGTATCTATCGGGATGGACGGAACTTATTCCGACCAGGCGTTCCGGAAACACAGCGCAAAATGCCGCAACGGCCTCATCGGAAAATTCAGTAGCGACGGGAATTCCGTCGCCGGCCCAGGCGGGACGCGCCCCGGCGTCGCCCTGGTCATTGCCGTAGACGATTGACACATCCACCCCGCCGGCATCCATCGCCGCGATGATTTCGTGGGGAGTATAAAACGCTCCGTCATTTTTACTCTCAATATGAACATGCGCATCAACAATCACAAATTTTCCTTTCAGGTTAAAATTACGCCTTGGCGTCATCGATACTTTTAACTTACTTTTTTTTCGATGACGGTGCCATCCAATATTCTTTGTTTCTGCGTATCAAGCAGATTCTGCACTTTGGATTTTGTCACCCCTTCTACGCACCCGACCTGCGTAGCGGCCGCGGCGCCCAGGGCCTGCCCCCATACGAGCACATCGGCCAACTCATTGCCATTCATCGTTGCCATGTTTTTTGGCGACATGGCCAGGGCGTGAATTATTCCGGCGCAGAAGGCATCACCTGAGCCGGAAGGTTCCACGAATTTTATATTGAAAGACGGTTGCGTAATCCGGTAATGCGGGGTCAGCAATTCGGCCCCGGCGGCCTCCTTTGTTAGCAAGATGCTTTTTGCGCCGAGCAAAAACATTTTTTTCGTCGCCTTTTCGAAAGTATTTTCGCCCCCGGCCCTGATGATTTCCTTGCTGTTGCCATGGACGGCGTCAACCTGCGGCAGGAGCTCGAGATAATAACTCCATTCCTTCTTGTAAGGCGCACATAAATCCAGCAGTAAAAACGAATTTTTCAGCGGGCCCGCTCTCAGCCGCTTCAACAGCGGGGCCATTTCCAGATCGAGATTGGTATAGCCCGGCCGGAAGGTAAAGAATTCCGGCTCCGTTTCGCGGATTACGCCCTCGAGATGTTCAAGCGCCATGCGCATGCAGGCGGCCGGATCGAGATGGCACAGGCGGTCCTGGTCCTTCAGCGCAAGTATGATTGTTTTGCCGGTTCCGCCGGCCACGCGTTCGATATAGGCCTGAAAACCATAACCGGCGATTTCCCGCAAAAGAAAATCGCCGAAAACATCCGTTCCGATCGTACTGACAACGGCAATTTCATTCGGATCAACTCCGATCCGGGCAAGATCGATGATCAAATCCACCGGATGCCCGCCCAGGCGCAATTCGATGCCCCGGGGGAGATATTCAATGACCCCGGGCTCGGCGACCTTTTGCATTTCGGGGGCGATGATATCGCACATGCACGTGCCCCATGAAAGGATTTTCTTTTTCATTTTGCTCCTACCGTCTAACAGCCTGCAGTCTACAGCCTGTTTTTTCCCTGATCCGCAGCGCGAGATTGCCGGCTTCAGCCATGGTCTTGCCCAGGGCCAGGAAACCGTGATTTTTCATTACCAGGAAATTCGCCTTGTCCAGTATTTTCATTACTTCGCCCAGCAATTCCGCTGTGCCGGGCAATGCTTCCTTGCCCGTCTCAGGCAAACCGAGCAAACGGATGTTGGCCGTAATTTCTTTGTTGTGGCCATGAAAGATGGCGCCGACATCCGGCCTGCGCCGGTATATTTCGTAATGCAGCATACTTTCGCTGGAGGGATCCCGCTTGCCCTCCGCAACAACGATCTTTCTTTCCCAGTCGGATTGCACTACTTTAACGAAGTCAGCGCGTGCGAGCTTTTCCTTGGAATCCAGGGTGGACCCGGTTATGATAAAATCCGGTTTGCCGGGTTCGACGCGGAAACTGAGGTTTCCCAGCGAGCGGCCGGTTCCGTTAAGGCGCGGGGTCAACCCACACTCGTTGAAACGAAAGCACCATTCGCTCAATTCGCCGATGCGCCCGTCGCTGGGCGCCGCGTTTGCGCTAAATTCCACCTTGAATTTGACGATCGACATGGCGTTATTTATACTGAATTTCTTTCAGCGTTTTTAACAAATAATCCCTGCTTGCGCTGATGAGCGCCGACCCGACATCGGCACCGAAATCGCCCTCGGTTTCAAGGGAAATCGGGCCGCGATAATTGCTGTCCCTGAGAACTTCGAGACAGCCTTTGATATTTACCTCGCCCTGTCCGAGCGCCACGCATTCTTTCCCGCGCACATCCTTGACATGGAGATGGACAACCCGGTCGGCAATGGCCTTCAAGACCGCCACTTCATCATGTTTTATTCCCGTTGACTTCCAGGCGCAGGAATCGCCCTTGCTTTCCACGTAGGCGGCGCGATGTACATTGGCCGTGTCGTAGTTGATTCCAAGCCATTTGGAATTTGAAAGCGACATCAGCTTTTTCAATCCCGCGGCATTGAGCGAGAAAGTGCCGTGCGGCTCAATGGCCACATAGACCCTGCATTTTTCCGCCGTTTCCAGTATCTGGGCGAGGCGTTCCTCCACGAGCTTCAGCGCGTCATCGTCACTCATTTCCCTGGGCTTGAATCCGTCACCGATGTTAATTCCAGGAATGCCTGCGGCCGCGGCCCATTCGGCGCATTTTTTTCCATATTCAACGCTTTTGGGGTCGGGAATGATGGCACCGTGCGTTGTCCAGAGGGCGGTGGCGCCCTTAAACCCGATGCTTTTTAGCAATTGCTTGAATTTTGCCGGGTCATCCTGATCAACGTTAATGTGCGGACAGAATGGCGCGGTGGCCTGGGGCTCGACGTATTCATAGCCGGCTTTTTTGATCCTGCTTAACGCTTCTTCCAGTGGATATTCACGAAACGTGACGGTTCCGCATGCTATTTTCATTTTTTGCTTCCTTTTTATTTGTCCAGCAATTACTTCATAAATCCGACTCCCGTCCAAAATCATCTGCTGACGCCGGTCTTCAGAAGTTCCCGCAGCAATTCTTCCGGATTTTTGTCGAATTGTTGCGCATATTCCTTGAACTCCGGTAAAGTTACTGCTTTTCTTCCTCTGGCTTCCGAGAGATAAACCGCCTGGGCAATCGCCAATGATTCGGAGGCTATTTTCGCGTCGCACGATGGCTGCGCATTTTCGCGCACGAGTCTGGCCATCGCCCTCAATTGCTGGGGATGACCGCCGTATCCGGGAGGCACGGTTCCGGTATGAAAAAAGTTCCTGCCGTGGGCATTCCCGAATTGATCCACAACCACGATTTTTCCGTCTTCGATCCGGATCTCGCCGTTGCTTCCCACCACCCGGAACCCCCCTCGGTCGCCAAACGACCAGGATGCTTCAAGATAGGTGTTTATCCACTGGCCCGATGCCGGATTTTCGAATTCAACCACAAAGCTGGCATAATCCTCGACGTTCAATTCAGTGATAACCCCGTCAAGCAGCCTTTGTTTTATCCGGTTCGAAACCCCGTCGGGCGACAGCGCTTTTACTCTTTTCGGGGTATAGTCGAATCCGGCCAGGAACCAGGCAAGCGTAATGTTATGGATGCCCATATCCAGCAACGCGCCTATCCCGCCTTTTGTATAACTGTAATTACCCGGCTCACTGATGCTTAACGGCAACCATATCGCCTCAAGCTCGCCGATTTCGCCTTTCAGGATCAGCTTGCGGATATCATGGTAAGGATCGGCATAGATGAGGTTTTCGCCATAGAGCAGTATTTTTCCCGCGTTTGCAACATCCCTGACGACTTTTTCCGATTCCAGCCATGTCCGGGTAAGCGGTTTTTCGCAGAGCACGTGACAACCGGCGTCCAACGACTGCCTGATTGCGGCGAGATGATGTTCACACGGAGTGATTATATCTGCAAAATCGAGCTTTTCCGCTTTCAACATATCCTCAAGACTCGTGTAAAGCTTGAGATTTTCGCTGTCGGCCAGAAGGAGTTTGGCCAGATCGTCCCGGCCGTTTTCCTTATGGCCGGCGGCTTTCTCCTGATAAAGTTTTCTGACGGCGACGGCGGCTTTCTCGAGGCTTGTTGCGCTCACGTCGCAAATGGCGGCCAGACGGGCCTCATCCACCATCCAGGCGCATCCAGGCAGGTGTCCGCTGCCCCCACCCCAGCCGTAAAAAATGCCGCCCGTTCCGGCTATTCCGAATTTGATTCGTTTATCCATGATGTTTCTACCTTTCCGGTTTAAACATTACTTTAAGACAATTAGGTTCGAACGATTTATCCATCGCTTCCTTGCCTTTATCGAGGCTGAACACATGCGTGATAAGCTTCTCAAAGGGGAATTCCTTGCGGTGCTTCATCATCATGTGAATTGCGCGTGAATATCCGTTGTGCGGATGGTTTGAATTGCCGATAATCAGCACGTTCTTGGCGGCCACGTGCCGGTGGACGTTGAGCGGCACATCGCCGGTATCCACAAAACTTCCGGTCTCAACGTAAGTCCCGCCTCTTCTGGTATATTCCAACCCTTCCGTGAAAGCCCTGGCCGTTCCGGCGGTTTCCACCGTCACATCGGAACCCCGACCCTCGGTCAGGTCTTTTATGATCTTGACCCTTTTCTGGTGCGGAACTTTCTTGACGTTGATAACCACATCCGCGCCGAATTCCTTGGCCAACTTGAGCTTGTGCTCCGATTCATCAAGAATAATGATTTGTCCGGCCCCCAGCATCTTCGCCTTGGCCACATGCATACAGCCGATGGCGCCGGCGCCCTGCACCGTCACCGTATCGGCAAAGCCGAACCCGCGCGCCTCAATTCTGGAAAATTCCTTGGCCCGGTCAAGCGTGGCGGCAACCACAAACAACTCGGTCAGCGCGGCCAATTCGTCCGGCATTTCCGCGGGAACCTTGTAGACCCAGGTTTTGGGAGGGACAAACATGTATTCCGCCCAGCCGCCCGCCACGTAGGGCGGCTTGTTGCTGTAGAAGGATAAACCGATGGTCGTGTTTTTGGCACAGAAAGGATAGGCAAAAATGTTCCGGCAATACCAGCAATGCCCGCAAATGATATTGGGACACATGGTCACCCGGTCGCCGGCTTTCAATTCCTTCCCCTCATATTCCAGCGTGTTTTTATCCTTGGGATCTATTTCCACAATGGCGCCGACATTCTCGTGCCCGCGGACGCCGGGATAAACAATTTCCTGTTCCGCTTCCGTCCCGCCATAAAGCACTTTCTCGCCCTTGAAGGCATGTTTGTCAGTGCCACAAATACCCGACATGCCGACCTTGAGGATCAGCGCGCCCCTTTCCAGTTTCGGATAGGGAAGCATTTGCGTCTCCACTTTGCCCGGCATGGTCATTACAACCGCTTTCACTTTGTTGGCCATTTTATTATCCTTTCTTTGCGCTCTGCGGCCGGTTTTGACGATAGCCGCACTAAGATTTTCAAATCGTTCCGTCCCATGTATCGACCTTTTCCTTGCGCAGTTCCTCCTCATTGAACCACCGGGTGGTCACACATTTGCTTTCCGTGAAAAATCTGACGCCGTCCTTGCCGAGGGTATGGAGGTCGCCGAAAAACGACTGCTTGTGTCCGGTAAACGGGAAAATTCCTATTGGAACCGGGATGCCGACGTTTATGCCGACCAAGCCGCCGTGCGTTCTTCGGGCGAATTCACGGCTGTAATAGCCGTTCTGCGTATAAATAACCGCGCCGTTGGCAAAACGGCTGGCATTCATCAGCGCGAGGCCTTCCTCAAAATCCTTTACGCGCTTAATACAAGTCACCGGACCGAATATTTCCTCGTTGCCGACGCTCATTGCGGGTGTCACGCGATCGAATATGGTAGGCCCCAGATAGAACCCATTTTCATAGCCGGCAACTTTCACTTGCCTGCCGTCCAGCACCAGTTCGGCCCCTTCCTGAATGCCCTTTTCAATCCAGTTAAGGACTGATTCCCGGTGTTCCTTGGTGACCAGCGGGCCAAGCTGGGATGTTTTGTCATAGGCCGGTCCAACCTTTAATTTGCCGGCAAGCTCCTTGAGCAACGCAACCAGCTTGTCCGCCACCTTCTCTTGAACGACGACGACCGGAAGCGCCATGCATCTTTCGCCGGCACAGCCGTAGGTGGCGTTTATGATTCCGAGCGCGGTTCGCTTCAGGGGTGCGTCTTCGAGCACCAGGCAGTGGTTCTTGGCCTCGCAAAGGGCCTGAACTCTTTTGCCGTGCGCGGCCGCCGTGGAATAAATATGCTTTCCGACTAAGGTCGATCCGACAAAGGTTATGCCCTTCACATCGGGATGTTTCAGGAATATTTCCGCCTCGTCTCTGCTGCAGGTGATAAGGTTGATCACGCCGTCCGGCAATCCCGCCGCATGCAGCAGCTCAACCATTCGCATGGCAGTCATGGGCGTGGCACTGGAGGCCTTCAGGACCAGCGTATTGCCGGCGGCGATGCAGAGCGAAGTCATCCATCCCAATGGAATCATGGCCGGAAAATTCCACGGCACCAGGCCGGCGAATACTCCGATAGGCTCGCGGTAAAGCACCGTGTCATGCTCGGCGGAAGTGTTCATGAGGGATTCGCCCATCATCAGGCTCGGAATTCCGCAGGCAAACTCGACAACCTCCCTGGCCTTCAGGATATCGCCCTGGGATTCGTCCCAGCATTTACCGTTCTCCCGGCAAAGCAACAGGACAAGCTCATCCATATGGCTGATGATGGCGTCTCTGAACTTGTAAAGAACCTGCACCCGCTTCATTGCCGGCAAGACGCTCCATGAAGGAAACGCGTTTTTTGCCGCCGCAATGGCTGCATTTACTTCCTCCCTGGTGCAACACGGCGCTTGGGCAATGATCGCGCCGGTGCTGGGATCGGTTATCGCGTAATATTTTCCCGTGCCGGATTTTCTCCACGACCCATTCGTAAAATATTCGAGCTGGCGCACATCGCTCATTATTATTTCCCTTTATCTTGTTGTGTTTTACATGCGCTCGAACTATCGATCAAATACTTGAGATACTCATCCAGGTGTTGCTTGCCGGAGAATTCAAAGCCAAAAACACGCCTGACTTTTTCATTGCTTATGATATACGGTTGAACCTTGCTTTCTTTTTCGATTGTTTTGTAATTAAATTTTCCTATTTCCGCAATGCGTCTTGCGCCATACGCGTTTTCAAGATAGAAATCCGCAAGATTAAAAACCTCCCCCCCGATATTTTCATTCCCGATGGCAAGCGAAATAACCCCGGCCACATCTCTGGCGCTAACTGTCATAGAGCCGGAATTGCGGGAACATACAAAGTCTTTCCCCTGTCTGGCATTGTCGATTCTCTCCGGCCAGCCATACTGCTTTTTGCGAATCTCGCCGAAAACCCCGGCCAACCTGAAAGCCGACGTGTTCATTCCGTAGCGGATGTGGTAATAGTAACAATATGCTTCGATGGCCACCTTATATGCGCCCGCCTGATTCTTATGGGGAAACAACGGATGTCTTTCATCCACCGGCAGATATAACGGCTTCTCCAGCCCGAGGTAGACGAGGATGGAACTTATAAAAACAAACTGCTTTACGCCTGCAAGCCGCGCCTTTTCAAGAAGCAGAAAACTGCCCAGCGTGTTTGCGCGAAAAAACAATTCCTCCTCCTGCTCGGTAGCCGAAGAGAGCCCACCGCAGTGCACCACGATCTCCATTCCGCCCACGCAGCGCTCGAGGGATTTCTCGTCCAATAAATCCGCTTTGATGGGTTCGGCGCCCTTAGCCTTTAGCGCGTCCAGGTCGCCATCCGCACGCGCCATCGCCCTGACCGCATGCCCGTCTGCAACAAGCCGGCTGAGCAAATAACCACCGACAAAACCCGTTGCACCTGTAAGAAATACTTTCATTTCAGTTTTTCCTCCCTGTTAAAACGGTTTCCATAAACGATAAGGATTTTTGTAACCGGGCGATCCGGGCGTTTTAAGATAGCCTTCAACTTCCGCTTGCTTGAATAAAGTTACTTCTTCAATCGGCGGAAGGACGCCGGCCGGAAATTTATTCAGAATATCGTCCATCAGGAGCGTCAAATACGCGAGCGCGGCGGCGACGGGCCGTTTCGCTTTTTCCGCGGTAGCCAGCGTGGCCCGGCCGACAACCCCTTCCGGCGTTCCAACAAATTCAATCGGACCGTTGTTTCTCACGCTCCACCAGAGATTAGGCCGAAAAGCCAGTTGATTGGCGGACTTGTTGAAATGGCCATCCGGCAGATAACCGCGGGGCTTGGTGTCCACGGCATATTTCATATCGGTCATTTCCGGCGCCAGCAGAAGCATGAGCGAAGTTTCCGGCTCGTCGGCATGGATAAAGTCATCCTCAAATGTTCCGCCCTTGTTCTTTGTCTGGAAGAACTCCCATACCGCCGAACACCAGTCATACGCCACGGCGTAAAACGGGAGTTCGGGATAGCGCAGCCCGAAAGAGTCTATGGCCGAAGTTATGACCCAGTGCTGGGCGTGATTGTTGACAAATATGAACTTCCGGTAGCCGTCCGCCCAGAGCCCGAACATCGTGTCCACCAGAAGTTTTTCAAGGACGGATGGGCTGATCGGAATTGTGCCCAGCATACCGACGTGATGTTTGGGATGGTTGCCGTAAATCCAGGGCGAGAACGCCAGGTTGACTTCATCGCCATGTTTGGCGGTATAGCGCCTTGCCGCCTCGCAGATTCTGGATGCCTGCAGGGTATCCTGTCCGCTCGCGCAGTGAAAACCATGGACTTCCGTTGACCCAAGGGGAATCAGTACAATGTCGTTCTTCTTTTTCTTCTTGTCCTGAAAGGCACGCACCGTGTTTTGGATGTAACAACCCGGTTTGTCCATCTCGCCCGGGGAAGGCACTTCATAATCATTCAGTATTTTGTCGATATCCGCAGGCGAAGCCTCCCAGAGTCTTGTTTTCAGTTCGCCGACTTTGTTTTTCTCGAACAATACCTTCATTTTTTGTTTCCTCCCGATTTTTTTATAGCTCCGCATGCACCCAAATGGTTTTTTAATCAAATTTTATGCACTCCGTACAATATTCAGGCGTGAATTAATCCGGTTGAATCCTTCCACAGCTCTCTCGGATTACAAGTTTGGCGGGCAGGACCACCTGCTTTTTAGCTCCGTTGTTTTCGCCGCCTATTTTCTTTATCAATATATCAATCGCCTGTTTAGCCATTTCCTCTAACGGCTGTGAAATCGTGGTCAAAGCCGGCGAAAGATGGCCGGCCAGCTCAATGTCGTCATAGCCGACGATGGACAGTTCGCCGGGAATATTTATTTTCAATTCCCGGGCAGATTTCATTACCCCGACGGCCGTAATATCATTGGCGCAGAATATTGCGGTCGGCCGGCGGCGCGAAGCGAGCATGGCTTTGCCCGCGTCATAGCCGCCCTTGTCGTTCGGAAAACTGCTGATTTGAACCGACGCGTATTCGGAAAGATTGCGCCTTTTCATGAAAGCATTGTAGCCATCCATCCGCTCCGATACGGCACTCGTGTAAGGACTGGCCGCCACAAAACCGATGTGGCGGTGCCCCAGGGAGAAAAGATACTCCATGGCTTGCGCCAGCCCGTCAGAATTGTTGGCGATCACACAATCCGTTTCCGGTTTTTTTAAGATACGATTCAGATAAACAAACGGCATTTTTTCGAGGACTAATTTGCCGATCAGATTCGCTTCGCCGTCATCCTGCGAAGGAATCAGTACCGCCCCGGCAACCCTGCGTTTAATGAGCATGTCGATCGCCTTGGATTCTTCAATGAGATTGTTAGTGGCGTAGAAAATAACGTCATAGCCGGATTCCAGCGTTTTTTTCTGGATGGTCTTGGTCAACTGCGCGAAAAAAGGATTGGCCACATTATTCAGCACAAGCCCGATAATCGAGCTTTGCGCGCTTTCCTTCCAGGCGGCGACAAAGGTGCCCTTGCCCGGGACACGATACAACAGGTTCCGGCCGACCAGATTGGTGAGGGCCTGGCGCGCCGACATCCGGCTGATTTTGTATTTTCTGCTTAATTCGTATTCGGACGATATACGACCGTCAACCGGCAGAAGGCCGTTTCGGATCTGGCTTTCAAGATTTTCCTCCACGACGGAATAGGCATATTTGGTGGACTTTACGTTGCTTTGCATCTTAAACACCTGCTTTCTTTAGGCTTCAAAAGCCATGCTGAAAAAACCGACTTGTTATACTTGTTAGACATGCTAAGCCTAATACCTGGAATTGTCAATATTATTTTTTGAATATATTTTTCAGGGTATTATCCCCTTGAATCCATGACGGCCGGATCGAGCCTACGTGGGCGCCGGAAATGGGCCTTCGGGGATGGGAAAAGGCCCTTATAGTTGTTGCAGCGTAACGGCTTAGGTGGATAGGCCGCGGGCCAAAGCTCAAATCGGATGAACAGGATTTGCCGGGCAACAAAAAAGCCGCAGAAGGACATGGCCCCTCTGCGGCTTTTATTTATTGCGAATTGATCTGACGTCTGTCCGCGCCTTTACTGCTTTTTCGGCTCTTCCTTGGCTGGCGCTTTGTCATCGGGTTTGTCTGCCGGGACCGTCAGGGTGTCTTGCTTATCCGACTTCTTGTCCGTCGGCTTGGTTGTTGCGCCATTTTCTTCATTCGGCGCACCACCCATGGCGGGGGGCATCATCATCGGCTTGACCGGCTCTGCGCCGTTCTGGTAGGTGATTTTTGCCTTGTCGCGCAGTTCCTGAATGAAGGGCCCCGCCTTTTCCTGCAACTGACGGCCTTTATATTGCGCAGCAATCTGGGGTTTTACTTCATCAAACGCAACGGTCCGCGGAGTCTTGTGTTCGGTCATTTGGATCACGTGGTAACCGAAATCCGTCTCGACCACCGCACTGATTTCATTGGTCTTCAGGCTGAAGGCCACGACTTCAAATGCCGGCACCATCTGGCCCTTGCGGAATTCACCCAGGTCGCCGCCCATGGCCTTGCTCGGGCAATCCGAGTTGTCTTGGGCCAGTTTTTCAAAATCAGCGCCCTTGGAGTCAACTAATTGCTTGCGCAAGGCTTCGGCTTTCTCTTTCTTGACGGCCTTCTTGGCGGCATCGTCCGTGGCATTCACGGCAATCAGGATATGGCGCGCCCGCACGGTTTCCGGGACTTCGTAAAGCCGGCTCTTGTTTTTCTCGTAAAACTCCTTCATTTCCTTCTCGGTCGGCTCGCCAATACCAAGCAACTTGCTCAACTTAACCTGCTCCATGATGTCTTCCCGGAAGGATTTGTCGCTGACGCCATTATTTTTCAAGAGTTCTTCGAGGTTTTTGCCTTTGGGCAAGGTCGTCTTGATTTTTTCGATTTCCTTGTTGATCTCGTCATCGCTGACCGTGATGTTTTTCTTCGCGAATTCATCGGCCAACAGGGCCCGCACCACAAGGCTGTCAATGACCTGCGGCTTGATGGTCGGCAACATCATGGCCAACTGTTCGCCCGAACGTCCGCGGCTCTGCATCATCTTGGAAATTTCACCTATTTCGGCGTCAACGTCGCCCTGGGTGATGGTCTTGTCATTGACTTGGACCAGTATGGTTGCCGGGGTATTGGTGGTCGCAACGGACGCGGCCGTGGCCGGCATGACCATGGGCATAGCGGCGACCGCCGGTGCGGGGGTGGTTTTCTCAGCCGGTTCGGCCTTCTTGTCGGCATCGGCAGCGGAAACGATGCCGCCCGTACATAGCATACCGACAATAACCGACCCGATCAGTCTGCGCGAAAAGTCAATCTTCATGAGATCATTCCTTTCTTGGGCACCCCCACTACAGCGAGGTTACCGGACTATGGTGAAACGACACAGGCGAATAAAGTGGACTTATTCACCGCGCGTGTCAACAAATAAAAAGCAATAAAAAAGGCATGTTCAACGGTTCACGGTTGGGGCATGCGCTGAAAAAATCGCTATCGTCAGTGTCGTTTGGACTGCACCGCGGCTTCATAGGCCTTGATCGTCCGCATCCAGGCATGGTTCGCCGGCACGTCCTGCTGGAGGCAGTAATAATCCCAGACGGCGCCAAACGGCAGGTTCTTCAGTTCCTCCATCAACGCAAGCCGCGCCGTAAAATCCCTCTGGCGTTCCAGTTGGCGCAGGGTGGCGGTCGGTTCCAACAGCGCGATCAGCAGGGCTTGAAGCATGGCACGGGCGCCGATGACCCATGCGGCGACCCGATTGATGCTGGCATCAAAAAAGTCCAACCCGATATGGACGCGCGGCAAATAATTGCCGCGCACGATTTCCTCAGCCAGGGAACGGAGATCATCCGTGAGGGTCACGACATGATCGCTGTCCCAGCGCACACCGCGGCTGACATGCAAAAGCACCTGATCCAGCTGGGAGAGTACGGCCGAGAGCTTGTCGCTCACCGATTCGGTGGGATGAAAATGGCCCGTATCCAGGCATAGCAGTTTGCGATGCGCGACCGCGTAAGCCAGATAAAAATCGTGCGAGCCGACAACGTAGGCTTCCGACCCCAGGCCGAACAGTTTTCCTTCCAGCGCGTCCAGATTGTGAACCGGATGATATGACTCCTTGAAGATTGCGTCCAATGACTGGCGCAACAGCTCGCGCGGCCCCTTGCGGTCCGCCGGCGTGTCTTTGGATCCATCCGGCACCCAGATATTGGTCACACAGGGTGTTTTCAGTTGGCGTCCCATAAATGCGCCGATCCGGCGGCACGCGCGGGCGTGGTCAATCCAGAACCGGCGGATGGCCCGATCCGGGTGGGACAAGGTGCGCCCGGATTCGGCCAGCGGATGCGAAAAGAAAGACCCGTTAAAATCCAACCCCAGCTTGTGCGCGCGCGCCCAAGCCACCCAACCGGCAAAATGCTGTGGCTCCAGCTCGTCGCGATCAACCGGCCGGTTCCTGGTTTCGGCATAGACGGCATGGAGATTGACGCGATGGCGACCGGGAATCAGGCTCAGCGCTTTGGCCAAGTCGGTGCGCAGTTCTTCCGGGGTGCGCGCCCGGCCCGGATAATTACCGGTCGGCAACACGCCACCGAGATTGCCGCGACGCGGCTCGAAGCCCGCCACATCATCGCCCTGCCAGCAATGCAACGAAAGGCGGATAGCCGCCAACTGCTTGAGGGCCCTGGTCGTGTCGCTACCATACGCGGCATACTGTTCACGAGCCAACAAATACGCTTTGTGAATCGTCATGGTTTATTCCCGTTGGTTGTATTGATTGCCGACCCCATTGCGATCATCATATCGTTGCACCCGGCATAATGGCAAGGGCAAATTGGATGCAAACGGCCAAGCCAATCTATGCTCACGCGTAATTACTGGTCGTTCCTGCGTTATTTTGATTGGGTATTATATTCGCAGGATTGCCCCTTTTAAAAAATACGCCGCGCCCCTTGACAACCCTTGGCACACACCCTATGATCCCTGCATTCTTATGGCGATGTAGCTCAGCTGGTAGAGCGGAGGACTCATAAGCCTTAGGTCCGGGGTTCGACTCCCCGCGTCGCCACCATAACAAGGTTAGCATTACACATAATAGCAGGAGAACGATCGTGACGCTATCGCCCAATGCCGCGCCCACAAACGAAAACAATGCCAATAATGTCCATCCCCTGTTAAACAGTCTCGTTCAGCTCCAGGAACTGATCCTGGTCCGTTCCGAACAGGATGCGGCCATGTCCGACAAGCACCTTTCCCAGCTTGATGAATCCATTCAATCCCTGCTGGACTCCATGCCGACGGATGTCCGCCTCCTGTTCCAGAAGATTCAAAAGAAGGACCTCCTGGCGATTGTGCCGATCTCCAACAATGTCTGTTCCGGCTGTGGGTTGACCCTACCGGTCAGTTTGGTTTATGCCGTGCGCGCCGCCGAAAAACTGCACCAGTGCACCAACTGCGCGCGCATCCTGTATTACCCCGAAGTCCGGCCCCGCCGCCTGAGCAAGAAAATGGGCGGGCGCTTCGAACCACGGCGGCCGGGGATCGCCCGGTTCTCTTCGCCCACGTTGATGATTCCCAATCTAAAGGCCACCGAGCGTGACAAGGGGATCGCCGAACTGGCCCGGAAGATGGCGGAGGAAGGATTCGTGGACGACAGCGAGAAGCTGATCAAGGAGGCCCTCAAGCGCGAGGCGATTATTAACACGGCCGTGGATTACGGACTGGCCTTCCCGCACGTCCGGGGCGTCGAAGGCGGTGGATTGACGATGGCCCTGGGCATCAGCCATAAGGGCATTCGCGCCAACCCATCCGAACGCACCTTGACACACATCGTGTTTTTCATTGTCATCCCGACGGCAGCCAGCGTCTTTTATTTGCGCTTGCTTTCCGGCATCGTCCAGACTTTCTCCAAAAAGAATGAGCGCGAGAAACTGCTCGAAGCCAAGACACCGGAAGAATTATGGGCCGCCCTCGTGAAGGCCACGCGGAATACCATTAAGTAAGCAACCGGACGACAGAGGACGGACGGCAGATTCTGATTTATGACGATTGACCACACACCTTGGTTCAGTCGAAGTAGACCCGCACGTCGTAGTCCGAACTGTAAAAACCGGTGTTGACTTCGAGCACGGTAAGCTTGCCTTCGAGCACGTCCACATCGCCCCACCAGTTGCGACTGCCGTGGGACTCGTCCAGCACCACGCGGTGGATGCCGGGCGCCAGATCGAACGCTTCATAGTCAAAATCCGACACGCGGTTGGTATAATATCCATCCAGGTACACATTCACACCGTCTGTCGTGCGATTATCCACGATGATGCTCCCCATCCCCGCCGGCGGCGTGTGACTCCAATTGTCGTTATCGCAAGCGCACAGGCCCAGCATCAGGATCATCCCGAGCGCCAGGCAGGCGACCCATCCGCAATGTTTTGTCCGGAATGACAGCATGGTTCACCTCTCTAAAGCAGTCTAAATCGAGCTCTCACTCAATTCTTTTTCAAGCTTGCGCAGTTTTTCATCCGTCCCGAAAATCACCATGGTATCACCCAATTCGATGACATCATCGGCATTGGGGCTGACGATGGTTTCCTGGGAATCATCCGCTTGCTTGGCACGCCGCAAGACCAGCACGGTAACACCGTAGGTCTTGCGGATTTTCGATTCAGCCAAAGTCTTGCTGACAACCTGCAGGGGCGCCTGGATTTCCAAGATACTGACGCCTTCCGCGACTTCAACATAGTCCAACACCGAGGGCGCCACGAGTGTACGCGCCAGGCGTGCGGCCATATCCTTGTCCGGATATACAATGCGGTCCGCGCCCACGCGACTCAGCACCTTGCCTTGCATATCGCTGGCCGCCTTGGCAATGATAAAGGGAATCTTCATTTCCTTGAGCGCCAGGGTCGCCATAATACTGCATTCCATGTCGGAGCTGACCGCCACGACAGCCATGTCACAATCGCGGAATCCGGCCGCTTCCAGGGTGCCTTCCTCGGTGGCATCCCCCTCCATGGCCTTGGCCACAATACCGGCCATGTGATCCACCACGTCGCGGTCGCGGTCCAGCAAAAGCACTTCCACGCCGCGCTCCGCCAGCGCCTGGGCCAAACTGGAACCAAACCGCCCACTGCCGATAATTCCTATTCTTCGCATATTGCCCCTCTTTCCTCTGTCCGCCCTCTTCATTCGACGTTCGATGCTGGATGTTGGATGTTCGCCGTTTGCCGATTCCTTTCTTCCGTTTTCTCCGGTCTGGTGTCCGGCATCCGTCGTCTGTCGTCAGTCTTCCGCCCTCTCCCCCCTTACCCGATGTTCACACCCTCTTCCGGGAACCGGATCAGTTGCCGCGTGTCCTTCAAGCCCACAACCAACACCATGGTGAGCGGCCCGACCCGGCCGATAAACATTCCTATAATAATGAGCAATTTGCCCATAACTGTCAACCCCGGCAAAATACCGGTTGACAAGCCCACTGTACCAAAAGCGGAAATAGTTTCAAACAACAAGGCTTCCGAGGTAAACTGCGCCGCCACTAAGGCGCTTTCCTCGCTAACCAGCAACAGGCCGTAAATTCCACCGACCACGACAATCCCCAGCAGAAACACGGACAGCGCTTCTTCCACCACGCGGACTGAAATCGTCCGGCTCTTGAAGATCGTTTCCCGTTTCCCGCGGACAATAGCCAGCAGCGTGTACAGGAGCACCACGGCCGTTGTGGTCTTAATGCCGCCGGCGGCGGACCCCGGTGATCCGCCGATAAACATCAACAGCATGGTGACAAAGCGAGTAGCCGCGTGGGTCTGCGCCATGTCCACAACGTTGAATCCCGCCGTCCGGGGTGTAATGGACTGGAACAGCGCACAATTCAGTTTGTCGGCTACGCACAGGGGCGCCAGGGTCTTATTCCATTCCAGCAGGGCAAATCCCAGCCAGCCGGCCATAATCAGGGCCACGGTGGCCAAGACTACGATCCGCGCGTGCAACGACAGGTGTCCGCGGGTAAGTCGGTTCTCCCGCCAGAATTTAAAAACCGAAAACTCGTTGATGACCAGAAAGCCCAGCCCACCCATGATAATCAGCACGCCCATGGTCAATATGAAAATCTTATCGTCGCGAACCGCTATAAGGTTGTCGGGAAACAGCGAAAAACCGGCATTACAGAAGGCATTGACAGCATGAAAGATCCCATAGTAAAGAGCCCGCCCGGCTGTAAATCCATGCTCAAGAATCAGACGGCTCATGAGTATCAGCGCGCCAACACCTTCCGCGGCAAACGTGAACCCAACGGTCCGGTAAAGCAACCGCCTGAACTGGTTGGCCTCCTCCCCGCCCAGCGAGGCCGTCAGAGTCAATTCACTCTGAATACTCAGGCGCCGACCCAGCAGGACAAGGCAAGCCGTTGCCAAGGTCATAAACCCCAGCCCCCCCAACTGAACCAAGCCCAGCAAGACGAGCTGGCCAAACACAGAAAAATGACTGCCTAAATCTATGACCGTGTGCCCGGTGACACACATGGCGCTGGTGGCCATGAACAGCGCCGTCAGGGGATCGGTCCACTGGCCCGACCGGCTGGCCAGCGGGACCATCAACAGGACCGTGCCCAGGAGAATCGGCACCGCCACGGCCTTGGTAATAAACCAATGCGGCGACTTGGTTTTTTCTTGGGTTTTAGCGTCCATGACCTATACTATCCCTCCTTGAAACCCGACAGTCAAGTGCAAGTGAACACCATGGAGCACATCCGCATCGTGCTTTGCCGTCCGATCTACGGCGGCAACATTGGCTCTGTCTGCCGCGCCATGGCCAACATGGGGCTTTCCGATCTGGTGATCGCCGGCGCCGGAGCTTTCGATCCGCTGGAAGCGCGCAAGATGGCCTGCTGGGCCACCGATATCCTGGAATCCTGCCGGCGCTTCGCCACCCTGGCGGAAGCGCTCGCTGACTGCGCCCTCGTGTTCGGCGCCACGGCGCGGACGGGACTTTACCGCCAACACACGCGCTCACCCCGGGATTGGGCGCCGGGCATCCTGGCCGCCGCGCAAGCTGGCCGGGTCGCCTTGCTCTTCGGGCCGGAGGATGATGGCCTGAGCAACGAGGAGCTGGCCCAGTGCCACCACTTGATCCGGATCCCCTCCACACCGGTATATCCTTCGCTCAACCTGGCCCAGGCGGCCATGATTTGCATGTATGAGCTTTACGTGGCCAGCGGTGCGTTCGAGCCCCTGCCGGAAAAATCGCCGCTGGCCGAAAGCGGCATGAAGGAGCGCATGTTCGCCATGTGGGAACAGGTCCTCCTGGAAATCGGCTTCATGGAACCAGCCAAGGCCCAGCACATGATGCTGGGCGTGCGCCGTATTTTTGCGCGCGGCGCCCTGAGCGAAGATGATGTCCGTATCCTCATGGGGATTGCCCGGCAAACCAGTTGGTATGCCGGCCAGAAGGAAAAAAAAACGACAGCACCTGCGGATGGACATCCGTAAAGCCGGGGATCTGCTTTCCATGTGTCTGCTTTCCCAGTTGCGACGGGCCAGCGGGTTTGCTATGCTCTGATTCAAATTTAAGGAGAGTGTAGTTCTGAAGACACGTATCGGTATTTTAGGCGGCTCTTTCAATCCGGTCCATTTAGGCCACTTGATCCTGGCACAGGACGCCCTGGAGGCATTCGATCTTGCCACCGTGCTGTTTGTACCTTGCGATCACCCCCCCCATAAACCCGTGACTTCATTGGTGTCCGTCGAGCACCGTACGGCCATGCTGGAAGCCGCCCTGACCGGTTCGCTGCCTTTCGAGATATGCGACCTGGAAATCAGGCGCGGCGGCACCACCTACTCCATCGACACCGTTCGCGCCCTGGCCAAGCGCTACCCGGAGGACGAGCTGGTCTTTATCATTGGCTCCGACACCCTGCCGGAACTCCATCTCTGGAAGGACGCGCGGGAACTGCTCCGGCTCTGCCGGTTTGTGACCCTGGCCCGACCAGGATTCGACCTTAAGGCCATGACGGAAAAGAGTTTGAACCTGGAGCCGGACTTGGCCCAGGCTTTGCTGACCAACGTGGCCATCGGCCACCAAGTGGATATATCCGCCTCGGATATTCGTTATCGCGTTGCGGAAGGCATGAGCATCCGCTACCTGGTGCCGGATGCCGTGGACATGTACATAGCGGAGCACGGGCTCTATTCCCTGGGGTAACTTAATGAATCGTTCCATGCTCGAATCAACGGAACTGGCCAAGATCATCGCCGACGGCCTGGCCGATAAAAAAGGCAGTGACATCAAGATCTATGACGTGCGTACCCGTTCGACCATCACGGATTTTCACGTGCTGGCCACCGGCTTGAATCCGCCGCACCTCAAGGCCCTCTTCAACGAAACCCGCCTGCGGATGAAGGCCCACGACCTGGCCTGCTACCGCAAATCCGGGATGCCGGACAGCGGGTGGATCGTGGCCGATTATATCGACGTGGTATTACACCTGTTCAATCCTGCCGCGCGCCAATACTACGCGCTAGACGTCTTGTGGAAGGACATGCCGCGGCTGGCCATCAGACAGCGGACGACAGATGACGGATGACAGACGCTCGTTAAATGCCGGCCACCTTTTGGATGATCGCTTCGCTTACGCTTTCCGAATTTCCAGTCCCACGCCGGAGCGCGGCGCCAGATGAAGGCTCAGTTTTCCGTTTTCCGCCGCCAGTTGCCGCTCATCCCAAAACGAATGAATGCTCCAGAATGATTGAATGCCCAATGCGGACAAGTCCACTTCCCGTGCCGCGGCATCCTCTTCCCAGTTAAAGACGCCCACAAACCACCGATCGGTTTCCTCCGCCACCCAAATGCCCGGATACCGGTCATGTCCGGCAAACAAATCAACCGGCACAGCCGCCCGGGATAACGGCCGGGCCTTCACAATCCGGTCCAATATACGCAAGCCTTCTTCATTCAGGGTCGTCAGATCGTCCCCCAGAAACAGATCGCCCCCCGCCAAGTACACCAGCAGGGCATAGGTCTTGGCCTCTTCCCGATTAAACTCCCGTCCGCATAGCCATCCCACCGCAAACGGCTTTGGGCGAAACTCGCGGTTCAATTGCCGATGCGTTGATAATTCCGGTGTGCGCACAATGAGAAAATCCGGGGCGTTATTCCATAACCGGCCGTCCATCCAACACCGTGCCGCAATTTCCGGCATATTCTGCAGGACATGACTCCAGAAATTATGGATATCACCGCAAACGCGCGAGGCATCCGCAACCCCAGTCACCGATTCAAAAGGCGCACCGCAGGCCAGCAGATAGGCGTCCTCGCCGATTGCCCGCCGGATTGTTTCAAAGGCTTGGCGGATGATTTGTCCACGCGGCACGGTCTTGTCGTGGAACGAGGTGCATTTCAGTATCTCGGCCGTAAAATCAACCTTGAAATATTCAAAACCGGCCCGTTTCAGCCGTAAAAAATTTTCGTACAGCCACTCCGCAGCCTCCGGCCGCGTCACATCCAGGTAGGCCATGGGTCCGTAGGAATACAGTGTGGATACAATGAGACCGTGCTCATCCCGGCCGAACCAGTCCGGATGTTTCCGGTAAATATCCGTATATTCATTTACCAGCAGCGGCGCCGTCCAGATGCCCGGCGCTCCGCCCTCCGCTCGCACCCGTTTGCAAAAACCTTCCAGTCCCTCCGGAAATTTCCAGTTGGCCTGCCATACACCCCAGCGCGGCTCCCAGCCTTCATCAATCACGACCTGCAATTTCTTATCGTCCCATCTTTTCCGGGCCAGCCGGTGGTTGGCATGGATATCTTCCGCCGTTACGGCGCCGGCAAAATAATCCCACGAATTCCAGCCTATCTTCCGTGGTTTGCAGGTGCGTTTCAGCATGTGCGCCCATTCCTGCCCCAGCCGATCAAGCAGATCCATGGGATTCTCCCCCGCCAGGCACTGCAGCGTGGAAACCACGGCACGGTCGCCGGGGCGCAACAAACGCCGCTGATCGCTTCTAATTTCCACCCCAAAGAGCCCCTCGCCATGCGGCTGATCATGCAAAGCCTTGAAATAGACATAATCCCCCTGATGCGGCGGCAAAGTTGAAAACAACAAGGCCGCGCCGGAAGCAATATTCCGCAACACGTAGACCATGCTGCTTTCCGGGTTATACTCCATCCGGCGGTTGGCCAGGCCGACTTTTTTGACGCCTGATTTTAGTCCGAAATTGAATCCATGGATATATTCGAGGTAGTCTGCGGCGGACAGCGGAAACTCCAGCTCGGAAGGTGAAAACCGAATTGTGATCTCCTTCACCTGAACCGGTTCCGAGCCCAAATTCTCCGCTTCAAGAACGAGCCGGCCTTCCATGGTCCGCACGCGAAACAGGCATCCTGCCGTCTCCGCGCAAAAAACGTCCGCCTCCGTCTTTCGCCATTTTAGACGGGTGGAATCCATGATGGCATTCCCCATGGAAAACAAGATGCGGCCGCGCGTTAGAAACGTATCTTGACAACTCAACATTCCGGTCTCAGCCTGAAATACAAACATGATTCTTTATCCTCCTGTATTCATTTCCGCACAGATCAAGTTTTGCCATCGGCGCTTATGTGTACGCATCACTCCCGGATTTCCGTAATCGCCACCTTGACCGGCGCTTCTTCCAGGAAAGACCGGTAGAACATGCTCGTGCCCGGATCGGTGGAGGTGACCAGGTCGAGCTGCCCGTCGCCGTTCAGGTCCACGGCATTGAGCTTGACGTCGTGGCACGCATCCAGCATGTCATTCAGCTTTTTCATCGGCTGGCGCGCCGCGAAGACCGGTTTGGTCCGCGTGCCCACGTTCCGGAAAAAGTCCACAATTGAATTGTACCTCGACCCAGAATTTTGTGACGACGTGATGATATCGATCAACCCGTCCTCGTCCCAGTCAACCAGTGTGACCATGGTTCGTGAATGGCACCGGAAGGCACTACCGTCCTTGTGCGTGAGCATGACACCGGGGCCCAGTTGCGGCCGTGCCTTCGTGCCGACATTCGGGAAGAGCACGAGGCTGCCCTCGCTCCACGTTTCGTGTTCGCGCTTGGCACCTTTGCCCCTTCGGCCGTCGGCGATCATCATGACCATATCGAGCAGTCCGTCACCGTTCATGTCCGCAATGCCCGGCGTGCAACGGTAGCCGACCTTGAGACGGTTACCGGAGACACCCTGCACGCTGTTCGCATTCCCGTCAAAGGCAAGGGTGAACAGCGCTTTCCCCGCGGCGTCCTGGATCTCGAACTCATCCAGCACACCCCCTGCGGGTGACGAAAAATCGATCGGATGCCCTGCCCACCGGCTGGGGTATTCGCGTTCCCGTTGCACACCCATCCAGGCACGGCTGCCGATGTGCATGCGCGTGCCAACCGGCACTTTCCGGACAGGTTCCGGACTGGATGCAAGCGTCTTGCCGTCAACGGCGAGAGTCATCCCGTTTGTTCCCCACGTGGCTTCGATCCGGTACCATGAGCGGTTGTCCCACGCCAGGGTCGGCGCCTCAAGGCGGCGCGCTCCGGCCTGGAAGCATAGTTTGCCCTGGGCAGTCACAAACAACGCAAATGGATCCGGGACCTTAAGATCGGGCAGGTTTCCCCGGTAATGGCGCATCAGGGCATCGTCCGTAACCTTGTTTGCTCCCGGAGTGGGTGCGGTATGGAAGAAATAGTGCTCCCGGTTCTCGCTGGCCGCCGGCCACTCCGGCTTGAACCAGAACTGGATCTTGCCGCCAGCCGACGCAAACGCGCCCGCGGTGCGGTACGAGAGATAGTCCAGGAACGTCTTGTCGTTGACCAAGGCACCCTGGCCGGTCTTGCCCGGGACAAACTGCACGTGGTCGCACGTCCCGCCGCCCGGCCGCAATTCCACTTCCGGCGCAAACCGGTTCCCGCCCAGGTTCTCGTAGTAGTGCAGGTATCCGAACCGCCAGCCATGCTCGGAGTTCATGATCAGATCGAGGTCGCCATCGCCGTCCCAGTCAACCGGCACGACGCCGGCATAGAGGGCTCTGTACTCGGTGGGGTCAGGGCAACCGTACCAGTCCAGCCGGTTCGGGTCCACGGGAATGGTTTTGGTCTCGCGGAAGAGCCCATCCTGCCAGACCGCCACTTCGAGATCGGGGCAATAAGCGTTGGGCAAGAGGTGGTCCAGATCGCCATCGCCGTCCCAGTCAACCATGGCCTGCGAACGCAGGCCACCCCACGGTATTGTCTGCTGCTGGACCAATGGCGGACGCAAGATACGGCCGAGTTTGAGATTACGCCGGTCGCCTTCGTTGAGGTAGACTCGGCACCCGGGCGAGTGTGTCATGTCCAAATCGCCATCGCCGTCATAGTCTGACCAGGATATGGATGGATAGTAGAACCCGACGTCCAGCGGTTTGTCACCGATCTTAAGCTGACGGCCCGGCGCCAGGGCAAAATGCGTCTTGTCGCCGATGTTCTCGTACCACCAGATGAAGGGCGCTACGCAGACGGTCAGGTCCAGGTCACCGTCCGCGTCAAGATCGGCAAGGGCCAGAGACGTCTTGACACTGTCTTCGCCGCCAAGCTCGGCGGCAGGATTTCGGACGATGGCGGTATCGAGCGCCTGGCCCGGTTTGAAGGCCGGAGCTCCATCCGGATCCAGCCCCGTGCCTTCGTGCAGGCTCAGCCGGTCGGAATCCTTGCCGGACACCACCATGATGGCGTCGGCAATCCCATCGCCGGTCACATCGCCGAAGGCGGCCATGCCCTTGACCTTGGGCAGGCCGCGCGGGGCGCGACCAGGCGCCATGACCGGAAACGTCACCGGGCCGAGGTTGCGGTGGAACGTGTACCCCGCGCGGTATTCCCCCCGCAGGAAGATGTCCACGAGACCGTCACCATCGAAATCAATCGGGCTGGGCATGGACTCAGCAATACCGTGACTACCCCCAGGTGTTACGGCGGTGATCGGCATGCCAGTGGTGTCGCGCACGAGCCAATGCTCGCGTTCCGAGAACCGCAGGTCGTTGGTTGTCCCGATGTTCAACCACACGTGGCAATAATCGGTCCAACGGCCGGCAACCGCATCTTGCCTGCCGTCGCCATTCCAGTCGAGGAACGTGCAGGTCCAGAGATTCCACGGCAGGGAATCTTTGACCACATTGTTGAAGTAGAAGTGGTCGCCGTCGCCGAGCGTACACAAGCCTTTCTCGGGCGGGCGGTCCGGCGGCGGCAGAAAACGCACGACAAACTGTCGGGCACCGCTATCCCGCATTGTCCAAGTCAGGATGCCACGTTTCGGGTCAATGCGGTCGAACCGGGAATTGCAAAGGAATCGGCGCGCCACGTCCGCACCGGGCTGCTGGGGCCGAATATTCCCCGTTGCGTCCACCTCCACCACCTGCATTTCGTAAGGATTGACCGGGTGCCCGAGCGCGGCTTCGGCAAGGCGCAGGTCGAGATGCATCTTGGCCGGATACGACCGGTGCGGCGTGTCGCCGGGGTCCACGGAAAGCAACAGCTCCCCGACCGGTTTCGCGTCCACCCCCGGGATGACCGTCTGGCCGTCACTGCGGCCTGCGCACGCGCGCCAGGGGGTCAGCCACTGCCCAACCTGGTTCCATTCCGTCTCGAACTCGCGGATTTCCTGCGCGCTGCCCGCCGGCAGTTTTGCCAGCCGTTCGGCTAATTGCGCGAGTTGAGCGCCATACAGGTCCCGAACTGCCCGGTCAAGCGGCGACGGGGCCTGCGCCGCAAACCGTCTGGTCCACATCGCCAGTTCGTCCTGCAACCGTGATCGCAATTGGAGAAGCTGTTTATTGTTTTCCGCCAGTTGCTCCGCGGTCAGCCACTCAATTTCCCGGACACTAATTTCACGCTCCGCCGGAGGCAGCGGTGCGTTGTCCGCACGCCCGACACGCCGCCCCTCGTCATAGGTCGAAGGCATTACGACCCGGAACCGGCTGACCTTCCGGGGTGCGAACTGCGCCACGACGTAGAAGGGGCCCGGTTTGCCGTCGTACCGCGGCACGGGCACGGCCGCGCCGAGGGCCTGCCACTGGTTGCTGATCCATCCCTGAATCTCGATCTGGCGCGGCGAACACTCCGTACTGGGCATCTCACAGTAGGCGAGCGCGCCCGGGTGCACCCGCACCATTGCCAGTTGCACAGGACTTGGCAGGACGACCTCGACAAAATTCGAGCAACCGGTTCCGGACCACGCGCCGGATTGGCCCGTGTCGCCGTCAATCAAGTTCCAGGGGTTTTGACCGGCCGCCGCAACGCCGGTGCGCACCAACATTCCCAAAGTGGCCGGTTCGCGGTAGAGCCGGATCTCGTCAATGAGTCCCGGGCAGGTCTCGCTATTCCACAGGTTCGCTCCAATGGACACGACGGGCTGCATGGCGCCCAGGCTGAACGAGGTACCGCGCCGCAAAGCCACTTCGCGCCCGTCAAAGAACAAGGAAATGAAACCGCCGGCGCTATCCCAGCTTCCGGCCAGATGATGCCACTCGCCCGGATTCCAGGAATAGTCCCGGCCTTCGGTTGCCATGGCCTCAAACCGAGTGCCGTTCCGGTCGTAGAGGTCCATGAACAACCCGTTGCATCCGCCCGCACCGCTCTTATAGATGGAGATGCCGGCCTTCCCATCGCCGCGAATGTGAAAAAAACGGTGGTAGGCGTCGTCCGCACTGGCAAAGTCCGGCCGGATCCACATCTCGATGGCACCGGCTTCCGGATTGAACTCCGCGGGCAAGGCAAAGCGCAATGGTTTGTCCGTAATCACTGCGGCCAGGCCGGTTTTGCCGGGAACGGTCTGAACCGCAACGCCAAGAGGCGCCGGATCAGGCGGCAGGCTCGCAGGATCGAAAGAAATTGATAAAATTGCCGGGCCCGGCTGAGGAAAACCAGGGACGGCCGGGGCATGTTTGTCAACGGTACAGGAAGACAACAGTTGGAGGCACAAGAGAGCCGCAAGGCAGAATGTGAAGTGCATGACCCTGATCTTTGCCGGTAAATTCTGTCGCGTAGACATGGATAACCTCCTAATTTAGCGCTTTGTTTTTTGAACAATGACGCTTGTTTAGAAACAATTACGCTACACGTACTTTGCCGGAATTATGTCATCTGGCATCTGTGGCCTGTCAACTACGTTCCACTCAACCGGCCCCATGCCCACGTCCCCGCCGCCATCAACACCCGTCCGCAGACACGCCAGACGACCGTCTGGTCTCCCGCCAATCGCCGAATCAAATCCGACAACGTCAGGGGCGCCACCATCAGCAGAACCAGGCAGACCCCCAGCATGTTGATGAGGTAAATCATGCCGAACGAAAACACCCGGCCATAATCGCGCACGTCCTGTTGGTCTTGAGCCAGGGCATAAATCGTGAACACGAAATGAAACCCCAACGTAAACCCGACAAGCCCGAGCCAGACCAGGGCATAGGGGCGCAGGTCGAAAAAAATCAGCAGGATGTAATACGCCAGGATGACGATGAAGGTGTAGAGGGGGAAAAAATAAGGGGCCAGGGCAATGAGCCAGTTGCTTTGCGACAATTTTACATAGCCGCCGTTCCCGGAAACCCGCAAGCCGGATATGCGCGCTCCCAGGAGCGCGCCCCAGAGTGCGTGCGTCAACTCGTGCGCCAGCACGTAAAGCCGCACCGGTACCGGCAACGCCCAGAACACGAACGCGGCTACCACCACGCCCCCGGCAACCATCAGGAACGGCCGCGCGCCGCCCGTCAAGGACAATGCGGCCGAGGCGCCGATACTCGCCACCACCGTGCGCGTCAAGGCAATGCCGCAGGGAATCAATAACACGCCGATGCAAAAGCGGAGATACGCGCCTGATTTAATTTTCCACATAACTTCAAATCCGCGCTTGACTTCCCCGGGGCAATGTTTCAAATTACCGGCCATTGCAACGAGTTGGGCGGCTAACTCGAAACCGCGAAAAAACAAGAATATTAACCACGGATGGCACGGATATGGAATGAGTTAACCTATGTGCAATTGCTCCTCTATCCGTGTCATCAGTGTAATCCGTGGTTGATTGTTTTGGGTTGCGGGCATAGCCCGCATTAGAACAAGGAGTTTATACTATGCCTAATATTCACAGTGCCGTTAAGCGGATGCGCGTCTCGGAAAAAGCGCGCCAGAGAAACAAGGCCGCTAAATCCAAAATCAGCACCCTGCGGCGCCAGCTTTTCGAAGTATGCGCGGCCAAAGATGTGGATAAAAGCCGCAAAGTATTCAGCGATTACTGCTCGATCCTTGATAAGGCCGCCATCAAGGGCATTATCAAGAAAAACACCGCCATCCGTCGAAAGCGACGCGCATCGGCTAAGATCGCGGCACTGGCCCAGCCAAAGGCCTGATTGCCAGAAGCCAGCGGTCAGCGTGTCCGCCATAGCTTTGGCGGCGGCGGAAGGTCAGCCAGAATCCGTCATCTGTCCTCTGTCGTCCGGTGTCCGTCGTCTGTCTTCCGCCACCTCACCAGGTTTCCACCACTTTTTCGACAATCCGCTTGGCCAGGTCTTCCGATGCTTGGGGAATGGCCGCGCGCTTGGAACTGTTGAGATTGCCTATAAAAGTAAACGTGGATTCACCGACTACGGACGCCTCGTTCATAATCTCCTTGGTCTTGGCGCGTTTCAGTACAAACGACACATTTAGGGTCAGCCGGTATTCGTTTGGCTTGTTTTTGTCTATCGTCTGGTCATAGCGCAAGGGCGTCAGCGTCATGCCGTTCAACGTAGTTTCCAGAAGAACATCGGCCTCGCCCTTGGGCACGATACGCAGAGTGCCGTCCTTCTGAAACTCGGCGATGGTCGCATTGGTGGTGTCAATTTCCAACAGGGGTTCGTTGCACTTGTTGATAAAGAGCTGCACATAAATGGCTTTTACATCCGGCGGCAGCGTACTACCCAGTTGATAGCCCACACACCCCGGCAGTGTCAGTAGCACGAGCGCCATCCCCAGCAGTATGGCCATGCATTTGTAAATCATGAATTCCCCCCCCGTTGTTGATTGATCGCCGCGATACGTACACGGGCCTTTTCCACCCACTCCGAATGGGGAAATTCGTCAATCACCCGCTCATAGCAGATCCGGGCGGCAACCAGACTATTAGCACGCTCCTGCTTGTCACTGGTGAACCGGGCGGTCTTTTCATAGAGCACAGCCTGACCGTACAGGCCGCCGGCCAGATCGCGCTGAAGGTCAGCCAAGCAGGTCCGCGCTTCCGCCGCCATGTCGCTGTAGGGATACCAGTCGAGGAATCCCTGTAGCACCGCCACGGCATTTTCGCGTAAATCCAAGGCCACGGGATTTTCGCGGGAATATTCATAACAGCATCGCCCCTGGCCGAACAAAGCCTGTTCGGCCAATGGGCTCACGGGATAACGCTGATGGTAGGTACCGTAGGCTTCAATGGCCATATCGTATTGCTGGGTCTTTTCATAAATCCGCGCTATGCGGAATTGCAGTTCGGCCGCCCGCTTCCACTGGGTGCCGTTCCGGATCAGCTTCTCAAACATGGGGATAGCCTCTTCCGGTGTCTGGTACTTGACAAACAGGAAATACCGGTCGCGCGTGGCCATGCCATCCGCAATGGCATACATGCGGTCCAGGACCTCGTCGTACGGGAAAAAACCGGCATAGGCCGCCACCAGGAACTGGTATTCCTCAAAAGCCTTGGCCGGCTTGCCGCGCTGTTCCAGCAGGCGACAGTAAGTCAATTGCGCCACGGGCGCCTGCGGAGATTCCGGCCAGGCATTCACCAGCGCCAGGCAGGCTTTCGAGGCCCGGATGGTATGACCGGCGGCCTTGAGCTCGTTGATCCAAGCCAACTGCGTTTCCGGGGTCGCCTCGACCGGCCGGTAATGCTCCCACCAGCCCAAGTCGTGCCGGGCTTGCTTGGTCTCTTCCTTTTTGTCTTCCTTTTTGTCTTCCGCCCAGCCCCCACCCGTCAGCGCAACAAGCAAGAGCCCGGCCAGACCCACACGCAGGATATGATTCCAATGTTGCATGAAGCGTACATTAAGACTCCTCCGCATACGCCGTCAAGCGGAATCAGAAAAGCACATAGAGCGGCGAGCGTGGAGCGTGCAAAGTGCAAATCGGCTATCAGAAAACATGTACCCGCAATCCATTGAACGATTGAATCCCTTTCGTTCCATATGGCCTTTCGTGCCCCCTTTGTCAGCTCAAGGCCTGATAAATCGCTTCGGCAATGACTAAATGACCAGTCGGGTTCGGGTGGACCGGCTCGGCACAAAACGTGTCAGGCTCATAGTATTTCAATAGACGCCCGAACAGTTCGTGTGTTTTGATATGCCACGTCTTGAAGGTGCGGCTCAGTTTCTCGACTATGGCCAGGTAATCCGGCATCCGATCCAAGACCTGCTTGCGCTGACTGTTGGGCGCGGCATCACGGCTGATGTAAAACGGATCCACCAGCAGAATCCGGCATTTCGGCAGGGCTTGGCGTGTGCGCTCCAGGATTTCCCGATAGGCGGCTTCGTACGACTGAGGCGCCAGGTCCTTGTTTCCGGAAAAAACATGACCATGCAGATCGTTAATGCCAATCTTGATCGACAGCCAGTCCGGCCGGTTGCGCAAGATATCGTCCGTCCAGCGATTACGGAGCCCCACCGCATTGTCGCCGCTAATGCCCTTATTAATGATTTCGACTCGTTTGGCCGATTCCCGGATGATCATGAAATCCGCAAACAATTTTACGTAGCCGTCGCCCAATGGCCGACGGGAATCCCGCCGGCCGCAATCGGTAATACTATCGCCGATGAACACGATCTTTTGTCCGTTCCGAATCTGCGTCGCCATTTGACTTCTCCTTTTTTTGACACAAAACCCAACTTGTACTTTTATTGATTTCTCGTAACCGCTTGTATCCATCTTCTGTCGCCCCTGCTTCGCCAAGGCTTCGCAGGGCAGGCTGTCGTCTGTCATCCGTCGTCCGTTATCCGTCCTCGTCATCTGTCATCTACCATCTGTTCTGCGTCGTCCTTCTTTTCGCGCTCCTGTTGCCGGCGCAGGATGACCAAGGCAACGTGCAAGCCATTCAGCGCCAGGAGAATAAGAATATAATCGATGCGCCCCGTACCTGTGTTTGCCAACCGAGACGCGCAGGCTTCCAGCACTGTTCGCTGATTCGCCTCCAACCGATCGAGGGGCATTTGCCGAATGAGGCGGCCCAATGCGGCCGCTCCGGCAGGAATATTCTGACCGCCCATTGTTTGCTCGACCGCATCCAGCGCCTCGCCAATCCCCAGGTGCGACAGCAGGTCGGAGCTTAGGTGGTTGCGCATGGCGGCCATAGCTTCCGCAACACCGGTGCCGAAATCCGAGCGGGTCATGCGCCACAGGTGGACAAAATGGTTTTCGCCGCCCATGATGCGCACAATCGCCAAGGTCACTTCACTACGCAGATTATCATCCGGAAGCCGGTCCAGCAAGACCAGCAGATCATCCAGCGCCTGGCCCACCCGGAAGACACCCAAGGCCGAGGCATAGGCCACGCGAATGCCATTATGCCGTTCCGTCCTGAAGAGATTGAGCAGGATCGGCGCGGCCTCGGCATCGCCCATGTTAGCCAGGGAACGCGCACTGCGCGAACGCAGGAGTGCATATTCAGAAGCCAGGGCGCGGCGCAGGGCGGGAACAGCCCGCCGGTCGCCAATCCGTCCCAGGGCCCAGCCGGCCGCCACGCAGAGGTCAGGTTCCTTGCTGTCAAGGATATGAATGAGCGCATCGGTCAATTGCGCCTGCGACGGCATACGCGCGATAGCGAGGATGGCCTCATAACGCACATTAAAACTGGGATCCGTAATGGCTTCCAGCAGCTCCGCAACGCTCAGGGGGCTCTCCGCATCACCCATATGCCGCGTCGTGGAAAGTCGGTCCCATTCGTCATCTGCAAATCGGTAACGGATCATGGAATTGAACGCCAACAGCGGATTGCCCTGGATGAACATGGACATGAATTTTCCAGGCTGGACGGAGTCATCCTTGCGCAAGCGTCTTAACCCGTAGAGCGCACCGATAAACAGAAGCAGGCTGACGCCAAACAACGGCGAGAACTGATTGACGTGGATGAAGCGCCAGTTTGCACTCAGGGGACGGAAGTAATCCAGCAGGGCGCCGGCCAGCAGAGGCCCAAACGCCGCGGACAAACCGCACAATGTAAAGTGAATTGGATAATATGCCTGATTATAATTGTTGGCCGGAATTACGTCGACATAATAATACCGGTTGGCGCCGGCGCCCCAACCCTGTATGGCTATCCCGAAATAAACGTAAGTCATAATGGCCACGCTCATACTCCAGACGCTGGCCGAGGGCATAAGAAACAGCCAAAGCGGCATGAATATGACCAAAAGCAGGCCGGTCAACATTACCGGCTTACTACCAAACCGGTCTGCACTCCATCCCCACAGATAGCCGGACGCCAGAATTCCGCTCCAGAAACAGGCACTCAACATCAATACCTTGTCAACCGATAAACCAATCTGTCCTTGCATGAATAACGGTAAAAAGGCAAACGCGGACGACGCCAGGATGAACAGACTTTGCCCCACCTCGTATGTCAAAAAATTACGATCTTTCAGAACCTGCAAATAATCATGGGCAACACTGTGTCGGTCCACTTCCACCTGGACTGGCTTGCCGCCGGGTACAAGCGCGAGCAAAAAGAGCGACCCGAGACCAAAAGGCAGGCTCAACAACACCAACAGGATGTAGCCGTGAAGACCTGTGATGTATTTCAAGATAACCGCTGCCAGGAGCGACGTCAGCAGGCTGACCATACCGGAAATAATGGCGTTGGTCGCATCCGTTCTGCCCCGGAGCCGGTTGGGAATAAATTCCCGCGCCCATGACAGCATTCCGGTTTCCCCGATGACACGACACATCGAGAACACCAGGGAGACGGCCACGACCCAGATAAACACCACCGGCACACCGGCCCACAAAAGCAACGCCGGCGCCGCACAAAGCCCGCCCGTAACAAGCGTGCGCAGCCCCAAACTCCAAAGGAACATTTTCTTTACGCCCCGGCGCTGGATCCACCGCGACACCAACAGGGAAACCGGGGTACAGAAAAAGGGAATCGCCAGGATCAAACCGATTTGGGTTTTGGTCAATCCCAGGGCATCGAGGAACAACGGCAGAATCGGGCCAAACCAACTCAGTAGAACGAAAACAATATTGGCAGCCTGGCCACTGTAATACCAAGGGAAAGCCCGGATTTTCTGAACGTTGGTAATATCCTGCATTTGCACGGTTTGGCGCTTAAAATATGCACACGTTTATAAACTTCGCCGATTATGTCTTGCCTCTGGCAAATCCACGTCATCCGTGGTAAAAAGTGCTTACATCAATAGAAGACCTAACTTATGAATGAATCGCCCGTCAGTCAAACAAAAAAGGACGCGCTTACGGCACGGATGCTGGCCCTCGGTATCCGGGAGCCGGAGCTGGAGGAAAAATTCATCCTGGGTTCCGGCAAGGGCGGACAAAAGGTGAACAAAACTTCGTCCTGCGTCTATTTGCGCCACCGCCCCACGGGACTTGATGTTAAATGCGGCCAGACGCGTTTCCGGGAACAAAACCGGTTCCTGGCCCGGCGCGAACTATGCGACCGCCTGGAAACGCGTCAGTGCGGGGAGCAAAGCGCCCGGCGGCAAGCGATTGAAAAAATCCGCCGCCAGAAGCGTCGCCGCTCCCGGCGTCAGAAGGAACGCATGCTGGGCGCAAAGCGCCTCCAAGGCATAAAAAAGACGCGCCGCCGCGAACCGGGGTTGGAAGACTGACGGCGGTGGGCAGATGAATTAGGAAAAACATATAATTCTTCTTTGTTTATTAACCATCAACCATGATACATTGACCATTTTTCCTTTGCGCCCGTAGTTCAATTGGACAGAGCATCTGACTTCGGATCAGAGGGTTGCAGGTTCAAATCCTGCCGGGCGCGCCACGCAGCAGAGTTCGCCGGAGTGAACACGCTGCGTGGCTGCACTGGATCAAAAGGGTCACGTCTCGACTTTCGACATTTCAGTTTCGCGCCGGTTGCACGTCTCGATACACATTCATGCCATTTGTCGAATGTCGAGACGCGACCCTTGTTTCTCCTATTCGCAGGCCGGACCCTTGGTCGCCCGGCCGACCGTCAATACCCCGCCCGAAAAATAGCGGGCACGGGCCGGATTATTTTTGTCTGATACAAAATCACGCGGAGGTCCGATAATCGGAAGCCCATCCGGGATCGTCCACCATTTCGGCATTTTCGGTATTTCAAGCGGATTATCGTTTAAATAATAGGAACAAGCAACCAGCCCACCCGTGCCCGGAGGTTGCCGCCCACAGGCTTTAGTGTTGTTGCCGCAGGTGAAATGGTCTCCACCCCCTAAACGAAATCCGTTACCGATAGCGATCCGGGCCAATAAATTTCCCCGGAAAAGCTCGTTACCGACCACGTTTTGGCTGTCCGCGTGCTGGTCGGTCATATTGAAACCGCAATTCTCCGCCCGGTTTCGGAAGAAGGTGTTGAACGGCCCGTTGATGCCGTTGTGAGAATTATCGATCCAGAGATGCCCGACGATGTTGCCCTCAAACAGATTTGCGTAGGGATAATTACCGTGCAGCGACACGTCTCCGGCACACGAGGGATGGCTGTCGCTTTTAGCGTCGCACGAGTAGTTGTAGCCGAATACATTCCCATTCGCGCCCGCCTGCAGCGTGATCGCATGGCGCAACACCCTCAAGATATTGTTCTCGATCAAACATTCGCCGCTTCTGGCCTGCACCTTAATCCCGTACCCTGAGCCGCCGCCGTCATATTCATGGGCAGCATGGATGTAACAGCCGGCGACCTCAATCCCGGTACTGTTATCAATGGCGATATGACTGCCAAAAGCTTTGTAGCTGTGCACCCCGCGAACCCAACCCTGCGCCGCATACGAGAAATGAATGGTGTACACATTGTCCCGGGTCGTAGAATCTCCCGCAAGCAACCGCTCGAGTTTAAGATTATCCACCCCGCTATTCTTGTTCGCATTGATGCGCCTGATTTCAGGGTTGCGGCCAAGCGGATACGCGTGGCGCAAGGGACTTTCCAGAGTCAACGTATTGTCCGCCACAGCGGTTATTCGCACGACCTGCCCCGCGGAATAAGACGCCCACGTATCGGTGATATTCCAGGAAGGATCATTCTTCTGCCGGACGAGGGCATAGTCGCCAACGGAAAAGACGCTGCCGTCGGAAACAACGAGCGTGTCTGCATGCATCGCAGCGGGTTTGGTCAGGGATATCCAGGGCCCGGTCTCGTTGCCATATATTTGGATGGCATGCCCGACAAAGTCAAAAAGCAGCGTGGTATCCTCCGGACTTTGCCCGCACAGCACCACGCCGGAAGGAACAATGATGGGCGACTGCATAAGGTAAGTACCGGGGGGAAAGTAGACGACCCCCGGCATTCCGCCAAACGAAGCGATGGCGGCGGCAACCTTGGGCTGGTCGTTGGCGATTCCATTGCCAGCGGCGCCGAAATGACGCACGTTCACAATTGTGCCCGGGACAATAATGGCTCCGAGATGGCCGGCGTGTTGCCAAGCTCTGCCGAATGTACGGCTTGGCGGAATTTCTTGTCCAATCGCCGGCCAAGCCAACGAAAGCAACAGGGCAACGAAGCAAACCGTATAAAATTGCCTGCGGATCTGCGCGCTCACAAACAACCCCTGCATTTTTCTGCTTGTTATTGGCTGTATACTTAAGCTGAATGATTTGGGTTAAAAGCTGATCGTGTTTTTATCTGTTTCTCTCAGATATAAATCCTTGAAAATGATTTTCGCCTTTACCCTATGCAG
>JAPLSY010000026.1 GCA_026398415.1 Kiritimatiellota bacterium | reverse complement strand
AATTTCTAATTTCAACATTGCGTGAATGCTTGCGATTTTAAGCATTAAACAACTTCAGGGGTCAGGTATGGGATTGATCGTTCAGAAATTTGGCGGTAGCTCGGTGGCGGACGCGGCCTGTATCCGGCGCGTAGCTTCCCGGGTTCTGGAAACCCAGCAAGGCGGGCACCAGGTCGTGGTGATTGTCAGCGCGATGGGGGATACCACGGATGACCTGATCAAGCTGGCGCAGCAGATCACCGCTACGCCCAGCGATCGGGAAATGGACATGCTCATGTCCACGGGCGAGCAGGTATCCGTGGCCATGCTGGCGATGGCCCTGCATGCCATGGGGGCGGACGCTGTTTCACTGACCGGTCCCCAGGCCGGGATTTTTACCGATGCCATGCATCGCAAGGCCAAGATCATGGGGATTAATCCCCGGCGAATCCGGAAGCATTTGAAGGCCGGTCAAATCGTGATCGTGGCCGGATTCCAGGGACAGACGCCGGAGCGATATTGCGACGTTAGGGCGGGGCGGTTCCGATACCACCGCGGTGGCTTTGGCCGCCGCGTTGAAGGCCGACCGGTGCCAGATTTTTACCGATGTCGAGGGTGTCTATTCGGCTGATCCGCGCATCGTCAAAAAGGCCTGCAAGTTGGACGAAATCGCGTATGATGAGATGCTTGAACTGGCCAGTCTGGGCGCCAAGGTGCTTGTGTCGCGGTCGGTCGAGTTTGCCAAGAAATACGGCGTGGAACTGTGTCCGAGGCGTTTCGGCGGATAAAGACGAGGTCAAAATCACCCTGGCGGGCGTGCCCGATCATCCGGGCGTGGCGGCGCGGCTGTTCAAGGATTTGGCCGGCGCCAGCATCAACATCGACATGATCGTTCAGAACATCAGTGCCCAGGGAATGACGGATATTTCGTTCACCGTGCCCGAGGAGGATCTGGCCAAGACGCGGCGCGTGATGCAGACCGCGGCCAAAGGCGTGGGCGTACATGCCGTGAACGTTGATGCGGACATTGCCAAGGTCAGCATCGTGGGGGTGGGTATGCGCGGCCATTCGGGCGTTGCCTTCCAGATGTTCAAGACGCTGGCCGAACAGGGCGTCAATATTCTTATGATTTCGACCTCCGAGATCAAAATCTCGGTGATCGTCCGCAAGGCGCTGGCCGATAAGGCCATGATTGCCCTGCACAAGGCATTTCGGTTGGACAAGCCCCGCGTTGCGCGGGGCAAGCCGGCGGCCAAGGCGAAGGCTAAAGTCCGGCAGAAATGATCAGGAGGGCTAAGCAATGAAAAACATCCAAATTTATGATACGACTTTGCGTGATGGCATGCAAGGGGAAGGTGTTTCGCTTTCCGTGGCCGGTAAAATTCGTGTGGCCCTGCGGTTGGATGAGTTTGGCATTGATTATATCGAGGGCGGATTTGCCGCGTCCAACCCGAAGGACATGCAGTTCTTCCGGGAAATCCGGATGAAGAAATTCAAGCATGCCAAAGTGGCGGCCTTTGGCAGTACGCGCCACGCCCGTACGCCGGTGGGCGAGGACCAGGGCACCCTGAAACTGATTGAAGCGCAGACATCCGTTGTCACTATCTTTGGTAAGGCCTGGCGCCTGCATGTGAACGATGTTCTGCGGACGACCGAGGACGAAAACCTGGCCATGATCCGGGATACGGTGGCCTATCTAAAACAGCGCGGTCGCGAGGTGATCTACGATGCCGAGCATTTCTTTGACGGTTATAAAGACAGTCCGACTTATGCGATGGCCACGCTGCGATCGGCCCTGGAAGCCGGCGCGGATTGCCTGGTGCTGTGCGATACCCGCGGGGGCTGTCTGCCGCATGAAATCGCCGATATTACCCGTGCCGTGGTCGCGGCCGTGGCAATGCCGGTGGGTATTCATTGTCACAACGATGCCGAACTGGCGGTGGCCAATTCCATCGAGGCGGTGCGTGTCGGCGCGGTCCAGGTGCAGGGTACGATCAATGGCTACGGTGAACGTTGCGGCAACGCCAACCTGTGCGCGATTATCCCCGGCCTGGTGCTGAAGGCGGGTTGCGACTGTTGCTGTAAGCCTAACCTGGGCAGCTTGATGGATCTCTCGCGGTTCGTGGATAATGTGCTGAACACGCTCCATGCCCGCCATGCCGCCTACGTTGGGGAAAGCGCGTTCGCCCACAAGGCGGGCATGCACGTCAATGCGGTGGAAAAGAATCCGCGCAGTTTCGAACATGTTCCGCCGGAAATAGTGGGCAATGCGCGCCGCATCCTGATTTCGGAGCTTTCGGGCGGCAGTAACATCCTGCTCAAGGCCGTTGAAATGGGCGAGAATATAAGCAAGTCCTCTCCGGAAATCCGGGAGGTGCTCAACAAGCTGGAGCAATTGGAAAAGAAGGGCTACCAGTTTGAGTCGGCGGACGCCTCTTTCAAGATCCTGATCCAGAAGGTTTTGAAGCGCCATAAGGCCTTCTTTGAACTGGAAGGCTATCGCGTGATTGTTGAAAAGCGCGGCAAGAACGAACCCTGCCTGTCGGAAGCGACCATCAAGGTGAAAGTCGGCAACGAGATCGAACATACGGCCGGCGAGGGCGATGGCCCCGTCAATGCCCTGGATAATGCCCTGCGCCGGGCCTTGACGCGGTTTTACCCGGCGATCGCCAAGGTGGCGCTAACCGATTTCAGCGTACGCATTCTTGATCCCAAGGAGGCCACGGCGGCCAAGACGCGGGTGATCATCGAGTCCAGCGATGGCAAGGACACCTGGAGCACGGTGGGCGTTTCTGAAAATATTATCGAAGCCTCCTGGGAGGCCTTGGTGGATGGCGTGGAATACAAGCTCTTCAAGGACGAGCAGGCCCGGCGCCGGAAAAAATGAAGAATGCAGAAATCGTAATCCGAATTTGGATTAGGTCCGCCAGAAACCGCTATAAAAAACAAGAAAAGAAACCGGAATTTTGCCCGCGAAACACGCGAAAGGACGCGAAAAAAGAAAAGATTTTTCTTTTAAATCCAGCGTTTTTTTCGCGTGTTTAGCGGGCAAATTCTTTTGGGTTGCGGGCAAAGCCCGCGTTGGAATTACCGATGTTCGAACTTGATAAAACGTACGATGCCCAAAAAGTGGAAGATAAGTGGTATGCCCGTTGGCTGGAAAAAAAAGCTTTTCATGCCGAGGCTGGCCGCGGCGGGAAGCCCTATACCATTGTAATCCCGCCCCCCAACGTGACGGGTATTCTGCACATGGGCCATGCGCTGAACGTCACGATCCAGGACATCCTCGTCCGCTGGCGCCATATGCAGGGTCGTAACACACTCTGGTTGCCCGGCACGGACCATGCCGGCATCGCGACCCAGAACGTCGTGGAGCGTGCGCTTCGCAAGGAGGGCAAAACACGCTCTGACCTTGGCCGCGAACAGTTTGTCAAGCGGGTTTGGGAATGGCGCGCGCAGTACGGCTCGACGATCATCCAGCAGTTAAAGAAACTGGGGGCTTCCTGCGACTGGGATCGCGAGCGGTTTACCATGGACGAGGGGCTCAGCGATGCCGTGGCGGAAGTTTTTGTGCGGCTATACGATAAGAAACTTATTTATCGCGGCAACTATATTATCAATTGGTGTCCGCGCTGCCATACGGCGCTCTCCGACGAGGAAAGCGTGCATGTGGAAACGGCCGGTAAACTGTATTACATCCGTTACCCGCTGAAAAAAGGACAGAAAAAAGATTCCATCGTGGTGGCCACGACCCGTCCGGAAACGCTCTTGGGGGACGTGGCTGTGGCCGTCAACCCACGCGATGAGCGCTATGCGCACCTGAAGGGCAAGCTTTTTCTGCTCCCGGTCCTGGATCGGCCGCTGCCTGTGATCCAGGATGACTTCGTGGACCCGGAGTTCGGCACCGGTGTGGTCAAGGTGACGCCCGCCCACGATCCCAATGACTTTGAAATAGGCCAGCGGCACGGCCTGACGCCCATCAACGTCATGCACGAGGATGGCACCATGAACGAAAACGCCGGGCCATACCGCGGCCTGGATCGTGTTGCCTGCCGCCGGCAGATCGTGGAGGATTTGCAAAAAGCCCATCTGATTGAGAAAATCGAGGACCATGCCCATGCCGTTGGACACTGTTACCGGTGCGACACGGTCGTTGAACCACGTCTGTCCCTGCAATGGTTTGTACGTATGAAGCCCTTGGCCCGTCCCGCTATTGAGGTCGTCAAGGATGGACGCATTCAGTTTATGCCCGAGCGGTGGACCAAGGTCTATCTTGACTGGATGGAAAATATCCGCGACTGGTGTATTTCGCGTCAGATCTGGTGGGGGCACCGGATACCGGTGTTTTACTGCCAGGCCTGCCGCCACGAGTGGGCTGCCAAGGGCCATCCGGCCGCTTGCCCGGCCTGTGGTTCCAAAGGCTTCCAGCAGGACGAGGACGTGCTCGACACGTGGTTTTCGTCGTGGCTGTGGCCGTTCAGCACGTTGGGATGGCCCGCGCCGAACAAGGACCTGGCGTTTTATTATCCCACCGACACCCTGGTTACGGCCCCGGAAATAATCTTCTTCTGGGTGGCGCGTATGGTCATGGCCGGCTTGGAATTCATGGGCGATATTCCCTTCCGCACCGTCTATATCCATGGCACGGTCCGGGACGACACGGGCCGCAAGATGAGCAAGAGTCTGGGCAATTCCATTGACCCGCTGGCGATCATCAAGGATTTTAGCGCCGATGCCCTCCGGTTCAGCCTGGTTATGGTTACGGCCGTGGGCCAGGATGTGCACCTGGCCAAGGAAAAATTCGAGCTGGGCCGCAATTTTTTGACCAAGCTTTGGAATGCCGCCCGGTTCATGCAGATGCATACCAAGGATACCCCGGTCCATCGCGAAGCGCTAACCGCGCCCGCAGTCGCTACGCTCCAGCATTGCGGGCAGGCCTTCAATCCTGCCCTGCTGACGCCGGACGATAAGCACATCCTGGCCCGTCTGCATGACACGATTGCCGCCTGCACGGAAAATCTGGAACGGTGCCGGTTTAACGATCTGGCCAAAAACCTGTATGAGTTCGTGTGGCACCAGTTCTGCGATTGGTACATCGAATATGCCAAGATCGGGCTCAATGCGGAGGACCCTGCCCGGCGTGCGCAGACCCGGTTGGTCTGTCATTATGTCTTTGCCAACGCCTTAACCCTTCTGCATCCCATCATCCCATTCATAACGGAAGAACTTTGGCATGCAATGGGCTACGGCGCCGAGGCGGATTCCATCATGGCGGGGCCCTGGCCCAAAGCTTTTGACCTGGATGAGCTCGGCAAGTGGGGGATTGACAGCCGCACGGTGGAATACGTGGAAAACAAGCATGACCTGATCCGTGTCGGGCGGACTTTGCGCGCCGATTACGGTATTTCACCCGCCCTGAAAATCCGGTACATCATTCGGCCCGAAAACGTCGGCATGACCGAACTCCTGCGGGCCGATGGGGCCTCAATTGCTTTCCTGTTGCGCGCGGAATCGCTGAGTGTTGATCCGGACTTCCACCCGGTCCGCATGATCAACGGCATCAGCAAGCTGGGCACCATTTTTATCCCGATCGAGGGTGTAATTGACGTGCAGGCGGAAGTCCAGCGTCTGAACGGGCAATTGACCAAAACCTCCGGCGATCTCACGTTCGTTAGTCGCAAGTTGGAAAGCGTCGAGTTTGTGCAACGGGCCCCGCCCGAAATTATCGAGCAGCAACGCTCTCGCAAACAGGAGCTCCAGGATAAGTGCGAAAAACTGTGCCGTTTGATTGCTGTCCTGTCCGAGGAAAGCAAAAATCAACGTTAATAATTTGACAGAGTATTCAGGGCGCAGTATGGTGTCTTCATTTTTTCCAAGCCAGAAAGAAAACGTCGTGTATAAACTTGAAAAAGCCAAGCTGGATAATTTTCTGGGCATCATCGCTGAAGGTCGTGAGCTCTATGCGCTCGAACGGGCCGAGTCGCAGTATCATCTGGTTCGATCCGATGCTTGGCAAGCCGGCAAGCACACGCTGGGCGCGTTTCGTCAAGTTGAACCGTTAAAGGCCCTGGTGTTTCGTCCCCGCGAGTTGCTTGGCTCGCTAGGGGGCGCCGCGCCGGATGAACACATCCCGGAACGCATCGTGATTGGCGCGAAGAACTGCGATGTTGCCGCGCTCAAGATCCACGACTACGTGTTTCTGAACACCGCGCCGGTGGACCCTGTCTACAAGGAAGCGCGCGAAAAGACCATCATTGTTTCCTGTGATTGCACCGATGCGTGCGAGGTGTGTTTTTGCCCGGCGGTCAAGGAACAGCCTTATCCCAAAGCCGGTTTCGATGTCAATCTTTCGCCGACCGACCTCGGTTACGTGGTCGAGGCGGGAAGCGAACGGGGCAAGCAGTTGCTGAAGAAGGCGGAAAGCCTGCTGTCTGCGGCCGATGCCGCGATTCTGAAAGCGCGTGACCAGAACCGGCAGGAACTTTGCAAAAAAGTGTGTGCGCAAACCGAAAAAATGGGACTGGCCTGCGGTGCCGACTTGCGCCAGGCGGTCGAAAAATCCCAGGGCAAAAAAATCTGGGATGACTTTGCGGAGGATTGCGTTGAATGTGGAGCCTGCAACCTGATCTGCTGCACCTGCCACTGTTTCTTGCTGGCCGACGGCAAAGGTAAAAACGGCGCCAATTACCGTGTAAAACAGTGGGATTCATGCCTTTACAGGAATTTCGCCGCCGTTGCCGGCGGGGCCAATCCGCGTCGGCATCGCGCCGAAAGACTGTATAATCGTTTCGATAAAAAATTCAGTTTCTTTCCGCAAGTTCTCGGAAGCTATGCCTGCGAAGGTTGCGGGCGTTGTGTTGAAGCCTGCACGGGCAAGATTGACATACGCGAGGTCTTGAAGAGAGCCGTCAATGAGTTGTAATCCATACATGCCCATGCCAGCCAAGCTGGAAAATGTGGTCCGGGAAACGGCCAACATCAAGACCTTCTTGGTGCGCCCGGCGAAGCCGCTTGCGTTTAAGGCCGGCCAGTTTATTGCCTTGACCGTGCCCGGAATAGGGGAGGCGCCTTTTACGCCGTCGTCGTCGCCGACGGTAAGTGAAAAGATCGAAATCACGATTATGCGCGTGGGCCGGGTCACGGAAAAACTTCACGCCTTGGAGCCCGGCGCGGATCTGGCCATCCGCGGGCCGCTGGGCCAGCCATACCCCCTGGAGAAATACTACGGACGGGAAGTCCTGATTGTGGGCGGTGGCGTGGGCTTGGCGCCGCTCCGGGCCCTGCTGTTCGCGCTTTTCGAGGATATGGGCAAATATAAGAAAATTTTTATCCGTTATGGCGCCAAAACCCCCGCGGATATCGTCTATCGCAAAGCCGTGGAAGACGGCTGGGGCCGGAAAGAAATGGATGTCATGATCAGCGTTGACAAACGCGATGCCGACTGGAAAGGCAATGAAGGCGTAGTCACGAAAATTCTGGCACCGGACAAGCTGAAATGCAATCCCAGCGAAGGTGTGGCCGTGGTGTGCGGACCGCCGATCATGATGAAATTTGCGACACTGGAACTTCTGCATCTCGGTTACGCGCCGGAAAACATCTATCTTTCCATGGAAAAGAACATGAGTTGCGGGATCGGAAAATGCGGGCATTGCCGGTTGGGTCCTTACTATGCCTGCAAGGATGGCCCCGTATTCAGCTTTGATCGCATCAAGAATCTGCCGAAAATCTGGGATTAGGCCATGGCGCAACGTTTATTCATAGATCTAAACAAGTGCGACGCATGTGAGCAGTGCGCGGTGAACTGTGCCTATTTCTATCGTCCGCAAGCGACGGATCACGGTATGCTCGCCTTGCGCGAACTGGCAACTTTTGCGTTGATCTGCCGCCGCTGTGAGGAGCCAAGCTGTGTGGCGGCCTGCAAGTTTGAAGCGCTGGAGCGACAGGCGGACGGCATACTGAAGCGTTACAACCTGCGCTGCGTGAGCTGTAAGTCCTGCAGCCACGCCTGTCCGTTTGGAACCATCTACCCCGAAACCGTGCCCTTCTATGTCGTCAAGTGCGATTTCTGCGCATTGTTGGGCGATAAGCAGATTCCGTGCACGGTCAATTGTGTCAAGCAGGCGGTTGAGTTCAGGGAAGTGGAGGAATCGCCCAAGGAGGGCATTTTCCTGGTCGGCGAGCACCTCGCGGTGCGCGCGCCGCGATGGAACAAGAAGGATGTGTAGGCCGATGGATCTCGGGTATCTAATTTTGCAGGTGCTTGTTTTCCCGGGGCTGTTATTTACGGCCGTCGCGGGGTTGATCACAAGCTGGGTTGACCGGAAGGTCACTGCGCGCGTGCAGATGCGCGTCGGCCCGCCTTTCCTCCAGCCGTTCTACGACGTGCTGAAGCTGATGATCAAGGAAACGTGTATTCCGGCGGGCACAGCCCGGGGGCTTTTCCTTTCCGCCCCCCTGTTCGGGATGGCGGCGGCCGCGCTGGCTTCGCTGCTGATCTGGCGGGCTTTTCTCGTTCCCGGACAAACTTTCAGCGGCGACATTATCGTCATCCTGTATCTGCTCACCATCCCCGCTGTTTCCGTGATCCTGGGATCGTTTGCGTCTCAGAATCCGCTGGCCTCATTGGGTGGCAGCCGGGAAATGAAGCTGTTGCTCGCTTATGAGCTGCCCTTCGTTCTGGCGATCCTTGTGCCGGTCATCCATACGCACAGTATCCGGCTTTTCGATCTGTTGGCGGCTGCTCCCGCGGTATATAAGCCCTCCGGTATTATCGCTTTCGCGGTTGCGATTATTTGCATGCAGGCCAAGCTGACCCTCGTGCCGTTCGATGCGCCCGAGGCCGAAACGGAACTGACTGGCGGCGCCTACGTGGAATATTCCGGCCCGCCGCTGGGCGTTTTTAAATTGACGCGGGCGATGATGCTCTTTACGATGCCGATTTTTCTGGTGGCTATTTTCTGTAACGGGATCGCGTTTGACAAAGGCGCTCTGCCGATCCTGCTGGGCGTGCTCAAGTATCTTGGGCTTGTAGTGGTTGTGGTGCTCATACGAAACACGGCGCCGCGGTTGCGGATCGATCAGGCCGTCAAATTTTTCTGGGGGCCAGTGACGTTGGCCGCCCTGGTGGCGGTCATAGCCGCATTTTTAGGATGGTGACGCGATGAGTTTTGCCGTCAATATGCTGACCAGGTCGCTGAACGTGTTCCATCTGGGGGGGAGTGCGTGCAATAACTGTGACATCGAGATTATCGATACGCTTACGCCGCGCTACGATTTGGAGCGTTTCGGGATCACGCTCGTCGGGAGCGTCCGGCACGCGGATGTGCTCCTGGTTACCGGTGTTTTCAACAAGAAGTCCGCCATCCGCCTGAAGCGGGTCTACCAGGAGGCGGCCAAGCCGGTCGTGGTGATCGCCATCGGCGCTTGCGCCTGTACCGGTAATATGTTCCAGAAGTCGTACAATTGGGATGTTCCCGTTGACAAGTATATCCCCGTGGATGCCTATCTGCCCGGATGCCCGCCCAAGCCCGAGGCGATGATTATGGCGGTGGTGAAGCTGGTGAAAAAGTTACGCGGCGCCAAGTAAAAAAGACCCGGCTTTTGGCCATCCGGGACGAAAGAGAAACACATGACAAGGGATGAGCTGATTGCGCGGGTCAAGGAAAGACTGGGCGATAAGATCGTCCAGTGGACGGACAAGTCTGCCCGGCGGATCTATGTGGAAGTAAAGCCGGAAGATGTCCCGGAGACATCGCGCTTTCTTTTCCGGGAGCTGGAAGCGCGTCTCTCGATTGCGACCGGGTTGGATACGCCCGTTGCGATCGAGGTGCTCTATCACTGGGCCTTCGATCAATGCGGCCTGATTTTAACGGTGCGCACAAAATTGAACCGGGACAAGCCGGTGATTGAATCCATTGCCCGGATATGCAAAGGTGCGGAATGGATTGAGCGGGAAATGTGGGAATTGCTGGGAATTACGTTCCAGAATCATCCGGACATGCGCCATCTGCTGTTGACCGACGATTGGCCGGAAGGCAGTTATCCGCTCCGGCGCGACTATGTGAAGGAAAACAAGGGCGCAAATGACTAAGAAAACGATCATACCGATCGGCCCGTATCATCCGCTCCAGGAGGAGCCGGAGTTTTTCAAGCTCCACGTGGAAGGCGAGAAGGTCGTGGGGCTCGATATTGAGCTCGGCTACAACCACCGGGGGATTGAAAAGCTGGCGGAGCTCAAGACCTTCGAGCAAACTGTTTTTCTCGTGGAGCGGATTTGCGGCATTTGTTCCACCTCCCATCCGCTGGCCTGCGTGCAGGCCGTCGAGGACGCGGGCGAAGTGGAGGTGCCGGAACGCGCGCAGTACATCCGGACGGTGATCGGCGAACTGGAACGCCTGCACTCGCATATGCTCTGGCTGGGACTGGCCGGGCATTTTCTGGGATTCAACACCGTCTGGATGTGGGCCTGGCGTTATCGCGAGCCGATCCTCGAGTTGTTTGAGTTGATCACGGGCAATCGGAATCATTATGCCATGATGAAGCCGGGCGGTGTGCGCCGGGACATCAAAGTCGAAGACATCCCCACAATACGAAAAACGCTGGCAGATCTCAAGGGGCCGATCTGTCTTTTCAGGGACGCCGTGACGGATGATCCCTTGATTCATGCCCGCCTGCAAGGAGTCGGCACGCTCACCAAACAACAGGCGCTTGACTACTGCGCCGTGGGGCCGACTGCCCGGGCCTCCGGCGTGGCCAAGGATGTTCGCAAGGATCATCCCCACTTGGCGTACGGGCGCGTGGACTTTAAGATCATTACCGGAAAGAACGGCGATGTTTTCGACAAAGCGGTGGTGCGGATACTCGAGACCCTGGAATCCATCAAGATTATCGAACAGTGCCTGGAAGTTTTGAAGACCATGCCCGGGCCCGTGGATTCCAACCCCAAGGAAATCAAGGCCGGTGAAGGCATCGGCACTTATGAGGCGCCACGGGGCGAGGTGATCCATTATATTCGCAGTGACGGGGGTAACCGGCCGGTGCGGCACAAGGTCAGGGCGCCCAGTTTTATGAATGTGCCGACCAACCAGACAACCGTCATCGGACATTCGGTAGCGGATGCCACGATCATCCTGGCGGCGGTTGATCCGTGTTATTGTTGCACCGAGCGCATGGCCGCCGTTGATGCCGGAACCGGCCGGCGAATTTGGTCATCGGCGGAATTGATCCGCCTGTCACAGGAAAAGACCGCGAAGCTTAAGAAGGAAATGGGCGTCGAAGGCCCCCGGCTGAAAATATAAGGAATTTCAAAGTCTGGACTGGATTCCCGCTTGCGCGGGAATGACAGAGTGGCGACACATAATTGTCATTCCCGATCTAATCGGGAATCCAGAAAAGTTGCCGCCTTTGACGGCCTGAGTAATATGGAACTGCTATTAAATTCGATGGTATTGCCGGTCACATTCCCGCTGGCTGCGGGAATCCTCTGCCTTCTTCTGCCCAAGGCGTTCGATCGCGCCAGGTCCGTGCTGGCAACGGTCGCAAGTGCGATTACCGTGTTGATCGTGTGCCGGCTGTTGCTGGAATGGAAGCAGTTGCCGGGCAATGCCCCGATGATTTTATCCGGTTCTGCGTGGGGCAGTCTGCGGTTGGATCATCTCAGTTCATTCATCCTGCTGGTAACCACCGTGTTCGGGTTCCTGATATCGCTGTATTCCATGGGGTACATGCGCGGCAAGGAACGGTTGCGCGAATACTACGCCTGGTTGCTGGGCACCATCGGCATCGCGTGCGGCGTGATCCTTGCCAACAACCTTCTCCTGCTTTTGATTTTCTGGGGTCTGCTCGGATTTGCCCTGTATGTCATGATTGGCATTGCCGGGCCGGAGGCTGCCGAGGCCGCCAAGAAGAGCCTCATTATCGTAGGCGGGTCGGACTGTCTATTGATGCTGGGCGTGACCATCGTGTGGGTGTTGGCCGATACGTTGACGCTAAGCAGTATCCGGATGGATCTTGCCGACGGGATCCGGTACGTTGCGTTCTTTTGTTTTGCCATTGCGGCGCTGGCCAAGGCGGGCGCCATGCCTTTCCATTCCTGGGTGCCCGATTGCGGCGCGCAAGCACCCGCATCGGTTGCAGCCTTTCTGCCGGCCGCGTTGGACAAACTACTGGGAATTTATCTTCTGGTCCGGTTGACCACGGGTATGTTTGTGATGAACACCGCCATGAACACGCTGCTGATGCTCGTCGGTGCCGGAACGATCATCTGTGCCGTGATGATGGCCCTCGTTCAACACGATCTCAAACGGCTGTTATCCTATCATGCGGTGAGTCAAGTGGGCTACATGGTGCTGGGCATCGGTACTGGCACAGCCTTGGGCATTGCCGGCGGTCTGTTTCATATGCTGAATAATACCATATACAAGTCCGCCTTGTTCCTTTGTGCGGGATCGGTGGAAAAGAAAACGGGCACCACGGATCTGGATAATTTAGGCGGGCTGGCCAAAGTTATGCCGCTGACTTTTGTGTCCTGCCTGGTCGCGGCCCTCGCGATTTCCGGAATTCCTCCGCTGAACGGGTTCTATTCCAAATGGATGATCTATCAAGCCATGGTGGATTCCGGCCGTAACGGCAACTGTCTCTGGCTGATCTTTCTGGCGACCGCGATGTTCGGGTCGGCTTTAACGCTGGCCAGTTTTGTCAAAGTTCTCCATGCGGTTTTCCTGTGCAAGCGTTCCGCGGAATTGCGCCACCGTGACATTAGGGAAGTCGGTTTTTCCATGTGGCTGCCCGGTATCGGATTGGCTTGCCTCTGTGTTATCTTTGGCGTGTTTGCGTATCAATTGCCGCTGGCCACCATGATTTTCCCGGCCGTGGGCGGGGTCGTCCAGTTGTCCGGCGCTTGGTACGCGAGCGTTGCGACGGTCCTCCTGCTGGCGGCGTATGCGCTGGGGGTGCTCGTGTATCTGCTTTCGACGGTCCGCAAGGCGCGCTCCTGCAACACCTATATTGGCGGCGAGATTATGGAAGAGGTGTTTCATCACAAGGGAACCGACGGCAAGGTGGAGAATGTGGAAGTTACCGGTGTCGATTTCTACAAAACCGTGGAGGACCTTTCGCCGCTGCGGGAGATTTTTGGCGCGGCCCGCGCGAAACTGTTCGATATCTACGATTTGGGCGGCAAAGTTAGCGCTTACTTTTGGGAGATATTGCGCGCTGCGCATGGCGGTCTTTTGCCCATGTATTTGACCTGGGTGCTGGCCGGTTTACTGGTTCTGTTGTGGATGTTGTTTTCCGGAGGGCGGGTGGCAATATGAGTCTGCTTGCCGTATTACTGGTGTTGATGATCATTGGCGCGATTATCGCCATTGAGACCACCAACTTGTTGTCGTCCATCGTCTGCGTGGGTGCCGTCGGGTTCCTGATTTCTATTGCCTTCCTTTTCATGGGGGCGCCGGACCTGGCCATCACGCAGCTGGTGGTGGAGGCGCTGTGCCTGATCATCCTCATCCGCGCCACGATCAATCGCGACCTCACTTCCGTAACCGGCGATCGCGAGTTTTTTGGACTGACCGTCACGGTGGCCATGGTCCTGGTGTGTTTGATCGCCGGGGTCAAGGTGTTTGAAGATTTTCCGGCGTTTGGGCAGACCGTGATGGACCGCATGGCCGATACCCCATCCTCAGTCTATCTCGCGCACGGGACGGAACAAACCGGGGCCCGGAACGTGATTACGGCGCTGATCCTCGGTTATCGCAACTACGATGCGCTTGGCCAGGTTGCCGTTATCTTCTGTGCGGTTATCGGCGCCCTGGCTATTTTGCGCCGGCCGGCTAAAAAGGATCAGAAGGCGAAAGATTCGGAGGCGGATGCCGTATGAATGACCGTACCCAGCATGAGGGCATGGATTTGGTGGCCAAGGCGATTGCCGGTTGGCTGAAGGGGTTCATCCTGCTCTTCGGCGTATATCTTGTGCTCCACAGCCATGAAACCCCCGGCGGCGGATTTGCGGGCGGTATTATTATCGCCTGCGCATTTATTCTATTCACGCTGGCCGAAGGTCAGCATGCCGGGATGAAACTGCTGAGCAAGCACGCTGCCGCGAAATTGGCCAGTGTCGGCGCGTTGATCTTCCTGGGCGCCGCCATTGCAAGCGCCTGCCGGAAAGGCGCCTTGGGCGCAGACCATGCCGGCATCCTGTTGTTTTTGGAGAAAAACGCCATGTCCCTATATGACCTGGCCCTGGCGCTTGTGGTGAGCATGTTGATTTATGTGGTTTTTTCCGTTACGTCGGCCGTCCATGTGACGGTCAAGGATGGGCAAAGAAAAATGTTTCGGCAAAGGAGAACCTGAAATGGTGTATGCACTTTGCCTGGTTCTGATCGCGATCGGCCTCTACGGCGTGGTGGTCAAGAAAAACGTGGTGAAAATCGTAATCAGCCTGGCGATTATCGAATACGGCATCAACGTGCTTCTCGTGCTGATCGGTTATCGCAGCGGCGGATGCGCTCCGATTCTGCAGCAGGGTATGACTGCGGCAACCCTCGTGGCGAATTCCGTTGATCCGTTACCGCAGGCGCTGGTCCTGACTGCGATTATGATTAACCTCGGTATGCTGATTCTGATGGTGGCCATTTGTATCAGGCTGTACGAGCGCTACGGAACATTTGACATTACCGAAATGAGGAGGTTGAAAGGATAGCGTGGAAAACGCACTTCCATTTTTTGTTGCGATTCCGCTGGGCGCGGCCTTCTTCATCCCGCTGGTTTCTTTGACGCTCAAGTGGGTTCCCGATCTGCTGGCGAATGCCGTGATGGCCGTGCTGGCGGCGATGGCTTTCCTGACCATTGGCCAGGCCGGCTTTTATCACATGGGAGGATGGGGCACGCACCTGGGCATCGATCTGCGGCTGGATGGTTTGACCACATTGATGCTGGTAACGATCAATACCATCGGCCTGGCCATGGCCATTTTCTCCGTTCAGTACATGACTAAATATACCTCCAAGCTGAGGTACTACAGCCTCTTTCTCTGCCTGATCGCGGGCTTGAACGGCATTGTGCTCACGGGCGACCTGTTTAACCTGTATATCTTCATGGAAATCGTGGCGATCAGCTCGTATGCGCTGGTGGCCTTCGGGTGCGAACATGATGAATTGGAAGCGGCCTTTAAATATGCCGTGCTCGGCACGGTGGCCTCCGCTTTCATTCTTATCGGCATTGCTTTGCTCTATGCCATGCTCGGCACCCTCAACATGGCCGAGATGGCGGTTAAACTCGCCGCGGGCGGTATGAATATGCCGCTGACCGTTGCCCTCGGTCTTTTCCTGTGCGGCTTCGGCTTGAAGGCCGCACTCGTTCCCTTCCATGCCTGGCTGCCCGATGCGCATCCCGCGGCCCCGGCGCCGGTTTCCGCCATGCTTTCGGGCGTGGTGATCAAAACCGCCGGAATTTATGTGCTGAGCAGACTGATCTTCAATGTGTTCACCGTGCAATTGGTTCCCGACCTGTTCTCAATCCTGCGCCTGTTTGGCGTGGTATCCATGATTGTGGGCGGTATTCTGGCCCTCGGGCAATGGGACATGAAACGCCTGTTGGCCTATTCCAGTATCAGTCAAATCGGATATATTGTCGTTGGGTTGGGATTGGGCACGCCCTTGGGATTGACCGGCGCCCTTTTCCACATGCTGAATCACTCGGTATTCAAGTCGCTCCTGTTTCTCAATGCCGGCGCGGTGGAATATGCAACGGGCAGTCGCGATCTCAGGCATCTCGGGGGACTAAGTCGCAACCTGCCGTTTACGGCCAATATGTCGCTGCTGGGCTCCATGGCGATCTCCGGTATTCCACCGTTCAACGGATTTTGGAGCAAACTGATCATTGTGCTGGCCTGCATTGAAAGTGGGCACCCCTGGCTGGCCCTGGCCGCGGTCGCGATGAGCCTGGTGACGCTGGTGGCCGTATTGAAAATGCTGAAGCGTGCTTTTTATGAGGAGCATAAGCCCCTGACGGTGCATGCCACTGAGGTGCCGGTGCTCATGCGCGCGGCGATGCTCCTGCTTGCGACGCTCTGTGTTGTCCTGGCATTGCTGGTTCTGACCGGATTGCGGACTCCGTTCCTGATCGCACCGGCGGTGGATGCGCTCAGTACCTGGGCCGGTACGGCCCCCGGCCAAGGGATGGGAATATAGAAGAATGAAACAAGTTGCCATGTTTTTACTGCTGCTCCTGCTGTGGGTTGTGCTCGTCTGGCCGTTTGAAGCGGCGGGCGGACAGATCCACCTTGTGGCCGGCGAACTTGTTCCGGGAATTTTCGTGGCGTTGTTGGTGGTGCTGATTATGCGGCATAGTATCCCGGAAGGTTTCAAGGCCTGGATCAACCCCGTGCGCCTCTTCTGGTTTGTGGTCTATGTGGGGGTGTTCGTTTTTTATGTAATCAAGGCCAACTTCGATGTGGCCTACCGGATCATTCATCCGGCCATGCCCATCCACCCCGGCATCGTCAAAGTAAAAACCACGCTGAAAACCAGGGCGGGGATTGCCATGCTTGCCAACGCCATTGCCTTGACGCCCGGTACGCTGACCTTGCACGCGGAAGAAAACGGCGACCTTTATGTCCATTGGATCAATGTGAAGGCCACCGATGTGGAAGGCGCCACCGGGTATATTGTCAGCCGTTTCGAATGGCTCATTAAGCGGATTCTGGAATAGGAAGTGCGGTTGTCATGGGGAAAGGATAAATGTTATTCATTCCGGCATATCTGGTTCTGCTCGCCTGCTGCGGCCTGTGTCTGTATCGCGTGGGCCGCGGCCCGACCGCCGCGGACCGCGCGATGGCCATTGACATTCTCGGGATTGTGGTGGTCTGCTTTACGGCGCTGCTGTCCTTGAAAACCGGCGAGGTGTTCTATATGGATATCGGCATTTCCTGGGCGATTCTCAGCTTTATCGGCACGATCGCGCTGGCCAAACATCTGGAAGGGCGGGGATTCGATGAATAGCGTCATAGGGATGATTTTTGTCGCGGTTGGCCTGGCCTTCAATGTGTTGGGCTGTATCGGGATGATCCGCTTGCCCGACATGTATAATCGTCTGCAGGCTTCCACCAAGTGCGTCACTATGGGAACCTGCATGGTGATGATCGGCGTCATGATTTCGGCCGGTTTCCTCCACTCGGCGCAACTGAGTGCGCGCTGCATCATATGCATGGTGTTCATTCTGATCACCGCGCCCACCGCTGCCCATGCGCTGGCCCACGGCGCCTATTCGTTCGGCGTCCGGCTCTGGGAAAAAAGCGTTGTCAATCGTTATGAGGAAGACTTTCCTAAAAAATCGACGGACCAGGACCACGAATGAAACTCCCCTGCTTATTTCAATTCCGGATACTGAAGCTGGCGATTACGTCGTTTTTCTCGCGACCTTTCACCACCAGGTTTCCTTACGCGCCCTATGAGCCCATTCCGCAGTTCCGTGGCCGGCCGCGTTATCACAAGGACGATTGCATCGGCTGCGGGGCGTGCGCCGAGGTTTGTCCCGCCGATGCCATTAAACTTACGGATGAGCTGAACGCAGCGAAGCCCGTTCGCAAGCTGGTGCACCACCTGGATACCTGCATCCAGTGTGGCCAGTGCGAAAGGTACTGCCTGACCGAAAAAGGCATAAAACTCTCCAATGAGTATGACTATGTCGCGTTTTCGAGGGATGATTTTGAAGAGCGTGTGGAGAAGGATCTGCTGCTTTGCGAATGTTGCGGCGCGGTGATCGCCCCCGTCGACCAGTTGCGCTGGTTGGTCCGGCGCCTCGGCCCGTTGGCTTTCACCAATCCCACGCTCATGCTCGTCTCGACGCGCGAGTTGGCCCTGGTGAGTGAGGGCGTAAAAATTACCGCGGATAAGACCGTTCGTGCCGAGCGCGTGAGCATCCAATGCCCGAAATGCCGACGCAAGACCTCGCTCGCAGTGTAAGCTGCAAGGAACTCCGGTGACTGATCTTACCGATGGCCTCAGGCAAAAACTCCAGGGCAAGGTCTGCGTGCTTGGCATCGGCAACCGCTTGAAGGGCGATGATGCCGCCGGTCCGGAACTCATTGACCGGATCACAGGCCGCAGCCGTTTTCATTGCCTGGATGCCGGTGTGGCCCCCGAAAACTACCTTGAGAAGATCGTACGCATCGGACCCGACACCATTTTGCTGGTGGATGCCATTGATTTCGGCGGTGCGGCCGGTTCCTGCCGGTTGTTTGCAGCCGACCAGATCACGGGCGGGGGATTATCCAGCCACGCGCTTTCGCTGCGGATGACCTGCGATTATTTGCAGCAACGAATTAAAGTCCATATATTCATTCTGGGCATTCAGCCCGCGCAGGTCAATATGAATGGACCGTTGAGCGCGGCGGTTAGCGCGGCGGTTGAAAAGTTGGCGGCCGAACTGAGTACACTCGCGTAGACGAAAACATCATGGCCATTCGGATACGGCCTGGATCAAAAGGAGTTTTCATGAACGCAAAAATGCAAAAGGCGCGGGACTGTGCCCTGGACATTCTGAAACCCAGCGCGAAGGACCTGGAACACGGATTGGACCTGCACCGGAACTCGGTTGTGGTGGATGCTTACGGGTTCGGGCCCGGCGCCGCAGATGATGTGGCGCGGCTGCTGGCGGCTATGGAGGCCGGAGCTTCGCCGTCAGAAATTCAGAACCTGCGCGAGGAGATGACCATGACCCGCTTCGTTACCAATGAGCGGGAACAGGCCGAATTCAAAATGGCCTGGGACGAGTCCGGCGTAACTGGCACATTCCGCAATGCCGGCGAAGAAGGCCAGGGTGTCTTGACCCTGCTCAAGCGCTTTGCCCATTTCACTTACGTTTGCGACTACCTGCGGAGTTTTACCCCCAAGGCTGTCCACCCCGCTGACGTGATTGCGGCCAAAAAGGAAAACCGGCACTGCTATGTTCTGACCTGCAACGGTGTGCCGCTGGCCGAACAATGGAAAACGGTCGAAGAAGAAATGACCTTCCTGGCTATTTTTTTCGAGCTTGGTTGTCGCATGATGCATTTGACGTATAACCGGCGCAACATGCTGGGCGACGGTTGTGCCGAGCCGGCCAACGCCGGCTTGAGCGATTTCGGTCGGCGCGTCATTGCCGAAATGAACCGCCTGGGCATAATTGTCGACGTGGCCCATTCCGGCTGGCGCACCAGCCTGGAAGCCGCCCAGGCGTCAACGCGCCCGATCGTTGCCAGCCATACCACCTGTTATGCGCTTCAACGCTGTTGCCGGGCCAAGCCGGATGAGGTCATCCGCGCAATCGTGGATGGCGGGGGACTGATCGGTATCTGCGCCATTCCCGCCTTCCTCGGCGGCGATGGCACCATCCAGGCCCTGCTCGATCACATTGACTATGGCGTTAAAACATTTGGCGTGGACCATGTGGCTATCGGAACAGACACCTTCTATATGTCCTCGATGTCCGAAGAAAACGCCAAGCGGTTGTCCAAACTGCCGCGTAGCCGCTCACGGTTCGAGTCGTTCTGGCCCAAGGATGATCCGCTCTTCATGCCGGAATGGCAGCAAGATCATCAACTACTCAGTCTGGACTGGATTAATTGGCCCATGTTTACCGTTGGCCTGGTTCAGCGCGGCTATGCGGACGCAGATATCCAGAAAATCATCGGCGGCAATATGTTGCGGGTGGCAAGGGATGTGATCAATTCGGTCGGTTAAAGCCGCTTCAATGCTTAGCGCCTGAAGTCTTTGTTGCGTGGGGTCACGCCTTTGGCGTGACAGATTTACAGTTTGCCCCGCGCCGCGCGTGTCGGATGGTGGCAACCAGCAGACAGAGCAGTACCGCCATTCCAATGGAAGCGGCGGGCGAGGCGGCGTTGATGTAAAACATGGAACGCGCCAAGTGCGCCAAAACCCCGCTCAGGGCGCCAATGAAGGCGCTCAGCAGTATCAAGGGCAGGACCTTGTGTAATCCCTCGCCCATGGCCATGGTCAGGCCCATGCCGGCGGTAATCAGTCCGCACCAGAAAGCAAGTCCCATGGCGGCCACGGTCATGGGCTGGTGGATCAAAGGTGCCAGAGCCAGTCCTCCCACGCAACCACCCAGCCAGCCGTATAAGCCCCACAGCGCGCTGCGGCGAATATGCGCAATCCTGTATTCGACCATCAGCAAGATGCCCAGCAGAATCATCAGGCCTGAAAACAGGACGGGGATATAGACCGGCGATGCCCAGGTGCAGGGAATATAAAACAGGGTGTCAAGCGTCATCAGGCCGTCGGGCCAGTCCAGCCAGATCTTCAAGCCGAGGTAATAGACGATGTCCCATATTCCGAAACAGAGTAGAAATGCACCAATGCGCTGAACGGCATTTTTCCCCGAGGCGATGGCAAAAGTAGAAAGCATGATAATCGTAGCCGCTTCGCGGCTGATTTCAATGGATTGCCAGTCCGGGCGGCGCGTCAAAATGGTGCGCAAATAAACCACCACGACCGCTTCCAGGTAACCCATGGCAGCCGCAAAAATTGCGCTGTTGATAATCGAAAGGTGTTTTTTCATGGCCGATGGCATAATAATAGGTAATATATCTGATGCAAAGGAATAAGCGATGCGGAGTTCATTGTGAATGTGACCTGTGTTGTGGCGGAACGTGATAACAAAATAGCCGCCAGGCACTGCTCCTTGCGGGAACCGGAAGATCATTGACTATTAATCCGGACTATGTTTTCCTGTTCACGCTGATTACGCGAGAAGTCGAATCGGTGGATGACTCTTGTTTTGGATTGGAGCGCCGAGTGATGAACGGCTTGGAACGCGTCAAACGATCGATTGAATTTCAAGGCCCGGATCAATTGCCCGTCGCCGGAAACTGCATGCGTTATGTCGCCCATGGCGACGTGGTGTATCATTTCCCGAATATGCGCGGAGTGGCCTGGTGGCTTGGGGATGGCAACGGTGTGGATGAATGGGGGTGCCGCTGGATATCCGAGCGCCCCGGAGATATGGGCCAGGTTCGGGAGCATCCGTTGAAGGCGTTGGATCAATTTGCACAAGGGCCGCGCCCCGATGGGGCCGATGCTTTCCGGTATGAAGCCTTGACCAACGAATTGCCGGATCGGCCCGACGCCTATCACATATATTGCAATGGCCCCTGTCTCTTTGAACGCATGCATTTTCTACGCGGGTTTGACACCCTGCTGATGGATATGGCCACTGATCCGGACGGATTTAAACTGTTTGCCGAGTGGGTGGTGCAGTACCAGGAACAGACCATAGCTTATCTGGCGGCGCATTTCAAAGGCCGGGTCCATGCCGTGCGTTGCACGGACGATTTGGGCACGCAGTTGAATACCATCATGTCGCCGACCCATTTCCGCGAGTTGCTCAAGCCGTATTATGCCCGTGTCGCCGATTTGTGCCATCGGCATGGCATGCATTTCTGGCTGCATTCTTGCGGCAAGATTGATGGTTTGCTGGATGACTTGATTGATGCCGGTTTGGATGTGATTAACATGCTGCAGCCCCGCATCTTTGATTTACCCGAACTGGGACGTCGGTTTGCCGGTCGCCTCGCATTCGAAAACTACCCGGACTTTCAACTCTCCGTGCCGACCGGTAATCGGCAAATCATCCGCCAGGATATTGCCGAGCAACTGAAATATTTGGCGACGCCGCAAGGCGGTTATATCGCAGCATGGATGGAGCCCCGTTATCTCAAGTCCGAGTGCGATATATTGGATGAGACGATGTCCGATTATATTACGCAGACATATCGGGAGCTGGATCCGTATCGTCAGGCAGGGACGTGACCACGTTGCCGCTTGGCGCTACGTAGCGGCGCGGCATGCAGAATTATCCGGGCGAGCCGGCGGGCGGCTTGGCTGATTTGCCGGGAATGCGTAACGCTGAAACCGGTCGGCCCGGGTTGGATGCCCAGGATTATGATGCGACAGGGTAGGGCGCGCTTCAGGTAGTCGGCCAAGATGCTCAGCGGCAGGACGTGCGTGGAGAACGACACGCCTCCTATGTTTTCCGGCTCAATCAGTTGCACCGTGCCCGTTTTTTGGCCCAGTTCGGCGGCATCCACCAGTAGAATATGCGAAGGCTGGAACCGCACAATTTCGCCCGTCAGGTTTTCCGGCGCAGTGCCGCCATCAAACAGCCGGATCGTTTTTGGTCGGGAGCGCTTCATTGCCGCCCGCAAATTGCGGAGCACCAAGACGCCGGCAATATCGTCGCCGCGCAGATCGGAACCTATTCCGACGACGGCAAGCTTATGCGCCGATCGCAGGCTGGCTTTGAGGAGCGTGCTCAGCGGGCGCCGCCGGGGAGGATGCTGGCGTGGGCTCGGCATGGAAAATCACTTTCAGTTTGTCGTGTTGGAGCTGGGCCAGTTCGTATTCGGCGGTGGCCTCCAGGGCTTTTTTGGGGCAGGTATCCACGCATTGGGCGCAATAGATGCACCTGTCGAGATCGAATTCAGCCTGGAACTGCTTGTCGCCGACCTTGGTGATTGTGATGCAATTTGTGGGACAATCCCGCATGCATAATTTACAACCGATGCATAGGGGTGAGGTGAACTTGATTTTGCCACGGAACCGGTCGGGCATTTGGACCTTAACATACGGATAAAGCACGGTCGCCGGCTTGCGGAAAAGGGAGGTTAAAACTTCGCGGGCCATTTTTCCGGGATGGATCATGATCGGAGCACTCCGCTGAGGATCAGGTTAATGAGAAGCTGGAGCAAGGCGGCCGGCGCCACTACTTTCCAGCAGAAGATCACCATCTGTTCAATTCTAAGCCGCGCCAGGACGGTCCGCAAAAGCGCCAGCAGGGCGATGATGATCAGCACTTTGACCACGTAAATAACGAATCCCCCGGCGGCGCCCAGTCCGAACCCGAACGGCAGAAAGACGGCGGCGATCAAGGAGGCGCCGACAACCGCTTCGATGTCAATGGCCAGGCGGAACAAAGCCAGTAACCGCCCGCTGTATTCCGTAAACGTGCCGCCCACGATTTCGGTCTCGGCCTCGGGAATGTCGAAGGGTACCCGCTCCAGCTTGCCCTGGAGCGCGATGAGCGCCACGATAAAGCCGATGACATTCAATCCGGCGTAGGCGGGATGCTGATCGTAAAATACGGTCATCGCGCTGAGCGACCAGGTGTTGGCCAGCAGGGCGGGCGCCAGAATTGCCATGAACAACGGCACTTCATAGGCAAAAAGCTGGGTCAGAGTGCGCGTTGCGCCGATCATGGAAAAAAGAGAAGTGGAATGCCAGCCGGCCAAAAAGAACGTCAGGGTGGGGATCGTGAGCAGGTAAATCACGACGATCAAGTCGCCGCTGAATGAAAACAATGCCTGCGGGCCCCACATGGGAATATAAAAAAAGGCCGTGACCACCGCAGCCAGGGCAAATACCGGCATCAGACGGAACATGATGGCATCCGCTTTCTCGGGGACAATGTCTTCCTTGGCGGAAAGCTTGATGAAGTCAGCGAACGGCTGAAACCAGGGCGGCCCGACCCGGTTCTGCAAGCGGGCATATAGCTTGCGATCCACGAATTCCATGGCTAAAGCGAACACGAACAAGAACAGGAATCCCGGGAAAATCAGCAGGTGGAACAATGCTAATGCCATAAATTATATCCGCCTTCAATTGATTTGCCACCAAGACACTAAGGCTCAAAGTTTTATTGATATTATTTGATCTTCTTCGTGTCTTTGAGCCTTTGTGGCAAATGTCCTGTCAAAGTTTCATTCGCCGGCTTAGCTTCGCATTCAACGCCTTAAAATCAATCCCCTGTTTCCGGTGCCAGTCCAGACTATAGGTGTGCAGGGCCTGCCAGGAGAGCGTTTCCTGCCGGCCATGGCCAGCGTCGTGGATCCGGACCATCCGGTCAGTGCAGGAAAAACATGGGTCAATGGCCGCGATGATGATTGGCACGTCCGCCAACCGGTTATTTTCCATCATCTTGGCCACCGATTGCAGGTTGGCCAGCGTTGGGGCCCGTATTTTCACGCGCTCGGCCTTATCCGTGCCGTTGGCCTTGACGTAATGGACGTCCTCGCCCCGTGGCGCTTCATAACGGCTGAATGCTTCGCCCGCCGGAATTTTACGGGGTGCCTTGACGGTGACGGGGCCATCGGGAATCTTGGCGACCAACTGACGTATCATGTTGTAGCACTGCATTAATTCGCCCACGCGCACCAGGGTGCGCCCATAGACGTCGTTATGGGTGTCGGTAATGACCTTGAAATCCAGATCCTTGTAGGCAATGTACGGATCATCCCGGCGGATATCACGATCCACTGCGGAGGCGCGCGCAGTAGGCCCGACCGCGCCCAGCTTCACGGCATCCTCGTGCGCAAGGTAGCCCACGCCGGAGAGCCGTTTGATCAGCGTAATCTCTTGCGAGGCGACTTCGATATAATATTTTGTGCGCTCTTCGAGCACATCCATGGTTTTCAGGAGGCCGGCCAATTGTTCCGGGCTGATGTCCCGCCGGACGCCGCCGATGGTATTGATCCCATAGTTGACGCGGTTGCCGGTCAGTGCGGCGAGGGTATCCATGACCGCCTCGCGGTCGCGCCAGGCATACATGAGCAAGGTGTCGAAGCCGATTTCATGGCCAGCCACTCCCAGCCAGAGCAGGTGGCTATGAATGCGTTCCAGTTCGGCAATGATGGTCCGGATATACTGGGCGCGCGGCGGCACGGCCAGACCGGCAATTTCCTCCACGGCTTGGATAAAACAGGTTGAATGCGAGTGGGAACAGATGCCGCAGACCCGTTCGACCAGATACATGGCCTGGATATAATTGCGCTCCTCGCAAGCTTTCTCGATACCGCGATGATTGTAGCCCAGGCGCACATCCATGCTGATGATGGTTTCGCCGTTCAGGGTGATGGTGAAGCTTTCCGGCTCTTTCAAGGCCGGGTGCTGCGGGCCGATGGGAATCTTGACGTTAGCCATTGGATTTCACCTCGTTTTTTGGGTAAACCCCATCCAGCATCTCGGCCTTCCAATCCTTGCGAAGCGGATATTGACCGGCCGGCCAGTTATCGGGCAGGGGATAGCGATGGCCGGCCGGTAACCCCTCCACGCGTGCGCCCAACAAATCCACCAACTCGCGCTCATAACTCGTGCCGTCCGGAAAAATATCCGTAATCGTTTGCAACACCGGGGCGGTCTTCGGCACGCGCGTCTTCAGGCTGAGCACGGTGCCGTCCGCGTGCGCCACGTGATAAATAAATGCCAGCGATTCGCCTTCATCCAGCCCGGTGATCGTGCACAGGTGCCGGAATTCCATGCCGTTTACGACGTGCGCCAATACCTGGCGGAACTGGTCGTACGGCACTTCAAGGGAAACACGGCGTTCGCGTGGCACGCTGATCCGCTCCGTATCGAAGCCGAATTTTTCGGCCAGCTCTTTCTTGGCTTTATTTGCGTTAATCATGGAGATTCCGCCGTTGCTGTGGTTTCCGGCACCACCGCCGCCGGTTTGGCGCCCTGCAGACTGGTCAGCAGTTTGACAACGCCGTCGATAATGGCCTCCGGCCGCGCCGGACAACCGGGAATATAGGCCGAGACCGGGATCACGGCATCAATGCCGCCCTTGACGTTGTAACAACCCTTGAACACGCCCCCGGAACAGGCACAGGTTCCCACCGCGACGACGAATTTGGGCTCCGGCATTTGCTCATAGATCCGGACCAGCCGGTCCTGGATCTGGCGGGTTACGGGTCCGGAACACACCAGGACATCCGCGTGCCGGGGAGTGCCTTTCAATAGAATACCGAATCGTTCGATATCATAGCGCGGCGTCAGTGCCGCCACAATCTCAATGTCGCAGGCATTGCAGGCGCCGGTGTTGAAATGAATGATCCAAGGCGATTTGATCCGGGCCCAGGTAATCAATTTTTGAAGCCACTTCATGAAAGCCTATCTCCTGAACAGAATAAACAACCCGATTAACGAACAAATCAAATAACCCGTGGCGATCTGGACAGCCGACCAATCGTGGACCGGGACCGTTGCCACCACAAGGGCCAGCACGTGCATGATCGTAAAGAAAAATGCGAATGGGAAAAACTGGCTATAGTTGGGCTGGCCCTGGTTTTCCTGCATGTCCTCGCCGCAGGCGTAGGCCTTGCGCTTGCCGCCCATGGCTCCGCCCTTGGCGGGGAAGGAGAAAACGGACAGGCCCCGCAGCAGAATCAGCGCCCCGGCCAGAATCAGCAGAAAGGCGATTGGCGGCCATAATAACCAATGATTCATTTATTCTATTCCTTCACTCCAAATTTGCCTGTTTCGCCATTTCCCATAAACCATTGACCATCTCTTGCGTCATCCCTTCAGATTCCTCAGCGTCCGGACATCCAGCGATTGATTGTGCCGCTGGGCGCCGATGACAATGCCGGCGGCCACGGCGATGACCACAACTTCAATCACGATCAGCGTGATGATCATGGTTTGGGCCAGCGCCATGTGGCCGGTGATATACCCAGCCAGCGCGATCAGCAGGGTCACGGCCTTGGTCAGCAGTTCCAGGCCGATCAGGATCCGGATCAAATTACGGCTGAAGAGGATGCAATAGAGCGCCGTTACCGTAAGCAATATAATGAAAAAAACGCCGGTAGAGAACAAATAATGGACGGGGAGCATCATGACTTTGTTCCCCCCTTGGTGTCCGCCCGGTCCTTGAATAAAATCACGACCCCGAATACGCCGGCCAGGATAATCAGGATTTGGCCCACGAGATCCAGGCGTCGGACATTCCAGAGCACCTGGCGCACATCCGTTTCCAGGCTGTCCGGCGGCAAGAACAGATCTAGGTGCGGGTGCAGGGCATATAATATCCCGCCAACAATGGCGACGATGATCGGCAGGTAGATAAAGCGCTTTATACGGCTGCGGTCGCGCGCCTGGGCTTCGGCGCCCTCCAGCGGTTTGGTCAGGCTGATCGCGCTGATGAACACAACGGTGATCAAGCCGGCACAGACGGAAAGCTCGAAGACACCCGCCAGGGGCGCGTCCATGCGGAACAGCAGAAGCGCCAGGATCGCGCTGGTCAAGGCCAGTCCGATGGCCGACTTCAACAGGTTGAGCGTCATAACCGTCCAGATCCCCGCCAGCAGGAGAAGGAACAACAGCACTGGATAGAAGACATCAATAATCATAACAGGCTCCGGATTGGAAGCAGGAACGTTTCAAACAGCCAGGGGATGCCGATGCCGATACCGATCGTGATCAAGGCCAGCGCGCAGGCCGGAATCAATATCCACGCGTTGGCTTCCTTTAGGCTTTCAAAGCCCGTGGCCAGTTTGCCGAAAAACACGCGGCGCTGCATGGAGAGGAAGTAGGCCAAGGTCAACAGGCTGGCCAGTACGGCGAGACTGGCGTAGACGATATGGCCGGTCTGCCACAGCGCGATGATGATGATCAGCTTACTCCAGAATCCCGCCAGGGGCGGGATGCCCGCCGTGGACAGGAATGCAATCGCCGAGGTGCAGCCGGTCACCGGCATTTTCTCGGCGAGCCCACCCATTCGGTTCATGTCGCGAGTGCCCGTTTGCTGTTCCACCGCGGCCGCGTTCACGAACAAGAGCGACTTGAAAATGGCATGGTTGAACAAGTGGAAAATCGAGCCGGCAATACCGAGCACGGTCCCGGTGCCCAACCCCAGCACCATGTAGCCGACCTGGCTGATGCTGGAGTAGGCCAGCATGCGCTTAAAATCGCTTTGCCCGAGGGCCGCCAGCGCCCCGACCAGCATCGAGGCGGCGCCGATAAACAACAGCAGGTTTTCCAGGGTGTCGCTTAACCCGATGATGGAGATCACGATCCGGATCAGCGTGTACACGCCCGTGGTCTTGGTTACAATGCCGGCAAGCAAAACGGAGATCGCCGCGGGCGCCGCCGAATAGGCGTCCGGCAGCCAGCCGTGGAAGGGAATCAGGCCGCCCTTGATAAACAGGCCGACGACCAGCATGGCTACCGCCGCCAGGACAACGCCGCTGTGGGGCGAGGCCATGATGGCCAGCTTGATGTTTACATAGGACAGGTCGCCGGCGGTCAGCATCAGCAGGGCGATGGCCGCCAATATCAAGGCCGTGGCCACGGCGGACATGATCAGGTACTTGAAGGCGCCTTCAAACGCGTCCCGTCCTTTTTCCGCCGCAATCAGGATATACGATGCCACGGCCGTAATTTCCAGGAACACATACAGCGAGAACAAATCGTTGGCGAGCACCACGCCATTCATCCCCGTCAGGGCCAGGATCACGAGATTGATAACCAGGAACCGGTTGTTGGCACAAGTCCCGGGTTCCGCTGCGGTGTGGATGGAATAGCGGCAGACCATCAAGGCGGCGGCGCCCACGATGGCAATGGCCAGGAACATGACCAGCGAGAGATAATCCACCGAAGGCTCGAACAGGAACAGACGGCCGAGCCACAAAGACGGTGCTTCCAGGAAAAAGGCCGGAGCATAAATGACCAGGCAGGCCTGGGTCAGGCACAGGATCAGGCCGACCCAGAGTGCCAGCCGATTCATCAGGCGCATCCACGGCAGATTCAGCGCCAGCAGGGCCAGCAACGGAACGATAATGAGCAACACGGGCACGTTCAGATTCCTCCCATGATCAACGCAATAATTACAATCAGGCCCACCAGTGACCACGACAAATAGGCGAGCAAACTGCCCGTATGGGCCTTGCGGATGCCGGCGGTCAATGCATAGGTTGCTTTCACGGACACGGTGTCATATAGGTAGTCGATCCCCCGATCTATACCCCAGGCGATACGGGCGATGGCGCGGGCAATCTTTAACCCGATTTCGTAAGGATCGAACAAACGCCGCTCGGCCTTGTCATAAAGCGAATGAAGCCCCGGCGCGTAATGAATGTGATCGGCGGCGCCCAGTCCATTGCCGGCGCGTTTCGCGCCCCAGAGATGATTCAAAATCGCGCCGATCAGGACAAGGACCGTCAACAGGACAAGGGTCATGCTCGCGGGCCAGCCGGCGAACGAGTGCCCTTCCAGTCGTGCCTCGCCGAGGATCGGTTGGATCAGGTGTTTCAGCGGCAGGGCGTTCCATACGCCGAAAAGGATACACAGTGCGGCAATAATGATCATGGGAATCAGCATGGCCGGCGGTGCTTCACGGACCTTGGCATGGTTGGCGGCGGGTTTGCCGAGAAAAGCCGCATGTCCCAGTTTAAGGAAGGAAGCCGCCGTTAAGAAGGAGCCCAGCAGGGCTGCCGCGTAATACAACCAGTGCCGCTCCAGGGCGCCATCATAAACCAGTTCCTTGGAGAAGAACCCGTTGAAGGGCGGCACGCCGGAAATGGATGCGGCCGCCACGATAAAGCAGATAAAAGTTATCGGCATTTGCGCGCGCAAGCCGCCGAGTTTGGCCAGATCGGTGGTGCCGGCCTGTTTTTCCACGGCGCCGCCCGAGAGGAACAGACAGCTTTTATACATTGCGTGGTTGATCATGTGGAACAGTCCGCCAACGATACCCACCGGCAAGGCCGTGCCGATACCCAGGATCATGTAACCTACCTGGCTGATGGCATGGAACGAAAGCAAACGCTTATAGTCCCGCTGGATCAGGGCCATCATGACGGCCAGAAGGATTGTGATGCAGCCGATGACCATCAGCAGTGGCGAGAGCCAGGACCGGGGGGTCAGCACGAACAGGTCCATTGAGATGCGGGCCAGGAAATAAATGCCCAGCAGTTTTTCCAGGGCGGCGGGCACCAGCGCCATGAAGGGCAGGGGCGCATCCACGGCGGCATCCGGTATCCAGCTATGAAAGGGCATGGCCCCGGCCTTGGCAATGGCCCCGATCATCAGGAAGATAAAGGCCACGTTGCTCCAGGTGCCCACCGGCAGATGAATCTGGGACATCGTCATGGTGCCCGCGATATAAATGGTCATCCCGATGCCGATCATCATGCAAAGATCGGCAACCCCTGAAATGATGAACGCCTTTACCGCCGTCTTGAACGCGGTGGGTTGGCCGATGATAATCATGCCGAACAGGGTGAGGAGCAAGCTTTCCCAGAAAAAGAGCATGACAATCAGGTTGTCGGCCAGGACGGCGCCGTTCACCATTCCCAGCGTTAACAGAAAATAAGCGTAATATTGGTTCAGGAAGCGCCGGCCATCCACTTGTGGCGCTGCCGGCGCCATGAAGGCCGTGGAATATAGCGAGATCAGGAATCCGAATCCTGCCGCTGCCAGCAGAATGAAGCCGCTGAAATGATAAAGTCTCAAGGAAAATTCGAAGCCAAACGCAGCCCAGGGCAAAACCAGGCTTGACGTTTTGCCGAACAGATATGCCGCGATGGCCAAGTTGACTGCCGTAACCAGCGTGCAGAACCAGGCGCATGACTTGCCCTGTTCGCGGCGGAACAGCAAGGCCAACAGCCCTGCCACGATGGGGATCACGATCGGTTCCAATAAAAAGCGGCTGTTCATTGAATTAGTCCCAGCATCTGGTGCACGGCGGTTTGAACAAACTGCGACGGAAAATTGATGAACAAGCCGCTGAGGATTGACAGCGCGCCCAGGAAGGCAACGCTGAAAACCATTACGGGCGAACCTTCGGCCGGCCGGAATCCCGGCGCAAGCTTCGATTCACCCAGGAACACGAGTGTAAACGCCCGGAACAGGTAAATGATTGTCAGGAACGCGCCAACCAGGAACGTCAGGGTGATGGCAATCTGTCCGCTGGTTACCGCGCCGGTGATGACCATATACTTGCTGAAGAAACCGCCCATCGGCGGAATGCCCATGACCGAAAATGCGCAGAGCAGGAATGCGACGGCAGTCACGGGCATCGTGGTGATCAGGCCGCCCATTTTGGTGATGTCCTTGGTCTTGGCGTTCTGTTCGACGATGCCGGCACACAGGAACAGACCGCCCTTGGCAATCCCGTGCATGAGGATGTAGAGCAAGCCGCCGGCGATGCCGATTTCGTTGCCGATGGAAAGGCCCAGGAAGATAAATCCAATTTGGCTGATCGTGGAATACGCGATCAGACGTTTCAGGTCGGTTTCGATCAGGGCCGCGCCGGCCGAAACCAGTGCGCTGACTGCCGCAATGGCCGGGACCACCGTGTGCCAGATCGGCTCGATCGCCATGCCGGTGAGAAACAATCGGGCATATACGTATACGCCGATTTTCACAAGCACGGCGGCATGCAGGAGCGCTGTGACCGGCGACGGCGCTACACCGGCATCCGGAAGCCAGGTATGCAGAGGCACCGTGGCCGACTTTGACAGAATGCCGAACAGGATCAGTACTACCGCGATATTGGAGATGGGTTGGCCCTGCAGGGTCTTTTGAATTTGACCCAGATCGAAAGAGCCCGTTTGATTGTAAATCATGATGAAGCCCAGGAGCATTACCAGGGCGCCGAACACGGTGACGAGGAAGGCCTTGTCGGCTTTGAGCACGTAGCTCTTTTCCCGGAAAAAGCCGATTAACCGCCAGCAGGCAATGGCCGTGATTTCCCAGAACAGGTAAAGGACGAGCAGGTTCCGGGCGAAAATCAGTCCCATCATGGCGCCCAGGAAGAGGACCACCATGAAATAGTATTCATTACGCCAGGGATAGTGGCTGATGTAACCGAAGGAATACAGGACAATGACGGCGCCTACCAGGGAGGAGACGATAGCCATGAACACAGCCAGGGTGTCGGCGTAAAAGAGCGTAAATCCGGCCAATTGCACGGAGACGGTCGCGCCGGTGGCAACGACCGGGATCAGCGTGACTGCCATAACAAGCGCAATCAGCACGAAAATCAGCGCTAGTCCGTTACGCATCCGCTCCGACCAGCGTCCGATCAATGGCAAAAGAACGGAGCCCAGCAACGGCGCCAATACGGCTAATGAAAGTATCCATTCGGAGGTCATAAAATCATGCTGCAATGAAAAATTAACCGCTTGATCCCGCGGCTGAAAAACAAAATTGGACGCAACTTTAACGCGGTAATTTAAAAAATCAATGCAATAAAACAAAAAAGAAAAATAAAAAAGCGGCCTGGTCAGACTTTAAGCGCGGTAGACTTCGACGCCTTCGCCACGTCCTCGGCGGTCACCTCGCGGCCCAGTTTGTTCGACAGGTAGATCGCCTCGCTGATCAGCATGGTCTGCAGCGCGATCAGATCCGTTGGCAGCAGGTCGACCCGGCCCTGCAACGCGGCCACCCAGTGATGTTGCGGCGAGTCGTAGGCGTCCTGGTTCTCACGGAGTTGGTGCCAGCGCCAGTCGGCGTAGTTCAGGTCGAACGTCGAGTCCATGTCGACGTCGTTGACCGTCGTGTGGAAGCTGAACGGCGCCAGCCGCACGCCGCCTTGCGAACCGACGATGGAACTGCCCTCGAACGAGTTCAGGTTTATGGACCACGCCTCGATGATGTCCAGCGTCAGGCCGCCCGCGAACCGGACGAATCCCAAGCCCAACTCCTCGACGTTGAACTTGCTCTTTTTCTCCCGCTCGGCATCCATGTCCATTTCCTGGTAGGTCTTGCCACTGACGCGCTCAACCTCGGGTTGGCCGAGGAGATACAGCATTTGGGCGATGTGGTAGACACCCATGTCGTAGAGCGCGCCACCGCTGGCGACCTCCTTCTGCACAAAGTTTGCCGTGCCGTAGCCGTCCACGTACGGCCGGCCACGCCGCCGGAAGCCGGTGGAGCGCGCGTGGTAGACCTTGCCGAGCTGGCCGCTCTCGATCATCAGCTTGGCCACCCGCGTCTCCTTGGCGAACAACGTGGAGAGCTGGATGCTGAGCTTGAGCTTTGCCTGCCGGGCAGTGGCGTACATCGCCTTGGCATCGGCGTAGGAGCCAGCCATGGGCTTCTCGCAGTAGACGTTCTTGCCGGCTGCCAGCGCCGCCAGCGTTACCGGGGCGTGCAGGTTGTTGTGCAAGCAGACGTCGACGGCCTCGATGTCGTCGCGCTTGAGCAGGTCACAGAACTTATCAAAGATATGCGGAATCTTGTACTTTGCCGCAACCGCCGCCAACTCGGTGGCGTTCACGTCTGCGGCCGCCACCAGTTCGGCATCCGGTATGCGACTGTAGTTGTCGATGTGCGCCTTGCCGATCTGCCCGACTCCGATGATGCCGATTCTGACCTTGCGCTTGCCCATGGTCGCGCTCCTTTGTCGTGATTTGGAATTACAGATTTCAGATTTCCATTAGCTGTGGCCGTTACTCGGATATCTTTTTCTTCCGCTATTTTGTGCATCCGGATCATTCCGGAGGACGTTGGCGCAAGCGCAGGAAATAGGCAATACCCAGTGCAGTCAGCGCCAGGACTGCGATTAGCAGGGCGATCTTTACCGTTGTGCGGCCGGCCGAACAGCTTTTAGTCGGCGGGACCTCCGGCGGCGGTGGATTGGTGATCGGTGGCGCGATGGCCAGTTTCTTAGGCATCAACATGAAACCCTTGGCGAGCAACTCGGCCGTCTTGGTGTCACGGAGCCTGCCGTTGGGACTGCCCATAACCACGGCGATGACGCGATTGTCGCCCCGGCGGGCGGTGGCGACGATGGAATAGCCGGCTGCGGTAAAGTAACCTGTTTTCATTCCATCACAACCTTCAACCCGGCCCAGGAGATGATTGTGCGTCCGCATGATAAACGTATTATTGCGAAACCCACGCTCACGTGTTGAGGTGTAGCGCAGGCTGTCCGGATAGTTTAAAAGTTCCCGTGCCAGATACGCCAGGTCGCGGGGGGTAGTGACATCTGGTTTCTGGCCGGGTCCTGGCGGCAGGCCATGGATCGAATGGAATTCCGTGGATTTCATGCCCAGCGTGCGTGCGCGCTGGTTCATGAGTTCGACAAATCCGTCCTTACTGCCTGCCACGTGAATGGCCAGGGCCGTGGCGGCATCGTTGGCCGATTGCACCATGAGGGCATACAGCAGTTCATCAACAGTGAACGTCTCGTTTTCCTTGAGATATACCTGCGAGCCGCCGATCTTGGATGCTTCCGCCGTGATCAGCACCTTGTCCTGCAGAGTCAGGGTGCCGGCCTTGATTTTATCGAGGATGATCAGGAGATTCATGAGTTTCAGCACACTGGCGGGATAGGCCTTTGTATCGGGATTGTCGGCCGCCAGGACTTGGCCGCTGTCGGCATCAATCAACATGGCGCCCACATAGGGATCGCGAGCGATGGTGTTAGCCTTCTGGGTGCGCGCGTGAGCGGGCGTGCCGGCGGCCAACACCAGGGCAATCACAATCCCGCCCGCCAAACTGTATCGAAATTTCGATTTCATGCCAGAGTGTCCTTTGTTATAGTGCCTTGGCGGACATAGTCTAAAGTGCGGATGCGCTGCTTGTCGGCCAACAGAAACGCAGATAGTTTCCAAGAATAAAGGTCGGCGTCAAGCGCAAAGTGAAAGCGGTGACGGTCGCGGCGCGTAGCGCCCCTCCCACAAGACAAGAATAAATTTATCTTACAACCGGAGCTGTGGTTTTTAAAAAAAAATAACTTCACCAACCAAGCCTGTTTCAGATTGTTTTCAATCATAAATCAAAAATCGTAAATCAGAAATACCACACATGCCCATCCGTGAATACCAGGTTAATGATCCGGCACAGGGGTGCGCCGCCTGCCGCCAGCCGTTTGAGCGGTTGGAGAGCATGCAGGCGCTGCCTTTGGATAAATGCCCCGTCTGTGGCGCGCCGGTCAGCCGCCTAATCTCGGCGCCGGTGGTTGGCGGCTCGAAAAGTTCGCTCGATCGCCGTGCCAGCCAGGCTGGTTTTCACAAGCTGAAACGCCTGGGGCACGGTGAGTATGAAAAGCAATACTGATGAAAACGTAACTACTCACCACTGATTACAGGCACGGATAGCAGAGAAAGGTCATACGGTCGGACCATTATCAGTGTAATCCGTGATATCCGTGGTAAAATATCTTTAGATATGATAAGCGAAGAACTATGCCTTCTTTTAAATACTTATTCGGTCCCGTGCCTTCGCGCCGGTTCGGGCTTTCGCTGGGCGTGGACCTTATGCCGCGCAAAACCTGTACGCTGGACTGCATTTTCTGCGAGGTGGGGCCGACCACGCATCGGACGCTCTCACGCAAGGAATACGTGCCCACGGAAGCGGTGCTGAAGGAACTGGCGGCTTGGTTCGCGCTCAATCTGAAGGCGGACTTCATAACCGTAACCGGGTCTGGGGAACCAACACTCCACACGCGGTTTGGCGATGTGCTTGCCGCCATCCGTGCGCATGGGCAGGTTCGGTCGGCCCTGCTCACCAACAGCACCCTGCTCCATATACCGGAGGTGCGCACGGCTGCTGCGTTGGCCGATGTGGTTAAGGTGTCGCTTTCCGCCTGGGATCAGGACTCGTTTGCCGCTATTACCCATCCGTCGACCGGGGTGGAGTTTGACCTTCTGGTGGATGGATTACGGAAGTTCCGGCAGGATTTTTCCGGCGAATTATGGATGGAAGTGTTTGTCGTGCCCGGTCTCAACGCCTTGCGGAACCAGGTTGAGGCCATCGCCGCGCTGGCCCGGACGATCCGTCCGGATCGGGTCCAGTTAAACACGGCCGTGCGGCCCACGGCCCAGCAGAACGTGCCGTCGCTCTCGGAACCGCAGTTGCGTTCCCTGGCCGGTTACTTTACGCCGGCGGCCGAGGTCATCGCGCGGTTTGCGCCCGGCGGCGTCCCGATGCACGACTCGCCTCGGCGAAGCGCTTCGGCGGAGCCGGGAGCGCGATCGGGATTGCGGCATGCCGATAAAAGCGCAGTGCGGGCCATGCTCCAGCGCCGGCCCTGCACGGTCGAGGATGTGGCGCACGCCTTTGCACTCAGCCGGGAAGAGGCCGAGACAATGGTGCGCGAGCTGGTCGGGCAACACGTTGTGCGGGCAGAAGTGCGCAACGGCGAAACCTACTATTTGGGAGGGTAGGGAAAGAATGACCCCGGCAGCCCATAAAATGTTTATTCTCATCCTGATCGTTCTGATCGGTGCATGCCTGCTGGATGTCCTGATTAACTGGCTCAATGTCCGGCAATTGACCGCGCGTCTGCCTTCGGAATTCGAAGGGTATTATGACGCCGCGCGCTACCAGACGGCCCAGGACTATCTGCGCGCCAATACCTGGTTTGCGATGGTTAAAACCGTCGTTTTTACCGCCCTGGTCGTGGCCTTTATCATGGCGGGCGGTTTTGCCCTGATGGATCAGGCGGCACGCCATTTCCAGGCCGGTGCGATTGCCACCGGCCTGATCTTTGCCGCTCTCTTGATGGTTCCGATTTTTTTCATTCAACTCCCGTTCGCGGTCTACGAAACGTTTGTGATCGAGGAGCGCTACGGATTCAACCGGATGACGGTCGGCACCTTTGTGCTGGATATGCTGAAAAGCGTGGCGTTGGTCGGCGTGCTGGGCGCCTTGGCGCTGGCGCTCGTTCTGTGGTTTTTCGAAAAGGCCGGGGCGTGGGCCTGGGTCTATGCCTGGCTGGGTCTCTTTGGATTTCAGTTGTTCCTGGTATTTATTGCGCCGGTCGCCATCATGCCGCTTTTCAATAAGTTTGTTCCCCTGCCGCCGGGTGAACTGCGCCAATCAATCGAGACCTATGCCCGAGCGCAAGATTTCAAGATGCAGGGCGTGTATGCCATGGATGGCTCCAAGCGCTCCTCGAAGGCCAATGCCATGTTCACGGGGTTCGGTCGGTTCCGGCGGATCGTGCTCTACGACACACTGATCCAGAAGCATACCGTGCCGGAACTGGTCAGCGTGCTGGCCCACGAGATCGGTCATTATCAGCGCCGTCATATTTTAAAGTTTTTGCTGATTTCGCTGGTCAGTTCCGGCCTGATGTTCTTTATCCTGTCGCTGATGATTCGTGTGCCCGCGCTCTTCCAGGCCTTTGGCGTGGCCAAGCCTTCCGTGTACGCGGGCATCGTGTTTTTCGGCCTGTTATATACGCCGATCAACACGACGCTTTCGGTCTTCGGCAACTGGATGAGCCGGCGGTTTGAATACGAGGCCGACGCGTTTGCCGTGACCACCGGCAACCAACCGGAGACCATGATCGCGGCGTTAAAAAAACTGAGCGTGGACAATCTCTCCAACCTGACGCCGCACCCGCTCAAGGTGTTTTTCGACTATAGCCACCCGCCGGTCCTCCAGCGCATCGAGGCCATCCGGCGGCTGCCGTAAGCATGTGTTCATTTCTTATTGACAGATACAACTCGATCCGTCAAACATAGCTCTGTTTTTCATGGATCGTTTGTACTAGAGTTCTGTAAAATGCCCGCGGACGACACGGAGGTCGTCCCTCCATTGCCAAAACAGGCTGTTTTTTGCCTCGGCTGGAGGGACGCGCTCCGTCGCGTCCATTCTTGCGGGAGTTTTGCAGAAGTCTATGGATCGTTTGTACATCAAAGGAGAATACCAAATGGACAAAATTCGCAAAACAGCGGGTGATACATCGTGGTTTGTGCGTGATCGCTTCGGCATGTTCATTCATTGGGGGCTTTACGCCCAGCCGGCGCGCCATGAGTGGGTCAAGCATAACGAGGAAATCCCGGATGAGCGCTACGACACGTATCTCCGGCATTTCGATCCGGATCTCTACAAGCCCGAGCTTTGGGCCAAGGCCGCAGCCGACGCGGGCATGAAATATTTTGTCATCACCACCAAGCACCATGAAGGCTTCTGCCTGTGGGACACCAAGCTCACTGATTACAAAGCGCCGAATACGCCGGCCGGCCGCGATCTCCTGCGCCCCATGGTCAAGGCCTTCCGCGAGCAGGATATGCGTGTCGGGTTTTATCACTCGTTGATTGATTGGCATCATCCCCAGTATATCATTGATCCGCATCACGGCCCTTATCGTAACCGGCCGGACCGCACGCAGATGAACAAGGGGCGCGATCAGGCCAAGTATGCCCGCTATCTGCACGGCCAGGTGCGTGAACTCCTGACCAAGTTCGGCAAGGTGGATGTCCTGTGGTTTGACTACAGTTATCCCATGCCGGATGGCACGGGCAAGGGGCGTAAGGACTGGCAAAGCGAAAAACTATATGCCCTGGTCCGCAAGCTGGCGCCGCACATTATCCTGAACGACCGGATTGATTTGTCGGAGAAATGGGATATCAAGACGCCCGAGCAGTACCAGCCACGGGAATGGCTACGCGTTAACGGTCAGCGCGTAGTTTGGGAGGCTTGCCAGACCTTTTCGGGTTCGTGGGGCTACCATCGCGATGAAACCAGTTGGAAGAGCGTGGACCAATTGGTACAGATGCTGATCGATTCCGTAAGCAAGGGCGGCAACCTGTTGCTGAACGTCGGGCCGACCGGTCGCGGCGAATTCGATCAGCGCGCGCTTGACCGGCTGGCCGCCATGGGCGTATGGATGAAACGCCATAGCCGCTCCATTTACGGATGCACGCAGGCGCCGGATGGATTTCAAACGCCCCAGGACTGCCGCCTGACCTATAACCCGCAGACGAACCGGCTTTATGTGCACGTGTTGGCCTGGCCGTTCGTGCACCTGCATCTGGATGGATTCGCCGGCAAAGTGGAATACGCCCAACTCCTGAATGATGCGTCTGAAATCAAATTTACCGATCCATCGCGCGATAAGGCCCCGGCTGTCTCGCACATGGTGGCGGATTTGACAAATCATTCCATCTTAATGCAGTTGCCGGTGCAGAAGCCCCCGGTGACCGTGCCGGTAATCGAGCTGTTTTTGAAAAAGTAATTTGGTCGTAAGCGGCGGTTGTATGCCTACGCAAGACCCCAGTCGGCTTATCCTGCGCCGGCCGCTGTTGGGCGTGGTCGTGTGTTGTATCCTGGGGATCACTTGTGGTGTTTTCGTCTCCGGTTTTGCCACGCGTACTCTTTTCCTGGCGGCGGTATCGGCGCTGATGATGTCGTTAGTGGGGAATTGGGTGGCGCGGCGTTCTGCGCAACGCGTGATAAACCTGCCAAGCGTCGCGCATGGCCCGCTGCTTTCCGCTGTGCTGTCCGTCTTCAGTCCTTTCCGGGCTGTCGTCAGTCGTCCGTCATCTGTCGTCTATTCAGCCGTCAGCCTGTTTTCACTGCACCTGGCGATTCTGCTGACCGCTTGGTTGGCTGTGGCGCTGAGTCTGCATAATCCTTCCGGCCTCGAGTTGGCCTCGCTGATGGATCAGCCACGCGAAGGCATGGAAGTATCCGGAGTAATCACGGACGATCCGTTTGTGCGGGCGGCAAGGGATGGAACCAATCGTGTGTGGAGTTTTCCTTTGCGCGTGAAAGCGATCCGCCGTCTGCCGTCCTGGCAGACGGCGGATGGCACGGTGCAGGTCAGATTGCGCGACAGGCCGGGAAACCGGGCTCCGCATTATGGCGAGCGCTGGCGCTTGTCCGGTGTGCTTGTGGATAATGCCCGTTTTCCGGATGCACGTCCCGTTTTGGAATGGATTAAGAGCCGGTATTCCTTCACTGCGGACCCGGCCTCCGGCATTTGCCTGGCCGATGGTCAGGGTGCGTGCCTCATGTCCTGGTGTTTCCAGGGGCGGCGCAAGGCGGCCGATTGCCTGGCACGGGGGATTGAGCATCGTCCCGAAATCGTGGGTCTCTTGCAGGCGCTGTTGCTGGGTTATCGCCAGGAATTGCCGGACAAGCTCCGCCGCGATTTCATTGCCACGGGAACCTACCATATTTTTGCCATTTCCGGCCAGCACGTTGCCATCTTGGCCTTGTTCATCATCGTGGTGCTCCAGGCCCAACGGGTTTGCCGGGTGAAATGGTTTCTTTACGTGGCACCGGTGTTAATCCTCTTCACGCTCTCCACGGGGTTAAGCTCCAGTGCCGTGCGTGGTTGTTTGATGGCGCTCCTGGTTTTCCTCGGCCCATTGCTGCACCGCAAACCTGATTTACCATCCGCCATGGCCCTGGCGGCTATCCTGATCCTGGCCGTGGACCCGTTTCAACTGTTCGATTACGGATTTCTGCTTTCGTTCGGCGTGGTGGCCGGTCTGATCATTTTCTGTCCGCCGATGCTGAAACTGGTGGAACCGTGGCTCCTGCCGGACCCGTGGCGATTAGAACCGGAACGGCCCGTCGTCCAATTCTGGCGCAACGTGGCCCGTTTAGTTGCCCTATTGCTGGTCTCATCCCTGGCGGCCTGGTTGGTTTCGACGCCGCTCATTGCCCGCTGGTTCAACCTGGTTTCGCCGGTAGCATTGCTGGCCAACCTGATCGTCATTCCACTCAGCACCTTTGTCCTCTTGGCAGCCTGTCTATCCGTCCTGTTCGGGGCTTGTCTGCCTTGGCTGGGTGAAGTATTCAACTTTGCCAATGTGGTCTTGGTCTCCGTATGGCTCTGGGTGACTGATGTCACGGCCCGGATTCCGTTGGGCTATTTCTACATTGCCTCTCCGCCGGTCTGGGCAATCCTCGTGTGGTTTGGGACCCTTCTGGCCTGGCTCCCTGGCTGGGGCCTACACCTAGGCTGGGGCCTGCACCCAGGCTGGGGGTATCGGCGATGGTGGTTGTTGGGGCCGGCGGTTTTGGCCGTTGCCTTGTTCGGCAGTGTGATCCTGAACTGGAACCGGGTGTCCGCCGATATAACCAATGTTGGCAACACCCCCGTTTGCCTGATCAAGGCGCCGGGGACGGCTCACATGCTGGTCCATGCCGGGTCGCGCTTTGATGGGCGGCGCACGGCGCAGAGACTGCAACAACAAGGCGTCAATCGGCTGTCCGCGCTGGTTCTGCCGGCGGCGGATGAACATCACGCCGGCGGGGCGTCGAACATATTGGCTATTTTCCGTGTCGAGGAACTGTGGTGTGCAACGACGAATTCGCGTTCGCCCCTTTTCCGGCAGGTGCTCGCCACGGCGCGCGCGAGCAGCATTCCGATCCGTGAGTTTACCAATGATGCTTGGAGTGCCTGGCACGGCAGCATGGGCATTCAATATCAAGCCGTCTCTAACGAGTTTCTGGTTCGGCATGGTGAAACTGTTTTGACCATCGGCTGGGGCCTACACCTCGGCTGGGGAAGCGCCACAATAGGAAGAAATACACCGGACATGGTTACGCTTGAGCGCCATAATCCGGACGGCATGCCCACCACCTGGCACATCCGGTGTGTCGAACCAGGCGAGGTAATTCCGGAAAACAATGATGTGGATGGCGTCTCGTGGATTGGTTTGGCTCCAGGGGAGGGTAGGCGGGTTTATCTGAATGAATCGGGTTGCCGCGTGGAACCGTTAGAGAATCGTTAAATCCAACCGTAGCGCTCGCCCTTCACGCCGAAAACAAATTCCGCGTGGCGAAAGACGGGTCGCTGGTCAGGTTGACGCCCAGCCGCCGCAGGCCGGCTTCATCGCCCGGGGCCGGTATATGGGTCAGGTGGATTTCGGCCCCGCGCAGTTCCTTCAGCTTTTCCATGGCCATTTGCGCCGCGGGGTTGGTCGTGGAGCTGATGCTGAGCGCGATGAGCGTTTCCTCCAGGTTCAGGCTTTCGGCCTTGCGTTGCAGGATGTCGCGTTTAAAGATGCCGATGGACTGCATGATGGTGGCGGACAGTAAATGGATTTTGTCCGGGATTTCCGCCTGCTGTTTGATGGCGTTCAGGATCACGCTGGAGGCGGCGTGCATGAGCGGTGAATTCTTGCCCGTTACGATGGCGCCGTCGGGCAGTTCGATGGCGGCGCCGCAGTAAATGCCTGCGTTGCCTTTGCCGGTCTGCTGGGCTTCCGCGGCGGCCCGGCGCGCCGGTTCCACCACGCGCCGGTCTTCGGGACGCACGCCGACCTCTTGCATCAACATCTCGACCCGGGTCACGGTTTCGCGGTCGGCCAGCCCCATGGCGTATTCGCAGGCGTAACGGAAGTAACGGCGGATGATTTCCTGGCGCGCGGCCTCCTGCACGGCCTTGTCATCCACGATGCCGAACCCCGCCCGGTTGACGCCCATGTCTGTGGGCGATTTGTAAATCGCATCCTGGGTGAGGATCCGTTCCCAGATGGCCTTCAACAGGGGAAATGCCTCGACGTCCCGGTTGTAATTCACGGATGTGGTCTGGTAGGCCTCCATATGGAAAGGATCAATCAGGTTGATGTCCCGCAAATCGGCCGTGGCCGCTTCGTAGGCCACGTTGACCGGATGCTTGAGTGGCAGGTTCCAGATGGGAAAGGTCTCAAACTTGGCGTAACCGGCCTGACGCCCCTGTATATGATCATGATAAAGCTGGCTCAGGCAGGTTGCCAGCTTGCCACTACCCGGTCCGGGACCCGTAACAACTACCAACGGCTTGTGGGTTTCGATATAAGCATTGGCGCCGTAACCTTCCGAACTGACAATCATGTCCACGTTGGTCGGATAGCCGCTGGTGGCCCGGTGACAATAGACCTTGACGCCACGCCGCTCCAGCTTGTCCCGGAAAGACTTGGCCGCGGGTTGGTTATCAAAGCGGGTAATCACCACGGCCAGGACGTCAATATCCCAGTCGCGGATATCGTCAATCAGCTTCAGCGCGTCGGAGTCGTAAGAGATGCCGAAATCAGCCCGCATTTTCTTGCGTTCGATGTCACCGGCGAAGATGCAAAGGACGATGTCGGCCTGGTCCTTGAGTTGCTTTAAAAGCCGCATCTTGACGTTCGGATCGTAGCCCGGCAGGACCCGCGCCGCGTGATAGTCGAAGAGCAGTTTACCGCCGAACTCAAGGTAAAGCTTGTTGCCGAACCGGCGTACGCGCTCCATGATGGCCTGGGTCTGCTCGTGGAGGTAACGGTCGTTGTCAAAAGCGTTCTTTGTCAGCATTGCGGGTCCTCGTGTTGGTGGAGATAAGTAACTGGGAGTTTACTATTGCCATATTTGAACCGCGCTGGCAATAAGAAAAGCAGTAAAAAATGTTGTAATGCCATTTCTATTGAAAATAAATCGAATGAGCGCTAATGTGCTTGCAAAAATATGAAAGCAACTTTCATCCTGGTATTGCGCAACGAACGCTGCGTGCATGGCTTTTGTCGGCCTGCGGCGATCTTGGCCCTGTTGTTGAGCGTCGCTTTATTTACCGGCGGATGTGCAACCAGGGGCAAGCTGCGCCCCGTTGACGATGCCATGTGGATGCAGCATGCGCTTTCCCGGCAATGCGACGATCTGGCCGTATGGATGGCCTTGCCCGGCGATGAACAGACCAAGGCGCATTTTGGCATGGCGCTCCAGCAGGAATCTATCCAGCCCTTGTGGGTGCGGGTGGTCAATCGGTCGAAACGGCCCTATTGGCTGCTGCCGGCCTTTACCGATCCGGCGTATTATTCGTCTGCCGAAGTCGCCCATCACTTCCGTGGCATGCTGACCTCGGTGGAAGCTGAGCGGCGCCAGGAGGTCCGTGTCGAAGAAGTGGCCTTCGACTATTATATTCCGCCGGGAAGTGACCAGAGCGGTTTTATCTATACGGAGTTTCGTGAAGGCAGCCAGCTGTATTCGATCGCTTTGCTGAGCACCGGCTCGTTGCAACGCTTCAGTTTCCTGGTCCCGACGGAACGTCTGCGCACCGACTACGCTAAGCTGCTTGCCGCGGCATGGCACGTAGATGCCACAAATGCCACCTTGGGCGACAATCCCAATGTCACGGATCTTACCGTTTTCCGCCGTAATCTGGAAGCCTGGCCCGCGCATACGAGCGACGCCGCCGCCAAGGCGGCCGGCGATCCGATTAATTTTTTTATTACGGCCCCCTGGGGCGTCCTTTTTTCGGCATTGATCTCTGCCGATTGGGATGAAACCGAAATCCTCGATACTTCCACCGCGTTCCGTACATTCGGGGCCTTTATTTTTGGCGAAGACTACCGCCATTCGCCGGTCAGCCCGTTGTTTGTTTATGGGCGCCATCAGGATGCGGCGTTCCAGAAGGTCCGTGAAAACATCAACGCGCGGAATCATCTGCGTCTGTGGCTCATGCCGATGAGGTTTGGAGGACAGCCGGTCTGGGCCGGACAGATCAGCCGTGATATTGGCGTTCGGCTCACCACGCATACGCCGTGGTTTACCACCCATGAAATCGATCCGGACGTGGATGGCGCCCGCTGGAGCCTGGTCCAGGATTTGATCAAGGCGCAATGCGTGGCCCAAATTGGTTTTGTCGCCGGCGGAACAATGGCGACGCCGATTGCGCCCCGGCGCAATCTGACCGGTGACAAGTATTTTACGGACGGTTTGCGGGTGGTTCTCTTTCTTTCGCCAACGCCCATGGCGGCCGATGAAATTCAAATACTTCCCTGGTCTGAACCGCCGCGTGGTGGCTTAAGCAATCCGGGTGATTATCTCAAGCCTTTGGATGTGGGGACGGCGCAACCATAACCCCTCTATGTGTCGCCCTGCCGGGAAAAAAGGCTTGCCCAACGTAGTCAGCTACCACTCGCCAGCGCCCCCCGGGCAGGTCGCCGAGCGTGAAGGGGCCGATGGATAGCCGCAGCAGATCCTTGACCGTCAGTTTTTCTTCGCGGCAGACCCTGCGAATCTGGTGCTTACGACCCTCGCGCAATTCAAAGCGCAGCAAACGCTCCCCCAGTTGGCGCACGCTCATCGCCAGCAACGGCTTGTCGTCAAGACGACGCGGGCTGTTCAGCCGCTCCAGTGCGAGATCGCTAACCGGCCGATCAACCGTTACCCGGTAGACCTTGGTCCACTCGTGACTGCCGGTGACCAGTCGGGCGAGGACGCCGTCGCTAGTCAACAGCAACAGGCCGCGGCTGTCCTGATCAAGGCGGCCGGCGACCGATAAGTGCCAGGGCTCGCGGCAGATACGCTTGACCACGGCTGGATCGGCGGCGCCATATAGGCGCTCGTGGGTCAACAGACGCCAAGCCGGAACCTGATCGCCCTCCGGCTGGGTGCTGACGATGCCCAGCGGCTTATGCAGCAGCACCGTGACCTTGTCCGCCAGCCAGCGTTCGCCAATCCCAACGATCTCAATCCGTGCCTCGGAATCTACCTTGACCCCCTGTTGGTCGATGACCCGGCCGTCGACGCGAACGCTGCCGGCGGCGATCAGCCGCTCAGCCTCGCGCCGTGAACACAGGGCGCGAGCGGCCATTATCTTGACCAAACGGATGGGTCTCCGCCCGACTGCTGGCTCCCGGGGCGGTTGGCGATCAGCCATCATGCGCCATCTCCGTAAATGAGAATTGGGGTTAAGTCTGAATAAGCCTGTTTCTGCGCCTGTACGTTCACAGTGGTTTTGAATGTAGCAGTGAGTGTTCGGCATTACCAGTTGAAAGAGGAGGCATGATCGCCGGGCAAGGTATGGGTCGGGGTGCGATAGGCGGCGGAAGGTGCACCCATGACGGCGTAAATGATATCGCCGGGGTTGTTTGATCCTTCAAACTTGACATTCCGGCCCCATTTTGACACATTGCCGTCATGAAGCTGTTTCATCAGGTCGGTTTCGATAGGCGCGTATCCATGCTACCCGAAGGGTGATTTCTTATCAGTCCCGCGACAAGAAGTATCCGCAGAAAGATTTCCATAATGCTTCATTGATAAAAGAAACGTTTTGGCTTGTTGATGAAATCTTATTGTTGATCCGGCCGCATTCAATTATTGATTGGCCGCGTTTAAGGAGTCACAGACGAACTGATGGAAGGAACACATTGCCCTGTTGTTATGCGACATGGAAATGCCCGAATTTGACGGCAATGTCGTGCTGTCCCTTGCCCGGAAAAGCAACCCGAATATCGTCTCCATTCTTTTTACGGCGCGCGCCGGCAAGGAAAGCGTCATCGAAGCCATCAACAAGGGGGGCATCTGGAAATATCTGGCCAAGCCGTTCAAATCCTCCGACCTGATTCAGATGATAAAGGACGGTCTCCAACACTATGACGAAATCATGCGCCATCAGCATCAGCTGCAAACACTGGCGCATACAGCCCCCATGATGAATCCGGTCGCGGAACAAACGCCGCCATCGGCGAGTCCGTCCCATCCAGTTCGCCTGAAAAAACTGCGGCCGGTTGTTGTTCACCCGGCCGCCGCCGGTCCGTTGCCTGCCGATACGCTGGCGCTCACGCACAAGATCGACCGGCGCTATACCATTGTGCGGCTGATTCAGGAAGGCGGCAGCGGCATTGTCTATGAAGCCCATGACACCTTGCTGGACATGCCCGTGGCGATTAAAGTGCTCTTGCCCCAATTCGTTCGGGATGGGGAAGCCATCACTGCGCTTCGAAACGAAGCGCGCATTGCCATGCAACTTTCGCATAAACACATCGTGCGCCTGTATAATCTCCAGGAATATGACGACGGGTTTTACATGGTCATGGAATATATCGACGGATGCACGTTCCGCGACATTCTCAAGGACCAGGGCAAACTACCGCTAACCACGGTCATGCAGATAACCAGCATTTGTGCCGATGCCATCGGCTATGCCCATCGCCGGAATGTGCTCCATCGCGATATCAAACCGGACAACCTGATGTTAACCCGGGATGGCGTGCTGAAGGTCATTGATTTTGGTTTGGCCTGCCTTTCGCATCCGGCACGTAGTAACAAGCTGCTTAGCGGTACGCCGACCTATGTGAGTCCGGAAGAAATTCGGGGAGACCCGCTGGATCAACGGGCGGATATTTTTTCATTTGCCGTCACCTTGCATGAATTGCTGACCGGGCATATGCCGACTGCCGATGGCGCCCGCGCCAGCGATCTGGCGCCCTACTGTCCGGTGGTCTCGTCCGAAATTCCTGAGCCCATTCGCCCCGTCTTCGAAAAGGCGCTGGCTCTGGACCCCAATCAACGTTGGAGCTCTGTCAACGAATTGGACGATGCGCTGATCAAGGCCTCTGCCAGCCTGTGACGTTTGATCATGCGCATGCCAAAGTGGGATCTTTGGAATATAAAAATTGACCCAATAAAAATTGACTCGAAATTGACAATATGATACATTTTTTTACAGTTAACGAACGTCTTTTGTAATTAAATCAACCCATTCGTAATAACGCAGGTCCGATCTAAACGCAACCGTCCGCAAAACGCAGGGAAGGAGGCCCGTATGAATGATGAAGTCGTAGCCAGCGGTGCCGGTGCCGGTGCCGGAGTAGCTTTCGTTCCGATGATTATCGGGTTGGTTGTTGCAATCTTTATGATTGTTGCGATGTGGAAGGTGTTTGTAAAGGCGGGACGGCCGGGCTGGGCTATGCTTATCCCGATTTATAATACTTACGTGTTCCTCAAAATCGCCGGCAAACCGGGATGGTGGTTGATCTGGTTTTTTATCCCGCTCTTGAACTTTATCTTCGGGATTATCGCCACCGTGGCCTTTGCGCAGCGCTTCGGCAAGGGCGCCGGATTCGTGGTTGGCTTGATCTTTCTGCCGATCATATTCATTCCGATCCTGGCCTTCGGCGAGGCGCAATATGTCGGCGAGGGCGCAAGTGCCCCGGCGGCAACGCCCTGATAAATATACGTGATTGAAAACGCCGTATGTTGACCAGCGGGTGGGCGGCCGGAAAGGCCGCCCACCCTTGTTTTTAGGCTCGTCATCAGCCTCTGACGCATTCCCGCAATAAAAAAGCTTTATCAGGTCGGTTTCGACGGAAGAATATCTATGCTACCCGAAAAGCGATTTCCTATCAATTTTGGTGCAACCATCGGAGGTTTTGCCGGCGATAGTCTGGAAAAAACGATCAAAAAGATCGGGGATCTGGGTTTTGAAGCTATTGAACTTTATGGATATAAAGGCCGGTATCACCGGATAATCGGCGCAGTGCGGCCCGGCTGCTGGTTTCATGAGCTGGGAAAATCCGACTTCAAAAAGATGCGGAAATGGTTAAAGAGATTCAAGCGCGTAAGCATCCATACCTCAACCGCTGCTTTCGGCACACCATTATTCACCATCAATAAGAGGATTCAGAAAGAAGTAATCTGGCAGTTTAAAAAGATAATAGCCGCTGCCGGCGAGTTGGAGGCCGGTATTGTCAACAGCCATTGCGATCCCAAGGATGAGTATCCGCTGGAAATGTACTGGCAAGAAATGCTGGATGTTTATGGAGATCTTGGTAATTGTGCCCGCCGGCACGGCATACGGTTCACCATCGAGACGCTTTTCCCGCCAACGCTGCAGACCTACAAGCAGTTGATCGAGGAAATAGACCATCCTTGTGTCGGGAGTTGTCTTGACTTCGGCCATATCATTAAATGCGGAGAAGATGTTCCCGCTAAATTACGGGGGACCCAAGAAGGCGAAAAATTGGCCAATGAAATAGCCCGGCGGCATATCGCGGCCTTAGGGAATAAAGTCTGGCATATTCATTTACATGATGTCAGACGATTGCCCAACGGCAGT
>JAPLSY010000015.1 GCA_026398415.1 Kiritimatiellota bacterium | reverse complement strand
TGTCCAAGCGATTTTTCGGCTTTATCGAGCTCGTCCCGAACCTTGCGGACAAAATCCGTCATAAACTGCGCTTGATATCGCCACCAGAGCTCCGGGTTTTCGCCGGGTGGGTTGAATCCGTATTTGGCATAAAAGCCTTCTACCAGGGGCTTTTCAAATCCAAAGTATGGGGGGCGGCGCTCAAAATCCAGATTTACGCCGGCTACATCGCGTTGCACCGCTTCCAGAATGATATCCAGGAAAAACTGCCTGACTTCCGGATAAACATAACTGAGCCCTACGCCAATAGAAGCCCCCGGCAAGACTCTGCCCACGATCCGTTTATCAGGGTTCTGTCGCCAGAAATCTCCGTTTGAGAAGTCGGCATAAGAGGCGTCGTAGAAGGCATCCGGACGAAGCGACACAAAAACCGATATCCCGTCGGCCCTTCCCTGGTCCGCAACAACCCTGAGCGGTTCGTTGCCTTCCGCAATGAGCCTTTGAACCGTTTCGCCGATCAATTTGTCGCCTCGGCACAACGTTTTCCAAACAGATTCGTCGACGCCTCGCCCCATGACACTGCCAACTTTCGTGTCAAAGTTGAATGTCCCACCAGTGCCGAGACACCATTCCACAATGGTCACATCCGTTCCTTTGAACTGGTGGACGAACTTCTGGAGGTCTTCTTTCGTCCGGAAATCACCACTGTAAAAACTACTGTAGCCATCGTTGTTCACAATCACTATTTTCGCAACCTTGCTTTCCAAGTTTGCCTGTTGAGCCGGCATCGAACCGGGAGCCGCAGCCTTTTCACCGGTCCTTTTTGCATGCCAGAATAACACCGCCAGGGCGGCGATACAGACCACTACTAAAATCATAATACTGTATTTCATGCCAACCTCCCTATATTTAAGGCGGTTTGATCTTGCCTCACTTTTTCAGACACACTGAGCGAAATATTTATGCGCTTAATCTGATGCATTTATTTTCATAGCCAAGCGTATTGCAAGCATCAGCCGTTAATGAACACTTTGTTTTTCAGCAATGTCGCGCGCAAAATATCGATCTTCAGATCGCCCGGAAGAATGCCGTCTTTGGCGCAAAGCGCGGCGGCGGTGCCCGCGGCTTGGCCGATGGCCATGCAGCAGGGGCCAATGCGCGTGGAGGATAACGCCTCATGGGTTGTAGAAATACATCGGCCGCTTACCAATAGATTGTCCGCGCCTTTTGGCAACAAGCACCGATAAGGTATATGGTAATACTGCTTCGGGAATCCTAATCCCAGCCCTTTTTTCTTTTCTTCAAGACGTTTATCGTCCGGCTCATTGTGGATATCCAAATGATACGCATTGGCCACAACCGCGTCTTCAAATCGTCTGCCGGACACGACATCTTCAACCGTCAATACATATTCCCCGATAAACCGGCGGCTTTCACGGATGCCGATCAAGGTTGAAGTATCCACTAAAAATGCTTTTTTACATCCGGTCACGTATTTTTGAAAAAAAGAAGCAATTTCCTGCGCCTGCTCCCGGCCGATCATTTCCGCGCGGGAAAGCGCTTCCGGAGAAGTGGGATCAACACCGTAAATATGCGACATATTCACCGCGATGACGCCATCCATGCCCGGGACAAAACAGGCCGCGCCGATTCCATCTGCCGGGATGGTCATCTCGCCGCTTGCCAATGCCTTTTTGATATCGTCGGAATATGTGAAATTATCTTCAAATTTATAGACTTTTGGATCAACTCCGCCCAGACGGCAAACGGTTGTCAGCGGTTGCATCCAACCGTCTTTCTTCCGCCCCATTTCATATTTGCATCCGGCCTTAAAAGCCACGTCGCCATCGCCTGTGCCGTCCACGAACATATTCGCATGACATTCCATGATCCCCCCTTTATTGGCGACCATCAATTTGTCAATCATGCTTCCCTGCATTTGGGCATCAACCGCGAGGGAATGATACAGCACCTTAACGCCGGATTCTTCAAGCATCCGGTCAAGCAGCAGTTTCAGCATTTCATGATTGATGGGGATAAAGCCTGATTTGAGCTTGGAGCCGCCCATGTCCGCCAGCCGATCCACAATTTCAGCCGGTATGCCGAGAATAACGCGCTGATGTTTATCGTTCAGCGGCCCAAGCAAGCTCAGGATACCGGAGGTCATCACGCCCCCGGAACAATTATGTTTTTCGATCAATAATGTCTGCGCGCCTAATCTGGCCGCGGCAATTGCCGCCACCACGCCGGCCATCCCACCGCCGCAAACAATCACGTCATATTTTATTTTATCAATTTGCATGGTGTCTTCTCTTTTATGGTATAAGTTTTTTAATGGCTACGCTGTTTTTACCACAGTGTCATCCTCTAATGCTAATTTTTAGAAAAACAAACACGTAAGATCGAAGGAAAACAATCATTCCTCGAAAAGTTCAGTTCTAATTTTCCGGTGTTATATATGTGGCAATACCTCCTTTTCCGCCGGAGGCGGATCTGCCTCTGGCATGACAACACGTGGCTGTCCTGCGGGAATTATCTTGGGCAGCAGGGGGTGTCATTAAAAACACCTCCATGGCGAGGGGCTCTCAAAATATTCAACCGGAACACCCGGCAAATTCCGCTTCACGGCTTCGTAACACACCTGCACGGCAATATTGTCCGTAACCGGGTGGTCCGTGTCTATCAAAGCGCCGCCGCCGTCTAAAACGAAATTGGCGGCATAGGCATCGCTTTCGCCACCCACAATCGCCTCCGCACCAAGCGATAAAAATGTATTCATTGTTGATGCGTTGGTGAACAGCGTGTCGCCGCCGGCGCCGATTGCAATTTTACGAATTGTGCGCTGCGGATCGCCGATCATTCTGACATGTTTCAGTTTCAGCCGAGCTTTGATATCTTTGGCCAACTTGGCTAAGGTCATCGGTTTTTGCAGTTCGCCCACCATCATTTCCAGGCAAAATATTTTGAGATCTTTCCGGTTAGGGCGCTTTGGTTTTAACCCGAACACCTGATGGTATTTCTCAGTCACGCCTTGGACGCTCAACATCCCCCCGTGCCAATGATAGACAATCAGCGAATTGCTTTTCAGGTAATTCTGCCGCGCAATATTGGCTTTCCAGTTGATGGCACCCTGAAAATAGGAGGAGGTGTATTCGAAATCATAAAGAAATTCATGGGAAATCATCATGTTACAGCCTTTGGCAACGGCATGCCGCATTGCCGCCAGCGTCGGTTTCCAAACCAGCACTACGCCGGTAACCTCCTGGTCAGGGGCGCCGAAAAGATAGCCTTCGTCGCCATTCCTGATTCCCTGGCTGAGACGTGTCGTCAATTTGCTTATTTCACCAGCCTGCATGTTACCTCCTGTTTTCTGCGGTTTATTTTAAAGGCAGGGGGCAGTACCGTGCTTCTGCCGTTGTTCAATCCTATCTTGAATTCCAAGTCCTGCATGAAAATTTCATTGGCGCCTTCTTATCGAACTTTTTCCATTCGCTGTATGTGACCGGGCCCAATTTTTCGAGCCAGGGGAATACTTCATTCTGACTCCTGCCTTCTGCAGATCTGTTTGCATGAGCTCCAAATAGAATATCACGGCCTGCTCCAGTTGACGGATTTCCACGTATTCGTCATTCGAATGAGCCACCTTAATACTGCCCGGACCCCATAGAACGGTGGGAATGCCGCCACGGTTCATCCGAAAAGCGTCCGATCCATAGGCAACCTGGCAGGGACGTGGGTTAAGACCTTGCGCAAGGCACATGCGGCCAAGCAGGCTAATACCGGGATGGCTGGCGGCGATCAGTACGGCATCCTCCACGTCCTTCATGGCCGAGGGAATCACCGGGAAGCGCATTCCTCGTTTCCTGAGGTAGGCGGCCAGACGCTTTGGCGCGTCCGCGGCGCGGGTCTTGCGCGTGATGCGCTGATCAATTTCGATCGTGCAGCTGTCCGGCACAACGTTAACGGCCGTACCCCCAACGATCCGGCCCACCGAGATGGTCTCGCAACCGAGCGGCGGGTCTTCAATCTTCGCCAATTCGCGCTGATAGTCCTCAATGAGGCTTACCAAACGGGCCATGCGATAGATGGCGCTCACGCCTTTTTGCGGCATGGAACTGTGCACACTCCGGCCGGTCGTGACAAGGTCCCAGCGGGCCACGCCCTTAAAACCATTGACAATCCGGCATTCCGTGGGTTCGCCAACGAGTCCGAAGTCGGCCCCCTTGGTTGGCGGTTGCGCCACGAGCGCCAAGCTGCCCTTTCCCTTATACTCTTCATCCGACACGCCCAGAACGATCACATTATTCCTGACGCGCGCGGGGTGCAGCGCTGCCTCAGCCAAAGCAACCAGCATGGCCGCCAGTCCGCCTTTGTCATCAGTTGCCCCACGCCCGTAAAGGCGGCCTTTGCATACCGCCGGTTTAAGCAGGGAGGGGTGGTCGCCCACACCCAGTGTGTCGGTGTGACATTGCAGGACAAGCGTCGGAAACCGACTGCCTTTAACAATCATTCCGCCCACATTTTCCCGGCCCGGAACATCCGTCCGTTGCACTACGATATCCACGCCGGCAGCCTTGACAAAATGACGAATGTAATCGTTGACCCGTGCTTCGCCGGTAAGGGTGGGATCAAGATCATCCCGCCCCATGGGATTGATGCTGGGGATAGCGATCAAGTCTTTGCACAGAGCGATGACATCAGTTTTCATGCGCAGAACCCCGGAATGCCTTCGATGGCCACGGCACGCACACAACAAGAGTCCAGCCCCTTGATCGGCATGGGCTGACAGATAAGGAAGAAAACGTCGGATCGCAACTGATCCAGATTTTTCATGACCTCAAGGAACATGATATCGCGCGGCATTACCACCGCATGGATCTCGCAAGCGGTCTTGACGCTGTACTCGATGGCCACGCCGTCGCCGAAGCCAACGCACTTCACCTGCTTGGCCACGAACCACTCGCCCGATTCGCCGCACAGGTAGGGCCGCTGGTCGTTCGGGGCGTTAGTAAATGGCTCGCAATGGTAGGGGCTATCCAGCACCACGATGTCGCCAGCCCGGACTCGCCCGCCGGCGGCCTGTTCCAGCATGGCTTTTGTGATCGGCGCGCGCGGCGTGCAGGCCAGGCGCAACAGAACGGCGCGGCCCATAAAAGCCGTCACCGGCAGGCCCAGGATATCCTTCCAAGCGTCGTTGTAGTGGTAAGGTGTCTCCACGTGGGTGCCCAAGTGCGACTCGATGTCCAGGTTGGTGTGGTAGTCCTTGGACGACTGCTGAAAATACCGCTCCACCCGGCAACGGCGCGTGGATGTGGCCGGATCAATGTGTTTGCTGAGATCTATGACTCGATAAGGGCCCAATTTCTCGACGTTCATTTTCCCTCCAGAATTTCCTTTGCGTTCCGTCCATACACATCGGCAAGCTCTTGCGCGCCGAAAGCGCCATATTCCGTGCGCAACAGCTCCAATGCCTGGCGATAGGTGTTGTGTTCCAGAACCGGGGAAAAGTCGGAGGCAAACAGCAGGCGTTTTGCGCCGAAAACTTTCCTTAGCCGGTCTACGACGCAGAATAATTCCCGTTGTGGCCAATGCCAGCCATTTTTCACATAGGCGTAGAAACCGGAGAGTTTTACGTAGACGGATGCGTGTCCGGCCAATGCCAACAGGGGGGCGTAGTCGCGTTCATCCAGCTTGCCATTGACCACTTTTGGCCGGCCCATGTGACTGATCAGGACAATTATTCCGGGATGATCCGCAACGACTCGCGCCAGCGCCCGGCACTGGAACGCGCTCAGATTAAAACTGATTGGCATGCGCCGCTGACGCAGGAAATCCCAGAAGGGAACCATCGCCCGGGACGCGAGCCATTTCGCGCCATCCCGCCGTTCAAGGTAACAACTTATGCCGAAATGCCCCAAGTCAGCTAACTCCCGCGCCTTGCGCAACATGGTTGCGGGGTCGGCGCGCACGTAGCCGAACGAACGAATCCAACGCCCGCTGATCGCCAATGAGCGCAAATAAGCGTTGTTCCCGGGCTGGCGCCGGTCCTCGTAGCCGATCACGAAGGCGCCGGCAATGCCAAACTTCCGGCGATACTGCTCGAAAAGGCGCCGTTCGCCGTCCGGCCCCTGCTTGATATGTCCATTGTCGAACACATCGCCGTAAGGCCGCTCGAAAATGTGAACATGTGTATCGATGATGTTCATCGGCCACCTCGTGGTCGTGGGCACAGGTCGGTTTCCCCGGTGCACCCTTTCATGGGCGGACCTCCTGGCAACAGGCATCAATACGAATGGCCGCATCCACGGCCTTGACGGCCTCGTCGGCGGAAATCATTTCGGGGACTTTGTCGTTCAGCACGCACGTTAAAAAGTATTCGATCTCGCAACCCAGGGCCGTTTGCCGGATCATGGCGGGACTGGAAGCGACTTCGGGGTTGAAATGCGAATGCTCATGATCGTCAATAAAGACCATGTTCTGCGGCGGCATCCGAATTTCCAGCTCGCCTTGGGTGCCCATGATTTTCATCATTGCATCCACATCCGCGGGCATGGCGTCACGCCTCAGCCAAGAGGCGGCAAACGAACAAAGCGTGCCGTTCGCTAATTTTACCACGGCCAGACAACTATCGGCTTCCTTGTCCGACTGATTATAGCGCTTGAACCCGTGCGCCTCGGCCACGTCGCTGCCCGTGATCCAAAGTGCCAAATCAATATCGTGGATTGCCGTCTCACGCATAGTGTTGTTCTTGCGGTCCGGCGACAAGGCGGTGTAGTGGTTATTGCGAAATGTCTGAATCATGGAAAGATGTCCGAGCCGGCCTTGGGTAACCAGTTCCTTGGCGCGGTAGTACTGGGGCATGAATCGGCAAATATGGGCAACCATGAACTTGCCGGATGAGCGCTGAGCGGCTGTCGCCATGGCCCTTGCGTCTTCTACAGTATCGGCCATCGGTTTCTCAACCAGCACATGCTTGCCCGCCTGCAACGCCGGAACGACCACAGCCCGATGGTCCTTGCCCAACGTAACCACACTAATCACGTCCACGTCATCGGCCTGCGCAAAGTCTGCGTAATCCGTGCTTATGGCAGGAACGCCGAACTGGTCCGCGACCTCCCGGGCGCGGGATGCCGTGCGGGAGCAGACGCGCGTGATCTCCACATACGGGATCTGGGAGAACACCTTCATGTGCAATAGCCCAAAGTCGCCGAGTCCGGCGACACCAACGCGAAGTTTTTTCATTCAAACTCCTTCTCGAACACCTTTGCCGCAACCCCTTGCGTCACAACGGCGCCCATCGCGATCAGCTCATGCTCGATCGCCTGAATGGTGGGAACCAGATAATCCATGGCAGCGGTATGCCCAAGATGGCCCACGCGGATGACCGTATTGGCGGTCGGGCCCAGACCGCCGGCAAGCAAAATGTCGTGTCGGACCAGAATAGCGTTGCGCAACTTGACCCCATCAATACCCGCCGGGAGACACACTGCCGTTAGCGTCTTGCTGGCAACCGCGTCCGCGGCAAAAAGCTGTAACCCCATGGCGCGCATGGCGGCGCGAAATGCATCCCGGGCGCGTACATGCCGGGCAAAACGAGCAGGAAGTCCTTCCGCCAGAATTTCATCCAGCGCCTGATTCAAGGACTGATAAAGCGGCACGGATGCCGTATTGGGCCCCTGGGGGTGCCAGTCCATCCACATGTCACGATAGCGATGCATCACATCCAGGCTGAGGTACCAAGAGCGCACCGGCTCTCGACGAGCCCGGATGCGTTCCCAAGCCCGCGAACTCACGCTGATAAAACCCAGGCCCGCCGGCGCCTGGAAACATTTCTGGCTGCCCGACAGGCAGAAGTCAATGCCCAGCTTATCGGTGGGCACATCCACTCCTGCCATGCTGGATACGCAATCCACGACCGTAAGCACGCCGCGTTCGCGCGCCAGCGTGGTAATGCCGCTCAAAGCGCTCTCCACCGCCGTGGACGATTCATTATGCACGATCGCGACAGCCCGAATGTCCTTGTCGGCATTCAGTGCCTTGCGGACTTGCTCCACCGTGATGGGCTGTCCATAGTCGCTACGGGTCGTGACCACGCATAGTCCGTTTATCTTGGCCATCTCGGTGAATCGGTCGCCGAAGACCCCATTGTTGCAGATCAGTATCTTTTCCCCGGGTTCAGCCGCGTGGCTGATGCCCACTTCCATCGTTGCCGATGAAGTAGCGGCGAAGACGTAAAGATCGTTGGTGGTTTGGAAGACCTTCTTCAGCTTGCCAACCACATCAAAGAACAATTTAACCCATTCCGGACCGTAATGGGGCCGGATGGGTAGGGCGAGTTGCTCCCGCGCGGTGCGACTGACTTCAGTGGGGCCGGGAATCATCAGCTTGAGGTTTTTTGTTTTCATGCCAAGCACTATATCGAAACCGGTTTCGAAAAGCAAGAAAAAATAGCCTGCAATCCGGCTCAGCGAAGCCGTGCCCTTCCTGTTCGCGGGGCGGCGGTGGAATTACGCACCACCAGGGTTGGAGCGATAATCGTCCGTGGCTGCGGCCGGCCGCCGCCCATCAGCTCGAAAAGCACGCCGGCCGCCGCTCGCCCGATCGCCGCCGGTTTCTGGTCGAGGGTGGTGAAAAAAGCGCCGGCCGCGAAACTGACTATTGAGACATCCCGCGGAACCTCCCGGCCCAGGGCGCGTACGGCATCCAACGTGCCTTGACCAATCTGGTCGTTCGCGCACACAACCGCCGTAACTTCCGGCTGCATGGTTAAAAGCTGTGTGGCGCGCTCCCGCGCTTCTTCCTCGTCGAACTCGCCATGCGACATCCATCGGACGTTCACTGTCAAACCTGCTTGCGTATGGGCCTGTTTGAACCCGGTCAGACGTTGCCTGGCCCCCATGGCCCATGCCGGCCCGCCTAAATACCCGATGCAGCCATGCCCCAGTTCAATCAAATGCTGCGCCGCCAGGTAAGCTCCCAGGCGGAAATCGGTGCCGACAAACGGAACTTCTTTGCGTGGCAACTCGTTATCCAAGATGATCAACGGCACTTGGCCGGCGGCCTGCCGGATATTGGAATCCGGCCCCCGATGCGCCAGGGCCGGGACCAAAATGATCCCCTCAACACGCCGGTCAATATAGTCACGCAGAATCTCCCGTTCGACCTCCACGGATCCATTGGAGGTATCAAGCGTAAGTCTGAACCCCCGGCTTGCCGCCTCAGCGTTCACCGCACCAACGATTTCCAGGAAAAACGCATTGCGCACATGGCTAAGAATCACCCCGATCATATCGCTCTTGCCGTGTGCCAGGGCACGCGCCAATCGATTAGGCCGATAGTCCATCGCCTTGGCCGCGGCCATTACCTTCTGGCGGGTCGCCGGACTAACATCCGACCGGCCGTTCAGTGCCTTGCTCACCGTTGCCTTACTCAATCCCAGCTTCTGCGCCAGGTTCTTGATGTTGCGTTCACCTGGTTTCATCGGACCCATACCACCACCATCCCCGCGAGATTTGTTGCAAACAAGTTGTCTTTTTCAACCAGACACGCGAACGGGACCGAAATTGCCAATCCTTTTGGACAAGAGTCGTCAATTAGTTTCATTGGGTGGCCCATGGTACCTGACGCGCGGAATCTGAATAAGACGAAGATAGATTAAGACGAACCCATCGGTTGTCAAGCGGGTTTGGGGGAGGGGGTGTTGTGGCTTTATTTAATTTCTTTCAATTGTAAGTCTTCAGCAATATTCTCAACTTATCGAGTAACAACATCGCTCTGTCCAGACCTGCTTATTTCGGGCCTTGCGTTCTGGCGCAATGTTGGCCTCATCGATGATCGGCTATGTCAAAAAACGTTTGTCCATCGCGGGACTCAACGGCACGGCGCCGCGCGCCGTGATCTCGTAGCCGGTCTCGATACGCGTGCCGTAGAATTCCGGATGGCCGAAAAAGCTCACATCCACGCACACGGTCATGCCCGGCTTGAGGATGTCGTCGCTGTTGGGACCGAAGAAGGGCGATTCGGCCTCGTGCAGTCCGATCGTATGCACAAACGGGCACACGAGGTATTTCGTGAACCCGTGCTTGTTAAAATAGGCGCGCGCCGGGGCGTCAATCTCCCGGCCCTTGCGGCCGACGACCAGTTGTTCCCTGGTCAGGCGAAACGCTTCCTTTAAATGCCGCAGGCACTCCTGCTGACGCTTGGTATAAGTGCCCGAGACCGGCAGGACATCGCCTACCACGCCGGCATAGCCCCGCACTTTGGGCGCGAGGCCGATCATCACCAGCTCGCCGGCCACCAGGGGCTTTGAACTCGCCGTGGGCACCACGGCATTGGAGCGCAGGCCGCTGCCGACAATGGCGCTGAAGCCGAACCCGGTTGCCCCGCGGCTGCGCGCCGCGAATTCACCCGCCGCGGCCACCTCGATTTCGGTGACGCCGGCGGCCACTTTGGCCTGCATGGCCGCGTAGGCGCCGTCGGCCAGTTGAAACGCGGCGCGAATTTGCGCGCGCTCCCATTCCGATTTTACATAACGCAGGCGAACGAAGGCGTCGGTTATATCCACCAGTTCGCAATCGCGCATCCCCTCCACGATCTGGCGGTAGCAGTCTGCCGGCATCCGTCCCCCGCCCACCAGGCCGATGCGCTTGATGGACTTCAAGGTGCGCTTCAGTTCCGCAAACAGTTTTGGAAAATCGCTGATGACGGCATTGGGATATTCCTCGTTGGGCACCATGAACACGGGGAAGTTGCGCGTTTCCTTGACGGCGCTGTCCAGCTTGGCGAAGGGTTCGCTCTCCGGTCCGCCCAGAATCATGGGCGTGCCTTCGCGCGGCACCAGCACCGCGCCGCTCTCGAATTGCGGACACCAGCCGGTCAGGTACCAGCCATTGCCGATGTTAAACTCGTCGTAATAAACCAGTGCCATATCGAGCTTCTGGTCCCGCAACAATTTCCGCACTTGTTCCATCCGTGTGTCCCGTTCCTGATCGGTGAGATAGGCCATGGTTTGATTTCCTTATTGCGGATTTATGATTTCTGATTGCTGATTGCAGAGATTCCGTTTTCCGTCATCCGGCAGTCTTTCTTCCTACGGCCCACAGTCTACGGTCTACAGTCCTTCTTAAGTTCGCCTGCTGTGCTTTCGCGCACGACCAGTGTCGGCGCCAATTGAATGTGGCAGACTGGCTGGCGCGTTCGCTCGCGGGCAAAGAGCCGTTCGACGGTTAGCTGTCCCAGGCGCTGATAATCCAGTTCGATTGTGGTCAGGCTGGGAATTGTGTGCATGCCGACGGGCAGCCCATCGCAGCCGGCCACGGCCACTTGCTGTGGGATGGCAATGCCCGCCTCGTGCAGGGCCCGCAAGACGCCCAGCGCCATTTCATCGTTGGTGAACACGGCGTCAAAGGATACGCCTGCGGCCAGCGCGGCAGCCACGGCCTGCCGGGCGCCCTCGGCGGTGAAATCGGCGCTGCGGATCAGCGCCTCATCCACACTCGTGCGGCACCCTTGCAGGACTTCGCGATAACCCTGGTCGATGTCCCGCGAAAAATAATGATCCGCCGGCCCCTTGATCAGCATAATCCGTTGTCGGTCGATGTCTAGTAGATGACGTACAGCCAGGCGGGCCGCCGTCACATTGTCGAAGCTGATCGTTTCATAAGTGCTGGTTAGATCCGTGTTCCCGGTCTGATCCACAAGAATGGAATGCGGCGGCGCAAGGGCCAACAGACTTTGCAGTCGGTCAGTCGGGAAGTATCCGATGATCAACAGGTCTTTTGGTTTTGTCCGGCGCAGGGCGTCGCACAACAGCAGAAACTGATCGTAATCGTTGCCGCACGTCCGGATCAGGCAGTCGTAACTGCGCCGACTGAGCTCCTGCTCCATGGTAGCCATCAGGCGGGCATGATAGAGATTGCCGCTGCCGATGGCTGTGCCGATCACAATTTCGATAGGTTGTTCGGCAGCGGCCGGCGCCTGGCGCGGCCGGCCGATGCGCCGATTGACCTGATAACCGGATTTTTCCGCCATGGCGCGAATACGCCGCTGGGTTTGCGAGGCCACGGATACCCCTGAGCGCAAGGCGCGGCTGACAGTCATGGGGCTGACCCCGCAGGCTTTGGCCAGGGCCGCCATGGAAGGCAGCCTCTTTGGGGAGTGCGCAGAATGACGCTTCATGCCGGTTACTATAACAACAACAATGTTATAGTCAATAATTATTTTTGATATATATCTTAACCATCGGGGCTGCTATGAAAAACAAGAAAAGAAAACGGAACATTGCCCGCAAAACACGCGGGTAAATTCTTTGGGTTGCATTGGAGCAAAAAAAACGAGAAGCCATGATACGATCTCATGACCTCTCGTTTTATCGGTATGAACCGTGCGGGTTATTTTTTGCTCTTCTTCGATTTCCTGGTCTTTTTGGCTTTCTTGACCGACCGGCATCCACAAGTTTTACACATTATGCTCACCTCCTTTCGAGAGAAAAATAAACTGAATTTTCAATATGATAGAGCGTTCCTCCGGGTTACGTCAATCAAATTGTGGCTTTTTCTTGACTCCTCTCGTACGGCACGGCACTCTACCCCCATTCAATAGGTATTCAAGGAGCACAAATCATGTCTAAGCCAAATTACGCTAAATGTTCCCGGATTCCTGTCGTTTGCGGCCTGATTATCGGCGCACTATTGTTTTTCAACGATTTTTCCGCCGCCGCAGTTACGATACCCAAAGTATTCGGCGATCACATGGTGTTGCAGCGCGAACGGCCGGCGCCGGTCTGGGGCTGGGCCAATCCCGGCGAAAAAATCATGGTTGAGTTTGCCGGCCAGCGCAAGGAAACGTCGGCCGGTCCGGATGGCCGATGGAAAATTCAGCTTGATCCCATGGCGGCGCACAACCAGGGCGAGGTTTTAAGGATTTCCGGCGCCAGCACGAATGCAATTGAATTAAAGGACGTTGTCGTGGGCGAAGTCTGGGTCTGCTCCGGACAATCCAACATGCAAATGGGCTTGGGTTCATGCAAGGCGCCGGAGGATATCGCTGGCGCTGATCTTCCGGGGCTGCGATTTATAAATGTTGCCAATGTTTTTGCTTCCGCGCCGAAACAAGACATCCAAGGATCGCCATGGACGCTGTGCGCCAAGCAAACTGCCGGGGGGTGCACCGCCGTCGGATTTTATTTTGGCCGCCGCCTTCATTCCGAACTGGGCGTGCCGGTGGGATTGATTAATACATCCTGGGGCGGTACGCTCATTGAACCGTGGACACCGCTGGGCGCCTTTGACACCATTCCCGAATTGGCCGAATATATCGCTGCATTTCGTAAAGAGGTGCAGATTTATCGTCAATCGCTGCCGGACGCGATGAAGATATTGGAAACGTGGATCAGCGATGCCCGTAAATCAATTACAGCGGGCGCCGATCTTCCGGTGGAGCCGGATTGGCCTGTTTATCCCGGCGCCAAGAATAACACCAAACCGGCCGCCATCTACCACACCATGGTGCACCCGTTGATTTCTTATGCCATCCGCGGCGCCATCTGGTATCAGGGCGAGTCTAACGCTGGTAATCCGGGCGACCTCTATTACCATAAGATGCGCGCCCTGATCAGCGGCTGGCGCCGGGTATGGTCCCAGGGCGACTTTCCCTTCTATTATGTGCAATTGGCTAATTACCAGCCTGACACTAAGGATCCGGCCGGCGGCGACAATTGGGCCAACCTGCGCCAGTGCCAGTTTAAAGCGTTGGCCATTACCAACACCGGCATGGCCGTGACTATTGATATTGGCGATGCACAGGATATACATCCCAAAAACAAATTTGATGTGGGCGAACGTCTGGCCTGCTGGGCCCTGGCGCGGGATTACGGGCAAACCAACCTTGTTGTGTCAGGGCCGTTGTATCGCGACATGAAGATCGAAGCCAACCGCATTCGCCTGTCCTTTGACCATTCAGGCGGCGGCCTGATGGCAGGCGAGAAAACCGGTCGCGAGCCTGTGCGTGAAATAAAAAACGGCAAGCTTCAACGCTTTGCCGTTGCCGGTGAAGATAAGAAATGGGTTTGGGCCGATGCGATCATTGACGGCGACACGGTGTTGGTCTCCAGTCCGAACGTGGCGAATCCGGTCGCGGTCCGTTATGCATATTCAACTAATCCGGAAGGCTGTAATTTATATAACCGCGCCGGTTTGCCGGCTTCACCCTTCCGGACGGATGCCTGGTAGATTGCCGAAAAAAGCTTGCATCACCCCAATGCGCCACTATCCTATCGGTTTCTGTAGGTAGTAACAACGGGAATACCCATGTCCAAGCAAGCCTTAAACGAACTGGCCGCCGTGCTGGCCGATACGCGCGAGAGCGCCGCCATGCGGGACTTGCTCGAGGCCCTGCTCACACCCCGGGAGCGGGCGCGGCTGGCCCTGCGTTGGCGCCTGGTCTGCCTGCTGACTGCCGGCGTGCATCAGCGCTCGATTGCCCGGCAACTGGGCATCAGCCTCTGCAATATCACGCGCGGCTCCCGCGAACTGAAACGGCGGAGCGTGTTTCGACAGAAGGTCAGCCAATTTGTCAGTGATCAGTTAAAATTAAAGCCGGGTGTAAGCCCGCCTGCAACGCTGTGCGTAGCACTGCGGGCAGGCCCTCGGAAAGGAAAGAAAACATGAGTCGCCAATGCAAAGTGTTGCTAAACGATGACGAGATGCCGCGCCAGTGGTATAACATCCAGGCGGACTTGCCGCATCCCCTGCCGCCGCCGGTGGACAAGGAAGGCAAGCCCATCGGGCCTCAAGCGCTCGCTCCGGTGTTTCCCATGAACCTGATCGAGCAGGAAGTCAGTACCCAGCGCTGGATTGACATTCCCGAAGCCGTGATCGAAAAACTGCTCCTGTACCGGCCGAGTCCGCTTTGTCGCGCCTATGCCTTTGAAAAGGCGTTGAAAACGCCGGCGAAAATCTATTACAAGAACGAAGGCGTTTCACCCGCCGGTAGTCACAAACCCAATACGGCCATTGCCCAAGCCTATTATAACAAGGAGTTCGGCATCAAGCGGCTGACGACCGAAACCGGCGCCGGTCAGTGGGGTAGCGCCCTGGCGATGGCGTGCAAGCTTTTCGGGCTGGCGTGCAAGGTGTACATGGTTCGCATCAGCTTCGAGCAGAAGCCGTTCCGGAAAATGATGATGAACACCTGGGGCGCGGAATGTATCGCCAGCCCCAGCAATCAGACCAACGCCGGCCGCGCGATCCTGGCAAAAACGCCCGATACGCCCGGCAGCCTGGCCATGGCCATCAGCGAAGCGATTGAGGATGCCGTCACTTCCAAGGATACCCGCTATTCGCTGGGCAGTGTGCTTAATCACGTGCTCTTGCATCAGACTATTATCGGGCTTGAGGCGCAGAAGCAGTTTCAGAAAATCGGGGCCTATCCGGATGTTGTCATTGGCTGTGTCGGCGGCGGCTCGAATTTCGCCGGCATCAGTTTTCCATTCATCTGCGACAAGATTCATGGCAAGAAAGTCCGCATTATGGCGGTCGAGCCGGCGGCCTGTCCGACACTTACCCGCGGTCCCTTTGTCTACGACTCGGGCGATGTGGCGATGATGACGCCCCTCCTGGCAATGCACAGCTTGGGTCACACTTTTGTGCCCAGGCCGATCCATGCCGGCGGATTGCGCTACCACGGCATGGCGCCGCTGGTGAGCCATGTTATGCGCGAGGGGCTCATGGAGGCCTGTGCCATCAACCAGTTGGAATGTTACCGCTCGGCCGTGATGTGGGCGCATACGGAAGGTTTTATACCCGCGCCGGAAACGTCGCACGCCATCGCCGCCGCCGCGCAGGAAGCCATCCGCGCCCGTGAAGAAGGCAAGGAAACGACCATACTGCTGAACTGGTCCGGCCACGGGCTTATGGACCTGACCGGGTACGAAAAGTTCCTGACCGGCAAAATGGTTGATGCCACTTTGTCGGAAGACGACTTGGGCAAGTCGCTCCAGTCGCTGGCAGGCCTGCCCCAGCCGCCGGAGCTGTGATTTTTGCAAATGCAGAATGCAGAATGAAGAATGCAGAAACATTTTCCGCCAAAGCGGATCCGCTTCAGGCGGACAGTTTATGGATTTTTTGTTTTATTGATTATCGCTGCAAAAATCGCGGTCAATGTTAGGCTGGAGAACCAGAAACCGTTGATTTCCGCATCAGCGATATATCGGGCGTAGCGTGACGCGAAGCCCGATGCAACCGTGTGACGAACCGAATTCGATCACACGCCCGGAATGAAATGTCATACTTGGGTTGCGGGCACAGTACGTGTTAATAAAAGAACCAACAACGATGATAACCATGACACCAAGAGAACGTTTCATAGCGGCCCTGGAACGGAAACCCTTGCAGGGGCGGGTGCCGCATTTCGAGCTGGTATTCTTCCTGACCATGGAAGCGTTCGGTAAATTGCATCAGAGCCAGCGGCATTATGCGCAGTGGGACCAGATGGCAGCGAAGGAGCGCCAATTGCACCGTGAAGACATGGCGGATCTGTACATCAAGATTGCCGAACGGTTCGAGCACAGCGCGATTTTTATTCAACCGAACCCAGGTACCGACGATGAGACCCTGCGGATGATTGACCTCATCCGGGAGCGCACCGGGGACCGCTACTTTCTCATGCTGCACGGCGACGCGACGCCGAGCATCCCGCCCGGCGGGAGCATGCAGGCGTACAGCTATCAGCTGGTGGACGAACCGGAGAAGCTGAAAGCCGGTACGGAGGCGGAGGTGAACGAGGCATTGGAACGGGGCGCGCGGTTGAAACGGAAGGGCGGCCTGGATGGGTTTGCCCTCTGCTCGGATTACTGCCTCAATACGGGGCCATTCCTTAGCCCGTCCCAGTTCAGCGAGTTCGTGACGCCGTATCTGGCGAAACTGATCAAGGGCTACCGGGACCTGGGCTATTATTCAATCAAGCATACGGACGGCAACATTATGCCGATCGTGGACCAGATGGTGGAGGCCAAGCCCGACGCGTTGCACTCGCTCGATCCGCAAGCCGGCGTGGATATGGCTGAAATGAAACGGCTCTATGGGAAGAAAGTTTGCCTGATTGGCAATGTGAACTGTGCCAAGCTGGATACGGGCACGGACGAGGAAGTGGACCAATCGGTGCGTTATGCGCTCCGGCACGGCATGCCGGGCGGCGGATACATTTTCTCAACCAGTAATTGTATCTACACGGGCATGCGGTTGAGCCGCTACGAGCGCATGCTGGCAATCTGGCGCAAAGAAGGCAACTATCCGGCTTAAAACTACGCAGGTGTTCAGGGTGCGGTGTTCGGCGCTGGCGCCAAAGCCGGCGCATTGGACGTGGTTGCCGCAGGAACAGCAACAGGCGCAGGGGCAGGCGTATCCGGTTCACTCTCCGACTCGGTATCCTCGGTTGACTCTGTCGGCTTGGCCGTTTGAGGTTTTGTGGCGGACGGAATCGTTGGCGCCGACGCCGTTGCGGCGGCGGGGGCATCCGTGGTGCTGGCCGCTACCGGGGTCGGTGTTGCAGCCGCTACGGGCGTTGCCGCTGGAGCGGTCGTTACTGCCGGAGCAGTCGTCACTGCCGGAGCGGGCATTGCACTCGGCTTCAGCAAGTCGCCGGCAAACAGTGCTTTGACCTGTTCGGGCGCCAGGGTGATCTGGAAAAGCATCAGGTCATCAATCATGCCATTGGGCGCTGTGGCCGCATTGCCAAAAACCAGGGCTATCGCTGCATTAATCGGACGCTTCAACGTCTCGTCGCTCGGATAATCCAGGCCATCCACGTACATCATCCATTGGCCTTCCTCGTTCCAGGTAATGGCGATATGATGCCAGGTATTCTGCCAATCGGAGGGCGTGAAGACGGCCCCCGCGGGCGCCAGATGGATCTTGCCGTTGACGTGTTGAAGAGTCATCAGGTTTTTCATGACCTGAAAAATTATGTCCTGGGTGCCGTCCCGGGCGTCCCAATTCGGCAGGAACCAGAAGCTGATGGTTCCGCTCTTGCGCCAGCGGCTGAAATAATTGTTCGTTGTGCTAATCGTCAAAGTTTCGTTGGAAAGCACCATGCCGCCCGGCACCCAGGCTTGCGGCGCTGGGCCCGCGCCGGTTCCAGCGTAAGGCATGTTGCGTGTTTCCAGTTGCAGGCCGTCGGCATAGAACGTGGTTTTTGAACTGTCGGTCGTTACGATGGCCAGTTGCAGGCGTTCCTCGATATTGGTGCCCGGCGGCAATAGTTTTTTCCAATCGGCCTCATGCTTGGCGCCAATGCTCATGGCCGGGAACGGAGCGCTGAATGTGCAGAAAAACCGTTTCCATTCGTTGCCTAAGTCCACATACACGGCCTCGCCGGCTTTATCGCTATCCATATCTTTCAGGGACAGCTTCATATTGCCCTGACCTTTCAGGTAAACGGAAGCCACGTAATACGCCGGTACAATGGATGCGCCGTTATAAAGCGCTTTTTCCACCTTGAGTTCGAGGGCCACGCCTTCATCGCCGGCTTCACCCTTGGTTGTGACCGCCAGCGCTTGTCTGCCTTCCCACGGTTTTTCCGCCATGCCTGCCAAAGCCGATCCGTTTAACGCCTGGAACATGGATACTTCCTCGGTGCCAGCCTGGCTGGGGCTGTAAAGGTTCACGTGGGCCGATTCCACGAGCAGGCCCTTGCCGAATTTACCGGCAACCAGCCGCGGCATATTAGCGCCAAGCTCCTGGCCGTTGAGGAAAGCGGGCGATTCCCGCTGAAATACCACGGGGATATCAACGCCCCCTGCCGTGGGTTCGGGCATGATCCCGGCATCGAACGAAAAGCGGGCAATCATATTCTTTACCGGGTCTTCCGGCGGCTTGGGCTCGGCGGCTGCGGCCGGAACGCCGGCTGCGGCCACCACGTTAGTGCTGGCCACGGCATTGGTATCGGCGGCGGCCGGAACGCCGGCGACGGCCGGGACACCGGCTGCAGCCGGGATGCCGGCTGCAGGTGCGCTTGCCTCCTGGGCATTGAGTAACCCGGCGCTGAGCAAGCTCGCGAACATTCCAAGCGCTATGATTTTTTTCATGGTGTGCATCCTTGTCTTTGGCATAATGACGGTGGGTTAAAGTAAATCACGATAGCGGGAGATTCGCCAGTAAAAAAAATGAAACAAGGCGCATTAGTTCTACAACCTGAGGTCCGGGCGCGACTACGCGCCATCGTAGGAGATTTTACCAGTCGGGAGTGGCAGGACTGGCGCTGGCAAGTGCGGCATAGTATCCGTTCCCTGGCGGCGCTGGAGCGGTCATCACCGCTGGAGCGGTCATCACCACTGGAGCGGCTGTTGCCGGTTCGGCCGGCTGAACGTGCGCGTTGGCGCGCGCTCCTGCGGCGTTATCCCTGCCGCATCACGCCCTATTATCTGTCCTTGATCCGCTGGGACGATGTAACCGATCCGCTCCGGCGCCAGTGTGTGCCGGACCTACGCGAATGCGAAGCCCTTGCCGCAGTTACCGCGGATCCATTAGGCGAATGCCGGCATTTGGTGGTGCCCGGTCTGGTGCGCCGATACCAGGACCGTGCCCTGGCGCTCGTCACGGACGAATGTGCCCTGGTTTGCCGCCACTGTACGCGCAAGAATTTTTGGCGGCATAGCCGGCCAGCGCCCACGCGCGCTTTTTTGCGGCGGATCGTGGATGCCGTGGCGCACCTTGTCGGCGTACGCGAAGTAATTGTCTCCGGCGGCGATCCGTTGCTCCTTGATGAAGATCTGCTCGACTGGTTTCTGGGGGCCTTGCGCGCTATTCCGCACGTGCAGGTGCTGAGGATCGGCACGCGCGTGCCGGTGGTTTTGCCGATGCGCGTTACCCACTCGTTGTGCGCGTGCCTGAAGCGGCACCGGCCGCTGTGGATCAACACCCAATTTAACCACCCGCGCGAGATCACGCCGGCGGCGACACAGGCCTGCGATCGCCTGCTTCAGGCCGGTTTGCCGGTATCCAACCAGACCGTGCTCCTGCGCGGCGTGAATGACGATTTTGAAACCCTGAAAGCCTTATGCAATGGGCTCCAGCAAATCATGGTGCGGCCTTATTATCTGTTTCAATGTGATCCGGTCCGGGGGGTGGGGCATTTCAGTACGCCGTTGCCCATCGGCATCCGGTTGGCCGAGCAGTTGCGCGCCGGGCTGGGAGGGCTGAGCATGCCGCAGTTCGTGGTTGATTTGCCGGATGGCGGCGGTAAAGTTCCGCTCCAGTCCGCGCATATCGTTGCCATGACCAGCCGCAAGGTGGTTCTGCGCGGGTTACGGGGAGAACGGTATCATTACATGAATGCATGTCCCTGAAGGATCGGGAATATATAAATAGCCAAAGATGTTTTTCGCCATAGTCGGAGCCGCCTTCGGAGGAGAAATTTTGACAGGATTTACAGGATTAACAGGATTGGGAAAGGCAGGCATTCATTGTCGGTTTTATTAATCCAGTAAATCCTGTTAATCCTGTCAAAAAATGTTCGATATAAAACAAACAAATTTGCGCAAGACATTAACGTAACCAAAGAAAGGAAACGGAGTCTCATGAAGCCTGCCATTTGCCATTACAGCCTGCATCGCCGATGGAAAGCGGAAAATTGGACCTTGGATCGGTTGATGGCGGAAGTCAAGCAACTGGGGTTCGGAAATATCGATGTGCATGCCGGCATGCTCGGCGCGCCGGACGGCGCCGCGGCTAAAATCAAATCGGCCTTGGCGAAATCCGGGCTGACCTTGTCCGGTTTCTCAATGTCCAATGACTTCAGCTCCGATAAGCCGGAAGAATTCCGCGCTCAGGTTGACACGGTCAAACGATGGATTCAAGTGGCGGCCCAGGTGCGCGCACCGGTATCCCGTATCTTCGGCGGTAATCTATCCCCTCAACATCGCAACGATCCCGTCATCCGGAAACAGAAATATCGGCAGATCATGGATGGCCTGGGCGAAGTAACCCGGGAAGCGGAAAAACGCAACTTGATTCTGGCCCTGGAGAATCACGGCGGACTTCCCTGCACGGGCGAGGAACAGGTGGAAGTCATTCGCGCGATCAATTCGCCCTCACTGAAAGCCACCATTGATGTCGGCAACTACATGAGCGGCGGGCAAGAGGGCCATATCGGCAGTCGCTTGGCGGCCCCCTACGCCGCGTATGTCCATTTCAAGGATTTTATCAAAGTGGATGATTCGAAATTACCCTGGGGCTGGAATGTTAAGCCCTGTGGGCTTGGCGAAGGCGCGATCAATCATCGGGCCTGCCTGGAGGCTTTGCGGGATGCCGGCTACAACGGGTTCGTGGCCCTGGAATACGAGGGTGTGGAAGACGAGCAGACCGGCGTGCCGAAAAGCGTCGCGTATATGAAACGGGTTATGCAGGGATTCTGATCGAACTTGGTTCCGCGCTTAACCCGGCTTGGCGGAAAACCGCAACCAGCCGAAATCCGTGGCGGGATTGAGGTAACCCCAGACCAAGCGGCCTTGGACCGGCTGGGTTTTGACCCACGAACAGAACGCCGTGCCCTCCTGGCCGGCCAGCGGTCGGCTCAACACCACGTTGATGCGGATGGGTCTGCGAAGCACACTGTTTTTGGTCAAGCCCAGTGCCCGGAAGGGCAGCCGGAGGATTGTCGACCAGCCGGCCGGATCAAGACGCGAACGTGCCTGCCAGCCAAGGTCGGGGCGTGGAATATAGCCGTCGTCACGGATACATTGAACGGCGCCATCCGGGCTGAGTGCAAAGATGATGCGCGGCAACGTCCGCTGGGGTTCCAGATACACCCGCAGACAATGTTCCTGAAAGGGAGCAGGCAGTTGGCTGGCATCCCGGCCGACACGGCAGAGGAGCCCGAAATAGAGCGCCGTGGCGTCGTAACCGGCCTGCCAGAAGACTTGGCAATCCGGTGCGGCGTCCTTGGACAAAGGCAGATGATCGCACGGATCGTAGGCGCATTTTAGTCGGCGCTCGGCATTGAATTTCTGATGGAGCCAATGCGTGCATTCCGCCTGCGGAAGCTTATCCCAGGGCGCGCCCTCGGCGCGTTTGTCCATCGCGGGTGCGTTCGCCAGCGGGTGGCAGGTGTAGACCGCGCCGGCCGGCTGTTCGCCGGTATATTCCGGAAAGAGCGGTTCATGGCACCGTGCCTTCTGCGCCACGGCGGGAAATTCTTGCTGCAGCAGCCGGCGCAATTGCGTCATGCGCCAACGAATCAGGGCCGGGAAGTATTTATAGCCCTCGGCCTCGGAATGGAATCCCAGGCGCGAATCGGCGGCGGCCAGGGGCAATAAGGCGGCGTCATTTTTCAGTTCGTCCCGGACAATCGCCCGCATGGCCTGCATGATGCGGGCGCGTTTGGCGGGCGAGCGGGCTTCGGCCAAGGTCTCGCGCAGAGCGTAGAAATGGAGGATATTGTAGCCGCTCTGGAACTGAAGTCCCAGCGCGGTGGCAATCCCAATATCCTTGATCCGGTCGGGGTTGTTCTGAAAACGATGCCGCAGTCGTTGCATGATGCGGACGCCCCGGTTCCAATGTGTGGCCATGCGCCGGCAGAGCGTGACTTGTTCGGCCAGTGTGAACCCATTCGTGACGCATTCGGCGATATAATCGCCGGATGGTGCATAGCCGACTTGCCAGGTTGGAGCGAGCGGACGGCGTTGCGGTACAAGGTGGAGCGGCCAGATCGGGCCGTCATGCATGGGCCCAAAGTAGCCGAAGATATGGGACGTTGGAAAATTGGAATAACCCTTTTGGAAACACTGCCAGGCCTTGACGATTGCGGCGGCATGCCGGCCCCAGTCCCGTTGCGCGAGTGAGAACAGGAAATCACGCTCCCGCGCCGGGAACGGCGCAAACGAGAGTAGTCCGGCTGCCTGGGTCATTAGCGAAGGATACGCGCCGAAATACCAGGAATGCATGGCGGCGCTGACCCCGAGGCGGTGCATGCGGCGATATTTTTGATAGAGAATCCCCGGCGCCGGCACAACCTGCGTCGTGGCGACTTCGTGGGAACAGGAGACCTGCAGTTTGGCCGAGATCCGGTTGCCATGCCGCCGGGCCGCCTTGGCGCAATCCCGGAACAGATTGCTCGGGCCCACATAGGACAGCCAGTAATCCCAAGTCGGCCGCCATTTTCCGAGTTGAAGCTTGCTGCCGCCGGTTTCAAAATTATGCTGTAAAATCACATTGGCAGGAATATGGCCGGCCGCCTCTACGGTTTTTTCAGCGCCCCAGCACACGGATTGGCCGTAGGGCCAGGCAATCAGTTCGGCTGCCGGGTCTACCGCCTGCATGCCGCGCGCCAGGCCGGCGAGCGTATCCGCCAACACGGCCCAGGGCCGGCGCCGGGAACAACGCGGACAGGTGTTCGGTGCGGGTGGAACTATGGGTGAGCCGCCTTGCGGGATGCCGCCGGAATAACAGAACGTGAAGCGTTCGCCCACCGGAATTACCATCAAGCCGCCGAGTCCCGGCACTTCGCTGAACAGGGTGCGCGTGGCCTCCTCGAGATAGGCCTGACCCTTGGCCGTGCTGGTGCAAAAAGCGTTCGCATGCCCTTTGAGATCAGGGTGGGCTGCGGCCGCGGCCGCGATCTCGGGCTGCGGCCAGGTAAAAGCCGCCGGTTCAATGCAGAACGGATAAATTTTAATGCCGTAATGCCCGCATTTCTCCACCACCTTCCGAAGTTTCGCCAGCCGCGGGCCGGCGTTCCGGCCGTACTCCGGAATAATTTTGGAGGGTACCGTGTTAAAAAAATGGATCGTCAGCCAGAGTCCGTTGACCCCCTCGTGCGCCAGCCGGTTCAGATACTCGTCCGGGTAATAGTCCACCTCGTCGGCCAGCTCGTCCCTGCACTTGGGGGGCCGGTTGATTGGCCCGTAAAAACAGCGCGAGATGCGGGTGCGGATGAGCGGCCGGCGCGTGAAGCGGCCACGGGGCAGGAACGGGCCGCCCCGGCGCAGGAGTTCATCTTCAATCCAGACCAGGCCCCGGCGGATGCCTTCGGTATCGTTGGCGCCCAGTTCGCATCCGGCGTCACTGATGTGCAGTTGATATTCCTCGCGCAGCGGCGTCGGTATCCGGCGGATTACCACGGGATAAGCGCCGTCACGGCGCAACCCCGCCGTGCTTAAAAAATAGCGAAAATCGCGGAAGGCGGTGTCGAGCAAGTGGCGCGCATCGTCAAACTGCAGGTCAAGCCGCAGTCCGTTGGAAAAAAAAACTTCGCCGGATTGCGGCTTGTGCCGGGTCCAAACGACTTTGGGATGATACGGCTTGTTCCTCAATTCCTCGATGAAGGTCCAGTCCTGCTCTGCCGGTGGGGGGGGCGTTTTGGTCAGGTCGAAAGTCATGGTGTCGCTCGCTTATTAATATTATCTGATACCTGAATACGTTCCATTACCGATTTCGTCATTCCGATGAACCCAAGCATATGACATCCATCCGGCCGGTGCAAGTCGGCCATTGTAATAATTTTTGTGGCAATAATTATTGTCACAATAATTATTGTCGCGCTGCCGCCGGAACTTTGGCATTCTATTGCCAACCAGAACTTTGTTTAATAGGAAGAGTTGATTATGTCAACTTGGATTCATGAAGGCGGACCGGACCGTGAGATATCGAGCCGGGAAACCGATGCCTGTCTCAAGCAGGTCGTAGATGCCTTGCCGGCGGGCCTGAAGAAAGTTCTGCTCATTCCCCCGGACTTTTCGCGTTTTCATTCCGGGGCCGGCGCGATTTGCAGTCAGCTTTACAAACTCCTGGCGAAACGCGCGGCGGTCGAGCTCCTGCCGGCCCTGGGCACGCACCGGCCGATGACCGCGACTGAAATCACGCAGATGTTTCCCGGCGTACCGCACGGCCTTATCCGGATCCACGACTGGCAGAAAGGCCTGACGCCGATGGGTGCGATACCCGGCGAGCGCCTGCGCGAACTGAGCGGCGGCAAGGTGGATTACCCCATCAACATCGAGATTGATCAGCTTATCGCGCTGGGCAAGCACGATGCCATTATTTCCTGCGGACAGATTGTGCCCCACGAGGTTATCGGCATGGCCGGCGGCAATAAGAATATCCTGGTTGGTTGTGCCGGGCCGGACACCATCAACAAGAGCCATTTTCTGGGTGCGGTCTGCAACATGGAAAGCATCATGGGCCGCATCGAGAGTCCCGTACGCACCCTGCTCAACGAGGCCGAGGACTGCTTGTTGGCGCATTTGCCGCTCACGTATGTCCTGACCGTGCGCGCCAAGAACGCCAAAGGGCGGCTGGTAACGCGCGGCCTCTTTGCCGGGAATGACCGCGAAAGCTATGTTCATGCCGCGCGCCTTAGTCAGCAGGTCAACATCGTCAAAACGCCGCGCCTGAAAAAAGTGGTTGTGTATCTCGATCCCGGCGAATTCAAGAGCACCTGGCTGGGTAACAAGGCGATTTACCGCACGCGGATGGCCCTGGCCGACAACGGCGAACTGCTGATCCTCGCGCCCGGCCTGGTCGAGTTTGGCGAGGCCGAGATCAACGAGCGCATGATCCGGCGCTATGGTTATCGCGGTACACCGGCGACCCTGCGCGCGGTGGCTGAAGATGCCGAATTGCGCAATAGCCTGGGCGCCGCCGCTCATCTCATCCACGGTTCCAGCGAGGGCCGTTTCACGATAACGTACGCTCCGGGAGGCTTGAGCCGCGCCGATATTGAAGACGTTGGGTTCCGGTATGCCGACCTGAAGCCGGCCATGGTGCGCTACAATCCGGCGAAACTGGCCGACGGTTTCAACACCTTGCCGGATGGTGAGGAAATTTATTACATTTCCAATCCGGCCCTGGGACTTTGGCAGGCGGAAGAATGATGCAAACATCGATGTTTGCTTTTCAGTGATTTGCTATGGACCGTTCCCTCGTATTTCTTTCGGTCACGGCATCCTACTCGCACACGAATCTGGCGGCCTGGACTCTGCGTGCCGGCGTCGAGGCCGCTGGCTGGCAATGGTGCGAAGTCGAGGTTACCCAGAACGAATCCCTGCCGGTTACCCTGAACCGCGTGGCGCGACTCCATCCGACCGTACTGGCGGCCAGTTTTTACCTGTTCAATCGGTCGTTCCTGATTTCCTTTCTAAGCCGGTTTAAAAAATTGTTTCCAGACTGCCGGGTGCTTGGCGGTGGTCCTGAATTTCTGGGCGATAATCGCGCCTTCCTGGAGCGGCATCCGGAAGTTGATGCCGTGATTCGAGGCGAGGGTGAAAAAGCTTTTGGCCAATGGCTGCAATTGATGGACCAGCCTAAGCAACAGGCCGGCATTCCCGGGTTCTGCGGCTTGGTTGACGGCCGTTATGTGGATAACGGAATGGCGGAGGTTGTCGAACGCTTGGACGATATTCCCTCGCCGTACCCCAAGCACATGGAGGGGTTTCGCAAGCCGTTCGTGCTCCTGGAAACCTCCCGCGGCTGTTCCAACCGGTGTGCGTTTTGCACGAGCGGGGTAGGCGGAGTGGGACGCTGGTTTTCGTTGGAGCGGTCATCACCGCTGGAGCGGTCATCACCGCTGGAGCGATCATCATCGCTGGAGCGCGTGCGTCGCGATGTGCAGTTGATCCGTGCGCAGGGCGTGCCGGAAGTGCGGTTGGTTGATCGCACTTTCAATGCGCGCCCGGCACGCTGCCTGGCGCTTCTGCGTTTCTTTCGGGATGAATGTAAGCCCCTGCGTTTTCACCTGGAAATTGATCCGGCGCGCCTGACACCTAGTTTTATTGCGGAACTGGCCCAAGCGGAGCCGGGTCGCTTTCACCTGGAGGTCGGCATACAGAGCCTGAACCCGGAAGTAATCCGGACGATCGGCCGGCAGGGCACGGTCCGGCGCGCACTGGCCGGGTTGCGCAGCCTATGCGCGCATCGTCAACTGGCAACGCACGTGGACCTGATCGCCGGCCTGCCCGGCGGTACGTTGGCAGATCTGTTTGCGGAGTTGCGCACGCTTGTCCTGTTAAGTCCCAATGAAATCCAGTTGGAACTCCTGAAACTCCTGCCCGGCACGCGCTTGGCGGCCGAAAAAGACCGGTGGCAGATCGTGGCGGCGCCGGAACCGCCCTACGAGGTCCTGCGCACCGCCACCATGACCATGGCCGATCTTGAGACTGCGCGCGGGTTGTCCAATTTGGTGGACTGGTTTTATAATGTGCCGGAACTGCAGGCCCTGATGGTTACGGCCACGCGCCGCATCCCGGGATTTTGGAAGGAACTGATCCTATTCGGCGGGAGCATGGCCTTTGCGGTGGCAGCATCCAGCCTTGAAAACCGATTTCGCCTGCTGGATGATTTTTTCCGCGACCGGGATTTGGACCTGAGGCATGCGCTCCATTATGCCTGGCTCAAGCACGGGTTTAGCGCCCAGCACGGGATCTGTCGGGCTTTTCCCTGGAAAGGGCCCATTCCGGAATCGGCCGTCCTGGTGGAAGGTCAGGCCGTTGCGCGGCCCGCGCGCGTGTTCCGGGCTGACTTGGATCGGTCCTATCTGTTTGCCTATGCGCGGGAGCGGCTGGCCGCCGCGGTGTATCGGTTGGAGGCATAGCAAATATCAGATCAATTTATTACGTTGATTATTTGTGCCGAATTTATAAAGTAGGGTTTGCGTATCGCGGGCAAAAGAGTTCCAATCATCAGGAGGCAGCATGCAAAATATTCCCGTTCTTACGGTGTGCGAACAAACCCTGGCGCAAGCCTACGAGAAGGCGCTTATTGCCTTGTATGAACGCGGGATCGCCTTCCGTACGCAGTACGACAAGCCGGGCGATCCCCCGAGCCTGGACTGTACCCTGAACATGACCATCCTGGATCCGCTGGCCGACCCGATGATTCACAAGGCCTTTCCCGGCGGCATCGAGGACCTGCGCGAATACGTGATGGAAGTGCAAGGCGTCAAAGATCACTGGGTCAAGAACCTGAACGATCCCACGGATACCCGCTGGGAATACACTTACCACGGTCGTCTGCAGAATTACGGCCAGTGGCGCGAAAAGCGGGATGGACAATCCATCTGGACGGGGCCCCTGTCCGTGAACCAGGTTGAACGGGTCATTGCCAAGCTGGCCGACCAGCCGTTTACCCGCCAGGCGCAGATGATCACCTGGATGCCGAACCTGGACCTGGATTGTTACGATCCGCCCTGCCTGCAGTCAATCTGGTACAGAATTGTGGAGGATGAGCAGGGCGTTGGCTGGCTGAACTGCAACATCCGGTTCCGCAGTAATGACGCCTGGGGCGCCAATTTCATGAACATGTTCGGATTCACCCTGTTCAACCGGGATATCATTGCCGCCGGAGTGGCCAAGCTCCGGAAAAAGGAACTCCGGCTCGGGCGTATGAACTGGCAGGCCGATTCCTTCCACATTTACGGCAAGGACATTGCCGGCGCCCGCCAGCGGTTGTTCGACCGCCTGGCCACCACGCAGTTCGCGGATCGCGTCTATAATTTTTACGACCCGGATATCCAGGAGATTTACCAGGAGGCGGAAGCCGTTATTCGTGAAAAAATACAGGCTTATGACGCCGGTCAAGGCAATAAATAGCAAGTAATAAATCATCATTCCAAGGAGGCATTAATATGGCCAGAGCACTGAGCAAAATATCGGCGGACTGGTGGGATTACACAACCCTCGATGAGCGCCTGTTGCGCGACGCGGCGAAGCTGACGGAAAAGGACATTCTCCAACTGGCCCGACCGGGCTTTAAGGTCGCCTTTTACGAGACCCTGGAAGAATTTTACGCGGCCGAGGCCATGGAATACATTACGGCCTGGCGTCAGTCCACGGCCGATAACCCCGCCGGTATCTGCGGACCCATCGGGCCAACCGAGCAACTGCCCATCGTGGCCCGGATGGTCAACGATCTCAATATGAATTTGAAAGAGGCGGTGTTCTGGGGAATGGACGAGTGGTTTTTAGACGGCAAGGAAATGCCGGTCACCAATCCGCTCTCCTTCAGGCGCGCGGACATGGAATTGTGCTTTAACCGCATTCGCAAGGAACTGCGGCCCCGGCCGGAAAACCTGCATTTCCCTGCCCGGGATGTCAAGGCTTACAGCGCAACCTACAACCAGGCCCGGTGCCTGGTCATGCAGGGCGGACAGGGCGAGGTGAAGCACTGGGCGTTTAACGATCCGCCCAAGCGCGCGGGCAAATACAAGGCGCATCCGCCCTCGCCGGCGGAATTCCGCAAGCTCGCCACGCGGGTGGTGGATCTGCATCCCATGACGATCATTCAGAACGCACGCACCTCCGGCGGCGGCCAGGTCTTCCTAGTGCCGCGGCAGGCGCTGTCCGTCGGCCCGCTGGAGACCTGGAAAGCGGAGAAAGTATCCATCTGGCATCCGGGCCATCATGACAACAAGTTCGGCATCCGGCTGACAACGCTCATGATTTCCAAGCGTTTGCCGGATGCGGCCGTGCCCATGTCAATTTTGGCGGACCACCCGAACGTCCAGTTCAATTTCTATCGCCCGGCCATTGGTTCCTGTACGACGGAAATGCACTAGGAGAGAAGTCAGAAGACAGAAGTCAGAATTCAGAATGTGGCCGGCGATCCGGAAACTTAAACAGCCGGCTGGGCTCGACCAACTTGTCGGCATGGAATCGAACGCCCTCTTTCGCGAGCAGATCCAGTTTGCGACGCAAAGCGGCCCCACCGCGCCGGCCCATGAAACCGCCCGGCGTCAGGTCTGACGCAATCACGCGATGACAGGGCACTTTCGGCGCATACGGGTTGCGCTTTAAGGCCTGGCCCACGGCACGGCAGGAGCGACAGCCCAGGCACTCGGCCAACTGCTTGTAGGTTGTTACCCGCCCGCGCGGAACTTGCTTCAGCGCGGCATACACCTGTTTCTGGAACAGCGTCGGCATGAAGTTCAGGGCCGGGCAATCAGATCGGCTTGTCGGCATATTTGCGGGCGGTTTTAACGATCCACTGGTAGCGTTCGAAGGAGACGTCCGGAGGGACGGAGTGATCGGAGTGGAAAATATAACCGCCGTCCCGGGCGATGACGACTTTGGATTTGATTTCTTCCTCGAGAACGTCAAGCGGACCGGCCATTTTGGGCGCAGAGATGTTGCCGTAGAAAGCCAGTCGGCGGCCATACTTTTTACGCAGCTCAACGACATTCAGGCCGGTTGAGGCCTGGAGCGGCTGCATCACACGCAGACCGCATTCGATGAGATCGTCGAAAACCTGTTCGGCATTGCCGCAGCAGTGCATCCAGAAATCGAGGCGATTTTTGGCCAGGAAGTCACCGAGCTTTTTCACCGCGGGTTTGAAGATTTCCCGCCAGGATGTTGGCGAGATGAGCAATCCGCGATTTTCGGCGAGGTCGTCAACCATATAAAAGCCGTCGGGCCGCATGCCGCAATCAAGGCAACGTTGGAGCACCGCGATAAGCAGATCAACGTGGGTTTGGGCCATTTCGCGGACCCAATCGGGATTAAGCGCTGTGTTTACAAGTTGTTCTTCATAGCCTAAATGGCGCCACGTGGATTCCCATGGGCCGTAACATTCGAAGAGCAGGTAACGGTTGTTTGCGTAAATTTTCCGGTATTTTTCCAGGGCTTGTTCCCAGGTTGGATAAGCGGCAAAGTGTTCGAAGTAACCCGCAGTGTCAATGCGGGCGGGTTCGGCCGGATCTTTGGAGAGACTCCAGCGGTGTTTATTGGCCTGCCACACGGCGGGATCGGTGGTTTTGTGGTCAAAGAAATGGACCGAACTGGCTTTGCCGAATTTTTTAGTGGCGGTGTAGCCCCAACGATCCTGGTAAGTGTACCATTCCCCGTCATGCGAGATTATTTTTTGTTCAAAACGAGGCGAGCAATCGAGGGACATATAGGAAATGTCAAAGCCGAAATAATCATCGAGCGAAACGTCACGGGGCAACCCCTGCTGATGCCAAAGCTCGAGCGTGTCGGGCCAGGGGCCTTCGGAAAATGGCATGCGGTCGGGTTTTTGAAAGTTGATGGCCGCCTTAACGCGCTGGCGTGAGGTCATGGTAACATCAGGCATAATCACATCCTCTCTTTGCTAACAAGGTTTAAAACATTTGGTGCCGCTGGCGAGTTCATAACCGGCTCAGCACTCCAGGCCGGTCGCCATATCGGCGGCGCAATACCTCCAGGAACGGAACCAGTACCCGTTCCGCCTCTTTCTGCAGCGGATGCTCCGGCGGCAACTGCTTGCGGGCCGCATACAGGACCGGCATGCGTACCAGGTCCAGGCGTGAGCGCAGTTCCGGGTTATCCCGGATGCCTGACTCCGCACCGTTCAGGATCCGGGCAGCCTGGTCGAAGAAGACGGGTTTTAGCGGCGGCCGGGTGCCATAGAGAGTGAAAAAGTGCGGTGTCTGATAGATCGCGGGATCCGGTTTCTCGCCGAACCAGCCCCAGCTTTCCTCGCAATCCTTGACGGACCAGCGTGAGCGGCCGTCGGCCTCGGGCCAGTTTTCCCAGTCCCAGGAACCGGAGTCGTGGAGGAGCCGGATGTATTCGAGCACAGCGCCAGCGGCTTCCCGGTAGTAGAGTCCCACGAATTCCTTCACGAGCTGGTCCAGGTCCTGTGCCGGGTCCCAGAGCAGGCTGGCCAGAACGTAGGCGCGGACGGGATTCAGCGCGTTTTCTTCAACGTATAGATCTTCGATAAAGACGCCCTCGACGCCGAGAGCTTGCATCATCCGCAGGTTCCGGTCGTGCGCGCGCAGGCTGGGCTGCGGCTGCAGTTCGGGCAGGTGCAGGGTGTAGTACCAGCACATGATGTGCTTGCAGAGCCGGCGCCATTGCCGCAGTTGTTCGGCCGGCCGGGCCATGGATGGGGGCGTTTCAAAGTTAAGGCCGCCGACGGTGTTGTGCTCGGATTCGTCGAACGCATGGTACTGGGAGATACGGATCGGGCAGTAGCGGATCTGGATGTTCGGGTGTAGATGGAGATTGCCGGGCGGTGGTTGCGTACCGTGATAGGCGAGCAGATTGATCAGGATATGCGGATAGATCGGTTCGATACCCGCGGCTACGCGATTGGCGAGTTCGAAAAAGACGTGATTCATACCGCCGAGGCGGGCGGCGGCAGCGCGGCAGGTGTCGCATTGGCAGTAGTCGTAGTTGTCCCGCAGCGAGAGCGCCACGAAACTGGCTCCCGGGTCGCTTTCGATCAGGCGCCGGATGCCGCGCACGAGCAGGCGGTCCATGTCGGGGTGGGTGAGGCATATTTGCCCGCTCTGGTCGGATACGGCCGGCCGGTTTTTATCGGCGGTGGACATCTGGTGTTTGCCGTTAAGCAGGCAAAAGTAGTCAGGGTGCCGGGCGAAGACATCCTTGATCGTCATGGTTGCCCCGTCGGTTTCTGGACAGCCCAACGCAAGCAGTTCGTAGACATTGTGACAGTGCTCTTTTCCCGCAAAGTAGAAACTGTCGCGGAGCCGCGGATCGTCCAGAAACTGCCGTGGATTGTGATCGACGAAGTAATTGAGCCGATGCCGTGCGGCCCAGTCAGAGTTCCAGGCATAAATGTTGTGGAGTGAACGGTAGGCGAAAGGCGGGTCATAGCGCATCCTGATTCCGGATAGATCGAACCGGGTTTGGGCCGGCAGGTGCGTGACGGTGGGCGTCAACCAGCGGAATCCCAACACTTTTTCAAGAAACATGTAGACACCGTTCAGCACTGCGCGTTCCCCTGGACCGGCGATGACGAGCGTGCCGGGATCGATGGTCCTGAGGATGCAGCCATCACGGCTGAGTCCGGCGATATCGTCGGCGAAATTCACGGCTGCTTCAGGTTGAAGTACGATGGCCGGTGGCCGGGCCGAGGCCGCGGTCACAGGGCTGGCGGTTATGCCAATCTGCCGCAGATGATGTTCCAGTTCGCGGGCTGCCTGTTCCACCATAGGTTCGGGCTGAGGCGATATAACGATCGAGACGCGGTCGCCACGCATCAATTGCATTGCCCAGTCCTTTCCTGTACCTGATTTCGTAACAGGTTTTACTGTAATCCTGATATCCTCGTTTCTGCGGGGTTAAAATGTAATCTATCGCCGTTTCTCCGGCACAGTCAAGGGTATATATCACTAACAGTTGCGGCGTTTTCCCGGCGGCGGATCCAGACGCACAATCCCGCCTGAACGACAATTGCCAGGGCCATCAGGCCTGCGCATGACCGATAGACCCTGGCCATCGAGGCGGCCTGGTAAAGAGTGCTACCGCCAACTGAGCCGATGATGAAACCCGAAGAGATCAAAACTTCATGGATGGCCATGCGCCGGGCGCGATCTGTGCTCCCGGAAACGCCGTGAAACGCGCTGCCGGTATAACTGATTGCCCCGCTGAGGCCGAACAGGGCAAATAACCCCGCGAGACCCCAGAACGACTGGATACCTGGCAGGCTCAGGAACACTACGCAACCCAGTGCCTGTCCCGCCAGCATGGGCCAGGCGCGGAAATGCCAGAATGAGACACGGCCCAATGCCATAAAGCTCATCGTGTTGAAGAGGGCGCGTACGAGCAGAATTCCGCCGATGGCGGTTTTCGAAAGGTGCAACTGATCTAATGCCGCCATCGGAAACACCGTTAAGATCACGTTCATGCCGAGAAATGTAACCAGGACACCCACCCAATAGGGGTACCGGTAGAGTGTGCCGCCCGATGCGTGACATGGTAAGGTCTGTGCCGGTGCGGGTGGGGGTGGGAGTGCTTCGCTTGGCAGGTACCGGCTGGCGCCTACGACGATGGCTGCCGTCAGCAGACAGATGCTGGCGGCAGCGAGAAATGGTGCGCGTGTCCAGCCCTCGCTTAACCAACCGCAGATAAACGGACTGAGAATGGCGCCGGTGCACCACGCCACGTTATACCAGGCGAGTGTTCGGGCGAGCGCCGGGCCTTCCTTGCCCGTCGAAAGCCAGCCGGCGATGGTCGGCCAGAAGAGCATCACGGCCAGACCCACCAGCGGAAAGAGCACGAATGCCGCGCCGATAGTCCGGACGCACATCAGCAAAACCGAGATGACGGTCGACCCGAAGGTCGCAATCATTAATTGATGGAGCGGTGAAAGCCGTGCCGTAACCGCTGGGCGTACCAGCAGGCAGCCCAGCACAAAGACCAAACTGTTCAAGCCCACCAGCCAGCCGACGGTGGAGGGCTGGCTGCCGAGCGTGGTTTTCGCCAGAAACACAATGCCCAACAGCAAAAGACCTTGCCCCATGCAGAAGAGCAAGGCGGCGGCATAAATGACGCCCTCCTTGCCAACGCGGCGATATAACGAAGGGAGGCGTTTGGGCGCCGGCGTGGTCATGGGCGGATAGTGTTCCTGCCGAACACGACGTTGACGGGATTGCGATGGAGGAAGTTGCGCATAAACTGGTTCTTTCAGAAAAATCGAGGCGGACCGTTAACGAAAACAGGAGCAGTATAGAGGGGTTTGCCGATAAAGCGAGAAAATTGAGATGCCGGCAAAGGGTTGGCATATAATCCTCCGATAGACAAAAGATGGTTCCATTTGGTATAAATTCAAAAGGAACCGAAGGCGTAAACAAACCAAGGGAGTACATGCCGGCAGTTCGCGACAGTTGGGGGTCACGGCTTGCTATTATCATGGCCGTGGCCGGCTCGGCCATCGGGCTGGGCAATTTTCTGCGCTTTCCCGCCAAGGCGGTGGCCAACGGTGGCGGCGCGTTCATGATCCCTTACCTTGTGTCCTTGCTTCTGCTGGGCCTTCCGCTGATGTGGATCGAGTGGACCTTGGGACGCTACGGCGGTGGGTTCGAACACGGCACCGCGCCCGGCATCTTCCACAGCTTGGTGCGCAAAAACCGGTTTATCAAATATTTTGGCGTCATCGGTATTTTCGGCCCGCTGGTCATCTTTATCTATTACACCTTCATTGAATCCTGGACGCTGGCGTACAGCTTTTTCGCCTTGAGCGGACACTATGCTGCGTTGGCCGACCAGGCCTCCATGCAGTCTTTCCTGCGCGGGTTCCAGGGACTGGAGCGTAATACATTTTTTCAAAGTCTGGGATGGGCGTATGTGTTTTTCAGCATTACTTTCCTGCTCAACATCGGCGTGCTTTTTTATGGCATCCGCGGCGGGATTGCGCGGCTGTGCAATTGGGCCATGCCGGCCCTCTTTATCTGCGCCCTGATCCTGCTGATCCGGGTCGTAATGCTCGGCGCGCCCATGGCCGCGCATCCGGACTGGAACATTTTAAACGGGTTTGGCTTTCTGTGGAACCCGGATTTCTCGGCGCTCACCAAGGCCAAGGTCTGGCTGGAAGCCGCCGGCCAGATATTCTTTACGCTCAGCGTTGGCATCGGCGTCATTCTTACCTATGCCAGCTATCTTTCGAAAGGCGACGATGTGGTGCTCTCGGGCTTGAGCGCGGCCAGCACGAACGAAATCGCCGAAGTGATCCTCGGCGGCAGTATCATTATTCCCGCGGCCTTCGTGTTTTTCGGCCCGACCGACATGCAGGCCATTGCCGAATCGGGCACCTTCAATCTTGGTTTTGTCACCATGCCGCTGGTGCTGAACCATCTGCCCTGGGCGGCCTTTTTCGGGTTCTGCTGGTTCTTTCTGCTGTTTTTGGCGGGGATTACTTCGTCGGTATCCCTGGCCCAGCCATGCGTAGCCTTCATGGAGGACGAGTTTGACATTAACCGGCAAAAAGCCGTGGCGATATTCAGCGTCGTGGCATTCGTCCTTTGTCAGCCGGCCGTTTTTTTTCTGGGCCAGGGGGTGGTGGACGAACTGGATTTTTGGGGCGGCACGGTTTTCCTGGTTGTGTTTGCCACGATCGAGACCGTTATGTTCGCCTGGGTGTTCGGCATTGAGAAGGCCTGGGACGAGATTCACCAGGGTGCCGCCCTGCGTATACCGCGATTCTACAAGTGGGTCATCAAATACGTCACGCCGCTCTTTCTGTTCTTTATCCTCGGCATGTGGCTCTGGCAGGAATGGATTCCGGTTATTTTCATGAAGCATGTATCGGCGGCGTCACGCCCCTATGTGCTGTGCACCCGCATTGGGCTGGCGCTGATTTTTATTATCCTGGCCGTGCTGGTTAAATTGGCTTGGCGCCGAAAACGCCGCTTGCGGGAGGAACCATTATGACCCCTGCCGGATGGATATTGCTGATTACGTCCTGGGGCTTGATCCTCGGCATGACGATCTTCTGCGTCATTTATATATTCAAGAAAAAGAACTTGAAATAGAAAAAAGCAGGGGCAAACCTTCAAAATAGCGAACAAGGGGTTTTGAGGGTCATGGCCCTCCTTCCCGTCAAGGCCGAAAACAGGCTTGTCAAGCCAATTAAACAGGATACCATGATGCCACCGTTGACTGAAGTGGGTCACGGTGGCAGAGGGTCAGGAGCACGCAGGTGAAATCCCGGTTGTCTTATTGTCTTTAATTCTGGTGTATCTTTTTAACTTTTTTTAGATTCCGTATGGAAGCCTTCCCTTACTGGCAGAATTTAGGCGCCGCAATGTCCCTGTTGAGCGTGCTTCCCTTCGTGGGCCTGATCCTGTTGATTGCAATCCTTCCCTTTTTTCCTGCCGCGTCATGCTGGTGGGAAAAGCACCTCAACAAGTTCAAGGTAGCGCTGGTTTGCGCAATTGGCGGAATACTGTTGTATTTCATTCCCACCGGCGATATGCATAAAATCTGGATTACTTATCTTGAATATGCGGCTTTCCTGGCCCTGCTGGCTTCCTTATTCGTCATCTCGGGTGGGATTCACATAAGCGGTGCGTTTGCCGGTTTCCCTTATACGAACACGATCTTTTTGGCTATCGGCGCGGTCCTGGCAAGTTTGCTGGGCACTACCGGGGCCAGTATGATCATGATTCGGCCGTTGCTCCGGGCCAACCGCCAGCGCCAGCATAAAGCCCATATCGTCATCTTTTTTATCTTCATTGTCAGCAACTGCGGGGGTCTATTGACGCCCTTGGGCGACCCGCCCCTTTATTTGGGATTCCTGCGTGGTGTTCCCTTTGGCTGGACCCTCCGTTTAGCGCCCCAATGGGCGCTGGCCAATTTTCTGCTGCTGTTCGTTTTTTATATTTTTGATGCCTGGTATTTTCGCCGGGAGGAAGCCCATATGCGCGAGACGCTCATCGGCGAAATCAAGCAGGCCAAGCGAAAAATCCACATCCAAGGCTGGATCAACGTGCTGTTCCTGCTGGGAATAATGGGCGTCATCCTGGCTTCGGGTTATTGCATCCACCCGGTTCTGGTCCACTACCGGGGCGAAATGGCGGCCGAAATAACTTCCAAGATTTTTCAGGTTATTATGATGGCTGTCCTGGCCTGCGCGTCTTATCGCCTGACATCCGCAAGAATCCGCCACGAAAACGAATTCACCTTCGCGCCGATTGGGGAAGTCGCTATCTTGTTTTTCGGTATTTTCGGCGCCATGATCCCGGCCCTGACATTATTGGAGGCGAAGAGCCAGATGCTGGCCTTGCGGGAGCCCTGGCATTATTTCTGGATGAGCGGTGGTCTGAGCAGTTTCCTGGACAACGCGCCAACCTATCTGGTCTATGCCACGCTTGCCGCCAGTCAAAACCATTTATCGGCCATCCATTTGGGCGATTTGGCGGATCAATTTCCATCGCTCCTGGCCGCGATCTCCTGCGGCACGGTGTTTATGGGCGCCATCACTTATATTGGCAACGGTCCTAATTTCATGGTGAAATCCGTAGCCGAACATGCCCGCGTTAAAATGCCGTCTTTCGGCGGGTATATGCTCTGGTCAGGCGCCATTCTCATCCCTATTTTCATTCTGCTAACCTATGTTTTCTTCAGATAGGTTGTTTCCTGTTGATCGGAAACCGGGAAATGCTCGCACAACGGCGCGAAGAAGAAAACAAGTCTAACACCCTTGCTCATCATTCCGTCTTTGCTTTGTGACTTTGTGGTTCTGTGTGAAAAAGATTCCGACCCACACCGTTCGGACGCTTAAACCGCCGACAGCGGATGCCGGCGGTTTTAAACAAACGCGCGGCCTGCGCGCTAAACCGGTAAGGCGATTCGAACACCACTTCCTTGATTCCGGCGGTCACGATCATTTTGGCGCAGAGCAGGCAGGGGCTGTCCGTGCAGTACAGGGTGGCCCCGCGCAGGGCCACGCCGTAGCAGGCTGCCTGGATGATGGCGTTCTCCTCGGCGTGGGCGCAAATGCATTCGCCCAGGCGCTCGCCGGAGGGCGTATTGCCGGCACAGCGGGGGCACCCGCCCTCGAAGCAGTTCTTGATCCCGCTTGGCGTGCCGTTGTAGCCCGTGGAGATGATGCGCCGGTCCTTGACGATGAGGGCCGCAACGTCGCGCCGGCTACAGTTGCTCCGGCGCTTGACTACGTGGGCAATGTCCATGAAATAATTGTCCCAATCGGGACGAATCTTGAGCGATCGTTTCATAATCGCAGGATAGACCGCAGGGCATTTCCGATCAAGGCCATAATGTTCGCAAAATAACTTGTAGCCGTGGTTTTACCAGGAAGCATGCTTCAGCCTTGACAAGGAGCGCGCAAGGGCGACAATTAGAGTTGACATGGAAATCAAGCCCCATAATTTCTGGTATGCGGTGAACAACACCGAGGTGGTGGTGATGCCGACCAATTATCTGGAGACGTTCGGCGCCACCCGTTTGCATTACCACCTGGTAAGCGAGCTGATGGATTCCGTCAATCGCATCCGGGTCCGGGAAGGGACCATTCAGTCACGTCAGCCGCAGATCATTACGCCGAGCTGCTATGCCAGCGAAATGCTGGACGGGTTCGGCGAACAGGCCAACCAGTATATCGAATGGCTGCGGGAGCACGCCAAGGACCTGCGCGTGCTGGAGTATGGATTCAAGGTGCAAAAAACCGAGATCAGCGAACAGGTGGTCACCGGCAATGTGGCGGAAATCCTGGACCAGGTGAAAAAGAGCGCCCAGGAGAAGAAGGATCCGCTGACGGGCGTCATTCTCGGCGTGGACGATCCGTGGGACGTTTGCCTGCTGAAATTCATGATGGATGTTATTCGCCAATCCGTACCGCGCAACGTCCAGGACCTCAATCGTCATCGGCTCTGGGAGGATGCCAACGGCGTGCCCAAGGGAGTGCGTGCCGATATCGAAAGCCACTTTCTGATGGCCAGCCGCGATCCAACGCTGGTCAAACCCTTGGGGCTTAAACTACGCCGGTACGGGCTGTTTGAGGAATATGAAGACCGCTTTTTTGCCCTCGTTCGCCAACAGGCCAAGTGACCAAGTCGCTTGCAAAAGTCCTTTTTGCAAGCAGAATACAGTAGTCAGCAGTCAGGATTCTGAATTATGGCTTCTGGCTACCTTGAGCAGTAATATCCCTTATTCCTGTCGACCGGAGTGGTCGTCATCGCCGGAGCGCGCAGCCATCATCATGGCTACCACTACCAGCGTCAGCACCAGGATTCCAAATACGATATAGCTGGCGAGAAAAACGTGATAGACCCGCGGGTCGCCAACGAAGTACTGCTCGCCGAAAAGCAGGCCCCAGTGATATGTGAAAATATAAGCGATCACCAAGCCGATCCGAGTGATGCGGAACAGCAGGCAGATCGTCAGCAGGATGAGCAAGACAATGGCCTCCATACCCGGTATGGAGATTGTGGCATGACTCAATCCGCTGGTTTGATACCACAGCCATACTTGATTAAGCATCTGGTCCTCCCGTGCAAAAGGAATGCGACTGGAACGGTCATCACCGCCGGAGTGGCCATTACCACTGGAGTGGTCATTACCACTGAAGCGGTCATCACCGCCGGAGCCGTTTTCCTTTTATGGTGATTTCGGCGCCGTGAGCTCGACGGTTTCTTTCGTGTGATGCAGGAGGTTGCCGGTTTGATCCCGGAGCGTGGCGTCAATTGTATAAGTGCCCGGTGCCAGTGCATCGGTGCTTTGTTGAAACCGATCCACTAATCGCGCTTCCGAACCTTTAACCATAAAACCCGTGGCGTTCGTGTGGTTGATGAAAATTTCGTCTTTCCGGACAGCATGTTCCAAGCGGAATTCCATCGGCTGGGGCAGGTCATTACACACCCACAAGCGATAGACCAGTGGCTGGCCGGCCATTAGCTTGCGGTTCGGTGTCTCGATGATGATGGCGCGCGAGGACTCGGCAAAGCGGACGCCCAGAAACGCCGGGTAGCCCCCGCGCTGTTTCAGCGCGGCTTCGAACCACCAGCCGGGCGTATCTCCGGCGCGCGGATCGTGAGGCGGGGCGTTCGTCGCGACCGGCAGACTGTTGATCCCTGGTATGCTTATGTTAGTGGATGTCGGTAGCAACTTGATGGCAGGTGTCGAAACTGATGCCGTGGTAACCTGGTTGGTGTTCGCGTCTGACACCGCCGGAGCGGTCGTCACCGCCGGAGCGGTCGTCACCGCCGGAGCGGTTGTGCCAGTGTTGGCCGCTGTGGTTTCCAACGGGGCCGCCTGGGCTACCGGGGCCGCTTCCTGGGCGGTAACCGGAACAATCAGGGTGAGCCATCCCACCCCGAGTAGCCCAATCATTATTGTGCGCCAGGGATTGGTTGTCATTAGCATTAACGCACAACCCTCTTAATGCCGGTTACGTTATTATTGATGGTGGACACGGCATTCTTGATGTTGGCCACGTCGCCCTTAAAGCTGGCCACGTCGCTCTTGATGCTTTCCACATTGCTCTTGAAGTTGACCACTTCGCTCCGAAAGCTTCCCAAGTGGCCCTTAAAGGTTTCTACGTCGCTCTTGAAACTGGCCATGTCGCCCCCAAAGCTTGTCAAAGTGGTTTGGAAGCCGTCCACATCGCTTTTGACAAGGGCCATGTTGCTGGCCATGGTGCTTTTGATGTTGCCCGTCTCGTTCTTGATGCTGGCCACATCGCCCTTGATGATGGCCTCTTCGCTCTTCAAACTGGTCAAGTCACTCTTGATGCCGGCCAAGTCGCTGATGATACCGGTTACCGTGCTTTTAATACTGGCAGCCTCATTTTTCGCGACACCCAGTTCTCGAAAAATCATTACATTCATTACAAGACTGGCGACCAATAAGATCATGCCAAGACTGATGCCGATAAGCTTCATATTTACCGTCCTTTCATTTAATTAATGGGTATTATGGCGCAAATGCACAGGCGTTGCAAGACTTTTAGAATCAGGTCCAGATAGTACGAATTCGACAATGGTGGGCCAACATATTGTTGCGGCTGGCGCCGATTACTTTTGCAGGCCGAACATCTGTTCCTTGAGGTCGAGGTAATAGAGGTAATCGTCCGGTTTGACATTGGGCGGACAACGGTGATCGCAGAAGGGGATGTAACCGCCCCGTTCCACCAATGGCACCAGGGTCTTCAGATAGGCCTTGATGGCCTTGGGGCCCTTGCCCAGCTCGATCTTGTCCACCCCGCCCATGATCCGCAGGTCCTTGCCGTATTCCTTGAATAGTTCCGACGGGTGCGCACAGCCGTTGACTTCAAACGGAAACAGGCAATTGATGCCGCCTTCCAGAAAATAGGGCAGGATCGGCCGCACGTCCCCGTCGCAGTCGCTATACCAGAGGTCAATGCCGGCGGCATGCAGTTTTTTGTTGAGGCGCTTATAGCGGGGCATGACCACGTTTTTAAAGAAATCCACGGAAACGATCGGCCCGTTCTTGAAGCAGATATCCTCCCAGTTCGAGGCGTAATCAAAATCCAGGTGCGGCAGAACCTGGTCCAGATAATCCTCGACGAGCACGCAACTGGTTTCAACCATATCCTCGACCATCTCCGGGTAATCGTAGGTGGCATAAGCCAGGCCTTCGAAGGTTAACATATTGCGAATGTTACCGATCATCGATCCGCAATGCACGCCCAGCGGGTAATCCCGGGTAAGCGGGTGCAATTGCTTGAGCTGGGCAACATCAACCTTGCGGGCGGGATCATCCCGGCGCAGGCGCTCGGCCTTGCAGCGTTTCCAATCCTCGGGAGTCACGATGGAAGCTTTGATGTAATGCGGGATGGAGTCGTGCCCGTCCTTGGGAGACTCGGCCAGCAATCCGTCGCTGTTCATCAGGATGCGGGTGGTTGCCGTTTCAGAAACGACACCCTGTGGAAATCCGGGATTCAGCCAGACCGTTCCGCCCGTAACGCATCTGCGGTCAAAGTTAAAGAAGATATCGGCTTCTTCGTTATTCGTGATGTGGTTTTTAACAAACAACGGCCACTGATGGAAGTTTTCTTCCCAGTAACCGAATTCCATGTTGAAACAGCGGTCTACCGGCTGGTAGTGCATTTGCCGGTTGAAGCGTTCCCGTGCGGTCATGGTTCCTTTCCAGGCGGGACGGCAGGGCTTGATTAGCATGATCGTTCTCCAAAGGGTTCTTTTTACTGCAATAAAAAGAACAGTAGCATATTATTGCAGGCATTCAACACTGAACGCCAAATATCGAGTGAAGCGCGGGGCTGCGTCATTCTCGCGGCTCACCAGGGATGGTTCGCCCCACCTGATACGATTTCTTTGGAAATGGTAGGGCGAGGCGTCTCGCCAAGCCGTCGGAAAGCGGCCTTTTCAAGAGAATGACATAGCCGTGATGAAGCGAACCCCAAAAACTAATCTATGCTCAACCGTTTGAACTGCGGCAGGTAGGCTTTGTTCTTATTCAACATGGCTTGGACCATGCGCTTGATCTCGGCCAGGGACAGCACCGCTGCCGAGAGCGGATCGTACATGATCGCGTGGAACACCTTGCGCGGGTTGCCGGTCACAGCCGCTGCCACCGCCATTTCCTCCACGGCGATGCTGACGTTGTTCAAGGCCGCCAATTGCGGCGGCAGAACGCCGACGAAAACCGGGTGGAAACCCTGGCGATCCGCGAAAACGGGCACTTCCACGCACGCGTTCGCCGGCAGGTTTGGGATGATTCCGGTGTTGGGTACATTGCCGTTGAACTGGAACACTTCGCCACCCATGCGGGCATTGATAATGGAGGCCGCATACTCGAGCCCGCGTTTGAGATCCAACGGCTTGGGATTGCCCAGCCATTGGCGGAAGTCCTTTTTCCATGTTGATTTCCGACGCTGATATTCTTTCAGAATATACCCATAATGCCCCGGGTTCCAGCCGGTGCCGCGCGTGCAGTATTTTTTAATCAGGTCCGGGCGCTTGCGGAACCACCAGGAATATTCGGAATTGTGGCCGCTCGACTCGGTCACGTAATAATCCATGTGCAGGAACATTTCGTTGCGCACTTGCTCTTCGTTGCGGATCTTGGGGTTCTTCAAAATAGCCTTGCGGATCAGCGGATAGGCATCGCGTCCTTGCCATTCAAATTTCAGATACCAGGACTGGTGATTGATCCCGGCGCATACGTAGTCCACCTGATCGGCGGGCGCGCCGATCCAATGGGCGAGCATGTGGGCCGTACCCTGGACGCTATGGCACAGACCGGTGACCTGGACCTTGGTCTGGCCCTGCATTGCCCGGCACAGCATAGCCATGGGATTGGTGTAATTAAGCAAAATCGCGCGCGGGCAGACCTGTTCCATGTCGCGGCAAATAGAGAGCATGACCGGGATCGTGCGCAGTGCCCGGAACACGCCGGAAACACTGCGTGTGTCGCCGATGTTGGTATCAACCCCGAATTGCTTCGGGATTGTAATGTCGTATTGCCATACGTTCACGTCGCCGGCCAGGATCGTGCAGATGACGGCATCGGCGCCCTCGAGGGCACTGCGCCGGTTTGTCGTGGTCACGATCTTGGCGGGGTAGCGGCCCTCGCGGACGATCCGTTCCACGGCCTGCCGGATGTAGCTTAAGCGTTCGCGGTCAACATCCATGAGTACCAGCGTGGCATCCTGCAGGCGCGGGAACGTGAGCAGATCTTTTACCAGCCCGCGTGTGAACCCGATACTGCCCGCTCCGATAAATGTAATCTTGGCCATGTTTATTGTTCCTTTCTGTTGGTTGCAACCCTGTTAAATCGCAAGGCGTGAATCACCTGTAATTACCGATTTGCACGGGATGTATTTAATTGACGGAGGTAAAAATATCATTTATATGCTTGATGGCAATGACCAATAGTTGATATTAATTACCATATTGTGATGTCAAATATTTACGGCGGCGACATGGGGACGGGTCAACGGAAACTTGAAGAATTATGGCAAAAAAAGAAAAAGCAATCCAATCTGCCGCGAAAACGACTTCCGGTGATCGCGTTCCGGAGTCGCCTGAGTTTGGACGCCGGTCAACCCAGCTATGGGGGGTTCGATTTCAAACCGTACAACCTATGAAGGTGTTTCCGCAACTGCAGGTTGTTGTCGCCGAACGCCAGACTAATCCGGCCTATCACCTTAGAGGCAGTTTGCGCTCGTCGGAACAGAATTGTCTTTTCAAGTTTACCTTGGCCGGCGAAGGCCGGTTTCAAGTCGGCCGAAAAAAATATTGTCTTCCGGTCGGATATGGTTTTCTGTGTGAGATAAACGATCCGGCCACTTCCTATTATTATCCCGAAAATGGTCGCGTGCCATGGGATTTCGTGTATCTCACTTTCAGCGGTCCGGCCGCCACGGCCATGACCAGTGCGTTTCTGCGCAGATATGGACCGGTTTTTCAACTGCCGCCGGATATCGGTTTTATTTCGGAAATCATGACGTGGCAAAGGCACGACCAGAATGAAATGCATTTTGCGCCGGCGGAGGGTGCACGGATTATCGCCGGTCTGTTTGCCGCTTTGTCGCAAAGTAAGGTAAGTCTGGATCAATCCGACGCCGGCTTTACTTTAGTGCAGGAAACGCGTCAACTAATGCGTCGAAATTTGCATCAATTCTGCAATGTCAAGTTTTTAGCCGCACAACTGGGTGTATCCCGCGAACATTTGGGCCGGGTATTCAAGAAACAGACCGCGCAAACCCCCTATCAATACTTACAGCGGCAAAAAATGCTGGAGGCCTGCCGGTTGCTCAAGGAAACGCGGCTGATTCAAAAGGAGGTTGCCGTCCGAATGGGCTACAATGTGCCGGCGCATTTTACGCGCGCTTTCACGCGGATTATGCGTCTGACGCCCAGCAGATTCCGGGCGGTGGGAACGATTCCGGCCCAATGAGTTCCGACTACTTTTGCAATAGCCGGTTAATGGAAGCCGCCGCACGGCGGCCTTCGCCCATGGCCAGGATGACCGTGGCCGCGCCCAGCACAATGTCACCCCCGGCATAGACGCGGTCTAAAGATGTCTTGCCGTCCGCATCCACGGTGATATGGCCCCATTTGTCCGTTTCCAGGCCGGTAGTGGTCTGCTTGATCAGGGGATTGGATTCGTTGCCGATGGCCACGATCACCGTATCCACCGGCATGACAAACTCACTGCCGGGAATTTCCACCGGCCGGCGCCGACCCGACGCATCGGGTTCGCCGAGCTGGTATTTCAGGCATTCCATGCCGGTGACACAGCCCTGTTCATTGCCCAGGATGCGTTTGGCGTTCTGGAGCAGGTGGAACACGATGCCTTCTTCCTTGGCGTGGGCCACTTCCTCCACCCGGGCGGGCATTTCCACTTCCGTGCGCCGATAGACGAGATGCACCTCTTCCGCGCCCAGGCGCACTGCCATGCGCGCCGAATCCATGGCGACGTTGCCGCCGCCCAGGACGGCCACTTTATGCGACCGGAAGATCGGTGTCTGGGCGTGACCGAAATCATAGGCCCGCATCAAGTTGGCGCGGGTCAGGTATTCGTTGGCCGAGAACACGCCCACCAGGTTTTCGCCCGCGATATTCATGAATTTCGGCAGACCCGCGCCGGTGCCGATGAAAATGGCGTCAAACCCATCCTTGTCCAGTAAATCCTGGAGCGCACGCGTGCGGCCGACCACGAAATTGGTGACCAGCTTGACGCCCATGGTTGTGAGCGTGTCAATTTCCTTTTGCACGATGAGCTTGGGCAACCGGAACTCGGGGATGCCGTACACCATGACGCCACCGGGCTTGTGAAAGGCCTCGAACAGGGTGACCGCATGACCTTCGCGCCGTACGTCGGCGGCCACGGTGATGCCGGCCGGACCGCTCCCGATCACGGCCACTTTTTTGCCCGTGGACGGCTTGATCGGTGGAATGTCCGGGGCGCCCTGCGCGCGCTCCCAGTCGGCCGCGAAGCGCTCCAGTCGTCCAATTGATACGGCCTGGCCAACGTCCTTGAGCGTGCGGCCAACTGTGCAAGGCGCCTGGCATTGCACTTCCTGGGGGCATACGCGCCCGCAGACCGAGGGGAGCAGGCTGTTGCGCTTGATGATATCGATGGCTTGCTTGATCTGGCCCGCGGCCATTGCGCGCACGAAAGCGGGAATATCGATCCGCACCGGACAGCCCTCGATACAAGGTGCGTTTTTACATTGGAAACACCGCAGGGCTTCCAGGCGTGCCTGCTCCGGCGAATAGCCGCAGGCCACTTCCTCGATGTTGCCGCGGCGCACGGTGGGATCCTGCGCCGGCATGGCCTGCACGGGAATCTTCAGGCGGTCTTTGGGTTTGAGCGGTTCGGACCGTGCCGTGATCGCCTGCAAAAGTTGCGCGGCTTCAGTGGCCAATGCTTCCTTGGTCGGATGCGCGTTCACGCTGGTGTTCCCTTCCGTTTCTCGATTTCCGCATCCAACCGGCATTGCGTGCGGGCCTCGTCCTCCTGCGTTTTGTAAGCCCGCAGACGCTTCATCATGTTGTCGAAATCCACCTGATGTCCGTCGAATTCCGGCCCGTCCACGCAAACGAAGCGCGTCTTGCCCCCGACGGTGACCCGGCACCCGCCGCACATGCCCGTGCCATCCACCATAATCGTGTTGAGCGACACGACCGTAGGAACGTTGAAAGGGCGCGTAGTTTCCGCGCAGAACTTCATCATGATGGGCGGTCCAATGGCTACGGCCAGGTTCGGCTTAGGGTTCCGTTCACACAATTCCTTCAAGGGGGCGGTGACGAGCGCCTTGCGCCCGTAGGAGCCGTCATCCGTGCAGACAATCAATTCATCTGCCAGGGCCCGCATGCGCTCCTCGAGGATCAGCAGGTTTTTAGTGCGCGCGCCCATGATGATAATGACCTTGTTGCCGGCGCGCTGCATGCCCTGGACAATCGGGTACAGGGGCGCCACGCCGATCCCGCCGCCGATGCAGACAACGGTGCCGAATTTCTCGATGTGGGTTGGCCGTCCGAGGGGGCCGACCAGGTTTTCGATCGCGCCGCCCTTTTGCAGGGCGGCCAGCCGCTGGGTGGTCAGGCCGACGACCTGGAAAATGATGGTGATCGAGCCTTCCTTCGTGTCGGCATCGGCGATAGTCAGCGGGATGCGTTCGCCATAGGTGCTGTCTAACTGGACGATCACAAACTGACCCGGTTTGCGTTCTTCCGCGATCAGCGGAGCGGCCAGCCGCATAAGCACGACGTCGTCGGAAAGCTGCTCCTTGTGAAGAATCGGATACATCGTGCCTTTTCTGTCTTTGCCGGTTGAGGCGTAATGCACGGCATTGAATTAAACCGGGGCCTGCTTGTCAATGACAAACGGTGCACTTAAAAATATACGATTGTTTTATCCGTTGCCGGGGCGTGTTGCGGCGAGCTTTACTTTGCCATCCATTTTACTTACGATCATGTCCTTTGGAACTGTTTTGGCTTTTTGTGATTTAAAAAATTTTGAAAGGAGAAAGTCATGCCGCTTATTGATCTGCCTCTGGCAAAATTGAAACATTACCGGGGCCGGAACCCGAAGCCGACCGATTTTGAGCGCTACTGGGACCAGGCCCTGAAGGAAATGCGCGCCGTGGACCCGCAAGTCGAGCTCGTGAAAAGCGATTTTCAGACGCCGGTCGCGGATTGTTTCGATCTTTATTTTACCGGCGTGCGTAAAGCCCGGATTCATGCCAAATACATTCGGCCCAGGAATTGTCCAAAACCGCATCCGGCGGTTCTGCAGTTTCATGGCTATACCGGAAACGCCGGCGAATGGAACGATAAGCTGAATTATGCCGCCCTTGGTTTTTCCGTGGCGGCCCTGGATTGCCGTGGGCAGGGTGGCACGTCCGAAGATACCGGTGGTATCAAGGGAACCACGTATCGGGGCCATATTATTCGCGGGCTGAACGATTGCCCGGATCAACTGCTGTTCCGCCATATATTCCTGGACACGGCCCAACTGGCGCGGATTGTCATGGGCCTCCCGGAAGTGGATGCGGGACGCGTCGGCGCCATGGGCGGTTCGCAGGGTGGGGGGCTGACGTTGGCCTGTGTTGCGCTGGAGCCGCGCATTCGTCGCGCCGCCCCGATGTTTCCCTTCCTCAGCGACTACAAGAGAGTCTGGGAAATGGACCTGGCGGTCAGCGCGTATGAGGAATTAAAAACGTTCTTTCGCCTGTTCGATCCCCGGCATGAACGGGAGGCGGAAATATTCTGCCGGCTGGGCTATATTGATGTTCAACATCTGGCGCCGCGCATCCGGGCCCGCGTGCTGATGGGTACGGGGCTCATGGATACTGTCTGTCCGCCCTCGACCCAGTTTGCCGCCTACAATAAGATCCGTTCGTCCAAGGCCATGGTCCTTTATCCCGACTTTGGCCACGAAGGCCTGCCCGGTTTCCAGGACAGGGCGTTTCAGTTCATGGCAAAACTGTAAACAGGAAATTAAAAATAACAATGAGGTTGGCATGACTCGGCGTGAACGCTTGATGGCCACATTGCGGGGCGAGAGGGTAGACCGGCTGCCGGTCAGCTTCTACGAAATTGACGGGTCGCAGAACACGCAGGATCCCGATCCCTTCAATATCTATTCCCATCCGTCCTGGCACCCGCTCATCGAGCTGGCCCGCGACAAATCTGATTGCATTGTCCGGCGCGGCGTGCCGTTTAAAAATACACCGCCCGATCCCTTGGCTGCCCTGACCAAGACCGAAACGGTCTTGGATGCCCAGGGCAGCCGCCTCACGACAACCACGATCCGGGCGGGTCGGCGCACCCTTACCTGTCGCCAGCAGCGGGATCGGGATATTGACACCGTTTGGACGATTGAGCACTTATTCAAAGATACGGATGATCTCAAGGCTTGGCTTGACCTGCCGGAAGCAACGCTGGGCGGGACGCCGGATGTTGATATTATCTTGAATATTGAAAAAGAAGTTGGCGATGCCGGCATTGCCATGGTTGACACCAGTGATCCGTTGGGTAGCGCCGCCTTGCTGTTTGACATGGCGCAGTTCACGGTTGTGGCCATGACGGAGCCGACGCTGTTCCATCGCTTACTGGAGCGGTTTGCCCGCCGCATCCATTGGCAGACCGAAGCGATCGCGAAAGCTTTGCCCGGTCGGCTCTGGCGTATTTGCGGGCCGGAACTCGCCTCGCCCCCGTATCTGCCGCCCAGCCTTTTTCAGGAATACGTGGTGCCGTATGACAAGCCCATGGTGGCAGCCATCCAGAAATACGGCGGGTTTGCGCGCATCCACTCGCACGGGAGGTTGAAAGACATTTTGCATCATATTGCGGCCACTGGATGCGTAGGGCTCGATCCGATCGAGCCGCCGCCCCAGGGCGACGTGGAACTTAGCTTTGTCCGGGAAAAGGTCGGTAGCCAGATGGTGCTCTTCGGCAACCTGGAAGCCAGCGATATCGAAAACCTGCCGACGCCGCAGTTTGAGAAGAAGATTATGACAGCCATCCGCGAAGGGACGACCGGGCCGGGCCGCGGGTTTGTGCTCATGCCTTCCGCCTGTCCCTACGGCCGCGTGCTGTCTCCCTTGGCCCTGGCCAATTACCGCAAGATGGTGGAAGTGGTGGAGGGCGGATGAGAACAGACGACAGACACCAGACGACGGACGGCAGCCCTGATCAGACGGAAAGCGGATGATAGATGCCGGAGGGGAATAACAGAAACGCCGCGCCGGGTGGATTGTTTCCGGCGCGGCGTTCTTTGAAGGCTTACTTTTTGCTTTTGGCGCTGATGGCCGACTGGGCCGCCGCCAGCCGCGCAATCGGCACGCGGAACGGACTGCAACTCACATAGTTTAGCCCGGTCTTGAAGCAGAACTCAACCGAGGCCGGGTCGCCGCCCTGTTCGCCGCAGATGCCGATTTTCATGTCCTTGCGCGTTTTGCGTCCCTTCTGCACGGCCATCTGCACTAATTGCCCGATGCCTTCCTGATCAATGGTTTGGAAAGGATCGGCCGACAGAATTTTTTTGTCGAGATAATCGCCCATGAATCCGCCGATATCGTCACGGCTGAACCCGAAGCCCATCTGGGTCAGGTCATTCGTGCCGAACGAGAAGAACTCGGCTTCCTCGGCCATCTTGTCGGCCGTGAGGCACGCGCGCGGAATTTCAATCATCGTGCCGTAGGCGTGCGGGATGTTTTTAATTTTTATCTTGGCAAGCACTTCGGCATAGACCTTCAGACAGAGCGTCTTCTGGTCGCGCAGTTCGCGCACGTCACAGGTCACCGGCACCATGATTTCCGGCTTGCATTTCTTGCCGGCCTTGATGAGTTCCGCGGCCGCCTCGAAGATTGCGCGCACTTGCATTTCAGTAACTTCCGGGTAAGTGATCCCCAGCCGTACGCCGCGGTGCCCCATCATTGGGTTGGACTCGTGCAACTGTTCGCCGCGCTTCTGGATTTCCTCAACCGTGATGCCCAGGCTCACCGCCAGATCACGCTGTTTTTCCTCGCTTTGTGGCACAAACTCGTGCAGGGGCGGATCGAGCAGGCGGATGGTAACCGGCAGGCCTTCCATCGCTTCCAGCGTGCCCTTGATCGAGGCCTTTACGAACGGGAACAACTCGGCTAACGCTTTCCGGCGCTCGTCGGCCGTCTTGCTGAGAATCATCTTGCGGAGCAAGAAAAGCGGCTGGTCACTGCCCTTGCCGTAGAACATGTGTTCGGTGCGGAAAAGCCCGATGCCTTCGGCCCCGAAAGCGCGGGCGATCTTGGCGTCGGAGGGTGTGTCCGCGTTGGCGCGTACGCCCATTGTCCGGAACTTATCCACGATCTTCATGAAGTGTTGGAAGCGCGGATTTTCCGAAGCGTCAATCATCGAAAGCTGACCGGCATACACGTAACCACGCGTTCCGTTCAGCGTGACCCAATCGCCTTCCTTGAATGTCTGGCCGGCGACGGTCAGGGTCCGAGCTTCCGCGTTAACATGCAAAGCTGCGGCACCGACGATACAACATTTACCCCAGCCGCGCGCCACGAGCGCCGCATGGCTGGTCATGCCGCCGCGCGCCGTCAAAATGCCAACGGCCGCTTGCATGCCTTCCACATCTTCCGGGTTAGTTTCCTCGCGCAGGAGGATGACTTTCTTCCCGGCCTTGACCCATTCCACGGCGGCCGAAGCCGTGAACACGAGCTGACCCACGGCCCCGCCCGGGCCGGCCGGCAGGCCCTTGGCCAGCACCTGGGCGGTTTTTTCCGCGGCGGGACTGACGATCGGGTGCAGGAGCTCGTCCAACTGGGCGGGCGCAACCCGCATGACGGTTTCCGATGCGGAGATCAATTTTTCGGCCACCATGTCCATGGCCATATTCAAGGCCGCCGTGCCCGTGCGTTTGCCCACGCGGCATTGCAACATATAGAGTGTGCCGGCCTGGATCGTGAACTCGATGTCCTGCATGTCGCGGTAATGCTTCTCGAGTTTCTTCTGGATGCCGTCGAGCTCGCGGTATAGCGCCGGCATGGCTTTTTCAAGCGAGTCCAGGTGCACGTTCTGCTCGTTCTTGGTGGCTTCGTTCAGCGGGCTGGGTGTGCGGGTGCCGGCCACGACATCTTCGCCCTGGGCGTTAACCAGCCATTCGCCATAAAATTTATGTTCGCCGGTGGCGGGGTTGCGGCTGAAGGCTACGCCGGTGGCCGAAGTGTTGCCCATATTGCCGAAGACCATTGCCTGGACGTTGACCGCCGTGCCCCACTCGTCGGGAATGCCTTCGATGCGCCGGTAGGAGATGGCGCGTTTGCCGTTCCAGCTCTTGAACACGGCGCCAATGCCGCCCCACAATTGCTCCATGGCATCATCGGGGAACGGTCGGCCAAGCACCTGCTGGACGCGTTGCTTGAATTCTTCGACGAGGATCTTGAGATCGTCGGCGGTCAGGTCCGTGTCGGCCTTGTAGCCTTTCTGCTTCTTCACCGTATTAAGCATTTCGTCCAACTGCCTGCGGATGCCCTTGCCTTCGGCCGGCTCAAGACCTTCGGACTTTTCCATGACGACGTCGGAATACATCATGATCAGCCGCCGATAGGCGTCATAAACAAAACGTTCGTTGCGGGTCTTGGCAATCAGGCCGGGAATTGTGCGCGAGCAGAGTCCCACGTTGAGGACCGTTTCCATCATGCCGGGCATGGATTTGCGCGCGCCGGAGCGACAGGATACCAGCAATGGGTTCTGCACGTCACCAAACTTCATGCCCATCAGCGTTTCCGTCTTGGCCAGCGCCGATTCGACTTCCTTCTTAAGACTGGCCGGGAATTTAGATTTGTTCTTGAAGAAATCCACACAGCATTCAGTGCTGATGGCAAAGCCGGCGGGCACCGGCAAACCCAGCAGGCACATCTCCGCCAGGTTGGCGCCTTTGCCGCCCAGCAGGTTCTTCATGCTGGCGTTGCCTTCGGTGTTCTTCCGGCCGGGTCCGAACAAATACACATATTTCTTGTTCTTTACGTTCTTCGCGGGCTTCTTGACTGGCATGGTGGGATTCTCCTTGAATGATCGGGTTTTTCGAATTGCACAAAGCGGGCAAGATTAGCAGGTCAGATTCGGCTGTCAATGATGAAAAATGCCGGCGTCTCGACTTCCTGAGAGGTCGAGACGCCGGCAAATAGAACCGCAGCGGTGCGGGGAAGCGGCCTGATTAACCGCCTAATACATCATAATATTGGTTTCGCTGGCCATGCCGCCGAAGGCGTTTGTAACTATGATGTTAGTTATGTAATTCCCTTCGCCAGATACGTTCGTGCAGGCCACCCACATACCCTGACCGGCCACTTTTATGAGGTTGCCACCCTGATTAACTATGCCCTTGCGATGATTGCCACCCCAGTTGGTGAAGGCCGGGGCCAGAGCGGCTCCAGCTCTGGAATTCGGTCCGTTCATGTCACAGATAATGACTTTGTCGCCATCGGCCGAGGAGCGCCCGGAAAAATAATTATAACAGCTGTTGACGGATGATATTTGAACCAGTGTGCCTGCGGGCTTAATGCCATAATCCCCGGCGGCGGTGGGGCAAATGAACATTTCCGGCGTAACGCCGCCTTCCAAGGTAATGGCGCCATTGGTGCTGGCCAGATTGCTTTTCGGGAAGTTCGGGCGGAAGGAGTCGGACGGATTCAGGCCCCAGGCCGAAATGGTTTTCCAGATGCCGTTCTGGTTCGAAAGACAGTTAACGCGGCGGGCCTTTTCGCGCACATCGCCCAGGTTTGGCAGGAGCAAACCGGCCAAAATGGCGATAATGGCGATCACCACCAGCAATTCCACCAGCGTGAACGCACGTTTAGAAATCTTTCGCCAGATGCATTTCATGATGTCTTCCTCCTCATGGATCAGTTTAGATCGCCAATGTTTACCGTGCTTTTATTCAGCGTTAATTTACTTCTCATATAGTAATCAACCGTTTATTGTAAGTCAATAAGTATTTTTTTATATTTATGAAAACTTCGGACTTTTACTATTCCCTGCCGCCGGAGCTGATTGCCCAGCAACCATCCTCTGACCGTGCTCAGGCCCGGATGATGGTTATTCAGCGCGCCACGGGTACATTCGATCACGGGCGGGTGGCCGACCTTCCGGCGTTTCTCCGCCCGGGCGATCTGCTGGTGGTGAACGATACGCGCGTCATCCCCGCTCGTCTGTATGGCCATAAAATCGCCACCGGCGGGCCTGTCCACCGAAGCCTTGGCGTAGGTGGACGTGTGGAAATCCTGCTGATCGAGGAAACGGCGCCCGGCATCTGGGAGGCGCTCCTGCGTGCCCGGCATCCAAAGCCCGGCGCTCGGTTGGAATTAGCCGGAGGCCAGGTCCAGGCGGAAGTCCTGGCGGTTAAAGACGAGGGACGCGTAACGCTCCGATTCCGGCATAAGCGTCCGCTTTTGGAAATCCTCGAAACCGACGGCATGCCACCCCTGCCGCCCTACATTAAGCGAACGTCTGCCAATGCCATGCAACGCGCGGTGGATCGCGAGCGTTATCAGACCATCTATGCCCGTAACCCCGGCGCCGTGGCCGCGCCGACGGCCGGCTTACATTTTACCGAGGCGCTTTTGACCACATTGGAACAGCACGGTGTCCACCGCGCCGCCGTGACGCTCCACGTTGGACCGGGCACGTTCAAGCCGGTAACCGTTGCCGAAGTGGAACAGCACCGGGTGGATGCGGAACGCTACACGGTGCCGGAAGTCACGGCGCGGCTTATTCGCGAAACCCGCGCGGCCAAGGGACGGATTGTGGCGGTCGGCAGTACGGTTGTGCGCACCCTGGAAACCGTGGCAGCGGACCACGAATCCGTGGTGGACCACGACTCCGTGGCGGAACACAGCGCGGTGACGGCCCACGGCGCCGTGGTGGCCTCACAGGGCCGCAGCGACCTGTTTATTTACCCGCCTTATAAGTTCAGGGTGGTGGATGCGCTCCTGACCAATTTCCATCTGCCCTCTTCCAGTCTGCTGATGATGGTCAGTGCCTTGGCCGGACGTGAATTGATCTTGCGCGCATACGCGGAGGCGATCAGGGAGCGATATCGCTTTTACAGCTACGGCGACTGCATGCTGATCGTGTGAAGAAATGAAGAAATGAAGAATGCAGAATGTAGAATGCAGAATTAAGCATTGCAGAATTTAGAATGATCTAAACTTTTTCTGCATTCTTAATTCTACATTTCTTACTCGCTCCACTCGGTGATCGCGGCCACGGCGGCGCAATCCACGATATCGTTGGCGGAACAGCCGCGCGATACATCGTTGAACGGGCGGCGCAAACCCTGTACCAGCGGGCCGATGGCAATGGCGCCGGCCAGTCGCTCGGTGGCTTTATACATTGTGTTGCCGCAGTTGAGGTCTGGGAAGATGAGCACATTACATCGTCCGGCGATGGCGGAGAGCGGCGCTTTCTTGGCGGCCACTTCGGGGATGACGGCGGCATCGAACTGGAATTCGCCGTCAATCTTCAGTTCCGGCGCCAGTTGCTGGGCCTTGGCCGTGGCCGCGATCACTTTATCCACGATCGGGTCCTTTGCGGAGCCTTTCGTGGAACAACTGATCATACCAACGCGTGGTTCGTCGCCGGTGAGTGTCTGGTAGGTGCGCGCCGTGGTCACGGCAATTTCGGCCAGTTGATCGGCGGTGGGGTTGATGTTAAGTCCGCAGTCGGCGTAAAAAAGGGCGCCGTTAAATCCCCAGCGCGGATCGCACATCTGCATGATGAAATAGGACGAGGCAATCTTGATGCCGGGCGCGGTCTTAAAGAGCTGGAGCGCCGGCCGGGTTTTGGAGGCGGTGTCATGGTTATAGCCCTTGGAGTTGCCGCCGCCGGAAACATACCCGTGTGCGTCGCCCGCGCAGACCATGGCCGCCGCGAAGACGCAGGTGTCCTTGATCCAGGCACGCGCCTGGATCTCGGTGAGCCCCTTGGCCTGGCGAAGTTCCACGAGCTTCGCGATATAATCGTTGAGCCGCGGGTGTTTGAGCACGTCCGCTAACTCCACTCCGTCCAGCGCAATCCGGTTGTCGCGGGCCAATTTAAGGATTGCCTCGGCGTTGCCTACCAGTATGGGTTGGGCATACCCCGTCTGCGTCAGCTTGGCGGCTGCCTGCAGATTGCGGATATCGTCGCTCTCCGTCAGACAGATTTTGCGGTTGAGTGCCTTTGCTTTGCTCCGGATGCGTTCCAATACGGTTTCTGACATGATGGTGGTTCCTAAGATAAATTATTAACCGCTGATGACGCGGATTTCGCGGATGTCATTCGGTTTTTTATCCGTGCCCACCCGCCTGCAACGCTGTAGCACTGCGGGCAGGTCCGTGCTGTCCGCGGTTAATTCCATGACTGTGACTCGATTACGACATAAGAATCCGCAGGGTTTCCCGCGCAATCATCAGTTCCTCATTGGTGGGAATGACCAGCACGGTCGGCAGGCTGCCCTTGCGCGAAATGGTGAGCGCATTGGCCTTGTTCAGCGCCGGGTCCAAGTGAATGCCCAGATACGTCAGTTGCTCGCAGACCATTGCGCGTACCAGTGGCACGTTTTCACCAATACCGGCTGTGAAAATCAAGGCGTCGAATCCGTTCAACACGGCGGCATAAGCGCCAATGTATTTCACCAGCCGGTACACGAACACGTCCAGCGCCAGCTTGGCCGGCGCCGAGCCGTTCGCGATGGCCTGCAAAATATCGCGCATGTCGTTACTGCCGATGCCGGCCAATCCCCGCAATCCGCTCTCCTTGTTGAGCAGGCGGTCTACTTCGTCCAGGCTGTAGCCCAGCCGGCGCAGGAAGATGACGACGGCCGGATCAATGTCGCCGCAGCGTGTGCCCATGACCAGGCCTTCCAGCGGGGTCAGGCCCATGCTGGTATCCGTCACCTTGCCGCGGTTGACTGCCGTGATGCTGCAGCCGTTGCCCAGGTGCGCCGTGATGAGTTTGAGCGAATCGAAGTCGCGACCCAGGACTTCGGCGGCCTTGACGGCCACGAACTGATGCGAAGTGCCGTGAAATCCGTAGCGCCGGATCTGGTTTTTGTCGGCGATGTCCCTGGGGATGGCGTAGGTATATGCGGCGCTCGGCATGGTCTGGTGAAAGGCGGTATCGAACGCAGCCACCATGGGCACGTTCGGGAACAGGTGCTCGCACGCTTCGATGCCTTCGTAGTTAGGCGGGTTGTGCAACGGCGCCAGCGAGAAACAATCCAGGATTACTTGTTTGATGGCGGCCGAAATTTTGACCGCGCCGCTGATGGTCGCGCCGCCGTGCACCACGCGGTGTCCGATGCCCTCGATCTCGATCAGGTTGCCGATCACGCCCGTTTTTTTATCCATCAGCGCGAGGCATGCTTCGGAAATAGCCGCCTCGGAGGAATTGGCCGAAATATCCTTTTCCATCTTCTGCCCGCGGTGATTGGAATACTTCAGCCGCGTGTCCGGTGCATTGATTCGCTCGATGAGCCCCTTGGCCAGCAGTTTTTCGCCGGAGCTTTCGTATAAATTGAATTTGACCGACGAACTGCCCGCATTGATGACTAATATTTTCATGATGAGCTATGGATGTTAAAGGCCTTTGCCCGGAGGAAACGGAAAACCGATCGGACAGTATCAGCTTCCCATTCGCCTGACAAGTTTCTTATGGCGGAAAATGAATACCCAGCCTTGCATTTTTTTTACGTGTCTTTATGATAACAGCGTTTTTGTAACGAACCTATCAATTATCGGAGGAAATGGAATGAACCTGTCACTGGTTGCCAATACGATTCGCGGGCTGGCCATGGATGGCGTGCAGAAGGCCAATAGCGGCCATCCGGGTATGCCCATGGGCACGGCCGATTTTGCCGCCGTACTGTTCCTTAAGCACCTGAAATACTGTGCCACCAACCCGGCTTGGGCCGACCGCGACCGCTTCATCCTTTCCCCGGGGCACGGCTGTATGCTCCTCTATAGCCTCCTGCATCTGGCCGGTTATGACCTTAAACTTGACGAACTCAAGCTGTTTCGCCAGTGGGGCAGTCGCACGCCGGGCCACCCGGAACACGGGATGACCCCGGGCGTCGAAACGAGCACCGGTCCCCTGGGCCAGGGTTGCGGTAACGCGGTAGGCATGGCGCTGGCGGAAGCCATGCTGGCCGAGCGTTTCAACATGCCCGGCGAGACGATCGTGAACCACTATACCTATGGCATCTGCAGTGATGGCGACCTCATGGAAGGCATTTCCCACGAGGCGTTTTCCCTGGCGGGTCACCTGGGGCTTAACAAGCTCATATTTTTCTACGATAGCAACCGGATCACAATTGAAGGCGCCACGGACTTGGCTTATAGCGACGATGTCCGTAAGCGCTTCGAGGGCTATCATTGGAACGTACTGGAAGTGGATGGCCATGATATTGCCGCCTTGGACCAGGTCCTCGCGCAGGCCCGGGCCGAGACCCAGCGGCCGACGCTCATCATCGGTCATACCACGATCGGTAAGGGTAGTCCGCACATGGCCGGAACTTCCGAATCACACGGCGCCCCCTTGGGGGCCGAGGAAGTTTGCGCCACCAAGAAAGCTTTGGGTTTACCGGAAGACCAGGACTTTTTTGTGCCGGATGAAGTACGCGCACTCTTTGCGGCGCGTGCTCGCGAACTACAGGCGGTTGAGGCCCGGTGGCAGACTGCCTTCCAGCAATATCGCGCCAAGCACCCGGATAAGGCCGCCGCCTGGGACGCCGCCCAGACGCTTGCGCTTCCGATGGACCTGGAAAAGAGTCTGCCGGTATTCGATCCGGCCAAGCCGATGGCCACGCGCAACGCGTCCCATACGGTAATCCAGAAATTAGCCAAGGCGGTGCCGTATCTCGTGGGCGGTTCAGCCGACCTGGCACCCAGTACCCGCACGATAATGGATGGCGAGGGCGACATCAAGCCGCACTCGTTCCGTGGCCGTAATTTCCATTTTGGCATTCGCGAGCACGCTATGGGTGCGGTTTTGAACGGGATCGCGCTCCACGGCGGGTTCCGTGCCTACGGAGCCACCTTCTTTGTGTTTTCGGATTATTTCCGGCCATCAATCCGCCTGGCCTGTATCATGAAACTGCCCGTGATTTATATCCTGACCCACGACAGTTTTTACGTGGGCGAGGATGGACCGTCGCACGAGCCGGTGGAACACACCATGGCGCTGCGGATCCTGCCGAATATGACGGTCATTCGTCCGGCCGATCCGACCGAGACCGGCGCTGCCTGGATCGCTGCGCTGAAAAACACGGAAGGCCCCACCGCCATTCTGCTGACCCGCCAGAATCTACCGGTGCTTGACCGCACGCAGTTCCCGAAGGCGAACAAACTGGAGCAGGGCGCCTATGTGCTCTGGCAGAGCGCTTCCGGCCGGCCGCAGATCATTCTGATTGCCACGGGCTCCGAAGTGCCGCTGGCACTGGATGCTGCCCGCGAGGTCGCGAAGGACGGCGTTAAAGTCAGGGTGGTGAGCATGCCGTCCTGGGAACTGTTCGAGAAACAGTCCGACAAGGTCAAGAAGGCCGTTCTGCCGCCCTATTGCCGTTGTCGCCTGGCCATCGAGGCGGGCATAACGATGGGTTGGGAAAAATACGTGGGCTCCAAAGGCCGCGTATTCGGGCTCAACCACTACGGGGCCTCGGCGCCTTACAAAGTGCTGGCAAAGGAATACGGCTTTACCACCGAAAACATTGCCCGTATAGCCCGCGAGATGATCGCGGGGAAGTAGGGCTGTCTATGGCACGCTTCATCATCAATGGTCGGCGCAAGATCGGCGGAGTGTTCCAGCCGGCAGGCAATAAGAATGCCGTCCTGCCCATGCTGGCGGCCTGTCTATTGACCGATGAGGAACTCGAACTGCGCAATGTGCCCCGGATCGAGGATGTCGCCACCATGCTGGCCATCCTGGCCGAACTCGGGGTCAGCGTGAATCAGAAGGAGCGCACCGTTCGTCTATGCGCCCGAGGCATCCGCAAGCGCCGTCTCAGTCGTGAACTCTGCCACAAGGTGCGGTCCTCCATTTTATTTGCCGGGCCCATGGTCGCGCGGCATGGCCGCGCGGTGATCTATCCGCCCGGCGGGGACGTCATCGGTCGGCGGCGGTTGGATACGCACCTTTTGGGCCTGCGCGCGTTGGGAATTGAAATTACCGGCGGCGAACATTTTACTTTCCGGCGGCAGACCCTGCGCGGGGCCGATATTCTGCTCGATGAGGCCAGCGTCACGGCGACCGAAAACATACTGATGGCCGCCGTATTGGCGCCGGGTGCGACCACCCTGTTTAATGCGGCCTGTGAGCCGCACGTGCAGGATCTGGGAAGCCTGCTTATGAAGATGGGCGCGCGGATTACCGGGCTGGGCACTAATCGGATCAGTGTGGAAGGCGTGGAGAGTCTGCATGGGACCGCCCACGATGTCGCGCCGGATCACATTGAAATCGGCAGTTTTCTCGCGGCGGCGGCGGTCACAGGCGGTGACCTGACGATTGCCCCCGTGTCGCGGCAGGATATGGCCCCGGTCCTGCGCCCGTTTCAGACGCTGGGCATGGCCTTGACGCTCGACGAGGGGGGTCTCAAGCTTGTATCGCGGCGCCGGCCGCGCGTGCGTTCCGAGCTGGGGCTGGCCGTGCCCAAGATCGAGGATGGGCCCTGGCCGAATTTTCCGTCCGATCTCATGAGCGTGGCGATTGTGGCCGGTACGCAGGCGCAAGGTACGGTGCTGTTCTTCGAAAAGATGTTTGAAAGCCGCATGTATTTCGTGGATCGGCTCATCGACATGGGCGCGCGGCTGGTGCCGTGCGACCCGCACCGCGTGGTGGTGATCGGGCCCGCGAGCCTGCATGCCATTCCCGTCTCCAGCCCCGACATCCGCGCCGGCATGGCGCTCCTGATTGCCGCGCTCTGCGCCAAGGGCACGAGCGTCATCAACAATGCCGAAGTGATTGACCGCGGTTACGAGCGCGTGGAGGAACGCCTGCGCGCATTGGGTGCCGATATTGGGCGCGAGACATGAGATGCGAAAGCAGGTGTAATTTTGGGCGCAGTTCTTTGCCATGTTCTGTATGAAGCCTGTTTGGCCGTGAATGATTTAAACCTTTGACTTCAACCACTCGCCGGCGCCATCCGCGGCGAAATTGCAGTCACCTATTCCGGAAAAATGAATAATACAGATTATTAAATGAATCTGTCCTGAAAGGAAAATATAAGATGGTTCGTTATCTGATCGCAGCTTTAATCATTGTTCTTCCGCTATATATCTGGGGAACCTTTGGTCATGATTTATGGAGACCGACTGAAGCGCGAGAAGCGGGGATCGCTCGGGAAATGATTGAAAATGGGAATTGGACGGCCACATATCTCAATGGCACGTTGTTTTTGGAAAAGCCGCCTCTTTACACGTGGGCAATCGCTTCTTGTCTGAAATTATTCGGTTATCATGACTGGGCAGTGCGAATTCCGGCTTTTATTTTTACTCTGGGAATTCTGATTCTTATGTTTGTGCTTGCCCGCCAGGGTTTGTCGCCTTTGGGAGCATCTGCGGCGACAGTCAGTCTTGGTACGATGTACCTGTTTATGCAGATCGGTCATAACGCGACAATTGATAATGGGTTGATGTTTTTTATCATGGCGGCGATGACGGCCCTGATCACTGCCCAGAAGGAGAAGGTCTTCTCAGGATCGCGAGCGGTCATCTTATACGGAAGTATTGCGCTGGCGTTTCTCTGCAAGGGGTTGGTTGGACCGGTGCTGATAATTGGAGCCATGCTGTTTTACATGGCAATCTTAAAAAACGGGTTATTGTTAAAAATTGCACGTCCGCTGGCAGGTTTTTTAATTGTTTTGCTAATCGCTGGAAGCTGGTTTCTGGCGTTATGGCATACTGGGGGCGAGTCGTATTTCAGGACGTTTTTCATCACGAATCATGTTTACCGTTTCACGGGATATTATGGTCCGGCCGCTAATTTTTGGTATTATATTCCTTATTTATTTATTGCGCCGTTGCCATGGACGCTGCTTGTTCCCTGCGGTGTATGGATTGTTGCAAAGCGATGGAAAAATAATTTCGAGGAACGCCCGTTCTGGACATGGATCGGCGCATGGGCTTGCGCCATGTTTATTGTACTGTCGGCGGCGGGGTCCAAGGATGACAACTACTTTTTACCGCTTCTGCCGCCATTCGCCATTGCGGCGGGGGCCTGGGTAGAGCACTCCTTTCAAAATCGTCCGGCGCCACGCTGGACATGGTTATTGACGATTATGTTTGTTGTATGTTGCGGCCTGCTTGCGACAACCCTGCCATTGATGCCATATGTCATGGATCATCAATTAACCTGTTCCAGACTGATCGGTAGTCTGATGTTGGGTATAATCAGCTTTACAGCCCTGTTTTTTTTATTGAAACGGAGCTGGCGGACCTATTGGCGCTGGGCGGCTCTGCTTCCAATTGGCGCCGGAACCGTGTTTGGGCTTTTCCTCGAAAAGAGCCTGAATGAAATCAAAAGTTCGCGCCCGCTTTGTGCCCTCATCTGTAAATATGAGCGCCCCGACTCGATGCTTTATGGCTATGCGCTTGGCGAAAACACCTCCGGCCTGCTGATTTTTTATGGGATACGTTCGCAGAATGTGGGTTCCATTTTCGAAACCTGCTTTTTATTTTCTTCACAAAGACCGGTATTAATGCTTTTGGATGCTGCTTCACCAGACAACGTAATGGTTGATGTCCTAACCGCGCGTCAACAATGGCTGGTTTTGGAAAAAACATTTATTGGCAATAAGCATTTCTGGCTTCTGGGAAATAACCGGTATCGAAATCCGGATTCTGTTCCGCAAAAAGAATGGCTTGTCGATAATTTTCACCGATTGCGCATGATAACGGAAGATGCTTGCTCTTTTTGAACTCAACCAGACGAGACGGCGAAGAGCGTGGTGCCTGTGGGCGGGTTGAGGCTTGAAATCAAAGAAAACATTGTTCGCGAAACAAATCGGTTTAAATTTGTAACGTCCAATTATAGGATGAAAATTATGAAAAGAACAATAGCGGTGTTGATCGGCCTGATTGTGCTGATGTCTTTCTGTGCCGGCGCCATGGTCGCCACGGAGGGCTCGGCCATCAGCGGTGATGTGGCCCAGCAGAAATTGATGGATGGGAACAAGCGATATGTTGATGCAAGACTGTCGCACCCGAACCAGACACCCCAGCGTCGCACGGAAGTTGCTAAAGAGCAGCATCCCTTTGCAGCAATCGTGAGTTGTGCTGACTCTAGAGTGCCTCCGGAGATCCTCTTCGATCAAGGATTGGGTGATCTGTTTGTCATACGTTTAGCTGGTAACATCCTGGACTATGCGACTTTGGCCAGTCTCGAATATGCCGTGGAACACTTAGGCGTCAAATACATTATGGTCCTTGGTCACGAGCGATGCGGCGCTGTGGAAGCCGCGATCAAGGGTGGTGAGACTCCCGGGCACATCGGCAGCTTGGTCAAAGCCATCCAGCCAGCCGTGGACAATGCCAAGAAGCAACCCGGCGATCTACTGGACAATGCCGTCAGAGCCAATGTCACTATGGTTGTTCAGAAGTTGAAGTCCTCGTCGCCGATCTTGGGGGAATTGGTCAAGAAAGGCGCCTTGACTGTTGTCGGTGCACGTTATGATCTGGATGATGGAGTGGTGGCAATTCTACCTTAGTCGTCAATGGAAGGGGGCTGATGGTTGTATATTGGCGATATTGTTGAAGCTGCACCGTATCCTGGAGCCAAGTTGTATTTTCTGATAGAAGATGCATTTGAAGATTGGGAATGGATCAGCGGCTTAATCAAGATAACAGTGCAAGAATTTTCGATTCCCAAACAAAAGCGAAGTAAAACAAAAGGAGATAGGACATGACAAAAAGGATATTTGTGCGGATGCTGGCAATGGGATTAGTAACGGCCTCGGCGGCATGGGCCAATGACAGCAAATATCAGACTTATATTGTAGGCGATCGTGCGGCAGGCATGGGTGGCGCCGTGGTGTCCATCGCCGACTCCGTGGACGCCTGTTACTATAATCCCGCCGGCCTGACCGAAGTCAAAGCCAATTCCGTGTCGCTTTCGGCCAACCTGTATGGCTTTCAGCGGTATAAAGTGGACAACGGCCTGTTTCCCGGCGAAGATGTCCAAAGCGACTCTTTTGTCACTATACCCGCTTCGATGGGCGGCATCTATAAATATGGTTCCAATCTATCGCTGGCTGTATCGGTCTTCGTTCCGGACCGTTCCTCATACAGCGAAATTATGGCTTACAACAACAGCGAGCACCTTTACCAATTCAGCACGGATGATCAAACCCTCTGGGTCGGACCTTCGGCGGCTTATCGAGTTACCCCGAGCCTGTCTATCGGTGCATCCGTCTTCGGGTTATATCGCTCATTTAACGAATCCGTCAGCGTATTTTACGAGGATTTCGACGCCTCGTATGCGCGCGGACGCAAGTTCAACGACGTCGAGCTATTGGGCATGATCGGCCTGCAGTACCGGCCGGGCTATAACTGGAATATCGGCTTGAATCTGCAGTCGCCGACGGCGCATATTTATGACAACGGCAAGATATCGGAACATATTTTAGGACGCGGTATAGTATCAAATAACTATTATTATACGGAAGATGTTAACACAGAAAGCAAACTGCCGCTGGAAATCGCCTTCGGTATTGGTCGTCAGGTACAGAGAGATTACGCCTACGGCGTGGACTTGACCTATCATCTGCCGACCAGTTCAACGCTACAGCAATGGGAGGGCACCGATCAGCAATCTGCCTCGACGCGCGTCATTCGTCAATCCGTTTTGGATGTCAATATCGGCGGCGAATATTATTTCTGGAAAATATATCCCGTGCGGGCCGGTTTTTACACCGGCTTTTCTTCGGTTCCGGAAGTTGATCGACAAAGCAACGTCGCCTCTGCCAACGTGGATACCTACGGGTTGACGTTCAGTATCGGCCGGGAAATTAAAAATGTCGCACTCAACGTGGGGCTTAACTATATATTCGGGCGCGGCTACGATCTCGGGCGGGAGTATACCAACAAACAAATACTGGTTGAGAAAGTCGTCAATGCCTGGGAACAGCAGATTTATCTTACAGTCAACACGGCCTATTATTTCTAACGCGGAAGAAGAGGCCTTGACGAACAGGCCTTTGCATCTTGGCCGACGACAATATGGCGACAAAAAGGCATTTAAGAGTGCTGAAACGTCTGCTAGTATAAATGCCTGTCAGAAGGCAGTATAGGAGGGTGGGCCGTGCAGGGCTTGAACCTGCGATACAACCCAATGTTCATGCGGTCGAAAAGACTGCGCTGTCACACATACTGTCACACGATAAGCGGTTGTCAATCATTCTTCTCGCCTGGCCGACTCTCCCTGCCCCGTTAAAGGACGCAATTCTCGCCATCATCCGTTCCGTGGCAGGGGGTAGCCGATGAATTATTGTACACGTTGCCATGGAATTGGGGCGCGCTGCCCCTTCCTTGTCCACGCCTTTGTTGGTGTAGTGTTCGTAGTCCCTTGATAACTGCCTTTATGATTAAAGGCAAGTAGTGTAGAGGGCGCCCCGGCCAAGCCCGCCCGCAGGGCGGGCTTGGCCGGGGCACAATCTTGAAGCCCTTGGTGTGTCAAAAATAGATCATCCAGATAAGAAGGTATTTTGATATGAGAAACTTATATGCCTATCAATACGACTCGATCAATGACGTGCGAAATTTGACGATGGCTGAAAGGATGGCTAAGGGGCTCGCTGGTTGGATGCTCCACCAGGCATTTGAATGGGATTGGTGGGCATGTTTTACGACCGATGACGATCACGAATGGAGAGGCGACAGATTGGCGCGTGGATTTGAAAAATACGTTGCCAAGTGTCATCCTCACTGGGCATATATCTACGTGATAGAACCGAACAGGCGAAATAATGGAACCCACCTTCACGTCGTCGTCGGGAATACAAAAAACGATTCATGCGTGGTGGCGAATCATGAGTGGAGAGAGATAGCCGGGAATATGTGGTCAGAACCGTTCGATTTCGTCAAGTCCTTTGCGATGGCTACCTATATTCTCAAGTACTCGTTCAAGGGAAGGAGTGAATACTGGAACATCAAGCTACCGGATACGACGCAACAGGAAATGGAATTAAAATATAAAGCGGGACAGGCTCCCATTGCCATGGCCTGCCCAGCGCGTCCAGAGGTCAAGCCCGTGAAGTTGCGGAGAGATAGACCAGGGCGATTATTACAATTGAGGCTTAACTTGGGCATGGTGGATAGGGTGAAAAAAGATGTGTGTTCAATTGGTGATGAAGTCAATGAGATGTTCAGGACGATTGGAGGATGTCGGCACGTTTATCAGGCGACAGCTTAACTGGCCTTGACTCTGGGGCAAGTGAGGCTGTAAAATAATTGAAAAAAGCCGTTTCCGTTTTGTCTTTATCATTCAAAGCCTATTTCTGAAAACTCTTTTTCGGGGTGTTGCTATGGTAAAAGTTTCTTATGCTGGGTCAAAAGTTTCCTTCCTCCACGCTCCGCACGGATGCGGTTTTGCAAATCGGTGTGGTGCGTGGATGCTGTTTCTGGTTCTGGATTTATGCCGCGCTCTTTCCTCTATGTTTCATAGTGGGATGAGCGCTTTTTTATTCCGGGCGATAAGTCCGTTTCGGTGTTATCGCTCTGATGTTTAAGATTGACTGTGTCAGGAAAAAGCGACCGATTTAGAGTCCCGGACTGGTGAACCGGGGCCGGTGCGTCAAGGTGCGGATGCTGGCAATATCGGCAATCCTTCGGGCATAAAGGGCTTGTAAAAAAAGTTTTTTAAGCTTGTGCTCGGTTGCTTGCGGGCTTACATTGTGGACTGAATAGCGCGCTATTTATTGAACAATAGCCATGAAACTTTATATCGACATGTGTGTCTGGAAAAGGCCTTTTGACGATCAATCGAATGATCGCATTTGGATTGAGTCGCAAGCTATCATGCGGATTTTCGATTTGGCGCATATCGGTGATATAGAGATTTTCATCTCGATGGCGTTGGTGCTTGAAAATGATCGCAATCCGAAGGCTTGGCGAAAAAATCGGGTGGCGACACTAATGACCTCATTTGGCCGTCCTGCGCCCCTCACCGAAGCTGTCTTGGTCAGAGCTTTTGAGATACGCGGTTTGGGTTTCATGGATATGGATGCGCTTCATTTGGCGTTTGCGGAAAATCTTAAATTGGACTATTTTGTGACCTGTGACGACGCCATTCTTGAGCGGCAAGGTCGTGTTAAAGTGGCAATCATCAATCCTGTTGATTTGTTAAAGGAGCATGTACAATGACTACAACTACGTATCGGACACCGCGTAAAACCGCAGAGCTGGGGTTTCAGGCGCTCATTGAAAAGCTCGGTTGCGGAGGCGCAGTTGCATTCATGTCCCAGTACGAGACAGGAGAGGGCAATTACACGGTTGAGCGCAAAAAGATTCTGGCGAATTTCCGTCTGGAATCGCTAAGGAAAAAGAATTGACAAGGCTTTTTATTACGAAAATAAATAATGATTGATGCCTAAGCCGCGGCAACTTGGCCGTGGAACGGGCAAAATACAAACATAATCTGCGTTCACGCAGTCGTCGTTTCACTTTGAAACCACCAAGTTTTTTATCCGGAAATGACACTGACAGGGACGCGCCCATAAGGGGCGCGGCTTTTGTCTTGTGTTTCTGGATGGGTGCTTGGTGGTACCCAAAGTGAGGCACGGACAGGAGTTCGCGCCCTTTTTGTTTTTTGGGATCATCATGCCGGAGCCAGCACATTCAACCGTCTCTGAAATTTCATCCTCTGCCGGGGTGTTGCTTGCCAATCGTTTACGCACCTGGCGCGAACAGCGCGACATTCCGATTAAGTGCGCGGCCGCTGAACTGGGCGTTTCCTTTTCAACATGGGACCATTGGGAAAAAGGCCGGCGCTTCCCCAGCATGGCTGATTTGAACCTTCTGGCGCAATTGCTACGCCTGCCGCCCTGTCTTTTGCTTTGCCCGTTCATGCATAGTCAATGCGGTTATTGCACGGAAAAACGGTGAAATCATAGGATGTTCTTCTACAAATTGTAGAACCAGAGTGCTTGGCATTTTTATTTCTTCTATGCTTAAATTCATATGAACCGGAACCAAAAGAACCGGAACCAAAAGAACCGGAACCAAAAAGAAAAAAGGTAATGACCGCATGAAAAACAACACAGCGACAGGTGCGAAGAACAAAAGCGTTTCGATGGTTCATCAGTACGGGAGAACGACTGCAATGAAAATCCATTCGTACTTGTCAGGACAAAAATATTTGCTGTCGCCGGCGCGGAAAATGATTGCCGCGCTTTTATTATTTTCGGCCTTGGGCTCGACGGCCATGGCGGCAGGTGAGGCGACGCAACTGGCTTACAATCCGCTGGCGCCGACCACCGG